>JAZNPK010000032.1:0-255537 GCA_045589595.1 Victivallales bacterium
CGTTGCCGTTTTTCATGTTTCTTTATCCGAATTGTGCTGTAAATAAAACATCATCTTCTGATTTTCAATTTCAGCACGAAGTTCTTCTTTGGAAGGCAAATACAAGAGATACTTGCTTGCAAACAACTGTTCGCTGCCGTGCATAACGGAATAACGGGCGATGTCTTCATCGGTATCGGCGCACAACAGAATCCCCAATGTGGGGTTATCACCTTCGCCTCTGATCTTTTCATCATACATTCTGATATACATATCCATCTGACCGACATCCTGATGGGTGATTGCAGAAGTTTTCAGATCAATCAATACAAAACATTTCAAAATGTAATTGTAGAAAACAAGATCTATTGAATAGGTATTCTTTTCTGTAACAATTCTCTTCTGCCGGGCAACAAAGGCATAACCTTTCCCCAATTCCATTAAGAATTTTTGCAGGTTATTGATAATGCAAGTTTCCAATTGAGTTTCAAGATAGTCGCAGTCAGGAGACATTCCGAGAAATTCAGCGACAACAGGATTTTTTATGAATTCCAACTTGTCTGTTTGATAATCTGCTGTCAGCGTTTCCATTTCAGCTTTGACTGCATCCGGAGTCTTGGTTTGCAACAACCGGTAATAATATTGACTGGATATATTACGCTGCAAAGTTTTGACTGACCATGCCTCTGTTGCTGCTTCAGCGGCATACCACTGTCTGGCTGCCTCATCATTGACCTGCAGCAGGACACGAAAATGCGTCCAGGATAACCTTTCCAATTTTGGACTTGCCGAGTCCAAAATCTCAGGGAAGCATTTGTAAAAGCGGACAAATTTATATAACGTGCTGTAATCAAATCCCTTACCATAAAGATTTGTAAGTTCTTCTGCAAGACTGAAGATGACTTTTGCTCCGTACTCAGCACGATTTTCATTTCGCAATTCTTCTTCAGCGATCCGTTTGCCCAGCAACCAATTTCTCTTGACCAATGCAAAATTCACGGCCTTGTATGCGTAATCTCTGGCTGTATCAATAATAATTTTTGCATCCTGCAAAAGATTTTCTGACTTGATATAATTTATTCCATTCTCATTTGTCTTTGTCAATTTTGTCATTGAGACCTCCATGCGATCTTATGCCTTCAAGGGTAATATATCACGATTTTGTTTTCTTTTCAAACTGAAAACATCTTAAAACATCATTATTGTGGTCTGGTATTCTTCTTGTTGCACCCAAATAATTCTTATTACCGAATGGAATTTGTTTCCAATATTGCCAGAGACACATACATCCTCCTATCAGATTTTCCAGAATAAAGGGTTTTGCTAAAAAAAATTCAAAAATCTTGTTGATTCTTTTGCTGAAAATCTGTAAAGAATTTATAACTTGCAGACAGATAAAACTCTGTTTCTTGAGCTTAAAACGAACAACATTATGCTGATAATCTGCTTGAATAAGCTTTGCTATCTTACTGTTTTTCTCCTGAAATTAACCGGTAATGACATCCCCATTGCCTATTATAACGATAAATTTTACTGCTGTGTCAGTACATTATGCTTTTATACATTGAGCGTTGTGCTTGATATTTTCTGTTCCTGTTTGAAATCTGCCGGAGCAATTTTCTATACTCTGATAAGTGGAAAACCTCGGAAAAAGAAAAAGTTTCTGCGGGCAATCATCTGGCAGGATGCCATTCTCGGATACTACGCCATCTGTGTCGGAATGACTCTGTGGCTGCAATACAATATCTTCGATATAAAAGAAGTAATGTTTGTTCTGATTTGCTGGCTTGGACTGTGTATGTTCTTCCGCTATCTCAGAACTTCAGGTAAAATGGAAATCAATCCAAACAAGAAATGAGGTGAAATCATGTTCAAATCCCCCAAAGAAGCCATGCAGTTCCTTGATGGTCTCAAACCCTATCTCAAAAGCCGTATCATCGGTCAGGATCATGTCATTGACGCTATTTCTGAAAAACTCCGGTACTGGTTTATGGGAATCAGCAATCCCAGCCGTCCCACGGTGTTTTTCTTTCTCGGACCGACAGGTACAGGTAAAACCGAAGTTATCCGTGAGGTGATCCACTATCTTTACGGAACGGAAGATGAAAAACTGCTCCGTCTGGATATGTCTGAATTCGGAGAAACCGCCGGAAGTGATGTCGGAAGAAAACTTATCGGAAGTTCCGAAAAAGATCCAGGCAGACTCTATGATTTTCTGGAAAACAACACCGAAGGAGCCATCCTTTATGACGAATTTGAAAAGGCTCATAAAGATATGGCAAAGTATATGCTTCAGCAAATTGACGCCGGACGCATTACCCTTTGGAACAATAAAACCTACGATATTTCCAGATTCTTGCTGTTCTACACCTCCAATGTCGGAGCAGAGATCTTTCAGGGCAATAACCATCTTTCCATGGCACGCAAATGCGAAGCTGCCTGCCAGCGGTTGGTGATGATGTTTAACTCTCCGGAATTTGTTGCCAGGTTTGGTAAATTCAATTACGGAATCTTTGCTTTCAACAGTTTGAAGCCGGAGCATTTACGCCTTATCACCCGCAAGTTTATGAATGATAAACTTGAATATTTCCGAACCATACAGGAACAAGCCAAAGAAAAGGGAGGTTTCTTTCTCCCAAGCAATATGAATGTTCTCGGATATTCACCGGAAGTTGTGGACTTTGCTTTGCTGCAAACCAACACCACAAAAAACGGAGCCCGTGAAATCCGGGATATTGTAGAACGGATGTTGAACCGTGCATACGACATAGCAATCACCAAAGATCCGACAGAGCAAGGAATGACCGGTTATCTGGATGTCGGAGAAATCGTCGTCAACGGCAATGAATTACAAAAAGCCGTAATTCTCAAGCCGGACATCCCCAAGGGATGTATTTCTGTTAAATCATAATTGACGGAGGGAATCTTATGGTAAAGGTAATAGAAAGAATCATCTACAAAGAAGATCACTCTTTTGAAAAAGTCAGCAAGAAAGTTGAAATATCCGGAAAAATAATCGGAGAAACCATGCTTGCCGGAATCATGAACCTTGACGGCTGGCGTCTTGCAATCAAAGACAACGAACACGAAACCACATTGATTATAACAGGAGATGATGAAGCGGCAATTACCCAAATAAAAAATCTGCTTGCCAAAACGAAAATTGACATCGCAATCTTGACAAATCTCAATGTAAAACAATAAATCAGAAAAACTGATTTCACAACCGGATCTGCATCCATAAAAAAGAGAGGATGCAGATCTTTTTTTATACCCTCTAAAAATAAAAAAATAAAAAGGTTGAAATTTCACTGAAAATATGCTATATTAAAGCCAGTTGTTTTTGAGGTAATACAACGGCAAAACCCCTATTTAACAAGTAGCACTCACCGTGGTAGCGATCATCCTGATCCTGGTATCACTGATGTTTCCGGCAATGAACAAACTCAGAGCCCAGGCGGGGCGTCTCAACTGCCTCAACCGCATCAAAGATATCGCCCTGATGAATCTGCGGTTCGCCGCACGGAACAACGGCGAAATATGCCAAACGAGAATAGCAATCAAAGACGATGCCCAGGACCGTTCCTATGCCGGCGGTCCTCCGGGCGTAAGGATCCCCACAGCAGATCGCATCCGTTGGCAGCAGCGTATGGCAGAGGATGAAGTCGGTCACAAGTTGCCAGCATACATAGGTACTGGAGACCTGAAGTTTCCGGAAAGACATTCTGCAGAATGGTGGAAATTTATATGCGAAAATGCCGTACCGGCTTGGAATCGAGGGCATAACGGCTGGCTCAGTGCCGCTACATATCATTGGCAAATCAAAAAAGGAGGAGAGTCTCACGCGCGGATGGCGCCGATTCTCTATGGTACGGTCTATTTGTATGGACACTTTGCAGTAAATGACTACGGCGCGAAAACACAAAAAGTGGTTTCTGTATGGGGCAAGAATTTACTGACAAATGAAGAATTGGTAATGACTACAACCATTGAAGCGATGTTGCTTTCAAATATAGCACGCCCCAGTTTAAGGACTTACGCGGTAGAAGCCGGTGAGCTGAACGCTGATGATAACGCATTTCACCATATTTCACTCAAGGAATATTCTAAACAAATCAATTATCTTTATTGCAAAAATCCCGGTTATATAGCAGGTTACGGCGGTGGGGGAGTCGGAAAGGAAAGTATTGAAAGTGTGGGATATGCCGCAGAAATGCAGTCACACCCACGTTTTCACGATGTAAAGCGTGATGTGGAGGAAGGCAGACATGATGGATATACTCTTCACTCTTTTTTTGATGGACACGCAGAAATCATTGATGTCAAAACCGTAGGCTCTCTCCAGCTGAAACCGGGCGAAAAACCCACGAACACAGAACATTTCAAAGGCAAAAAAATATATGGTTGGGCAACAAACAGCGCGGATTGAAAATCGCCAATGCCGCGCCAGTGAGAATGCTAAAACGGTAAAAGGTTTATACGCCTATCCCGACTCTCTGGAAGATTAACTTCAGACATCTTGTTTTCAGACGGATCGCATCACCGCGTCCGACGGTATTGAAAAAAAGATCTTCCGTGCTATATTACGGACAGAATATCCATAAACTGTTTGTGACCGGAGAATACCGCAAAACGGCACAATAACACCCGGAGGATTTGAGATGATGACTGATTCCATGGCAAAAGCTTACCTTGAACGTATCGGCTGTCCCGATGCCGCTGCCGTCTCCCGCGAAAACCTGTTCCGGATCCAGAGCGCACATCTGGAAACAGTTCCGTACAGCACCCTCACCATTCACGCCACCGGAAAAGAGCCGGATCTGACTCCCGATGCCCTGTTCGACAGGATCGTTACAAAAAAATCCGGCGGATACTGCTTTGAACTCAACGGCTTGCTGGCAGATCTCCTCCGCACACTGGGATATGAGGTGGAGGAATATTTCGCACGGTGGCACTTCGGAGAAAAAAATCCCGTCCCCATGCGCCGCCACAGAGTCCTGAAAGTCTGCTGCGACGGCAATGCATGGATCGTGGATGCCGGTGTGGGATGCCTCTGCCCCAATACGCCGCTCGAATTCAAATTGGATGTCGTACAACCGAAAAATCTCCGCAATTACCGGCTGGTGCGCGATCCCGCTCTCGGGATCATGGTACAGACGGAAACTCAAGACGGCTTCGTTCCCTATTTCTCCTTCACGGAAGATCCCCACTTCCCGCAGGATTTCAACTATGTGAATTATTATTGCAGCAATCACCCGGATTCCATGTTCCGGCGGGAATTTTTTATGACGCGGCAGACCGCTGATACGCAAATCTATATCAGCCAGCCGACCCCGGAAGAACCCAACCGGACATTCTGCATCAAGAAGGGCGACGTGATTGCCAAAACCCCCATCCGCGATAAAGCACATTTTCAGCAGATCCTTGCAGATTCATTCGGCGTTGTCTGTTTTCAGGACGACCTGCCCGATTGATCCTCACGCACGCATGTGCGCGCTGGTGATTTTAACACGCTGATGATTTCTTTGATTCTGCCGTCAGGATCCGTTTCTGCAAACACATCCAACATCTTCAGAACAGTATCCGGATCAGTTGTGTTCGGCTTCAGTTTTCCGGGAAAAAAATCTACGGATAGCAAGACTGACTTGCCATCCGTAGTTTTAGCGAAGGATGGTGGGCGTAGTAGAACTCGAATCTACGACCTCCACGATGTCAACGTGGCGCTCTAACCAACTGAGCTATACGCCCTCAATAAAATTGAAGTATTGAATAATATAGCCGGAATAAGAAAAAAGTCAAGCATTTTTTTGAAAAAACATAAAAAAATCATTTTTCCACACACAGTGTGTGCCATATAGTTCTTCCTCCCAACGCTCTGCTTGGTCGTCAGAACACACAGTGTGTGCCATATAGTGCCATTGCGTAACGCTCACGCTTGCTTAATGGCACGAGAAGGCGGATAAAGTTCATCTGATTTCCACCGTTTTTGCGACACGTTGCAAAAAGTTACGGCAGAAAACACCGCACGAAGTGCAAGTTTTCTGCACGCGTCAAGGGCCCTGCCCTTGCTGCGGTCCAGCGGCAGTCCGCTGGTCGCACGCAGTGTGTGCCATATAGTGCCATTGCGTAACGCTCACGCTTACTTAATGGCACGAGGAGGCGGATAAAGTTCTTCTGATTTCCACCGTTTTTGCAACACGTTGCAAAAAATTACGGCAGAAAACACCGCACAAAGTGCAAGTTTTCTGCTCGCGTCAAGACCCCTGCCCTCTTACTTGACAGCTGCCGGGGTTGTCGGTTTCTGGACCGCTTTTGCTTTCGCGGCGGCTTCGGCTTTTGCCTTGGCTGCGGCTTCGGCTTTTGCTTTGGCGGCGGCTTCGGCTTGAGCTTTTTGTGCTTTCAATTCTTTTTCAGCGGCGGCTTTCTGTTGTTCCAGAAGTTTCTTTTCAGCGGCGGCGTGCTTGGCTTCGGCGTCAAGGATCCGTTTTTCCAACTGGCGGACCAGTTCCAGCCGCTCTTTTTCAAACCGTTCGCGCTGAAGTTCAGCTTCAGACTTCTGACGTTTTTCCATTTCGCCGATGCGTTTCTGCTGTTCTGCCCGTTCCTTTGCCATTGCCTCTTCCAGCCGTTTCACATTTTCCTGAAAATCGCTGCGGCTTTTATCGAGAAGATAGACTTCCCGACGCAATCCGGCATTTTCCGCAGTCTGACGACGGATCTCCTTCCCCTGTTCGGCGGACTGGATTTTCATCGCGGTCATCTCCCGGTGCGCATAGATGCCGACAGCGGAAAGAAGAGCTGCCAGGAAAACAAAAACCACCAGCAGGAGCAGGGAACTGACGGAGCGTTTCGGCGGTGCCGGGGGGGCAGCCGGGGGCGGAAGTGACGGAGTTTCCCGCGCTTCCAACTGCTCAAGTTTTTCCATGATCAACTGAAACTGACGGAGCAGTTCGACAGTATTATCTGCTTGCGGGACAAAGCGTTGCGGCAATGTCTCCGTCACATTCGTCATTGTTTCCGTCATATTTTTTTCTGGTGTTTTTTCATCCGTCATTTCGGGTTGCGGATGAATGGCATAAAGTTTTGCCAGTTCGGAATCGATCTCGATGGAAGACAATCCCCTGCCCCGGAGTTCCGCCACTTTTTTCAGGACATTCAATGCATTTGCGGAATAAGTCCGGCGTTTGCCCTGAACGGTAAATTCGATATATGCGGCATATTTTGCCAGCCAGTCATTGACCGTGGTCCGTTTCACGCCAAGTTGTTCTGACAATTCGATCACGCTGTATTTGCTCTGCTCTGCGGTCATTTTTTCCTGTCCTTTCCTTTCTTTTTTCAACAGATCCAAGGCACTCTGACAATCCTTTCCGATCTGTTCTTTCAATGATTCCGGAGAAGGAAACGCCTGCTCCGGGCGGAGATATTTTACGGGTTCCAGTGATAAAGTTCTGTCATAAAGATCGCCCTGCACTTCATCCAGCAAATGCGCCTCCACGCGGCAAAGTCCCGTCTGCCCGTACGAAGCGAAGGTGGGAGCGGATCCGATATTGACGACAGCAGGATGACGGACGCCATCCGTCACAACATAAGCGGCATAGACGCCTGACGGAGGAATGACACCATATTTGACGTCAATATTTGCAGTAGGAGTTTTCAGGTCTTTTCCGGCGACACCGAATCCGTGAACGACAACGCCGCTGATCGCATAAGGCATTGTGAGATAACGGCTTGCTTTTTCAAAATCACCATTTGACACCGCCTGACGGATCGTGCTGCTGGAAACGGTCCCGCCATCCATGACGACTTCATCCACAGGTTTGAAAAGGAATCCGTCATTTTTTGCAATTTCCGTCAAAGTATCGGAATTGCCGGTTCCGCCTGCCCCGAACCGCCACGCTTTTCCCACGCAGATCCCTTTCAAACTGACGGAGTGGCTGCGCAGACATTCTGTTATAAAACGGTCGGGTGAAAGAGCGGCAAATTCTCTGGTGAAAGGAATGACCACCACCGCTTTGACGCCGCAGGAGAAAAGGCGTTCATATTTTTCATCGGGTGAAAGGAGCAGGGCAGGGGCGGTATCCGGAAACAGGACCTGACGGGGATGCGGGGAAAATGTAACGGCGACCGGCGTGGAATCCGTGGCGGCGGCAGTCGCCATCAATTCTGCCAGCAGACGGCGGTGTCCGGCATGGACGCCGTCAAAGACACCGATAGCGGCAGAAATGGCAGAGATGCCGTGACTGCTCAAGGCATC
Source organism: Victivallales bacterium (assembly GCA_045589595.1). GTDB lineage: Bacteria > Verrucomicrobiota > Lentisphaeria > Victivallales > UBA1829 > SIG77. The sequence continues at coordinate 8,234 of JAZNPK010000032.1, forward strand.
GACTGAGTCGACAATGATCCGCGCTGTTTCCGTCATTTTGAAATTCCTTTCCATTTTTGACGGAAATAATATACAGCGCAGATACAGTTTTGTCAACCGTCATTTTGCCGTCATTTTGATTTTTTCGCCGACTCTGCGGCGAGGTCCAGTTCCGGATTTCCGGTCAGGATCATGAAGGTATCTTCCATCTCCGGCTTGTTTTTCAGTTGGTTCCGGGAGGCATCCAGCCACAGGAGATCCATCTTCCGTATGGGTGACAGATCTTCGATTCCGTAGCCGGAAAGATCCAGCCACCGTCTGCGGGGCAGGGAGGATGCGATCCGTGTCAGGAGATTCGTACAGTTTTGCGGCGACAATTTTTTGTGCGGCAGTGTCATGATCTGTTCCATAATATTGCTTTTGGTATTGGCAGCCAGGATCTGATCGATGATGCGGAAAGCATCTTCGTATCTACCTTCAAACCAGAGAGATAGGGCTTTGTATTCCTGCAATTTCGCCTTCCGTGAAAATGCGGGACGGCTCATGGCATTATGGCGCGCCTGCTCCAGCAATTCCTGATTTCTCATCTGGAACGCCGCCAGACGGCATGCTTCTGTAAGTGCTTCATCTCCAAAGATGTTATTGGGATAAAGATCAGCAACCGTCATGTATTGATCATACGCGCGGTGATACAGTCCGGCAGCGGCGAGGATATCGCCCTGAAGACAGGGCGTGATACTTTCCGGATGAGTCTGGATGTTCAGTTTTACGCGGCGGACCCCCAGCGGCGTATGCCGGGTGCGGACAGCAGTTCCGGAAATATTTTCCGACACCGGCAGGAGCAGATCTTCTGCGCTGAGAGCGGGTTCCGGCTCGTCGTTGTATTTCACGGAGATGCGGTTGCCGGTGAGCGTGATGACGATGCGGTTGTCACCCGGTTTGATCTTTGTGGGGATGGCGGCGATGGGTTCCGGCATTCTGCCAACGGCACGACGGACGATCATATCCATCAAGCCGTCATTTGCAAATCTGACGGACAGACCGTAAGGGATCATATCTCCTTGAACCGGAATATCATGTCCGCGTATGACGACATCGAATGCACCCTTCGGATCCGTCATTTGAGCTGTCATTTCCAGCCGGATATTTTCCCGGTTCTGCCGATCGATCCAGAACCATTCGCCGGTATTGAGGACAAGTCCGCCGGATGATGTCAGGCGGGCAGGGCGTCTTTGTGAATTTTTCTGATCGGCGACATGGCAATCAGTTACAGATTTTCCGGGTGCGAATTTCCATTCCGCCACCGTTTTCCATGCGGCTTTGTGGCGCTGCTGGGACTGGACCATATAAGTTGCACCGGCTGCGATCAGGAACGCCACCACCGCCATAAAACCGGCAAGGATAATATTGCGTTTGACGAACAGCAGAGATTTTTTGACGAAACTTGCTTTTTCTGCGACGGTGGCGTATCCGTTGATAAATGCGTTCACCTCGTTCCGCAGTTCCCGCACGCTCTGGTATCTGTCATCGGGATGAAGGCTCATGGCTTTCATAATGACGGCTTCGATCGCGGCGGGGATCTCCCGATCGGGCGTGCGTTCCCGCGGCGGAATGATATCGTTATCCAGGGTGGCGGCAACACGGTCCATCACTTCCTTCTGTTCGAGGGGATCGCACCATGTCATCATGGAATAAAGGATGGCACCGAGGGAGTAAATGTCGGTACGTGTATCCTTTGAACTGTTCATACCGGCGGCTTGTTCGGGCGCCATATACCCGGGCGTTCCCTTCATGATGCCGTCCTGAGTCGTTCCGGAATAATGGGGCAGGTGGGGATCGGTATGTGCGAGGGTGGTGTCGCTGTCGTCTTTTTTTCCGGCTTTTCCCTGTGATTCCAGAACTTTTGCCAGTCCCCAATCCATGATCAGCACTTCACCGAAGTCCCCGATTTGAATATTTTCCGGCTTGAGATCGAGATGGATGACGCCGCGGGAATGGGCAAATGCCACGCCGTAACAGATTTTGAGAAAGATGCGGAGCAGCCGGACCGTATCGTATTCCGCAACAAATCCCGGATCGCCGGATCCCAGCATTTTGATCAGAGAGGCGAGGGTGCGTCCGCGCAGGAGTTTCATGGTATAGTACGGTGCGCCTGTGGAATCCACGCCGATATCGTGGACCGGCACGATATTGGGATGTTCGAGGCTGGCAGTGATCCGTGCTTCCTGAATGAAGCGGACAATATCCGACTGGGGCCGTGCGGCGGCATCGGGCAGGACCGCCATAGCGACATCGCGCGTGGCGTCCATATCTTTCACCTGAAGCACCATTTTCATACCGCCTCTGCCGATGCTTCTGATAAAACGGTATTTCCGGAGAGGTTTTTTGGACAGGCGTTCCATAGAATCGTCCGCCAGATCCAGTTTATCGGGATCCAGCAGAGTTTCCGGATTGTTGCTGCCTTCGCTCAACTCTTCGAACTCGGCACTGGTCATCTGGATGGTGCCGTTGGCAGTATCGGCATCCTGATGAAACAGATTTTTATCCATGGTCGGTGATCTCCTTTTCGATAGATGTAATCCACATTATAATATAACGCGCCGTGCGAAAAAAGCAAGACGGGTGCGCATTTTCAGGTTTTCCGTCAAAAATAACACAGGGCGCACGGCGATTTTTTCCGGATTTTTTCTGAAAAAAGTACAAAATTGCGCATTTTTTTACTATTTTTGATGTTTTCCACTTGTTTTCTGGCAGAAAACGGGTATACTTATGATAAGACAGAGCCAAGAAACAAAAAACTTTATCACCTTTAGGAGAAAGACAAGATGAAGAAAAAACAGTTTACCCTGATCGAACTGCTCGTCGTTATCGCGATTATCGCAGTGCTCGCAACTATGCTGTTCCCCGTGGTCGGCAGTATGAAAGAACGTTCTCTGCAGACGAAATGTACGTCCAACCTGTCCCAGCTGGGTAAAGCCCTCATGGCTTACTCCATGGACAATGAAAACGCCTTCCCCTATGCCGAAGGTCAGGACACCAAGGCAGGCGGCGGTGAGAAACACGCCAAGAACCTGATCATTCTCCGTAAGAGCCAGGTCGGTGAAGAACCCGCTCTGTACCTCTGCCCCTCCTCCACCCGCGCAAACAACGTTGGCGCCACGAAGGACAGAAAAGACGTTACCGATACTGATTTCGACAAGGACAACATCTCCTATGCCTACTTCACCGGTGAAGATCCGCAGAACCAGAACGGCGTTTCCACTGCTACCATGAAACAGGGCAGCGGTATCCTCAGTGACGCCAACTGCGTCGGCACCGCCACTGAAAAGAACCTGAGCAATGGCTGGAACCACGACACCAACGGTCGTTGGCTGCGCGTTGACGGTTCCGTTCAGTCCTCCACCGCCACCAACTGGCCCGACAAGGTCGGCGGCAACTCCCAGACCAAAGGTACCTGGTCTTCTTTCAACCTGAACTGATTTCAGTTTGATCCCGAATTACAAACCGGTACAGCGATGTACCGGTTTTTTTGTATCCATGCAACTGACAATGAGGTAAAAATATGGCAAAGATGAAAGTTGTGCAATGTTGGGATGACGGCGTGGCGACCGATATCCGTTTCACGGAAATGCTCCGGAAATACAATGCAAAAGCCACCTTCAATCTGTGTATCGGCAATATGCAGCCGGAACGGACGCCGACCTACTGGAATCACGATCCCAAACGTCCGGGCTGGTGTCATCTGGGGTTCTGCGTTGGCAAAGTCGGGCTGAACGAACTGAAAGATGTTTACGGCGGATTTCAGGTGGCGTCCCACTGCTGGAAACACGAATGTGCCGGATATTGTCCCGATGAGGAATTTATCAAGGCGGCTGTGGATTGCAAAAAGTATCTGGAAGATGTTTTTCAGCAGGAATGTCCTGGCTTTGCGTGGCCCTGCGGCGCGAATACGCCATCCACTTGCGATCTGCTGCGTGAAGCGGGATTCCGCTATGCGCGGACAACACAATACACGAAAAATGTCACCGATTGTCCCGATACCATGCTGCTGAAAAGTCATTGCCATTTCCAGAATTCAGAGTTTTACAGAATGTATGAAGCCGCCAAAGAACACGGCGTCTTTTACTTCTGGGGTCATACCTACGAAACACTGGATTATGGTCCGCTCTGGGAACAGCTTGAGGATAAAATCCGGTACATTACCGAAGATCCTGACTCGGAATGGGCCGATGTGATCGATATCGTGCCCCTCTGCAAATAATCAGACATTCAGGCAAAAGCAAAATGAAAATATTTTCTGCAGCATTGCTTGCTGTTTTTCTCTGTGGTTGTTTCGGTCCGGTTCTGCAAATGGGGGATCGAGTTGTGCCAGCCCAAAATTACAAAGGCGTTCCCGTGGTCAGCGCACGCAATTCGCTCTACAAAGAGATCCATTACAGTACATTCGGGTTTGATTGGGATGAAAATGACGGTTTTCTTATCCCTGTACGCAAAAACAGTGTGAACAGTGCCTTCTGGGCGTCAAAACTCACTCAGGCAGAAAAACTTTACTCTGTCGTTTGTATTGCGGCAAAGCGGCGGCACTATATTCAAAAGCCGGATACAAAAAATTTGCAGCAGTATCTTGAATATTCCTATCGTCAGGTTCCCGGTTCCAAGATCCAGCGCTCCGCATTGAAAATTGAACAATGTTATTTCAAGGGGCTGCCTGCCGTTTATGTTTATTTGGAAACCTTTGAAAAGGGGCGTGATCTCTATTTGCGGGAAGAATCCTATTTTTTCTTTGATCCTCTTGAACCGGATACTTTGGTTTATCGGGTCGGCTGGAGCGAAAGAGGCAAAAAATCTGATTGGAAATCTCCTGACGCAGAAACTCAAGGCAGACGTTTTTTTGAGTGCTTTAAACTGCTCCCCGCAAAAAAATAACTCATCGCAGACACTTATAAGTTGGGATAAATGTTTTGCTGTAAATCAGAAGTGGCGATTAGCGAATGATCTGCCGGAATGTGTTTTCAAATATGCTTCAAAAGCATAAGCCTTTTCTTTAGACGAAAACGCAACTGCTGTGTCAATTTTCCACGGTTTAAATTTGGAGGTATGTGGAACTCCTCCTTCGTTGTGTTTTGCAAGACGGGCTTGCAAATCTTCTGTAACTCCGGTATAACGGTGCGTTTCTGTTGCAACATCAACTAACAAATAAACATAATAGAATTTTGCCATATTGCCGTCCTTCCGATAATACAACTTGCCCGATTGCCCGGCTTCGGGTTGCTATCGCAACTCTACGCCGTGGCAGGCTTCACTTTGGCTTGCGCCAATTTCCGCTCCGGTCTGCGCCTCCGGCTTGCCCGGGCGTAAAAAAGGCAAACAAAATACCCATCTTCGTAATTTCTATGACCGATTGCCCGGCTTCGGGTTGCTGCGCAACTCTACGCCGTGGCAGGCTTCACTTTGGCTTGCGCCAATTTCCGCTCCGGTCTGCGCCTCCGGCTTGCCCGGGCGTAAAAAAGGCAACCAAAATACCCATCTTCGTAATTTCTATGACCGATTGCCCGGCTTCGGGTTGCTATCGCAACTCTACGCCGTGGCAGGCTTCACTTTGGCTTGCGCCAATTTCCGCTCCGGTCTGCGCCTCCGGCTTGCCCGGGCGTAAAAAAGGCAACCAAAAATTTGGTTGCCTTTGTGAAGCCTGGTGGTCGCTGGGAGACTCGAACTCTCGACCTCATCCGTGTGAAGGATGCGTTCTAACCAACTGAACTAAGCGACCGGTTTATGATTTAGAACAATATATCACAGTTTTTTGATTTGTCAATCCGAAAAAAACTTCAGAGTGCTTTTTTTTCAGATTTTTCCGGACCGGAGCAGGGGAAGATCATTCTGCGCATTTGATCAGAGCGCGTTCCAGAATGGCATCACATTTTCCGCAACGGGTACAATTTGCAGCACATGCGGCAGGGAGTTCAACCTGATCCAACGCCTTGTTATCCAACACATAAGGTTGAAAATGTCCGGCGAAACACGGTTCTGTCAGATTCAGCAGATTCCCATTGAAACTGCCCGATGTGTAGGCGGCGATCACCATCCGCGGCATAATATGCTGCCGGGTGGCGAGTTTGACCACATCCACATAGGGGGCGTAGCGGTGAATATCTTCCGGGCGGATCCATGAACTGCGCAGAAAATCGCGCCAGTTTTCCCGATCCTGGTACCGTTTCCAGCAGAGATGAGGCAGAAAATCTTTGTCGTTGCGGATCTCCCGCAAGTCGGAATCGTGAGCGACCATATTGTCGTGGAATGTCTGATAAGGGCAATTCCACAGACAGCCGCTGTTGGCAAGCATACACAATTTTTTTCCGTTGTCGTGACACCATGCAGAAAATGTTTTTACCGTATCCAGATCCCGCTGGAGATCCCGCCGGATGTAAAAGCTGTCGAAACCGTCCCCCAGATACTCCAAGGCGGCAACGGAATCCAGCCTCATATTCACGGAAGCGCGCACTTCGATCTGCGGCAGATGTTTTTTGATGACATACGCGGCAAAAGGCGTGGTGGTGGTAACGATTTCCGGCATCAGGTCCCTGCGCTCCAGATCTTCCATCAGGGCAAGGATCTCCCGTTTGAACCGTTCGGAGACCGCCCATTCACCGTAGCAGTTTCCATTGAGAAGCAGATCGAGTGCGATCCCCATACTGCGGAGTCTGCCCAGTTCATATTCCAGCTGTTCCCGTTTTTCGGGACCGCCCGGAGCGTCTGCGCGGCCGGAGGCGATCCCCGGGACCGCAAAATAAACTTCCCCGATACGGTCGCGGTAGTCTGCGGCAATATCGGAAAACAGGGCAGGTCCATCCATGTATTGATAACCGGCGGCAAAGATCATTTTATTTCTCCCGGAGCGCAGCTGCAAATTTTTCCGCCGCCGTCAGATATGGCTGGATGTCAGTATTGCCGGGGACAGTTGAGCGGAACCCCAGCGCGTATCCGTCCGGCAGCACAAATGCGGCAGTGAGACATTCGCCGGTGATCCGGCAGTAATACCGGTTCCGTGCAGTTTCCCGCAATATTTTTTTGAATCGTTCCGCAGAGCCCCACATACCGGAGCCGTATTCTTCAAAGGGGTAAGCACTTTCCATCAGTTGTGCGTGGCGGGGATTTGCCGCCTGAAGAACGATCGCACTGGCGGAAGTGTAGGGCATGAACTGCATCTGTCCGGGCTGATGGACAGCGCCGGGATCGTCCGGAGAAACCCGGAAAATGCAATGAACATCCGTATGAACGAGCCGTGAGAGAGTAATGATGCAATCCGGGAACTGTTCTGCCAGTTTTTTCAGTTCCGCCATAGCGCGGTCACGGTATTCCGCCGTGCGCTGTGCGGCTGCGATCTCCAGCAGACCGGGACCGATCCGGAACCGGCTGACACTGTCACGGACCACAAAATTCCGTGCTGCCAGAGTTCGCAGCAGGTTGTGCAGCGTTGGCTTTTTCATCCCGGTCAGGAGCGTCAGTTCATTCAGCCGGACCCCCTCCGGGCGTGCGGAGATGAGTTTCAGCAGATCGAGTCCGTGGAGCAGGGATCGTACGAGGTCGGAGTTTGCCATTGCCGGGCTCCTCAATCAGCGTCAGATGCCGGTGGATCGCCTCTGAAGCGCGTACCGGGCGCGTATTCCGGTTCTTTGCTCCAGTCCACGCTCCAAACCGGGCGACGGCGGAATTTATCTTTGAAACTGTTCTGGAGAACGCCCCGGCTTTCCAGACTGATCATACAGGCTCTGGTACAGCCCCGCGAACCGCAGATCGCCTGTCCGGTCTGATACAGATTTTTCGGTTTCTGGAAAAACGGCGACCATTCACCGGGAACGGTATCGTTGTAGGCGGCGCCGTCCAGATAAGGTCTTTCCTGTTCGATGCCGGTGCGTTTTGCCCCGCGGAAAGCAACATTGCATTTGTAAATATCGATATCCGCCCACTCCAATTCGTGTCCGGCAAGATTGAGTTTGACCGTGTTCACGGGATCGAAACAGTTTCCGGGACATGCCTTGATACATGCCATACAGCGGTTGCAGAGTTTGGGACCGTCATAGATGGGGTCCGGCTCCAGTTCCACATCCGTAAGAACGATCCCGAGACGGCAGCGGGGGCCGAACTGGGGACTCAAAAACATTTTGCTGAATCCGATCTCGCCCAGACCGCACAAATACGCTGCGATCCGGAGATGGACCATAATGTCGGGTATCGCCTGACCCGGACGGACCGGACGCGTGTAGCCCCGCTCCGCATAGCCCTGATTATCAATGGCTCGCCAGTCGCTCTGATGTCCCATGGGGATGGCTTCATAGCCCTGATCTTCGATAAATTTACTCAGATTGATCACCGTCATCGGCATATAAAGATAAGTGATGCCGCCGTAACCCATGGCTGAATAATTGCTGAAATATGTCCCTTCCTCCACACCGCGCAGACTGCCGCGTTCCACGCGGAACACCATACCGATGATGCTTTTACATTCGGGCATGATCTGTTTCGGATCCATCTGAAGCGGCGCATCCGCCCAGCGGTCGATACTGCCGATACCGACCACATCCGCCCCCATTTCCAGGGCTCTGCGTTTGACTTCGAGTGCCGCCTGACGGGGATCGCTCAAATCAACGCCGTTGAATTCACGCGTCATGATCGCCATAACAAAAATCTCCTCTGTGATTCTTTTTATTCATCATTGATGAACGATAATTCATTGATTCTGAACAGAATATACATCATCTCCTCCGGTCTGTCAAGAGGGGATTTCAGAAAATTCCGGAAATTTTCAGCGCAATTTATCCGCCAGCGGGATCAGCCACCCGCCGAGCGAATTGCCCAGAGTCATGAGCAGAACTGCCAGCAATGTGTTGATGCTCCAGACTCCGGCGACGGAGAAATAATACATATTTGCGATACAGTGTTCAAATCCGCAAAGGATAAAGATCGCCACACAGAGGAAAACGGCGGCAAAACGGAAAATATCGCCGAACTCTTTGTGTTTGAACGATTCCACCGCCAGATACATGAGGATACCGCAGAAAAAGGAAAGGATCAGGATGCTCAAAGGCGCATCAGCAAGTTTTTCGGCGCAGACGGCAGAAACTCTGGCATTCAGTTTGGGGAAGGTGCGGCTGTTCCGGATGAGTGTTCCCACCAGAAAACATCCGAGCAGATTTCCGGTCCAGATCAGCAGCAGGGTGATGAGATATGCGCCGACTTCGCTCCGTTTCTGCGTCACGAGATAGCCGATGGCGCCGGTATAGAGTTTGAATCCGTAACACAGGATCGTCATCAGGGCGAAAGCAAAGAGGAATGCCCCTGCAGTTGCGTTGGGGGTCATGAGATAAACGGTTCCGGCGATCCCGATGGCGAGACCGGAAAGGATCGCATTCAGAAAAGTTTTACCGCACTGGGAAAAAGTCATAAGTTATTCTCCGTTTTATCATATTTTTGTTTTACATCTTTACAGTAATACCGGAACGGAAAAATACAAGGAAAATCTTTAAAATCACAGGTTTCTGAAGGATGATTTTTTATATTCCGGCTTGAAAATGATCCTGAACCGTGCTATATAATCAGAGAACTGAAAAATATCAGGCACAGAGATATCGACCGCAAGGAGAAAAATGAAAAAAACGATTTTGTGTACAGCGTTCCTGTTGGCAGTTCTGACCGCTCTGCCGGCATCCGACGGGCTGAAACGGCAGAAATATATTCTTGATCCGGCAAAAGTCAAAGCGAATGCCGCGAAAGTGGCAGCCGATCTGAAAAAAGTCCCGGCGGAATGGCAGAAAGCACCGGTCCTTTATTACGCAGTGGAGGCGATGAGCGACATCAAGCGCCTTCCGGACCGTTATCCTGTTGACGGCGCACTTGCCGCGCCTCTGGAGATCGTGGCGGCAAAAGGGGAATTTGAACCGGCGTCCTTTGTTGTTTATCCGCAGAAAGATGTGGACCGTTTCGAGTTGAAGGTCTCGGATCTCAAAAACAGCAGCGGCAATACGATCCCGGCATCAGCTGTCGATTTGAAACTGGTGAAGATCTGGTATCAGTGCGGTGCCGGATGGTTCAGTTTCATGGCAGACCCCTTCGGCAGAACTTTGACGCCCGAACTGCTGGTGAATGACGAAAATCTGATCTGGGCAGATCCCGCCACAAAAGATAATTACGCCCGCTACAGCAATAAAGACGGATCCACGCATTACGAATGGATCAGCGCCGACTTTATGGTCACGGACTACAAATTCTCCAATATGGTCCGGATCGCCATGCTCAAAGATGCCGATACCCTTCAGCCGGTCGTGCTGAACAGAAATGAATTCAAACAGTTTATGGTCACGGTGAAGATCCCGGAAAACGCACCGGGCGGTCTTTATGAAGGTACGATCGATATGCTCGCCGACGGCAAAAAAATCGGCACCATCCCCCTTCAGACGGGCGTGCTGAATTTTGTGCTGCCGGACGCACGCACAAATTACGATCTGAACAAACCCTATCTGCTCTGTTTCGACGGCACTTGGGATGCCCAGAAAACACCCCGGATCGTCCGGAATCTGGTCGATCACAATGCAAAGACCATTGCCGGTTTCCCCCTGCCGGATCCTCTGAACGAAAAACAGTTTGTGAAAGATATTGAACTGGCGAAAAAGTACGGTGTTTCTCTCCGCCCCCTGTTCGGCGGTCCCCGCGTCAACCAGAAGATCTGGAAGGAACCGCCCACGCCGGAGCAGTTGGCAGAACTGGAACGGACACAGGGACTTCTTCACGCCGCCGCCGCCATGACGAAAAAATATCTCGGTCACACCGATGTGTATTGCTACGGCGCAGATGAAGGCGGTTACGAAACTGTGAAAGCGGAACGCCGTGCATGGCGGGCAGCTCACGCCGCCGGTGTGAAAGTTTATGTTTCCGGCCAACATCACGGCAGAATGTTGTATCCGCTGGATTATATGCGTCTGCCCCGTCCGCCGTCGCCGAAACGGGCGGCAATGGTGGCAAAGTATCACGAAGCGCACCCCAATGGTATGGCGGCGTGGTACGCTGATCCCCATTCCGGACCCGAAAATCCGGATTATTTCCGGCGGATACACGGTCTGGTGGCATACAAATACAATTACGATGTGGCGTATAACTACACATGGTACCGGAACGACTGGAACGATTTTGCCATTGCTTATGAATCCCAGTACCGGGGGATCATCATCGTTTACGCAATTTCCGACCGCGTGCTGGATACCCTCGCCTGGGAAGGTGTCCGGGAGGGGATCGACGATATCCGCTACGCCACCAAACTCAAACAACTCGCGTATGAAGCAGAAAAATCACCAGATGCCGATGTTCTGCATCTGGGCAGACGCGCTCTGGCATATCTCGCTTACTGGGATATCCGGGAAAATCCCGATACCTTCCGCACGGAATGTGCAAATTATATCCTGCAGCTTGAAAAGGCACTCGGAAAGGAACAGAAATAATGAAATACAGAATTTTTGCTTATCTGATTTGTACCGGGGCGCTGATCACCGGAATACCCGCATTGACCGCACAGACACCCGCCCCGGCTCCGGCGGTCAAAACGATGGATACGAAAGCCTACTCTAAAAAACTCCAGGCGACCGATCTGGCAGTACGGGGGAAACCTGCAGAAGCATTTGCCGCGTGGATGCAGTTTATCGAAACAGAAAATTTGAACGAAACACAGTTGCGCACGATTTTGAACCGTGCTGTACAGGTCGTGTTCCAGATCAAAGATGCCGAAGCCGCAAAAGCCGCATACAGCCGCCTGATCGCTCTTATCCGGGCGTCGGAGGATGTCTTTGTGCAGACCTCATTTGTTACACAGGCGTACCGGGTCCCCAAAGATATATACCGCGCCGATGTACTGGACGCCGTGAAAAAGATCGTCAACAGCGGAAAAGAAGATCAGATCGCTGGTCTGATCCGGAATTTTGCCGGTAACGCCGCCTATTTTGAACTGGCGGATGAACTTTACGGAAAAATAAAACTGGAAGCGCCCGGTCCCTTCGGAATCGCAACGGCAAGACTTGCTCTCGGTCATCTCAAATTCAAAGGCGATGCAGAAACTGCAAAAAAATATTTTATGCTGCTTGCTGACAGAACGGCAAAAATCAAAGCCGAAAGAGATTCCGCCATCGCTGAACTGGAAAAAGCCGGAAAAAAAGCAAACCGGAATCCGGACCGCCCATGGAATGAGATCCTCAGTACATTCCATGCCATCCTGCCGGAACTCCTGACCGTCAACCGCGAACTGACCGCGGAAATATTCGCCCGCTTCAAACCGCTTATGCAGACAGAAAATGCCCTGATCTTTGAACTCGGCAATATGGGGATGTATGCGAAAAGAACCGGTGATCATGCCGCTTACGATGCCGCCGTGAAAAAAGCTCTCACTCTCCCCTACGGTATCACACGCACAAAAATCGTTACCACCCTCGCAAATGTTGCCGATAACGATACGGCAAATATGCTCTACACCGCAGAACTTGAAAATCCCGCGCTCACCCCGCAGGAACACTTCAATTATGTGAATAATCTGCGTCGCCGCTGCGGAGATGTACGGTGGTTCCAGCGCGGTTTCAACGAGAACGGCGCTTATGAACGCTGGCGGAAATTTACCGGTGAACTGATCAGGATCAATGACGCCGCAGACGGCAGAAAACCTGCCAACAGCGTGTTCTATCGCGAAAATGCCTGTACCGCTTTCGGGTACGGCGATTTCGATTTTGCTGTCAAACAGATCGCAATCGCTGAAAATATGACGGAACCGGCACAAATCAAAAATCTGCTGGATACCGCCGTAATGATCCGCCTCTGGCAGAAAGATGCAAACGCCGTCAGCAAACTGATCGAACGCAACAATCAGCCGGCAGATGACCTCTACTGGCGCGTTGTCGATTTCTTCAGCAAAAACGGTAAAATGACGGATTTCGACCGGACATTCGCCGCAGATAAACTCAACAGCGAAGCAAAACTGCGCGTCATCCGCCGCGCATCCGAACTCTTCTACCGGGCAAAACGGTATGAAGTCTGCCGCGATATTTATAACGATATCCTGCAGAATCAGTTTATTTCACTGGAACCCAAAAAGTACAAGGCAACGTTTATGGACGATCCGCCGCGTACCGCCGACGGTTTTATGCGGATGGAGATCTCACAGAACTGGGACGGTATGGAAACACGGTTTATCCCTTATGGCGAAAATCCCAATGTCAACACAAAAATCGATGTCGAACGCTTCCTCAAAGATACGGAAAAACCACAGACCGATCCCCAATGGAAAACCGGCGTCTATTGCGCTTATGACCTGAACGGACTGCATATCTATATCCGCGGTGTCGATCCCGGAATCGAAGAAGTCATGCAGGGAAAACGGGATGCCGGTGTGCTGGAATTCACCTTCCGCCCGCACGATGACGCACCGTACCACATGCTCTTTTTTGAAAATCTGCCGTTCGCCGTGGATAATATCAATCTGGAATATGCCAGTCCGACTCCCCGGTACCGCAATACACAGGATACATTCATTACCGATTCCGCACCCGCTAAAGACGGATTCGCCGCTCATGTTTATATCCCGTGGATCACGTTCTACGAAAATCTGCCCCTGAACGGAAAATGCTGGTATCTCGGTCTCCAACGCTGGTGCAAAGGCGGCGGACAGACGCTCAGCGGACAGGCGCACGAATTGGCACGTATGCTCAATATCCAGTTCGATATCACAAAAGAACAGGAACGCGCGATCAAATATAATCTCTGCCGGTCCGCATTCAACCGGTTCAAAAACAGTCAGACTCTCCCCGTCTGGAAAAATGATGATAAACTGGGCGATCCGGAATTTTACGAAAAAGAACTCGCACCCCTCGCCGCTGAACTGGAAGAAGCCGGAAAACTTCTCGATGATAAAAATGCCGATATCAATGCCATCTTCGAAAAATATATGGCAGCATGGGCAGAATTTGAATTCACCATCGCCGAAAAAAGAAGAAAATATCTCCGGAAAAATTTCTTCAACAACACTGTGGGCACAAAATAAATTTTATTTCCAGCACACACAGTGTGTGCCATATAGTGCCATTGCGTAACGCTCCCGCTTACTTAATGGCACGATGAGGCAGATAAAGTTCTATTATTATTCTGCCGTCAATGCTGCGCAGCAGCTTTGACTACGGCAGGATATGCGCGCTGCGCATATCCTGCTCGCGTCAAGGGCTTTGCCCTTGCTGCGGTCCAGCGGCAGTCCGCTGGTCGCACGCCAGTGCGAAACATACACATGTGTCTCACGACAGGAACTGCTGCATGGGGGCAAATTTACTTTTTCTGAATGCTTCTTCTGTGACGCGCACGACTTCCAGGGCTTCTTCCGGTTTGATGGGGTATGGTTTCCCTTCGAAAACGGATGCTGCCATATATTTCCATACATCCGCCATATTCGTGAGAGCCAGATCGTAATCGGCGTCGAAGAAAGTGAGCGTTTCGTCGAAATTGCCGTACCGGAACGGGGGATTTTCCCGATGAACTTCCAATTTTTTGAACGGGATCGTGGGATCGACGGCGCGCACATGCACTTTATTTCCGCCTTCATAGACGATCGTTCCGCGGGAGCCGATGACTTCCAGTTGGCGTCCGGGCAGGACATTTGCGCCGGTCACTTCGATATCGGCGAGCCGTCCGTTTTCGCTTTTGAGGATGATTTTATACAGGTCATCGCCTTCGCCGATACTGATCACGTGGCGTACATCTGCCCAGAGATCCACCACGGGTGAATTCAGCAGCTGCAGAGCGTGGTCGATGATGTGGGGTCCCCAGTTGGAGAGCAATCCGCCGTAATATTCGGGAACGGTCATCCAGTCATTTCTGCGACAATATCCCACGCTCCGGTTCAGTTTGATATACTGCACATCGCCGATGATCCCGGATTCCGCCAATTCCCGGACTTTATTGAAACCGGGTTCAAAACGGCGGTTGTGACGGAAATAAAGTTTACCCGGATGCGCGTCTCCGCAGGCAAGGAGTTTTTTCATTTCCACCACATTTGTTGCAACGGGTTTTTCCACCAGAGCGATCTTCCCGGCTTCCAGAACGCGGATCGCCATCGGCACATGATCAAGATGCCGTGTCGCAATGGTCACAAGATCGATATTTTCATCGGCAATGACTTCATCGAACGAAGCGTATTTTTTGTATCCGCCGCCCCAGTTTGCGGGGAGATTTTCCAGACGGTCCGGCGCATTGTCGCACACGGCTGCGAGTTCGTACTGATCATTTGCCGAAGCGATGATCTCATCAATATGACCTCTGCCCATTCTGCCGAGGCCGATTACTGCATAACGGAGCTTTTTCATTCTTCAATAAACCTTTCCAGATATTTTGCACTTTTTGCGAAGGATTCAAAAACGCCTTCACCGCTCACATCCATATCCTGCTCAACGATATAGCTCTTCACGCCCGCATCTGCGGCGGCTTCCAGAATGGCATCCCAATCCAGATTTCCGCTGCCGATGGGGAACATGCCGGACGTGGCGCAATCGGGTTTGAGCATACCGTAATCTTTCAGATGCAGTACGCTGATACGGTTGCGGAATCTGTTCAGCCATTTCACGGGATCGTTTCCGCCCTTCCAGAGCCAGTAGGTATCGAATTGCGCCTCAAGTGCCGGGGCATTGGCATAAATCGTTTCCAGGATCGTGGTGCCGCGGATCTTGAAAAGTTCGATGGAGTGGTTGTGATAACCGAGGATCAGACCCGCCTGACGGAATTCTTCTGCAGCGCGATTCAGATCTCTGGCAATTTCGATCACTTCATTGGTGCCGGTGGGGATCCGGTGGATGAAGGGATAGGCGGCGTGAGGGCAGTTCAGTTTTTTCAAACGGGCGATCACTGCGGCGGTATCATTCAGGATCCGTTCTGCGGACTCGTGAGATGTGAGCGGTGCAAGTCCCGCTTTATCAAGAAGTTCCAGCAATTCTTCTTCCGGCATCGGCGCAATGGAGCCGGAAAGCTGAAGCCCTCTGTACCCCATGTCGGCGAGCCGCTGGAACGTTTCTGCCGCTCCGGCTTTTGTCTTGATGAATTCACGGAAGCTGTAAATCTGCGCTCCCAGCTGCGAACGTTTCATTTTCATGATTTTTTTCTCCTTGTGAGGGTTGAAAAGTTGTGCAACAAGGTTTACTATAACCCGGAAAAAATCTTTTGCAATGAACAAAACGAACCACTTTCAGCACAAAACGAACATGAAATACTTTGACGGACAGATCTTTCCAATGTGGAACACCCAGCCTGCAAGCCGCGGGTTCTATACAAATCATCCGAAATACTATGGGATCCAATACAATCACGCCGGACCGCTCACCTTTTCCATCGATGGTTCAGAGCGGGTGGAAGTGAACGGGCCTCATGTTTTTTTCACGGTTCCCGGACACGTTTATAAATACGGATGTGAAGAAAACAAATCCCGGCATCACTGCTTCATCTGTTCATTGGGGGAACGCATTGCATCTTATGTGGAGGGCGGACTTTTTCCGGCGGACTGCACGGCTCCGGTGCCGGTCAAGGATTCGGAACGGTTTCATCTGACCATGCTGGAAATCATGTCACTGCTCCGGAAATCCCCCGTCGTGCCTCCGCGCGCGGTCCTTCTTTACGAGGATCTGCTGCTGCAGGTGGCGGAGGCGGAAGAACAACCATCCCCGCTGACGCCTTACTGCCGGGAAAAAATTGCGGCTCTGGCAGATCGGATCCGGTCCCATCCGGAACTGAATTTCGATTTTGATGCCGCCGCCGCGGATTGCGCTGTGACATTGACACATTTCCGCCGTTTGTTCAAACAACTTTTTGCGCTGCCGCCGCAACAGTTTCTGATCCACAGCCGTTTGCAGGCGGCTGCAGCTCTGCTGATCGCAAATGGGACGCCTCTTTCCATTGCGGAGGTGGCGGAACAGACAGGATTTCAGGATCAGAATTATTTTTCGCGGCTGTTCAAACAGCATTACCGGATCTCCCCGATGGAATACCGGCGGGAGTTTCAATAATGCGCAATCAAAAAAATGACGGACAGCGCTCCGTCATTTTAATTGCTTGATATACAATCCGTTGCGATTTATGACGGATGTCGTCCGTCACACTCTGACGGAGAAATGACGGCATCACCGGGCGTCAAAATCCGCTGTTTTTTCTGCGTTTTTCGATTACATCCGGTGCCGGTAAAATATCTTTTCAATCAAAAATATTGATTTATTGTTGCAACACCCTGCACGAGATGGTATATTACCAATGAGACGGTTGATTTGAGTATGGAGGAATGGAATATGAAAAAAAATTGGATTTACAGTTTGCTGTGCGGTCTGATGATCGTTTTCCTTGCCGGATGCGGCGGGATTCCTGAACGTAATTATATCGGCATGACCAAAGCAGAAGTTGCGGCACATCTGGAAAAACATGCCTTCCGCAGCCGCTGGAGCAGAAACCAGTTCGAGATCTGGCTGGATAAAGAGGGAAATATCGGTCCATTCAAAACTGCACGGGGCGTTATAAACACACAGGAAGTTATGTCCGCCGACCGGTGGCGTTGCGATTTCTTCCCGCAAAGACACTGGCTCTTGGGGTGGAACGGACTTTTTGCCAAATGGTATTTCCGGGTATTGGAGTTTGAAAACGGGCGTGTCGTCAAACAGCAGCAACTGACCAATTTTTACTGGGTTCACGGTTACGCCGGGCAATCACCCTATCCGCAATTCCCGAAAAACTTTCATAAGGTCAACGAAAATCTTTACCGTTCCGGGCAGCCGGATGAGGATGAATTTGAGTCGCTATACTCATTCAACAACATCCGCAGTGTGCTGAATCTGCGGGAAAACAACAGCGATAAAGACGAGATCGATGCCGTGAATTTCAAGCGGGAAGAAAAAATCACGCTCTATGAAATTCCCCTTGATACCGGAAATATTTCAGAAGGCGAACTCTATAAGATCCTGACCGTCATCCGTGATGCTCCGAAACCCTTATTGATCCACTGTTGGCACGGCAGCGACCGTACCGGCTGCGCCGTTGCCGCGTACCGCATCGTTTTTGAAAATTGGAGCGTTGAAGATGCCATTTCTGAATTGATGAAGCCGGAATACGGTCATCACAAAAATATCTATACCAACATCCCGGAACTGCTCCGCAAAGCCGATTGGAAGAAGATCAGAGAAACCATTTTGAATAAGGAGAAATAACCATGCTGAAAAAGATTTTGTTACTGGCGGTATTGATGAGCCTTTCGCTGAATCTGTATGCTCACGGCACTGAATGGATCGGGAATGCCATCATCAAAGACGCAAAATGGTCGCCGGTGCAAATATCGTTCTGGCCGGTACATCTCTGCGGTCTCAGAACAACAATCTGCGGGATCAGTCTTTCTCCCGGATTGTTTGGTTTCAGCTGGAAAGTTTATGGAATCAGTTGCGGACAAATCGTTTTACTTGGCGAAAATAATGGACTTGCTGCAAATATCTGGTCTTTCGGGGACAAAAATAACGGATTGGCTGTGGGGGGATTCAATGCGTGGGGAAAAAATAATGGTGTTTCCATCGGAGTCGCCAATTTTGTTCATGACGAAGGTTCTGACGGGATAAGCAGAAATACTCTTCAGATCGGGGTGTTCAATCAAGCGAACAGCGGCCTGCAGATCGGCGTATTGAACTACAATCCCAACGCCCTGATCCCGTGGATGCCTTTGATCAATTTTGTGATCCCGCGCTCTGTGGAATCTTCTCTGAAAGAGTTGAAGGAAAGACCGTATCCTTTTGATGTTCACATTAAAAAACACGCAAACCAATATTTCCCGGATTGGAATACGGAAGAACGGCTCCGCTGGCTGAATGAGCTTTTCCCGCTGACCGATGCCGGGGCAACTTATGCGTTGATGGAAGCGGCAAGGAAACACGGTATGATCCGGGAATGGGATGATTATGCGTTGACTCTGCCGATAAAAAAACGGAGGGACTTACGGAACGCTCTGGGAAGCTGGATCACTCAGAGATATTGGCATTATCGGCTTGAAACAGCTCCGGACGGCACGATCACATTGACATTATTTAAGATGCAAAATAGTGCGCGATGTTCTTTCAGCGCAAAATTTAAGGATCTTCCGAAAAATATTCCAATCACTGTTGAAAGGATAAATTCTGATTTTGAGGTGGGGTATCGTATCGAAAAAACAATTAAAAACGGCAATACGATCCGTCATATTTCCGATTTTACAACACTCTTTACAGTTCGGCGCGATGCGGAAACCGATCTCTGGTTTGAAACCGGAAGCTGGAAAGAAATAGACAAAAAAACTCCGGCAGTTACCATATATAAAGAGCTTCGGAAAAATTCTGTTTGCACCGAAATCAAAAACAGCAAGCGGATTTATAAAGAGTTCCGCTTGAAAGAGCAATACCGCAAAATCAAACTTGGCAGCATTGAACCGGAATATATTATTCAAAAATCAGTAAAATGAAAGAGCGAGTTTATGAAAAAAAGTTTTTTCCTGATCTTGTTATGTCTGTTCTCGAGTGCGGTTTATGGTGCAGAGAAAGTGCAGCCATTTATTGATTGTGTAATTACGAGTTCTCCGGGGGAATTGCACCATTATTTGAACTATTCTCCGGGATTTCCTGTTCAGGAAAGCAAACTTTTTTTGATCTTACGCTATGGAAACACCGTAAAAAGAGCTGTAATCCCTTTGCAGAAAACCATTTCTTTTGAGTGGAAAGATTCTCCCGGGAAGACTGCTTTTTGCTCTTCCAGTATAAAATGGGAATTTCCGCGAGTCACAAATGTTTCAATAGAAAATAAGCTTATGCCAAGCAAGATTTTGTTTCCGGGCAGGAAAGTTGTTTTGATGACATGGAAAACGACTTCACTTGCTGACGGGAAAACGCTTGAGCAATTTTGTGGGGAAACGGGTCTGGAATTGCAAGTGCCGGAGCATATATTAAAAAAATATGCCGGCTGTATGAGTTATGAAGATCTGGTTATGCAAAAATTTTTGAAAAAGCTAAATGTTCCTGATTATTGGCAATTTGCCAAAAAATTTCCGGCAATCCCGCCGGAAAGCAAATGCAATTATCAGATTTATCCGGAAATGATCCGTGGCAATGTCGTTGAGCTTTGGGATAAATATCAACGGAAATTTGCCGCGGGACAAATTGCTTCGCTGCCGATTTTGGAGTTGGAAATCCGCATAATGGAAGTTATGCTGTATGCCCAAAATCTTCCCGAACCAATGCGCAAAAAACTTGTAATGGAACAATGCAGAAGATATAAAAAAATCTTGTCTTTTACAGAAACGGCGTTTGCCGCCGGATGGGAACCCAAAGAATCTGTCGATATTGCCAAAAGCAATTTGAAACGTTTCATGCAGAAACACAGTCATTTAATTTCCTGTGCAGATATATTATAAACAAGAAATCCCGGAAATCAGTCATTGAAGACAGCACAAGATATTTATTTGATGTAAGATTTGTTATAAAGAGTAAGATCAAATGGGGATATAGGCAGAGGGGATGAATATGGAAATCGTTTACAGAATATTTACTTGGATTATAAGTGGAACCGGCTGTCTTTTGCTGATGCTTATTTTTGCACCTTTTATTATCGTCCTTTCTCCGGTTGGGAGTTGGATAATCCTGCCATTGATTTACGCCGGATTACTTTTTTACAATTGGAAACGCAATATCAAAAAAGATACCCTTTCTGAACCGACAGGCTTTTCCAGAAAACAAAGTGCGTTGATTTGGAGCGGGATCGTATTGATCATATTTTCGGCTTTGAGTTTGATCTCTTTTTGCGTTGGTAAATCCTGCTATTTTCTCGGGATCAATGTAAAGTATTATTTTATTCCGTTGTTTTTGATACCAGCTGCTGCAATATATTTCCGCCCTTTCAAAAAACATGAAAAAGGAAACTCCTTCGGAATTACAGGCATCATTGTTGGCGTGCTGTTATTTTTTATTTCTATGCTTAATAATGTTTCCAATTACGATTTTTCGGGCGATAAGTTGCCAATAGGTTACGAAATGCCATCTGCAATGCAGGAGAGATTTTTCCCTAACGGAGCTTATAATTTTGAGATCAAGGGCAAAAGTATGATGTTTGCAAATTCCGCCGAATGGAGCTGTAATGTTTCAGAAAAAGATTTTGAAAAATTTCGCAAAAAACACGGATATAACTTTGTTTTGAACCGCACAGATGTCAACGAAGACAAGGAGGTCGGTCCGCTGAGTTATTCAGATGATGATTGGCAGAAACCGTTTTATTTCTACAATAACCACCACGCAAACGGCGGTGGTTTAACAATGCGTTATTCTGTTCCGGAAAAGAAATTATATGGACATTACAGCAATCGCTGATTATTTTATCTTCTGCAGTTGTAAACGCCTGCGGGAGAAGGTATATTACCTGTGAGATGGTTGATTTGAATATGGAGGTGTTTGAGATGAAAAAGTTGTTAACTCTCTGCTTGTTGTTTTTGATTTTTGTAAGTTGTTTCGGCAATGTCGGAGTTTTCCGGGGCAGCGGGCAGACTCCGATGCTGGAAAAAACTGCCGATATCCAAATGGTGGAAGAAGAGATCATCATGTTCCCCCGCAGGGGAAATTATCCGGTTGATACTTCCTGCCGCAATTTGGACAAAATGGAGTTCCGCTGCCGCTTTATTTTACGCAATCTTACCGATAAAAAAGTGATTGTTCCGGTCGGTTTCCCTCTGGACACAGAAGCAAGACTGCAAGATGACAAGGGATATTTCAATCAAAGTCAAATCATTTCCCATTACGGCTTTACTGCCGGAACTGCAGATAAAACCTTTCCGGTTCGTTTTGTGCCTCATGATAAGAAAAAGAAATTCAGCCAACTCTTTCTGTGGGAGATGACCTTTGATCCCAAACAGGAGATCGAACTCTTTGTCAATTACACCATGGCAGGCTATCAGGGGCTGGATGGCACGATGCGAAACCGGGATTGGGATAAGCGAAAACCTTACAAGTGCGAATATCTGGAGCTCTTGATCCTCGGATCGGGACAGGCTCAATTTTATGTAACAGAAACGGGGTCCAGTTGGGCGGGAGTGATTGAAAAAGCGGTGTTTCGCTATTATCCATACGAATTTGAAGAATACCTTGCCAAGCGCGGCGCGTGGGAAGAATCCTCCGTCAAACGCAAACGCCGTTTGGAAAACATCAAGAAAAATCCCGGTGATTTCGAATATCTTTTTTCACCGGAAATGCCGATGGTTCGGGTTTGGAATCCCACTTTTGAACAGTGGAAGCCCAAGCAGGGAAAATATGAAAATGACCGCTATCTGGAACTGGTCTTTCAGCCCTACAAACCGCAGAAAAAAGATAACATCCGCATCGGCTACACTTTCCCGATGATCCCCATCAACGCCGAACAGTTTGAACGCTACTGCACTGCGGTAAAGCATCATTTAACAAAGCAAAGAGAATTCAAAGAACTGTCAAAAAACAAAAATCCCAAAGCTTACGAAAAATATTGGAAACACCGCAATTTTCCCGATTACGGTCCGGCGGTACGGAAAAATATTGCCGATGTGACATTGGAGTTTCACGGTATCGCCCGCAACAATCCTGAAATCGCCGACTTCCTTGCCGATCAAGTTTGGTATCCGGTCAAAACTCCCCGTCCGATGGATGAAACTTACAAGCAGATGCTTCTGAAAATATCGGAAGGGAAAGAATAATGCTTAAAAAGTCCTTATTTATTCTTTTTTTTATCAGCTGCACTCTTTTTTCTCGGGATGCACTTCTCCTTATATAGGGAAAAGCAGGCATGAAATCGTGGACATCATTGCACAGGAACATAAAAAAACTCCGGGAGAAATCTATATCTATGTACCTCGGGGACATAATTACCGCTTTAATCATCCAGCTGAAATTTTAAATAAAAATCGTGGCTGGGGACCGGATATGACAAAATACAGCCAATGGGGGATTTTGCCATACGAAAAATTTTGGTTCGATGGGACTTTTTGCACTTTACTTACATTCAAGGATAATGTTGTCATAAAAGAAGAAGCAGATGTTCACTGCGGCGGTTACGGATTTTTCAAGCCGTTTGCATTCGTCTTTTTCCTTATCGCACCTTTGTTCCTTTAAAAATATTTTTTCAGTTGTAAACGCTGGCGGGAGATGGTATATTACCAATGAGACGGTTGATTTGACGATGGAGGAACGGATATGAAAAAAATCAGGATTTGCAGTTTGATCTGCGGTCTGGCGATCGTTTTCCTTGCCGGATGCAGCGGGATCAGGGATTATTCCGTGGAAGATCTTGCGATAACGGAACCCCATGTGGTTTATTTCGGCAATCTGACCGAAGTCATCATTGTGCCGGGGCAGGGGAAATGCCGTATCGTTCACGAACATTTCAACCGGAATCACGGTCACGCCTTCAAGGTTCCGTACAGCATTGCCACGGTATATTCTGCCGACAGAAAATTTGTGATTTCTGACAAAGAAGTCGGGAATCTGGCGATCCGGATCGACGGAAAAGAATATTCTCTGCGGAAATCAAATCCCGTGATCCACGCGCAGCATGGCATCCTTTGGACAACTGAAAGTTTCAGTCAGACTCCCTTTCCTGCCACCTCCGCGTGGGTGTACCCCTTGAAAGTCAACCTCTCCGCGCTGCTCACAGATGCTGACCGGAAGAAGATCGGAACTGCCGCTTTGAATCTGTAGAAATGACCATGCTGTAAAAGTTTTTATTGCTGACGCTGATGATGATTTTTTCGTTGACTTTTTATGCGGATAATCAAATCAGGATCCGGCAGAAATAAGGAAATCACGATCCATTATGAAAATGCTCCTGAAAACAAATTGGCAAATCATGCACAAGCCTTTGATCGTGTGCAGTATCATACCATTTGCAATGACGCTTGTTTTTACGATCCTGTGCATCGTTTCGCCATCGCCCCGGGCAGAGGCGGATCCGTTGTTCCCCCCGTTGTTCTGTTTGGCTGTGTCTTTGCTGCTTGTTGCGTTCAATTATTTTATTTTTACTTCCATCCGGATTTCATTTGACGGGGAAAGGTTGACTTTTTATAAATTTTTTCTTCCGGTAAAAAGTT
Source organism: Victivallales bacterium (assembly GCA_045589595.1). GTDB lineage: Bacteria > Verrucomicrobiota > Lentisphaeria > Victivallales > UBA1829 > SIG77. Next base: position 32,361 of record JAZNPK010000032.1, read on the forward strand.
TTTCCGTCCGCGACATCGGATCCGTGGAATATTCGCCCCTGACGAAATATCTTATTATCGACCGGAAATACGCATTTGTCAGCCGCCTTTTTCCTGAAAATGAGATCGATGCCCTGCTGACAATGCTTTCTCAAAGTTACGGCATCAGGACCGGCAAATTGTAACGCGTTGTATGGCATGGTGTTAGCGCAATATTTATGATTCCGGCTTGACAGGGGCGCAACATTACAGTATATTATGAAATGATGAAAGGATCTTTCCATGGCAAATGACGCAACAAAAAATCTCGCTGATCTGGCGGAAGTCTTCAAGGCGCTGGGGCATCCGACGCGACTGTGGATCGTCCGCAATCTTGCCAGAGGCGAGATGTGCGTCTGCGATTTTGTACAGGGGACCGGAGAGGAATTTTCAGCCGTCAGCCAACATCTGAATGTGTTGAAAAAAGCGCGCGTGGTCGAAGCGGAAAAACGGGGAAAACATATTTTTTACAGACTTGTTTACACCTGTATTCCGTGGCTGATCGACTGTATGGAAGCCCGCAATCATGTTCTTCAACTCTCCGGTGAAGAACAGGCCGCCCTGGCAGAAAAACAGCGTCAGACACTCATCGATCATCTCAAATCCCTGCCGTTGGAATAATTTTTTTGACTTTTATTTCAGTATTTTATAAAATGTTGACACGATCAGAAATTTGAACGCAACACGATTGGAGCAATTTTATGGAAACAGCACATCAACACCATCATCATACGCATCATCATCACCATCATCATACGGGATCCGATCCGGCAACGGGCAAAAGATTTATTGCTGCGATCGTGATCAATCTGATTTTCGTGGCAGGCGAATTTTATCTCGGATTTCATTACGGATCGGTTGGTCTGTTGGCTGATGCAGGACACAATGCAAGTGATGTGGCGGGGTTGTTGATCTCGCTCATTGCGTTTTTCATGCTGAAAAAGCACGCCGGTCCCATTTTCACCTACGGTCATAAAAAAGCAACCGTTCTGGCGGCATTCATCAATTCGGTCCTGCTCATTGGCGCAGTGGGCGTCATCATTTATGAAAGTATTGAAAAACTTCTTCACGGATCCGCCGCTTCCGGGACTGCCATTATGATCACTGCCGGGATCGGGATCGCGGTGAACGGCTTTACGGTCGTTCTGCTTTCCAACGGAAAAGAACACGATCTGAATGTAAAAAGCGCCTATCTGCACATGCTCGCAGATACAATGGTGTCCTGCGGGGTGGTGATCTCCGGCGCGCTCATCATGTTCAGCCAATGGACCTGGATCGATCCCCTCATCGGGCTTTTCATTGCCGGTTTGATCCTGCGGACTTCGTGGAGCGGGTTCAGAGAAAGTATGATCCTCATTCTGGACGGCGTTCCCCATCAGATCGATACGGAACAACTGCGGCGGGAACTGTCAAACATCGATAATGTGGATGATATACACCACATACACATCTGGGCGATCAGTACCACAGAAAACGCCCTGACGGCGCATGTGAAACTGCGGGATATGACTTTGCTGGAAAAGACAAAAAAGGATTTGAAAGCACTTTTACACCAGCTGCATATTTCCCACCCGACACTGGAATTTGAAAGCGGGGAGAATTGTTGCGACCGATGCTGTTAAAAAGGGGAAACGGAGTCGCGCCACGCCGTCATTTGCCATCCGTCAGATTTTAGAAATGACTGAGATATGACGAAAAGAATGACGGATCAGGCACAAAGTCCGATCCGTCATTCTTATTTTTTGCGTATTTTTGTCAGCGGATGAAACTGGTGGTGGCGCGTTCCTCCATCGCGGGGAAGGGGATCGCCGCCGCCGCTCTGGCATTGAGGAGATGCGCCATATTCCGCGCCAGGACCCGCATGGTTTGAAGTCCTTCCAGATCCTGTTTTACCTGTTCGGGTGTTGTGCCGTGGGTGGAGTTCCAGTACTGACTGGATACCACCGGCATCTGGAGCAGGGTAAAGTATTTGTTCAATCTGTCGAAGGCGGCACTTGCTCCGCCTCTGCGGCAGTTGACGATACAGGCTGCGGGTTTCCGCGCAAAAAGACTGCCCGCCGAAAAACAGACACGGTCCAGGATCGCGCAAAGGCTTCCTGCCGGACCCGCATAATACACCGGAGACCCGATGATCACAGCGTCTGCCGTTTTCATTTTTTCCACAAAGGCGGTGTAGAGTTCATCCTGAAACACACAAGTCCCTTTCTGTTTGCACTGATAACAGGCGGCGCAGCCCTGAACCGGTTTATTTCCGATCCAGAAGATCTCGCTTTCCAGACCTTCCTGTTTCAATGTTTCCGCGATTTCCGAGAGAGATGTAAAAGTACAGCCCTTCTCGTGGGGACTTCCATTCACCAGTAAAACTTTCATTCTGATCTCCTTATAAGAAACGCAGGGAACTGACTTCTGTTGAAGAGAGTCCTTTCCCTGCGGCTTGCTTTTGATAAAATTGCTGAAAGGACCGCCTCCGCAGAAGCGATCGGTATCAGATATATCTGCTCTTATTATTCAGCTTTTTTATCGGGAATGGGCGTAGCAAACGTAATAACGCGCTGGGGGAAGGGGATATTCAAGCCGGCATCTTCGATGGTGGACTTGAGCTGTGCTTTGACCATCCAGTACACACCCCAGTAGTCTGCAGTAGTGGTCCAGAAACGGAGCGTCAGATTCACAGAGCTGTCCGCCAACTGATCCACAAGTACTTCCGGTGCAGGATCTTTCACGATTTTTTCGTTGTTCATCATAAGAGCCTGGAGGATCTCCATACCCTTTGCCAGGGAATCGCCGTATGCGATACCGACGGTGATATCAGCACGGCGGAGCGCATTGCGGGAATAATTTTTGATGGGTGTTCCGAAGATGGCGCTGTTGGGAACAGAAACAAAAATACCATCGACCGTCATCAGGATGGTGGAGAAAAGGCACATCTGTTCAATGGTGCCGCTGACAGAACCGCAATCCACATAGTCACCTTTTCTGTAGGGACGGAGGATCAGCAGCATGAGACCTGCAGCGATATTGCCGAGGGAATCTTTCATCGCCAGAGCGATCGCCAGACCTGCGGCACCGAGGACCGTGAGGATACTCGCAGTATTGACGCCGTAGAGGTCGAGAACGATCAGGAATGTCAGCAGCCAGATAATGGTTCTTGCGATCCCGTAAAGGACTTTACCGACAGAATCATCACCATCGGCAACTTTAGCAGTAACTTTCATGATCATTTTTTTTGTGATTTTTGCAAAGATCCATGCAAGGATCACAACGATCACGCTCAAAATCAATGCCTGACCGAGATCAATGAGTTTGTCCTGATTGTTTTCCCACAATTCACGGATCAAATCATCAGCTTCACGATCATGAATCGTATTCATGACTTCATCAACTGTATCGATGACTTTGTCAGCCGTAGAGGTTTCCTGAACTGCATCGATTACCTTGTCAGCCGTGGCGGTTTCCTGCGACATTTCTGCTCCTTTAATATTTTGTTTTTTCGTATAGAGGGTTAAGTTGCAGTGTTACAATAGCATCTGTTTTTTGAAAAGCAAACGGAAAAATTATTTTTCTGAAAGAAGAACCTTTTGCAGCGGTGCCTGAGGACGGGGGATGTTCTTTTTATCAATGCTGGAAAAATCCGCAAAGAAAATATAGATCGCCGCCACAATAAGCAGGAGAACGACGCCGGTATGGACCGCATATTTCCATGGTGTCATATCGGTTGCCTTTGCATCCAGCGGTTCATAAGGCACTTTCCGGGGAGCAAATTTACCTGCCAGCAGCATAAATACCACCAGGATCAGGAATACCAGTGCCACGAAATGATATTCGTTCATATATTCGGGAATTTTGTTGAATGGCGGCACAAAATATCCCATTGCGATAAGAACGATCCCGGCAATGAGTGCGATCTCCGCTGCGAAAGCCGGTACTTTTTTCGTCATCATCCCGACAACGACAACGGTCAGGATCGGAATAAAATAAATGGCGTTCATTTTCTGAAGATATCCGAAAATACCGCCAGTTTCCGCAAGCAGGGGAGCCACGATCACGGAAATAACGGTAATGATCACTCCGAACCATCTGCCGGTTTTCACCACTTTGTGATCGGGTGCATCTTTGCAGATCAGCCCTTTATAGATCCCGAGACTGAACAGTGTGCAGGTGCTGTTCAATGCAGAATTGAAACTGGAAAGAATGGCACCGAGCAGGACGGCGGCAAAAAATCCCGTCAGCCAGTCCGGCAGTACAAAATTGACCAGAGAGCCGTATGCTTTGTCGGAGGGCAGCACACCATCCGCGCCGATGTTCGCCAGATTGAATCCCTTTGTGACCATGATCGCCGCAATAATGCCGGGAACGACCAGATAAATGGGACCGAGCAGCTTCAGGAAACCTGTCAGAAGAACACCTTTCTGTCCTTCCCCCAGAGATTTTGCGCCGAAAGTACGCTGAATGATCTGCTGATTGGTACACCAGTAAAAAGTATTGATCAGGAAAATCCCGGTGAACAGCGAAAAGAAAGGCGTCTTTGCATCATTTGAACCGATGGAATTGAGTCTGCCGGTCGCTTCCGCTTCTTCCACAAAGGTGGAGATCCCCCGTGAAAAATCACCGCTTCCGGGCAGGATGGTACCGGTGGGATCGGGCGTTCCGCCCAGAGCATAAAACGCATAATAAGTAATGATAAGTCCGCCGGCAAGTAAACCGATCCCGTTCAGTGTATCCGAGATGGCGCATGTACTCAAACCGCCCCAGATCGCATAAAGAGAACCGATCACCGCCACAACGATCACGAGACACCAGAGTGCCTGTGTATCTGATGTAAAACCGATCATGGAATGAAGATCCAGCACATCCAGCATCCCTCTTGCTCCGGTATAAAGGATAATAGGCAGCAGGATCACGGCATAAGCTGAAAGAAAGATGATATTACAGATGAGTTCCGCTCTTCTGTTGAACCGCTGCGCCAGAAATTCAGGTACAGTCGTAATACCGGCACGGAGAAATTTGGGCAGGAAAAACAATGCCATCATCACCAGAGCCACCACAGCCATCACTTCCCACGCCATCACGGAAAGACCGTCGGTAAAAGCGTCTCCGTTCAAGCCCACCATCTGTTCTGTGGAGAGATTTGTCAGCAGCAATGATCCGGCAATAAACGGGAATGTGAGAGATCTTCCCGCCAGAAAAAATCCGTCGTTGCTTTCATAGTTGTTTTTGCGCGTCATGAACCACGTCAGAAACGCCACAAGCCCGGTAAAAAGCAGAAATGATGAAATGGTCACAGCAAACATATCGATCTCCTTTCTGAATCAATGTTATTCTCTTATGACATCATTTGTAATCTGTTGTGTCACAGTGTTATGCCATTTCCGGTATTTCTACTTTTTCGATGCTGTTGAATGCGTTCTGCAATGCGTCTTCCAGATCGGGTATTTTGGATTCCTCCCATTCAGCGGTATGGAGTTTTGCATGAAGAACGGGCGAATCCGGAGCAAAGACCGTACAGCTGTCCGCCATCGGTTCGATGGAAATATTGAATGTATCCATGGCAACAGCGCGTTCGATGGTCTCATTTTTATCCATACCGCAGAGCGGCCGCAGGATGAGGTAATCAGTTGACCGGTCGATTACACTCATATTTTCGATGGTCTGACTTGCGACCTGTCCGGCAGCTTCACCAGTCACGATAGCGGCAAGGTTGTTCCGGCTGCAGAGCATACCAGCGATACGCATCATCATCCGGCGGTACAGAACTGTACGGAATTTCGGCGTACAATGATCCCGGATCAGTTTCTGGATCTCAGAAATATTGCAGGCATAAAGATTTCCGGCTTTCTGCCACCGGTTCAGAACAGCGGCGAGACGGGCAACTTTTTCCACAGATTCCATCGGCGTATACGGGAAGGAATGGAATGTCAGATAATCCACATGGCATCCCCGTTTCATCATCATATTGCATGCGACGGGGGAATCGATCCCGCCCGACAGCAGCGCGAGGACCGGTGAATTGCTTCCGGTCGGCAGTCCGCCCGGCGCTTTGATCGTTTCATAATAAACGATGGCAGTCTGTTCCCGCATTTCGATGCCGATGGAAATATCCGGCTGCTCAAGATCCACACAGATGCGGTCGCCGTACATGGCATCGATGAGCGTGGCAATTTCGATTTCGATCCCTTTGGAATCCAACGGAAAAGATTTATCGCTGCGGCGCGCTCTGGAACGGAATTTTACCGGACCGGCTGCCATTTTCTGTTCAAAATAAAAGGGTGCGGACTTTCTGACCATTTCTTTCACTTCTTCCATATCCGGTTTTCCTTCCAGACAGAAAGAAAAAGAATCCAGTCCGAAACAGCGTTTCAATGCGTCGGAAATGCGGTTGGATTCCTCATCGGTAAACTCCGATCTGTCAGTTTTATACAGAAAGATCCTGCCTCTGATCCGGGATGCTTTGATATCGCAGATGCCGGAACAGAAATAACGGATATTTTCCAGCAGTCTGTTTTCAAACATGGACCGGTTATGACCTTTGGTTGCGATCTCGTTGTAGCGGCAGATGATGGTGTTGAAAATGCTCATGTTGTCTGATCCTGCATTTTATATTGCTTTTCCGGCAGAAAGTGTAATGATCTGCGACCGGTTGAATATGGGCGTATTATCAATATCTGTAAAGGCAAAAAAGAGTTGTCCGGCAGTCTGGATCTTTTCAAAGAACGCATTTTTTGTGCGGTAATCCAGATCACCGGTGGCATCGTCCACGATCACAACGGTATTGCCTCTGGGCGATACGATATCGAATTGCGCCATTTTCAGAGCGAAAGATGCGATCCGTTTCTGACCGTTTGAACCGTAGATCCGTAAATTTTTATCGTTGGCAATGAAATCAAAATCATCCAGCTGCGGTCCTGCTGCTGTGAATCCCCGTGTCCGGTCATATTCAATGCGGCTTTCCAGTCTGTTCAAAAATGATGACGGATCTTCTGTATCTTTTGATGCGCGCATCCGGACGGAAAATTTTGCAAATTCGGGTCTGATCCGTTCAAATATCTGCCGCATGGAATCGGTCAGGAACTTTGCATAAAGATTTCTTTTCTGCACGATCATGGATCCGTTTTGAGCGAGAATGGGGTGATAACTGCGCAATATTTCCGGATCATATTTTTCAGAACGCAGCAGAAAATTCCGCACTTTCAATGCCGATGAATATTGTTGAAGTGCAGTAAAATATTCTTTATCCACACTGGAAATGAACATATCGAAAAATCTGCGACGCAACAGAGAAGTTCCCCCGATGATATTGTTATCATCAGGCAGAAAAGCAATAGTGTTGACCCTTCCGGTAAAATCACTGGCTTTGGAAACGGGTACGCCATCCACAGAAAGACGCCGTGTCTGTGCTGCTTCCAGTTCCAGGTGTGTGTTCCATTTTCCGCCGGTCAATTCACAGGCAAGCCGGAAACTTTCTGTGCCGAGTTTCCGCAGTTCCGCAGTTTTGACCGTGCGGAAGGAACGCAGGTTCGCCAGATAAAAAACAGCCTCAAGAACAGATGTCTTTCCCTGTCCGTTCGCCCCGGAAACTATTACCGACGGCGATTCAAATTTCAGATCAAGTGAACTGAAATTCCGGAAATTTTCAAGTAAGATCCTGCTGATCATCTGAAGTCTGCAGGGAAGATTTTTCATCTTCCCCGCAATCCTCGCAGATTATTTATTGCGCATAGGCATAATGACGTAAAGGAAACCGTCACCGCTTTCAATGGCAATGGGGCTGACCACATCGTTGATCTTCAGGACAACTTTTTCCACCGGCAGGTGTTTGAAGGGATCCAGAAGGAAATTGGGGTTGAACGATGCAGACATTTTTTCGTCTTCGTATGCAATATCAATGGATTCGCTGCCTTCACCGATGGAGCTGTTTGCTTCAAAGAGAAGTTTATTGGCATCGAATGTGAGTTTGATATTGGGGGAGGAGGCTTCGGAAAGCGTCACACTCAGGATCTCAATGGCATAAATAAACGGTTCAGCCGGCAGATCAATGGTCTTTTTGAAGGAATTCGGGATGACCTGACGGTAGTTCGGGTATGTGCCTTCGATCAGTTTGGAAATAATCACTGTTCCATCCACGCGGAATGTGATCTGTTTTTCGCCGATCTCGATCAGAACATCACCTTCAGAACCGATGATGCGTTTGAGTTCATTGGCGGATTTCAGCGTAATAATGATATCACCGTCTTCACCGGTGGGTGCTTCTTCCAGGGAGCGTTCCACCAGCGCAAGGCGTTTGCCGTCGGTGGCAACTGCTGTGATCTTGCTTTCTTTAATGGAGAAGAGGATGCCCTGCAGAACTTTACGGGAATCATCCGTACTTGCAGCATAAGAAATACGATCCAGGATCGCTGCCATTTCGTTCTGTTTGATCTTCACATTTCTGGTAACTTCAAATTCCGGGGAAACGGGGAAGTCATCCGGGTTCAGACCCAGCAGCATAATGGACACTGTGCCGCACTGAATGGTGGAATGATGATTTTCATTGCTGTCGATCGTCACCACGCCGTTGCGGAACTTTGAAACAAGACCCAGCAGTTTTTTAGCGGGCAGAGTGGTTTTGCCGGCTTCTTCCACTTCAGCTTCCATTTCTGTGGTAAGACGCAATTCAAGATCTGTTGTTGTAAGAGTCAGTTTGCCGTCTGCAGCTTCCATCAGCACGTTGGCAAGAACGGGCAGAGTGGTACGGCTTCCAATGATGTTGCTGACTTTCTGAAGTGCTTTCAGAAAACTTTCCTTCTGGACTTTGATTTTCATTTTTTCACCTTGTTGTTTACATTTTTGCGTTGCTCAATACTTATGATTGATTCCATTTTCATGCTCCTATTCTTCTGATTATGGATGTTGATAATGTTGATAACTCCCAAAATCAGCCTGAAATAACTTTTTTTCAATCTTGTTCACAGATTGTTTTGACTTTGTGAAAAAATGGTGTACTATTTACATAGCACAGATTTGTTATCACCCGTCAACAAGGATATCAACATGAGCAGGATCGAAAATGTCAATAAGCATGCGGAATTGCTTTTCAGCCGTTTCCCGGAACTCCGGGAAGAAGCGGAAAATCTCCATACCGTATATTCTATACTCAAAAATTTATTTTTCAAGGGCAAAACATTATTTATTTGCGGAAATGGCGGTTCTGCAGCCGATGGAGACCACATTACCGGCGAACTTTTGAAGAGTTTTGTGATCAAACGCAAACATTCTCCGGAAATGACCGCCGCCTTTGAAAACGCGTTGGGAGACGAAAATATTCTGGATCAGCTCCAGCCGGGGCTCCGTGCCATCTCCCTGAACAATCATCAGGCTCTCACCAGTGCATATATCAATGACATGGACCCGCTGATGGTCTATGCCCAGCAGCTTTATGCTCTCGGCACATCCGGTGATGTTCTGCTGGGGATCAGCACTTCGGGCAACGCAAAAAATATTTACAATGCCTTCAAAACTGCCCGCGCGCTCGGCATCACCACCATTCTGCTGACCGGATTGAATCATGGACTGTGTGAAAAATATGCCGATCATATTCTGAGAGGTCCCGCCATGGAAACATACCGTATTCAGGAATATCACCTCCCCATCTATCACACGCTCTGCCTGATGATCGAGGAAGAATTTTATGGCGAAGAAAAATGAACTCACGCATCTCGCCGTGATCCTGGACGGAAACGGAAGATGGGCTGAAAAACACGGTCTCCCGCGGGTGAAAGGACATGAAGCCGGGGCGGAACGGGTCATCGATCTCGTTGAAAATCTGAAAGATACGTCTATCAGATTTCTGACATTGTACGCTTTCAGCAACGAAAACTGGAACCGGTCGGAAGAAGAAGTTTCCGCTTTGATGGAGCTGCTTTGCAGTTTTCTTGACCACTACGGAAAAAAAATGGTGGAAAACAAGATCCGCCTTCTCGTTACAGGCAGACGCGACAGAATGCCGCAAAAGTGTCTGGATCAGTTGGATTCTGTTATAAAAATGTCCGCTGAAAATTTTGAACGGACTGTGATTTTTGCGCTGAATTACGGCGGTCGGCAGGAGATCACCGATGCGGTGAAAAGCATTGCACAGCAGGTGAAAAACGGTTCCATCGATCCTGATGCCATCGACGAAAAAACTGTTGCTGACCATCTGTATCACCCATCCATTCCCGATCCGGATCTTCTCATCCGGACCAGCGGGGAACTGCGGATCAGCAACTTCCTGCTCTGGCAGATCAGCTATGCTGAATTTTATTTTACAGATACATTCTGGCCTGATTTTGACAAGGCGGAACTCAACAAGGCAATAGACTCATATTATAATAGAAACAGAAGATTCGGAGGAAGAAATTGAAAACTTTCTGGAAACGGCTTTCAAGCTCGATGGTGTTGCTGGCACTGTTGATTTTTATTCTGATCGGCGCCCAGCCATACGCCGGTTACGCATTCACTGTTCTGGCAATATTTCTGTCATTCTTTTCAGTGTATGAATTTGGTATGATCCTTATCAAATCAAATCATCTTTTTGAATTGAAATATACTGCATTGTTTACGGCTCTGACAGTTGGGATCTGTGCTGTCACCCCCACTGTTTCCGGCGGGATCATCATCGCTTCCATGGCGGCATTTATCTATGTGATACACGCATGGACGCGATTCCTTGTTTCAAAAAATAAAGAAGATGCCATGCAGTCGATTTTTGCCTCGGGATTTGCCTATTTCGGTTTCTCCATCCCCTTCTGCATCGTCGTTTATGTGTATCGTATGGGAATGGATGATCATCACATAACGTTCCTGTATCTGCTCCTGGTCACAAAAATCGGGGATATTGCGGCGTATGTGACCGGTTCCCTTTCCAATTACGCGCTCCGGAATCACGGCGGAAATCACAAAATGATCCCCTCGATCAGCCCCGGTAAATCTTATGAAGGTGCTGTCGGCGGATTTATTTTTACACTGCTGTTCAGCTATTTTCTCTGGCCGCTCTGCGGAATCGAAACGATTTTCGGTACATTCTGGACCAGTATGATCCTTGGCGTACTGCTTTTCTTCGGGTGTATGGCGGGTGACCTTTCAGAGTCTGCATTCAAACGGACATGTCAGATCAAAGATTCCGGTTCCATTCTGCCCGGGATCGGCGGTGTGCTGGATCTGGTGGACAGCCTTCTGGTTACGGCGCCCCTGTTCCTGCTGTTTTATCTGGCTTGTGCAGTTGCGTAAAAAATAACGCTTCGGACACTTGAACGGAAGAAAAATCTGTTATTATTTCATGACTGAGTTTTGGCGAAAGCCGGAACTCAGTCTGCAGTTTTTTCATATGCAGATCAGCGACACGCTTTCATCCACATGTGCATCACATTGACGCGGGCGACATCATAGGCATCGGAATACTGGATCAGCAAACGGTTCCGTCCGTCGGTATCACGCAGAACGATGTTGTTCGAATAATAACAACGGGACTTGCTCGGCTCCAGATATACCCCCGCATCCCAGGTCAATCCATCGGCTGACGTATAAAGCACAAAACTCCTGCTGTTGGCACCGCGCCCGTGAAGCACATACGTATCATCCAATATCGCGGTCTGCGGATTGCGGATCCCCAATGCAACATAGCACGGGGGGAGCACTTCCCAGGTCACGCCGCCGTCACGGGTGAGGATCGTATCCATGTGACATTCATCTTTAGAGTTATAAGCATAAACAACGATCGACCCATCGGGACGTGCCAGCATGGATCCGTATGCTCTGCCGAAACTTTCGATGGGGAGCGCACCCAGATCCACAAAAGATTCGCCTTTATCATCGCTGCGGAACAGGTGATATTCGTGTTCCGGTTTATTACCGGTGAAGATCACTTCTGCATCGTTGAAAAATTCCAATGCATAAATGGTATCGCCGACGGTGATCGCATCGTAAATACGTCCGCGTGCCGGGCTGAATTCATACGGTTCGCTCCAGGTCTCACCGCCGTCTGTACTTTTAATGTAAACGGGATTCAGCCACGGTTCACAACAGATCGAATGCAGCATGGTATTGCGGCAGCAGAAAGCGATGATGGTGCCATCCGACAATGCAACCGCTTTTTCGATCGAAATGGTAAACAAACCATCTTCAAAAGATTTTTTGGCAAACGGAAGTTCGCGTACTTCGCCCCAGGTCTGACCGCTGTCTTTCGACTTGCGGTATTCGATCCAGCCGTAAGCACTGTGACCTTCGCAGCGGACTGCGGAACAATTGGAATTGAAATCGATGACCTTTCCCGGCGCGTATTGTACCAAAGCATGACTCATGTGTCCGCTGCGGTAACGCGCCTGATTATTGACATAGATTTCGGGTGTACTCAGTTCGAATTTACCAGTTACGCCATCAATAATCCTGCTCATAATCAAATCCTCCTGATTTCAGTTGATTAAAGTCATTGAGTTTAAAATAGTGCTGTAAAAATAAAAAGCAAATCAGAATTGCAAATATCCAATCATTTTCAAATTGGAAAAAATGACGACTCGCTCCCTTGAACGGAAGAAAAATCTGTCATTATTTCATGACTGAGTTTTGGCGAAAGCCGGAACTCAGTCTGTATTTTTTCCATAATTTTTTGATTTTTATTTTACTTTTTCAAAATTTTCGTTATATACAGAATAGTTACATTATGTTTTTAACCGGCAGAACAACAAAAAATGAAGGAATAAAAGTATGGCATATGAATACAGCACTGCGCACTATGTAAAAACTGAATATGGTAAAGTATTGAAATATATTTCCAGAAAAGAAGCTTTAAGATTAACGAAAAAATTTTTTTTCAAAGGACTTAAAAGGTTTGTTCGTTTTTTAAAAGACAATCACTTTTATAAAGCATATAAATTATTAAAGTCTCAGCCTTTTCCATTAATTTGTTGGGAAATTATGGAACTTAATACATTAGGTAAAACAATTTATTATAGCTCTAAAGATTTTTATACCATAAAAATGAATATTTGTTATCTTTACAGCAGTGAAGCCTATGATTTTCTTAAAAGTACTTTACTTCATGAATTGGGACATTTCATCTGTAATGTTTTATTGGGTGACTTTGAACATGATCGCAGATTCAGATCTGTTTGTAAAATCCTTGGCAATACTGATAGTAATCATATTGGCAGTGCTGCATCATATTATGATGTTCCGGAAATTTTTGAGATATGTGAAAGAAAAGGCATAAAGTTAACTTTTTATTGATTTTTCCTTTTCAGTTTGGAAAAAATAACGCTTCCATTCCCGGAACGGAAGAAAAATCTGTCATTATTTCCAGAACAGTGTTTTGGTGATCAGCCAGATCGCGCTGAAGACAACAAGCACATGAATGATGGAATCAAAATATTTCTGCGGGATCTTTTTGAAGAACCATATTCCCGCCGCCGCCCCCAGCAACAGGACCGGCAGCATGGGAAGATCCAACAGAAATGATTTCATTTCGATCCGTCCCTCCCACATGAATACGGGCAGTTTGATCCAGTTCAGGATCATGAAATACATAGCGCATGTCCCCATGTATTCCTTTTTTTCCAGCCGCATGGACAACAGATAGATCGCCATGACCGGCCCCGCTGCATTTGCGATCTGTGTTGTAAATCCCGCAAGGACACCGGCGGTGGCGGTAAACATGAAATGGCTCGGCACATTTTCCGATTTGAAGTAATAGACCCGGAGAAAATGAATGGCACTCATGGCGATCAGGATCACGCCGATGGCAAGCGATAAGACATGATCGTCCATCGTATGAAGCGTCAGGTCACCGATCAGAATACCGGCAAGCGCACAAGGCAGAAGCCGCACCAGAAGTTTCCAGTTTGCGCCACGGTGATAATATGCAACCGCAAGAAGATCCGCCGTACATAACATGATCAGCTGCAGACCTGTGGAAAATTTTGCCGGAAACAGCAGCGTAAGGATCACGACCGGCAGCGTTCCGATCCCGGGTATTCCCGTTTTGTTGACTCCGATCAGAAACGCGCAAAGGATCAGACCCCAGATCTGATACGACTCAAAACCACCGAAAAATGTTTCAAACATGATCCCGTTCCTTTTAGCGGTCCAGCAATTCTCTGTATGCTTCGATCAGATCGTCGGACATCTTCTGCCAGTGGAATTTACTGCGGACGATCTCCCTGCCCGCCTCCCCGAATGCTGCACGCATTTCATGATCGTTCAACAAAAGGGAGATCGCTTTCTTCATGGCATCCGTATCCTGAACGGGACACAGATATCCTGTTTTGCCGTCGATCACCACTTCCGGTGTTCCGTCAAGAGGATAAGCCACCACCGGTTTCCCTTCCGCCAACGCCTGAACTGCTGCGCGCGGCAGACCTTCACGCAGAGAAAAATGAACCAGAAGATCCATTTGTGCAATGTATCTGCAAACTTCATCGGGTGGAACAAGACCGGCAAAGACGATCCGTTTTTCAAAACCGCCTTTGACTGCCCACGCCCGGATCTCCTCCATCATAGACCCGTTTCCGACAAACAGAAAGTACAGATCCGGATGATCTTTCAGGAGTTCCGGCGCGATTTTCATCAGTTCTTCATAACCTTTCAGGGGGAAAAGTCTTGCCACTGTGCCAACGACTTTCGCCTGTTCGGGAATACCGAGTTCAGCACGCAGAGCTTTTTCCCGTTCAGCCGTCAGAAAACGGTTCAGATCCATACCGCTGTAAACGACCTGATACTGTTCTTTTCTGCCGATGCCGACAGCCAGACTCTGGTTTATCATCGCCTGCGCTACCGTGAAGATCCGGTGGGAAACTTTTGCCGCCCACCGTTCCAGCAGAATGTAAATACGGTTTTTCCACCACCGTTCACGCGGATGAAATGCCAGTCCGTGAATCGTGTGGACCACCACCGGGACTCCGGCGGCATGTGCCGCAAGGCGGCCGATGATCCCGGCTTTGCTGCTGTGGGTGTGGACGATATCAAATTTTTCCTTTTTGAAAAACCGTTTCAAGGCAAAATATGCCCGGAGATCGTTCAGCGGCGATATATTTCTGACCAGAGCCGGGCAAACTTCCACTCTGACGCCATCCGGTATGCCGGTCCGCGCCAGAAGTTCCCCTTCCGGACCCGGTGAATGACCGGTCAGCAGCACACATTCTCCCAGTTTCGATTCCGCAAAACCTTTTGCGGAGAGCAGGGTATTTTCCTGTGCGCCGCCCACGATCATGCGCGTGATAACATGGCATACTTTCATTTTTTCTGTTCCATTCCGATTTCTATCTGAGCGTGATCAGATCATATTTTTTGTACAGTGACGGCGCATAAGACCGTTCCAGTGTTCCGGTCGCCGGACTGCTGATCACGATCCGGAGCATCCCGCTTCTGTCCCGGCTTTGTGCAATACGGAAAGACATGCCGGAAAGATCAGCACAGAAAGTACCACAGAAACCACCGTTTTTCAAGTTGTCCTGCTGATTTTTCTCTGTCTTTTTCAGTTGGATCTGCTGTTTCTGAACATCCGGCGGAAGCCATTTCTGCTGTCGCGGATAAACACTGAAGCGGTCGATCTTCAACCTGCCCTGCAGCACATCCAGACCGGACATCGCCCCTTTTCTGTGGTCATTGACCGTAAACAGACGGCATCGGTCCAGACCGCGCTCACGCAGAAATGATAACGTTTCATAAGCCGCTGTATGGTCCGGCATATTGATGATGTACGCTGAGCGGGTCGGCGGATCTGTTAACACGATCGCCGGATGCACTGCATTGCTGCCGTTTCCGGTGATGATCAGAACCTCACGGTCGGCATGGATGGTCCGGAGATGCCACCAGAACAGACAAACCGTCAGCAGAACGGCAGGCACCGCACGCCATTTTCCGCGGCAGAGAAACAGACACGGCACCAGCGCAGTAAAAATCATCACGCTCCACAACGGCGGGACCGCAAGATGAAATACGCTGAGATCCGCCAACGCACTGTTGCAGTTCAGCAGAAAAAGAAGCAGATTTTCCAGAATCGTTCCGGCGAAATCCAGTCCGCACAGAGCCGGAATTGTCATCACAAAACAGAGAAAAACCACGGGCAGCAGCAGAAAGTTTGCCGGAAGAGCTGCCAGCGGCAGATAAGATTGATAACATGCCGTCAAACCCATTCCCGCAAGAATGGCAATGGAAGAACCCCATACCGCCTGAAAAAAACGCAGTTTGATCAGCCGCAGAAAAAAGACATATTTCGGTATCGTCTTTGCCGGGATCAGCCGGAATCGTACGCTGCTGTTGTGCCACAGATCCATCATTGTTTTGTTGGAGAGCAGCAGCATCCCGACCGTCAGAAAAGAAAATTGGAAACCGGGTTCAAGAATGTCGTGCGGATCTTTCAGCAGCAGAAAAGCCGCCGCCATCAGCAGCGTATTCATGGCAGGAGTCCGCAGCAGAAACATCCGTGAACCGAGGAAAAATGAGATCATGATAAATGCACGCGTCGCAGGTTCCCGCATCCCGGTCGTCCACGTATAAAGGAACAGCAGAACGATCACCGCCGCGCACCGGATACGGAAAGGCAGAAAGATCAGCAGAAGCAGCAGTACGCCGCCGAACAACGCAGTATGTGTTCCGCTGACTGTCAGAATATGAATGGTGCCGGTCCGCAGAAAATCATTTTTGGTATCACTGCCGAGATCCTGGGCGAACCCGAAAAGGATCCCGGCGGCGAGAGCTTTTGCTGCCGGTTCGCTCATGGAGGAAAAAAGATGACGGATCACACAGTCGCGCCCGTTCAGCAGGATCCTGCCGGGACTGTTGCCGGTATGGATTTTTTCCACAGACCGCGGCGCATTGAGGAGCCATCCGCTTCCATGTTTTTCCAGATAGGCGGCAAATTGGAATCCGCCCGGAGAATTGCGCGGTTTGGTCATCCGGCAGTCGATCCGGAAAATATCGCCGTAGCCCGGTTTGTCTTCCGGCTGAAAGATCCCGCCGTAAAGATGGATCGGCTGCGGCTTGGAAAAAGTTTGCCATTCCTCCACGCCCGATGGCTGGAAACGGATCACTTCCGTCACAATATAGGAAGGGATCCCCGGTATGTTTTCCGTACCCGGCGACAGTGCGGGCGACAGCAGTCTGACCTCAAATTTACCGGCTGCATTTTTGTTACGGACGGCTGAAAGCAATTCCCCGCCCCTGATCTCCCCGGTCTGATGGACCATCAGACAGAACGCAATCGTTCCGGGCAGAAAAAACAGAAGACACGCCGTCCGCAGCGGCAGCAGAAAAAGGGACGGCGTCAATGCCGCCAGCAGGATCAGCATCGCCGCAAAAACAGAAAGATCTTCCCGGAGGACCAGCGGCAGCTGTGCAGCGATGACCGACCATAAAACAGCAATGCCGGGCAGTTTCCGCATCAGAACGGAACACTGCTCCGGCAAAGTATGGATACCGGATGATAAGCCGGTCGGCTCATTCATCCCGTTGATCAGCCCCGGATCAGGGACGCAAGGATCGCTTTCTGGACATGGAGGCGGTTTTCTGCCTCGTCAAACACGATGGAATTGGGCGATTCCATCACTTCATCCGTGATCTCTTCGCCGCGGTGAGCGGGCAGACAGTGCATGACCATGGCGCCGGGTTTGGCTTTGTTGAGAGCAGCCATATCCAGACGGTAGGGTTCCAGGATCCGCATCCGTTCTTTTGCTTCTTCTTCAAAGCCCATGCTCACCCACACATCGGTGTAGATGAAGTCGGCATCTTTGACAGCTTCGGCGGGATCGGTCGTCCAGCTGACTGTGCCGGAACCGCCCAGTGTTTCCGCCATGACTTTTTCGCAGGGACGGTATTCTTCCGGTGCGCCGATCTCGAAATGGATCCCGGCAACGCGTGCTGCCAGCATCAGGGAGTTTGCCATATTGCTGGAGCCGTCGCCCAGATATGCCATCTTGATGCCTTCAAATTTTCCGCCGGTTTTTTCATAAATGGTGAACATATCGGTCAGAGCCTGACAGGGATGATAATCATCGGTCAGTGCATTGATGATGGGGCAGGAGGCATATTTTGCCAGTTCTTCAACATCGGACTGTTTGTAGGTACGGATCACGATCCCGTGGAAATAACGGCTGAGGACGCGGGCGGTATCTGCCACCGTTTCGCCTCTGCCCATCTGGGTCTTGCCCTGATCCAGATACACACACTGTCCGCCCAGTTCGTGAATACCGACTTCAAAAGACACACGGGTACGGGTGGAGGATTTTGCAAAAATGGTGCCGATACTTTTTCCGGTCAGCGGGGTAATGGCTTTGGAGGTGCCGCGGTTCGCTTTCATGGCACTGGAAAGTTCAATGAGATTTTCAAATTCGTTTTTCCGGATCTCTTCACCGGTCAGAAGATGTTTGATCATAGTGGATTCTCCTTCTGTCCTATCTTATTTTTTTGAATTTTCGTATTCCGTCATCGCTTCATCGATCAGCGCGAGCGCAGTGGCACATTCTTCTTCTGTCACAGTCAGGGGCGGCAGCAGACGCAGCACCGTTTCGCCTGCGGAAAGAGCGAGCATATTTTTTTCACGGAGCAATGCAAGGATGCCGCCGGCAGGTTCATGAAGAACAGCGCCGATCATCAGACCTTCTCCGCGCACATTTTTGATGATGGCGTGTTTTTCCGCCAGTTTCCGCAAACCGCTGCGGAGATATTCGCCCTGCTTTGTGCAGTTTTCCAGCAGACCGTCTTTCAGGATCGTATCGATCACCGCGCACGCGACCGCGCTTGCGAAGGGCGTTCCGCCGAAGGTACTTGCATGTGTACCGGGCGTCAGCACATTTTCCAGTTTCCGCTGACAGATCATTGCGCCCATGGGGATGCCGTTTGCGATTGCTTTTGCCATGGAGAGAGCGTCCGGCTGAACACCGGAAAGCTGCCAGGCGAAAAGTTTTCCGGTTCTTCCCATTCCGCACTGGACTTCGTCAAAGAGCAACAGGATATCTTTTTCATCGCAGAATGCCCGGAGCGCTTTCAGGTATTCCGGATCGGCGGGGATGATCCCGCCTTCCCCCTGAACGGGTTCCAGCAGCACGGCGGCAGTCTGATCGGTCACGGCGGCTTTCACCGCTTCCAGATCGTTGTAGTCCACGAACTTGAAACCGGGCATATCGGGCTGGAATCCGACGCGGTATTTGCTTCTGCCTGTGGCGGCGAGAGTGGCGAGAGTTCTGCCATGGAAGGAATCATTCATGGCAATGATCTCATATTTGCCTTTATCGGATCCCCATTTCCGCGCCAGTTTGATCAGTGCTTCATTGGCTTCCGCGCCGCTGTTGCAGAAGAAACAGACGCCGTCGAACCCGTTTTCGATGAGTTTCTGCGCCAGACGGGGCTGGTGTTCATTCATATAAAGATTGGAAACGTGAAGAAGTTTTTCCGCCTGTTCACGGATCGCGGCAGTTACCGCAGGATGACAATGCCCAAGGCTGCACACGGCGATCCCGGAGGCGAAGTCCAGATATTCCCTGCCTTCACCATCCCAGAGACGTGCTCCTTCACCGCGCACAAAAAGTACATCGGCACGGGGGTAAGTGTGCATGACATACTTTTCATACAGTTCCAACGTTGTCTGTGTGGCGGTCTTTTCCATGATCATTCTTTCCTTCCGGTTTTCATGGTTGTTTAAAATATTTTCAGCAAACCGCTAAAATAGCATGCTTTCCGGAAAAGTCAAGCAAATAATTTTTTTTTCAAAATTTTTGCAAAATGTATTACTATAGTAATAAGGAATAATAGGTGGACGATGCACCGTTTTTGCCCCTTGATTTTTTTTGCGGAATGACTTATAGTAAAAACATCTGCGGGACAGATCCCGCCGGAAAACAGACATCAATCTATTCAATCTCATCATACAGGAGGAACCGGATATGGCAGCAGGCAGTGCATCGAAACTGGTCATTGTGGAATCACCAACCAAAGTAAAGACCATCAGTAAGATCCTGGGGGCGGAATATGTGGTAATGGCATCCATGGGACATGTGCGTGACCTTCCCGAACGCGCATTCGGCGTGGATATCGAAAACAATTTTCAGCCGCAGTATGTGGAAAATAAAGGACGCGGGAAAAACCTTGCCAATCTGAAAGCCGCCGCAAAAGCCGCCAGTCAGATTTATCTGGCATCGGACCCTGACCGCGAAGGGGAAGCCATTGCATGGCATCTGCAGGAAGTCCTTGGCAAAATCAATAAAAAATCACCGTTCCTCCGCGTGACATTCAACCAGATCACAAAATCCGCCATCGAAAAAGCGTTTCAGGTGCCCGGCGATATCAATATGGCACTGGTGGATTCCCAGCAGGCACGCCGTGTACTGGACCGTATTGTCGGTTATCAGATCAGCCCCCTGCTCTGGACCCGTATCGAACGCGGTGTTTCCGCCGGTCGTGTGCAGAGTGTGGCTCTGCGTCTTGTGTGTGAACGGGAACGGGAGATCCAGAGTTTCATCCCGAAAGAATATTGGAATTTTGTGGCAGAATTCAACGCAGCCGCAAACGGAAATGATCCCGATACCGCTTTCCGCGCCAGACTGGCTAAAGTCAACGGCGAAAAATTCGAGATCGATAACGGAACCGATGCCGATGTTCTGCTCAAAGGCATCCGCGCTGTCGATACCTGGGAAGTGGCGGACATCAATACGTCTCCCCGCAAGAAATATGCATATCCCCCGTTCATCACCAGTACATTGCAGCAGGCGGCAAGTTCCTCGCTCGGCTTCACGGCAAGTCAGACGATGCGGATCGCCCAGCAGTTGTACGAAGGTGTGGATGTGGGTACAGGCTCCATCGGTCTGATCACCTACATGCGTACTGACTCTGTGGCTGTGGCTGCCGAAGCGCAGAACGCATGCCGTGCATTCATCGCCGCTGAATATGGTAAGGATTATGTGCCGGAACGCCCCAATGTGTACCGCTCCAAAGGCAATGCTCAGGAAGCTCACGAAGCGATCCGCCCCACCGATATCACCCTGACGCCGGAACGGCTGAAAAACTGTCTCGATCCCCAGCAGTACCGTCTCTACTCCCTGATCTGGAAACGGTTCGTTGCCAGCCAGATGGCACCCGCCAACATGGAACGCACCACCGTGGAGATCCGGGGCGGGGAATATCTGTTCCGTTCCACGGCGACTGTGGTGAAATTTACCGGTTATCTCCGCGCTTACAATTTCCAGGAGGAAGGTGCCGACGCGGAAGATGATGACGATACCCGCAACGCAGATGTTCTTGCCGCACTCAAGCCGCAGGAGATCTGTACGCTCATCCGATCCCTTTCCGAACAGAAATTCACGGAACCTGCTCCCCGTTTCTCCGAAGCGACTCTGATCAAAGATCTGGAAACGAACGGGATCGGCAGACCGTCCACCTACGCCACCATCGTCAACACCATTCAGGTCCGGAAATATGTCCAGAAGGATAAAGGGAAACTGATCCCCACCGATCTCGGTTTCCGGATCAATGATTATCTGGTGGAAAGTCTGCCCGCACTGTTCCAGGTCGGCTTCACCGCCGATATGGAAGATCAGCTTGACATCATCGGGCAGGGCGAAGTCCTGTGGACCGAAATGATCCGCTCCTTCTACGATAAATTCTCCGGTTGGCTCAAAGATGCAAAAGGTGCAGGCGCACCCGAAAACCGGAAAGCCGATGCACTCATTGCCCAGATCCATAAGATCCGCAACTGGGAGATCCCCGAACGCACCGCTGGCAAAAAAGCATTCGATGACCGTAAATTCTTTGCCTCCATCGAAACAAAATATTCCAAAGACGGTCTCATTTCCGGCAGACAGTGGGAAGCTCTCCTGACGCTCGCACTCAAGTACGAACAGGATCTGCCCGAACTGCGCAGTATCGCGGAAGAAAACGGTTTCGCCGACGATCTCGCCGACGCTGATGCAAAACGGAAAAAAGCCGAAGCCGGCAGAAAAGAAACCATCATCAAGCGTATGGAAGCCGCTGCCGCCGCACCGTCCCAGGATGGTCTGCCCCAGATCTTTGCCGCTATGAACAATCTGAAATGGGCGGAACCCGAAAAACGCCGCGGCCGTCTCTATGACGACAGCAAGTTCTTTGAATCTCTCAAGAAACAGTGCGACGCCGGAAAAAATCTGTCCGAAAAACAGATCGCCGCTCTGGGCAAAATGATCGAAAAATATCAGGATCAGCTGCCTGAAGCTGCATCTTATATCGCCACCATCAATACCAAACTGCCTGCTGTGGACGATCCCGCCGCCGGCGAAAAAGCCGCCGCCGCCGCTGAACTGATCGCCCAGTTCGACAAGGTGACAAAATGGGCGGAACCCGTGCGGAAAGGCCGCCGCGTTTACGACGATCACGAATTCGTCAAGTCCATCGCCAACCACCTGAAAGCCGGTAAAGTCCTCAGCGATAAACAGCTGGAAGCACTCCGGAAAATGGCAGCGAAATATTCCATGTAAGCCCTCTCCCGGACTCAACACTCAAGCCGGTTTCCGTTTTTCGCGGAGCCGGCTTTTTTCATTCTGCACTTTTCCGACGCACAAAATATACTATAACTTGTTGCATACTAAAATGTTATAGTATATTTCCATGAAAATTTCTCCGTTTTACCTCTTGTTTTCTTCCAGCGGGTGTTCTATAATATACGACAAGAATCGCGACAGATACGCTGTCCGGTCAACAACTTCAACAAAGGGGGGTACTATGAGACTCGAGGCAAAAACACTGGTAAAAATGAAAACGGCGGAAGTGATCGTCCCTGATCACCGGAAGCGAATTCGAGGCGTTCCGGGACGCGATGGAAAAATTCCATCACAAAGCGGCTTTGAGAGCTGGTGACGACTGAATAACAACCAAACCCCGAATTTCCCCAATGAAAGGGCGGTGTCACGTGATGCCGCTCTTCCTTTTTGATTTGAAAACCGAAAGATTTTGAAATCGAATCAATATACAACTTGCAATTTTTCAAAATGGTGCTACTTTACTTGGTGTATATAGAAAATTGAATCAGAAAAACAACACCGGAAAACAGGAGAACCACAAAATGGCAGAAGATTTACAGGGACTTTTGACCCGTATTCAGAATGACGGTATCAAAAAAGCAGAAACGGAACGGGATACCATCGTTTCCAATGCCAAAGCGGAAGCGGAAAAGATCATTGCGGCAGCGAAAGCCGAGGCGGCAGCCCTGATCGCCAAAGCACAGGAAAACGCCCGTGAAGAAGAAAAACGCTCCGGCGAAGCGATCCGTCAGGCGGCACGCGATACGCTCAATACTTTCAAAGCCGACCTGCTGGAACGCCTGCGGAAAGTCACCAAAGAAATGGCAGGAGCCGCAATGACGCCCCAGGTGATGGCAGATATCATCCGTGCCATGGCGGCAGGTTATGCCGCGCAGGGAGATGCGGCACTGGAAGTACTTCTACCGGCGAAAGAATGTGATGCACTGGAAGCCGGTCTCAAAGCCAGTCTTCTGAACGATATCAAGGCGGAAGGTGTGCCTATCAGCGGCGGCTTGAAGATCGGTTTCAACGGCAGCGATGAATATCTGGACTTCAGCGATGAAGCGTTGACTGACATCATCTGCGACTATGTCGGTCCCAGACTCGCCGCACTGCTCAAGGGCTGATCAGAATGGCATATTCCACGCAACTTTACTCACTGATCTCCTCCCTGCCGCCGCTGAGTATGCAGGAAAAACCGGCGGTCTCACGGGAGGAATTTCTGGAATCTGCCGCCGCGTTCATGTTGGATCGGGAGGCGGAAATGCTTGCCGCTCTTTCCATTGTTCCGGCAGATGATGCCGTGTTTCCGGAAGGTTCCTTCTGCGAACAGTACACCCGCTGGGAACGGGCGCTGCGCCGCAGTATTCTGCGGATCCGTACCGCCAGACGCACCGATGCCGCCGAACAACTGGCGAAACATGCCGATGCTTTTGAATGTGATGCAGACAGTGCAGCAATCCGCGCTTATGCCGCCGCCGACCCGCTGGAACGGGAACGGCTTTTGGATGCCGCACGCTGGACAAAGACGGAAGAACTGACCTCCGGACATGTGTTTGATCTGGATCAGGTCTGTGCTTATTTCATCCGGCTGCAGATCGCGGAAAAATGGGCGAAACGCACCGCAGGGGATGCGGAGAAAAATCTGGATGCCGCAGCGGCTGCGCTGCTCGGCTGAATTTGAATACGAAAACAAAATAAAAAAGATCAACATACAACAAGCAGGAGTATTTCTGCCATGACCGAAGACAACAATCGGGGACAAATCACCGGCGTCAACGGGAACCTGGTGACAGTGGAATTCAGTACACAGGTCACACAGAACGAGGTCGCCTACATCGTTCTCGGAGACGAGAAACTCAAAGCGGAAGTCATCCGTGTACGCGGCCGCCGTGCCGACCTTCAGGTGTTTGAAAGCACCGTGGGACTCAAAGTCGGAGACGAAGTTGAATTTACAGATGAACTTTTGAGTGCGACACTGGGACCGGGACTTCTCACCCGTACTTTTGACGGACTCCAGAACCCCCTTGAGGACCTTGCCGAAAAATCAGGCGTGTTCCTGAAACGCGGTGTCTATCTGGATGCCCTCAAAGAAGATTCCCTCTGGGATTTCACCGCCACTGCGAAAGCCGGCGATAAACTCGTTGCCGGTGATGCCATCGGTTGGGTCCCCGAAGGCGGGATCAAACACTTGATCATGCTCCCCTTTGCATTCAACGGCACATGGACCCTCACATCCGTTGCCGCCGACGGAAAATATGATCTGCGTACGCCCATTGCAAAAGCTGTGAACGAAAAAGGCGAAGAACGCAGCATTACCATGGTCCAGAAATGGCCGGTGAAAATTCCCATCGACTGTTACCGGGAAAAACTCCTTCCGGTGAAACCCCTGCTGACACAGCAGCGTATTATCGATACTTTCTTCCCGGTGGCACAGGGCGGAACTTTCTGTACACCCGGTCCCTTCGGGGCGGGCAAAACGGTGCTTCAGCACTCCCTGAGCCGTTACGCGGACGCGGATGTGGTGATCGTTGCCGCCTGCGGTGAGCGTGCCGGTGAAGTGGTGGAGATCCTTCAGGAATTTCCGGAACTGGACGACCCCAAGACCGGCAGAAAACTGATCGAACGTTCCATCATCATCTGCAATACCAGTTCCATGCCGGTCGCGGCGCGTGAAGCATCTGTCTATACGGCGGTGACGCTTGCGGAATATTACCGTCAGATGGGGCTGAACGTGCTGATGCTGGCAGACTCCACCTCCCGCTGGGCGCAGGCGCTGCGCGAAATGTCCGGCAGATTGGAAGAGATCCCCGGCGAAGAAGCCTTCCCCGCCTATCTTGAATCCCGTATCGCCAGCTTCTATGAACGAGCCGGGCTGGTGAAACTGAACGATGGTTCTGTCGGTTCAGTGACCATCGGCGGTGCAGTCAGTCCTGCCGGCGGCAACTTTGAAGAACCGGTGACACAGGCGACGCTGAAAGTGGTGGGTGCGTTCCTCGGTCTTTCCCGTGACCGTTCCTCCGCCCGCCGTTTCCCTGCCATCCACCCGCTGGAAAGCTGGAGTCATTACAAGAGCATTGTGGATGCCGGTCAGATTTCCTTTGCCCGCAGTCTTCTCCGCCGCGGTCAGGAAGTCAACCAGATGATGAAAGTGGTGGGTGAAGAAGGGACCAATACGGACGACTTTGTGATCTATCTCAAGAGTGAATTTCTGGACTTTGTCTATCTTCAGCAGAATACCTTTGATGAAGTGGATGCCGCGTGCAGCGAAGAACGCCAGAAATATTGTTTCAGCAAGGTCTGTCAGGTTCTGGATACAAAATTCCAGTTTGATTCCAAAGACACAGCGCGGCGTTTCTTCCAGGAACTGCAGCTGATCTTCACCGATTGGAACTATATGCCCTTCGGTTCCGATGAGTTCAAACAACAGGAAGAAGTGATTGCTTCCAAAATCCAGGAGAAGGCTTGCCATGCGTAAAGTTTATCACAGAATCATTCAGATCGCCGGCAACGTGATCACAGTGGAAGCCGACGGTGTTGCATACAATGACCTGGCGGAAGTCACCACCAGCCGCGGGACCTCTCTCGCTCAGGTGATCCGTCTTGACGGCAGAAAAGTTTCTCTGCAGGTTTTTGCCGGTTCCCGCGGTATCAGTACGGGCGATGAAGTGCGTTTTCTCGGAAAACCCATGCAGGTTTCCAGTTCGTCCGATCTTCTGGGGCGGATTTTTACCGGAGCCGGTAAACCCCGCGACAACCGTCCTGCCATTGAAGACGATATGATCGAGATCGGCGGACCGTCCGTCAATCCTGCGGAACGAATCATTCCCCGGAACATGATCCGTACCGGTATTCCCATGATCGACCTGTTCAATACGCTGGTGGAATCCCAGAAACTGCCGATTTTCTCTTCTGCCGGTGAACCGTACAACGAACTTCTTGCCCGGATCGCCATGCAGGCTGAAGTGGATGTGATCATCCTCGGCGGTATGGGAATGAAGTATGACGATTATCTGTTCTTCAAAAATACCCTTGACGAACACGGCGCATTGTCCCGCTCCGTCATGTTCATCCATACGGCATCCGACCCCATCGTGGAATGTCTGCTGGTGCCGGATATGTGTCTTGCGGTGGCGGAATCCTACGCATTGCGTGAGACCAACAACCGCGTACTGGTCCTTCTGACCGATATGACCAACTTTGCCGATGCCATGAAAGAAATCGCCATCACCATGGAACAGATCCCGTCCAACCGCGGTTATCCCGGGGACCTGTACAGTCAGCTCGCAAGCCGTTATGAAAAGGCGGTCGACTTCAAAGGTGCGGGTTCCATCACGGTTCTGGCGGTCACCACCATGCCGGGCGACGATGTGACGCATCCCATTCCGGACAATACCGGGTACATCACGGAAGGTCAGTTCTATCTGAGCAAGGGCAGAATCGAACCCTTCGGTTCACTCAGCCGTCTGAAACAGCAGGTGAACGGAAAGACCCGTGATGACCACCGTACCATTATGGATACCATGATCCGTTTCTATGCTGACTACAAAGAAACGCTGGAAAAACAGTCCATGGGCTTCCAGATGAGTTCGTGGGATACCAAACTTCTGAAATTCGGCGGCAGATTTGAAAAGGAAATGATGGATCTTTCCGTCAATATCCAGCTTGAAGAAGCCCTCGATCTGGGATGGAAGATCCTTGCCGATTGTTTCGACCCCACCGAGACCGGTATCAAAACCGGACTCATCGAACAGTTCTGGCCCGCAAAGGATTAAACCGAACACGATTAAGTCAGCTATTTATCCGACAGGAATCTCATAATGGCAAAAGTGAAACTGACCAAAACCGCGCTGAAGCAGGAACGCGACGCTCTCAAACAGTATGAGCGTTTTCTGCCGACACTGCAGCTCAAAAAACAACAGCTGCAGCTTGAAATGCGCCTCTGTCTGGAACAGATCGCCGCCAATGAGGAACGTGAAAACGCATCCAAAAAAGCCCTCCGCTCATGGTCTGCTCTCTTCGGAGATGATGCCGCACCGGAAATGATCCGCAGAAGGATCGCCGTCCGTGCCGTCAATACCGATACCATGAACATCGCCGGTGTGAATGTACCGAAGTACCGTGGTGTGGATTTTGAGGAACTGCCCTGCGATCTTTATCTGGAAGAACCATGGCTCGATGATGCTGTGGATGCCGTCCGGAAGATCGTGGAGATCCGCAAGGAACGGGATGTCATCCGGGAACAATACCGGTTGATCGGGCAGGAATTGCGTACTACGACCCAGCGCGTCAATCTGTTTGAAAAAGTCAAAATACCCGAAGCGAAAGAAAATATCCGCATCATTCAGATCGCCATCGGAGACGCACAGACAAGTGCCGTTGTCCGTTCCAAGATCGCAAAGAAAAAATTGCAGGGAGAGGAGGGTGCCGCATGATCGTACCGATGAAAAAAATCACTCTGCTCTGTCTGGAACAGGATAAGACCGCCGTACTGGAAAAACTCCGGGATCTGGGCGTGATGCAGCTGCGTTATGCAAAAACACCCGAATCCGCCGATGTGACCGCACTTACCGGCGAACTCAACAGCACGGAACGCGCCGCGATGCTCCTTATCACGGAAGAAGGAAAATATAATGGACCCGATTCCGCGCTGAAGGGAAAAGAGGCTGTCGCCCGCGTCCTTGCACTGACAGAAGAACGCAATCAACTGGCAAAAACCGGAAACGAACTGGAACGGGAACTGGAAGCATTGCAGCCCTGGGGCGATTTCGATCCCGCTGCCATGGATGCCGTCCGGGAAAACGGTTTGTATCCTTATCTCTGCGCCGTCCGGAAACAGAACAGTGCCGCGTTCCGGGAAAGTCTGCCGGAAAATGCCGTACTGGAACAGGTTTCCGCCGACCGGATCAACGATTATCTTCTTCTGATCCTGACAGATAAACCGGAACAGGAACCGGCGTTTGTGGTGTCGCTCCCCCGTAAAACCTTGTCGCAGGTCCGACAGGAACTCGATACGGTGACGGACCGGAAAAATGCCGTTACAAAAGAAATGCTGAGTCTGAAAAATGCGCTTGGCAGTATTCAGGATCTTGCCGGTGATATCGGCGGAAAATTGGAATTTGCCTGTGCAAAAGACGGCATGGCGGAAGAAGGTGCCCTTGCCTGGATCTTCGGTTATGTCCCCGTTACCGGATTGGAGAGTCTGCAGAACGCCGCAAAAGAAAATGGTATGGCGCTCCTTGTGGAAGATCCCGCTGAAGATGACGATCAGGTGCCCACCTATATTGTCAAACCGAAATTCCTGAATATCATGGATCCGCTTTTCGATTTCATCGGCGTGTCGCCCGGATACAGGGAAAACGATGTCAATATGTTTTTCCTCATCTTCTTCCCCGTCTTTTTCGGTCTGATCATCGGTGATGCCGGTTACGGATTCCTCTTTATCGCCATCACCGCCCTGTGTATCTGCACCATGTGGAAAAAGAAACCCGCCGTCCGGCTGCCGTTGAGCCTCTTTCTGCTGCTGTCCGCCATGACGGTCCTCTGGGGATGGCTGAACGGATCCTGGTTCGGGATCACCCGCAGCGCATTGCCCGCATTCATGCAGGGAACCGATTTTCTCGGCAATCCTGTCGGCAGCGAAGCGGCTCACAACTTCGCCGCCTGGGTCGGATTGATCAATGAAAATATGGATCCCGCCAACATTCAGACGGCGATGGGTGATTTCAAAAACAAATTCATCCAGTTCCTCTGTTTTGCCATTGCCGGTGTGCATCTGCCCGCCGCCAGGATCTTCCGTTTCTTCGCGGATATCAGATCCTCATGGCGCGCATTCGGGCAACTCGGATGGGCTCTGTTCCTCGTGGCAAACATGATCATGGCAATAAACCTGATCGTCTATACCAATATCCTGACCGTACATCCCATGCTCAAAACGGCAATGATCGGCTGTTATGGTATCGGATTGCTTCTGGTCGTTGTGACCATCCGCGTTCAGGATTCACTGAATCTGCCATTCTCACTGGTCGGCAGTTTCGTGGACGTTCTTTCCTATATCCGTTTGTTTGCCGTCGGACTCGCAGGTGCGTTCATCTCCGAAAAATTCAACGGAATGGGCGTGCAGCTCATGGATTCCATGCCGGAGACTTTGAAAGTCATCGGTGCGATCCTGATGATCCTCGTTGCTGTTTTCGGCAACCTGCTCAATATCGCGCTCGGATTCCTGAGCGTATTGGTCCACGCCGTCCGGTTGAACACATTGGAATTTTCCAATCATATCGAAATGCAATGGGCAGGTTTCAAATTCCGCCCGTTCAAAAAGAATAAAGACACAACAAAATAACAACATAAAAACAAAAAATCTCAAAGGAGAAACAAACAATGACTGAAACAATGAAACAGCTTCCGGATTTTGTGCAGTATGCACTGGTCTATGCCGCAGCATTTTCATCCATCGGATTCGCTGCCATCGGATCCGCTTACGGATGCGGTGTCGCCGCATGTTCCGCCGTCGGCGCATGGAAAAAATGTTATGCCCAGAACAAACCTGCTCCCTTCCAGCTGCTCATCTTTGCGGGTGCCCCCCTCTCCCAGACCATCTACGGTATGATCATCATGTTCATCGTTATGGGCGCACAGCTGAATTATCCCGGCATGTGGTACGTCTATATGATGGTCGGTATCCTCTCCGGTATCGCAATGGGCGTGTCTGCAGTCTGGCAGGGTAAATCCGCCGCCGCCGCCGCTGATGCTTTCGCCGATACCGGTAAAGGCTTCACAAACCAGCTGATGGTCCTCGGTATCGTGGAAACGGTCGCGATCTTCGTTATGGCATTCGCAATCGTTCTGCTGAACGCTTTTGCCGGCGTTGCCGCGAAACTCGCCGCCTGATTTTTACAGGATAAACAAGCACACGGAAGTGTGCTGTATCGTTATTATTTCCGGCGTTCCGCCGCCGGACCACGTCAGGGGTACAGCCCTTGATTTTAAGCAGAAAACGCAACACGGAACCGTGTTGCGTTTTCTGCCATAGTCAATGTTGCACCGCAACATTGACGGAAAAGATAAAAATCCCGCCACACGCACAGTGTGTACCACCAAGTCCTTCCTCCCAACGCTTTGCTTGGTCGTTGTCACGGAGAGACTATTTTATTCCCTGTCGTTTGGGCAACGGGGTTGCAGTGCGGAACGCGATTATTTCAAGCCGAATTTATGCAGTAATTCTTCTTCGCGTTTAGCGGTGGAGGCGGGAACATCTTCCGGCTGATAGGTATCGGGATCGATATCGGGGAAGAGTTCTTCGTCCTGCTCACTGATATTTGTTGTGGCGGGAGCCGGATTGATTTCTTCAGGGGCGGCGGTGTTTGTTTCTTCCTGTTGGGTGTCGCCGTTATTGGAGATATGCGTCAGGTTCAGTGCTGCCTGTTCTGCGGCGAGGAGTTCGTTCATCATATTTTTCCGGATGGAACCTGCGTTTGCGGCGCGGAGTTTATCAATGAGTGTGCGTTGTGAATTGATATAGCCGGCTTCATCGATTTCGGCGATATGTGCGGCTTTCATCAATTTTTTAGTCGGGGGATCGCACGGGATACCGCGGACGGTGCAATCGATATAATTCACGAACTGGAGCAAAGCGGTTTCAAAGAGATATTCTTCGGGGAGAGCGTCTTCGTGGTGATGGTGTTGAGCGACGACTTTCCATACTTCATCGTGGAAGCCCCATGCGCGGAGGAGTTCGGCGCCGGTTTCGCTGTGATTGGTCTGGAGGACGGCGGTTTCCAGTTTATACATCGGTACATTTTTACTGGATTCCGCGTGATTTTCCACGATTTTATATTTTTTCGGGGACCAATCGCGGAACACGTTTTTACCGATATCGTGCAGATGTGCAGCGAGGATGAGGTGAGGATTTTCGATCCCGTTATCTTCGAGGATGCTTTCCATCAGGATCCGGCATGAGTAGGAATGGTTCCATTCGATTTCTTCCATGCGGTCGAATGAATCCAACATGCGGGGGACATACATCAACTGTTTCAGCCGTTCGATCGTCAGCATTTCCACGGCGTCGCGGATGGATGCGGGTTCCACGCCGGGAAAACTTTTATAGAAGAGGCGCAGCAGTTGAGCGAGCATGACATGATCGTGTTCGATACTGCTTGCGACTGCGTTATGATCGCCGGGATCGTTTTTGATAATGGACGAAAGTTCCAGCATGGAATAAGACGGCAGGGGGAGAGATTCCAACTGTTGTATGCGTGTGAACAACAATTTCATTTCCAGCTGGGAGGCTTTTGAAACTTGATTCGGTCTGATCGGGGCAGTTGACATGGCTGTTTCCTCCAAAGTTCGCTATCACATAAATATTTATCTGCATCAATTTAATTATACAAAAAACAAGATGAAAAATCAACCCCTGTAATACAAAAATAATCCTCAAAATCTGAAATTTCATTGGATTTTTTTAAAAATGAGGGCATATTATCAGTGATGTTGTTTTACGATGCCGGTCAACCGGCAGCAGCGGAGAGGAAAGGCGTGGTTTTCTATGGACAGAAAAATTTATGAGATCGATATTGATTCATTTGCGTTCGGCGGTGCCGGGATCGGCAGATTGCCTGACGGAAAGATTTGTTTTGTCCGCGGAACTGTTCCGGGTGAACGGGTGGAGATCGAAGTCACGGATGATAAAGCATCTTATGCGTACGGCAGACTTCTTTCTGTGAAAAAAGCCTCCCGCAACCGGATCACGCCGGAATGTCCTCTTGCCATTTCGGAATGTGATCACGCCAAATCCTGTCCGGGCTGTTCTTACGGACATGTGGATTACCGTACGGAACTGCAGTGGAAACAGCGTCAGCTGGAAGGTTTTCTTTTGCGCGGAGATCTTGTGGAGCGCAGCCGGATCCGTCCGCCGGAGGGCGCACCTGCCCGTTACGGATGGCGGAACAAGATCCGTCTGGCAGTCGGTGAAAACAATACGCTCGGTTATCACGGCAGCGATAATGTGCGGATCCTGGATGTGAAAGATTGTCCGCTTGCCCGGAAATCCATCCGTGAAGCGTTATCGGAATACCGTGAAAAGCCCCGCGACAGCAAAGTTACCCATGTGACATTCCGCTGGACGCTGCGCGACGGCGTGCTTATCCGCCCCAATACGGAACCTGCCGGGACCCGTTTTCTGACGGAACAGCTCGGTCATTCCGGAGATTTTCTCGTACCTGAAAATTCCTTTTTCCAGATCAATGTGCCGATGGCGGTGAAACTTGCCGATGCGGCAGCGGTCCGGATCGAAGCCGGTGGAGCGTCCAATCTGCTGGAACTGTATTGCGGAGCCGGTGTACTGTCGCTGGCGGCGGCACAGAGTCTGCCTCATCTCCGGGTCCGGGGTGTGGAATTGGACAAACTGGCGATCCAGGCGGCGCGGCTCAATGCAAAAAAACGGAATCTTTCCAGCCGCTGCCGATACGAAGCCGGTGATGCGGAAGCGTCTTTCTGGACATTTGCCCGGGAACTGCCCGCTGAAAAAACAATGGTGCTGGTGGATCCGCCGCGCTGCGGTCTGACTGCCGGACTCTGCCGTAAAATGTTGTCGTACAAACCCCGTTCCATCCTTTATATTTCCTGTGCGCCTGATACACTGCGGCGCGATCTTGAGATCCTGACAAACGGCGGGTATGAAGTCTGCGATGTGAAATTGTTTGATCTTTTTCCGACGACTGCGCATTTTGAGACGATGACCGTTCTGCGGAGGAAAAGATGAGTGAATCCCGCCGCGGCAGGGAGGGGGACGGACACCGGAAACGACTGCGGGAAAAATTTCTGCGGGCGGGCGATAAGGCGTTCTTTGATTACGAATTGCTGGAACTGTTTCTTTCTTATGCCATTCCCCGGCGGGATGTGAAACCGCTGGCGAAACGGCTTCTGACGCGGTTCAAAACCCTGGGCGGTCTGCTGGATACCACTCCGGCTGAACTGATGGCGGAGGAAGGTGTCGGGGAAAGTGCCGCGATCCTGATCAAACTGATCCGTACATTTATGGTCAAATATCTGGAACAGAATCTGCGTCAGGCGGAATTCATGGACAGTGCGGAGCAGTTCTGCGATTATGCGCGCGCCCGTCTCGGCGAATACGATAATGAAGCCATGATGATCTTTTTTCTGAATACCCAGAATATGCTGATCGATGTGGAAGTGATCAGTGAAGGTGCTGTGGATTGCGTGGTGGTCTTCCCGTCCGTGGTGGCAAAACGGGCATTGATGTATTCGGCAAAATCCGTGGTCCTCTGTCACAACCACCCCAGTGGTGTGGTAACGCCCTCCAAAGCCGATAACCGGGTGACGCTGGAAGTACGGACTGCGCTTGCTCCGTTGAAAATTCAGCTGCTGGATCATATCATCGTTTCAAAATTCGGCTATTACAGTTACCGGTATGCCGACCGGAAAAAAGCCGGAGCGTTCCGGATGCTGGAGCCGCTGGAAGAAGTCTGCCGCGAAACCGGAACAGGCGGAAAATATACATGTGATTTTCTGGTGGCGGAAGAAGAGACCGTTGACCGGAAGGAACAGAAAACGGAGGAGGAAAACTCATGATCGCCGGATTGGGAACGGATATTGTGGAAATGGACCGCATCAGAAAAGCGGTGGAAAAATCGGATCTTTTTGCAGCGTATCTCCTGAGCAGTGCGGAACTTGCGTTGATCGCAGACTGGTCCGTCAGCCGGAAAGTGGAATTCATGGCGGGCAGATGGGCAGCCAAAGAAGCATTCGCCAAAGCGCTGGGAACGGGGCTCGGTGCAAAATGTTCCTTTGCGGATCTGACGATCCTGCCGGATGAAAACGGGGTGCCGGTCCTGAGCGGGATCACCGGATCCGCCGCAGAGACCTGGAAAGAAAAAGGTATCGTGAAAGCGCATATTTCCATCAGTCACGAGCGTCATTATGCGATGGCGACGGTGCTTCTTGAGCGGTGAAAAAATAAAAAAATGTAAAATTTCATGTGAAAATAAGGGATAAGTATTTGAAATTCTGCAAAAATGTGCTAAATTACTTTTTCCGTGAGAACATACTGAACTTTTATCATAATCAGGAGTACGAAAAATGGCCGTTCCAAAAAGAAAACAGTCCAAGATGAAAAAACGTCAGCGTCAGGCGGCAAACCGCTACGAAGGCGTTCAGGCGACTTTCTGCAAGAACTGCGGCAAGCCCGCTTCCCCGCACAGCGTGTGTGAACATTGCGGTACTTACAAGGGCAAACAGATCATTACGGTCGGCTGACCCTTCCCCGGACGGAGGCCGGACCCGGATGAAAATTGCAGTTGATGCCATGGGTGGCGATTATGCGCCCGGAGTCGTGATCGAAGCGGTTGCGACTGCGCTGAAAGAGCTGCCCGAAGTGGAAATCATTCTTGTGGGAAATCTTCCCAAACTTCAGTATCACCTTGCGAAAGCGAAACTGAAGGAGTCATCCCGTTTGTCCTTTGTCCATGCGGAGGAAGTTGTGGAGATGGGTGAACCCTCCACCAACGCAGTCCGCACCAAACGTCATTCATCGATCACCGTCTGTGCCGAGCTTGTGAAAGCCGGCAAGGCGGCAGCGATCGTTTCCGCCGGTCATACCGGAGCTGCAGTCGCCGCTACGAAAGTGCGGTTGCGCATGGTTCCGGGTGTTGAACGGCCTGCCATTGCCACGCTTCTGCCAGCCATCGGCGGAAAATTCATCATGGTGGATGCCGGCGCCAATACGGATTGCGATCCGTTGAATCTGGCACAATTTGCTGTGATGGGCGAGATTTATTCCAAACTCTTTCTCGGCGTGGAAAATCCCCGTGTCGGTCTGCTGTCCGTGGGCGGCGAGGATGTAAAAGGCAACGCCCTTACCAAAGAAACTTTCAAGATCCTTTCCCGGATGCCCATTAATTTTATCGGAAATGTTGAAGGACACGATCTCTTCAATCTGGGGGCGGATGTGGTGGTTTGCGATGGTTTCAGCGGCAATGTGGTGCTGAAATCGGTGGAAAGTATCAGTCATGCCATCGGTTACTGGCTGAAACAGGCACTGATGAAAAATGTTTTCCGGAAAACCGGAGCGATCCTTGCGCAGAATGCGTTCAAGGACCTGAAAAATGTGAGTAACTACGAAGAATACGGCGGGGCGCCGCTTCTCGGCATCAACGGGATCTGTATCATCGGTCACGGAGCCAGTACCGCCCGCGCAGTGTTCAATGCGATCCGTGTAGCGGATGGTTTTGCGCGTAAAGCCATGCCGGATCTGATCTCCAAACGGATCTTTGAATGTAATGTGGCGTTCGGCGGTCATGCGGGCGAGACAACAGCCACCGGCGAACAGCAGACATAACGGGGTATTTTCAATATGGCAATCAGAATAGCAGGTACCGGTTGTTTTATTCCGGAGCGGATCCTGACGAATCAGGATCTGGAAAAAATGGTTGATACCAACGACGAATGGATCACGACCCGTACCGGTATCAAACAGCGTCATATTGCCCCGAAGGAAATGCCCAACTCCGATATGGCACTGGATGCAGCGCGGAAAGCGATTGCGAACGCGGGGATCCAGCCGGATGATCTTGATTTTATCATCATTGCCACCGCGTCGGGCGACTATCAGTTCCCCTCCACTTCCTGCATCCTGCAGGGCAAACTGGGATTATCCAAACATTGTGCCTGTTTTGATGTGGCGGCTGCCTGTTCCGGTCTCATTTATTCGATGGATATCGGGACAAATCTGCTCCGCGGACATAAAAATTACAAATACGGTCTGGTGATCGGTTCCGAAAAATTGTCCTTCCTGGTGGACTGGCGTGACCGTGCGACCTGCGTGCTGTTCGGCGATGCCGCCTCTGCCGTGGTCCTGAAAAAAGATGATACGGAAGAAGATGATTTCCTGCTGGCATCCTGTCTGGGTGCAAACGGGATCCATACTGCGCTGCTGTACCAGCCTGTGGGCGGTTCTGCCTGTCCCGTGACCCACGAAAATATCGACAGTCACGGCAAATATCTGAATATGGGCGGACCTGAAGTGTTCAAACTGGCGGTCCCTGCCATGGTTCAGGCGGCGAAAAGTGTTCTTGCGGACGCGGGTGTGGAAAGTTCCCGTCTCCGTTGGGTCATTCCCCATCAGGCGAACAAACGTATCATCGATGCTGTGGCGTCCCGGCTGGATGTATCGCCGGAGCGTGTTTATATCAACATCCACAATTACGGCAACACCTCTGCCGCATCCATCGGCATCTGCCTTGATGAACTGAACCGGTCCGGACAGCTTCAGAGCGGCGATCTTGTGCTGGTGACTTCTTTCGGAGCCGGTATGACTTGGGCTGCCGCACTCATCCGCTGGGGATGATCTCACGATGACGGCAGTGACACGATTTCTGCTGTTGATCCTTCTTGTCGGCAGTTTTGCCGCCCTCGGTTTCACTTTGCCCGAAGATACTGTTCATTCCGGGATCGCGCCTGTGGAAGATTTTCTGCTGCGGACTGTCCGCCGGATCAATGACGCCTGGCTGATGGCGGATATTGAATTTGACCGGGCGGGACAGGTCGTTGCTGAAACCCCGGAGCGGATCGGGGAGGCGATCCGTCAGAAAACGGAAGATGCAGTCAAAGATGCCATCCGCGATCAGGTGAATCAGCATCTCGGCGGTGCCCCGGCAGATCCCGTTCCGCAGACGCCGGAAACTCCGCCGGTCCCGGCTCCCGCACAGTGACAACTGCGCTGCCGGGTGCTTTTTTCCGGAAGATCTTTCTTGTTTTTCAGTTGTCTTGTGCTATATTACGCAGAAGACAGAGCTGTTGGAGGAGGAAGAGTTATGACAGATATAATCATCCGGGGTGCTTCCGAGCATAACCTGAAACATATTGATGTGACCATCCCGCGGGATTCTCTTACGGTGATCACCGGACTTTCCGGATCGGGAAAATCGTCCCTGGCATTCGATACCCTTTATGCAGAGGGGCAGCGCCGCTATGTGGAAAGTCTTTCCGCCTACGCCAGACAGTTTCTCGACCGGATGAGCAAACCCCGGATCGATCACATCGAAGGACTTTCCCCGGCAATCGCCATCGAACAGCGCACGGCAGGCTCCAATCCCAGATCCACAGTGGCGACCGTGACGGAGATCTATGATTATCTGCGTCTGCTGTATGCCCACACCGGGACGCCTCATTGTCCCGTCTGCGGCAAAGTGCTGAAGGCACAGAATCCCCAGACCATCTGCGCCAAACTCATGAAAGCGCCGGAAGGTGCCGCCATGATGATCCTTGCACCCTATATCGACGGGAAAAAAGGGGAACACCGGGAGGTCCTGGAAAATATCCGCAAAGATGGTTTTGTGCGCGCCCGGATCGATGGCGAGATCGTATCGCTGGAAGATGATGAGATCAAACCACTTGCAAAAACAAAACGCCATACGGTCGAAGCGGTAGTGGACCGTCTGATCTGTGGAAAGATCGATCCCTCCCGTCTGAACGATTCCGTGGAAACGGCGCTGCGCTGCGGCGGCGGAAACATGATCGTTCTGACGGAAGATGTGGCAAATCCTGACAACAATCCACGGAACCGGAAATGGCTGGAAGAAACCATCAGTGAACATCTCGGCTGTGCCAAATGCGGC
Organism: Victivallales bacterium; assembly: GCA_045589595.1. GTDB lineage: Bacteria > Verrucomicrobiota > Lentisphaeria > Victivallales > UBA1829 > SIG77. The sequence continues at coordinate 70,498 of JAZNPK010000032.1, forward strand.
GTATCATTTTCCCGACTGGAGCCGCGGAATTTTTCGTTCAACAGTCCTTACGGAGCGTGTCCGGTCTGCAACGGTATCGGCACGGAATCGGTCATGGACCCTGAAAAAGTCATTCCGGATGAAAACAAATCCATCAGCAAGGGCGCGATCCCGGCATGGCGGCGCGGTCCGCGGCGGCTGATCATTTATTACAATCATCTGCTGAAAAGCCTTGCCATTCATTTTGACGAACCGGATATGCTGGATGTTCCGTGGAAAAAAATTCCGGAAAAGATCCGTCATGCCCTGCTGTACGGAACCGGTACGGAGGAAGTGGATTTCAGTTTCTGGATGCGGGGGAAACGGGTGCAGATGCGGAAACCTTTTGAAGGGATCCTGGCAAATCTCCACCGCCGCCGTCAGGAATCGGAGTCGGATTCGGTCCGTGACAGACTTGCGGAACTGACCATCCGCCAGACCTGCCCGGTCTGTCACGGGAAACGGTTGAAGCCGGAAAGTCTTGCTGTGGAAATAGCCGGAGTATCCATCGACCGTTTCAATGCCATGTCTGTGGAACAGGCGCTGCAGTTTGTATCGGAACTGAAACTGGACAAAGAAAAAACAGCCATTGCCGGAGAAATTCTGAAAGAGATCCGGAACAGACTTCATTTTCTGAAGGATGTGGGACTCGGTTATCTGACACTGGACCGGGAATCCGGTACGCTCTCCGGCGGCGAAGCACAGCGGATCAGACTGGCAACGCAGCTCGGATGCGGGCTGGTGGGCGTCCTCTACATCCTGGATGAACCCAGTATCGGACTGCATCAGCGGGACAACGATAAGCTGTTGGCGACCCTCAAACGGCTCCGGGATATCGGTAATACCGTGGTGGTGGTGGAACATGATATCGATACCATTCTTGCAGCCGATCATGTGATCGACCTCGGTCCTGCTGCCGGTGTCAACGGCGGTGAAGTTGTCGCATCCGGCAAACCGGCGCAGCTGCCGGGATTTCCCCGGTCGCTCACCGGAAAATATCTTGCGGGAACAGAATCCATTCCCGTACCCGTCAAACGGCTGGGCGGCAGCGGAAAATTTCTTGAGATCATCGGCGCGGAACACAACAATCTGAAAAAGATCGATGTATCCATTCCCCTCAACACTTTCACCTGTGTCACCGGGGTATCCGGCAGCGGAAAATCTTCGCTGATCAACGGGATTTTGCGCCGCGTATTGCAGCGTGAATTCAAAATGGCGGATGCAGAAGATGTACCCGGCAAACACAGGGCGGTCCTCGGTCTGAAACATATTGATAAAGCCATCGTGATCGATCAGACGCCCATCGGCAGAACGCCCCGGTCCAATCCGGCAACTTATACGGAAATGTTCGGTGCCATCCGCAATCTTTTTGCCGCACTGCCCGAAGCGAAACTTCGGGGATTCGGGCCCGGCAGATTCAGTTTCAACGTGAAGGGCGGCAGATGCGAGGAATGTCAGGGCGACGGCATCAAAAAAATCGAAATGCAGTTCCTGCCGGATGTGTATGTGGAATGTTCGGCGTGTCACGGAAAACGGTTCAACAACGAAACGCTTTCTGTTTGCTACAAAAAGAAAAATATTGCCGAAGTTCTGGATATGACTGTGGCGGAAGCCTGCGATTTCTTTGAAGCGGTCCCCACCATTGCCCGGAAACTCAATACCCTCAAAGAAGTGGGACTCGGCTATATCCAGTTGGGACAGCCCGCCACAACGCTGTCCGGCGGCGAAGCGCAGCGCGTCAAACTCGCCACAGAACTTGCCCGTGTGCCGCGCGGTCATACCATTTATATTCTGGATGAACCGACAACCGGGTTGCATATTGCTGATATCAAACAACTTCTGGATGTTTTATTCAAGTTGCGCGACAAAGGGAACACCATTCTCGTCATTGAACATAATCTGGATGTGGCGAAAGTGGCGGATCATATTATCGATCTCGGTCCCGAAGGCGGTGACGGCGGCGGTTCGCTTGTGGCTGCCGGTACGCCCGAACAGGTGGCTGCCGTGCCGGAATCTTATACCGGACAATATTTGAAACGCATCCTCGGTATCTCATGAAAAAATTTTTCCGATTTCTGTTTCTGACTGTTCTGTTGGCGATCCTTTCCGCCTGCCGGCATATTCCCGAAGCCGGGGAACTCGGACTGCCTTCTTTCATCGGCGAAGATACGGTGATCTATGTTCCCGGATGGCAGAGTCAGCAGGGAGAGGAATATGAAAAAATGGTGCGGGAACGGCAGGAACGGGAAATCGATTATCTGCAGAAAACCTTTCCCGGCTGTCAGGTGGCTTATTTGTACTGGAATAACGATGTGTCGTGGTCGGAATGTGTTGCAAATGCGGCAGATCTGACAAAAAAATTGTATCAGTATCTCCGGACATTGCCGGCAGCAGAACGGGACCGGATCATTCTTGCCGGACATTCGCTCGGTGCAAAAACGGTGATCAATACCATGGCATCTCTGCAACGCCACAAATGCCGTATTCAGCAGGGCGTTTTTCTCGGAGCTGCACTTGCCGATAACGATCCGGATATCGACCGGGCGGTCAAAGCCTCTGTCAAACCCGTGATCAATGTGTACAGCCCCGCTGACGGAACATTGCGGTTTCTGCTGGGATCGTTGCGGAAAGCCGGTCCACTCGGCGCATACGGAAATGCAAAACCTTATCCGCCTGAACGATTTCTGCAGTATCGCGTTACCCCCCATTTCACGGGGAGCGACTGGATCCATAATCACTGGAGCGTTTTTTATCTGGAACGGCTCCAGCAGGCTTTGTCCACACCGGATACCCCGAATGAGATCCATCCTCCGGAACCCCGGTTGAAGATCCCGTATAAAACCCGGAAATCAAATTATGTTTCCGGCACATCTGCTGTCATCCCGTGGAAAACTTTGCGCAGTTCCCACGGATGGCGGCTCCAGCAGAACAAGATCCTGCCGCTGCAATGCCGTCTCATCGACCGGCGCGATTTCATCCGCGCGGAAGGCAATAAAAAAGAAATGACCGAATCTTTCGACTCGGTCATGAAACAATTGAAGATCAGAAATCACTGATCACAAACCGTATTTGAAGTGCCTGAAGCGAAAGATCCACCAGGATCGGTTTGGTGTACTGAATACGGAAATAAGAATCCCCGCAAACCGCACCCGATAACAACGCAGAGACCTTATCCGCCAGCGGCAGCAACTTCGCAGACGCCCAGAGATCCTCGCCGTCAACACACAGGATCACATCGATCGCCTGACAACGCAACGGCTCATTGCCGAAATCCGCTTCCCGGATCGCTACCACAGCCGCCGGTAAACGCAGCGCAGGAAATAATTCCGGGATCTGCTCCGCCTGCTTCTCGCCCAGCAAATAAGTTGTCCATTCCGGAGACGATTGAAGACGCAATACCGTAAACTCCACCAACTCCGCCGTCGCTTTCAATTCATTCGTAACCGCCATAATGCTTTCACACTCCTTTCAAAGTTGTCTTTGTAAAGGCGGAAAGCGTCAAATAAAATGATGATAAGATGTGTGTTTCGCACTGCCGTGCGACCAGCGGACTGCCGCTGGACCGCAGCAAGGGCACAGCCCTTGACGTTGAGCAGAAAACTTGCACTTCGTGCGGCGTTTTCTGCCATAGTCATCACTGCACGCTGTGATGACGGAAGGAATAGAGCAGCACTCTGTCTTGATTGTGCTATTGAGTAAGCGAAGCGTTATGAAATAGCACTGTATGGCACACTCTGTGTGTGTTTAGAAGGAGATTTGAGCGGTTGTTGTGATTGTGATTTGTTGTCCTGCAACGAAAGAAAATGATGGAATGCAATGAGCGAAAGGCAGACCGGTGAGGAATGGGGTATCGGGATTCCGTTTACTGAATCGACGGAAGATCCTCATTTTTTCGTCATCGGATCCGCAATCGCCGGAGAAGGAACCGATGATGATGGCGGCGGCGTTCCGGATGATTCCGGCGAGTTCGAGTTGAAGCATCATGCGGTCGATTTTCCGGGGTTCTTCATCGATATCTTCCACGGCGATGATCGTATTCCGGAGATCGGGCATCCACGGTGTGCCGCAGTAACTGATGAGCAGGGAGAGGTTGACCGGTACCAGCGGGGCGGTGATCTGCCGGGTGAGGGTGGTCAGCGGCTGCAGGGGAAGTGTTTCCGGCGGACATGATTCACCCAGAGCGCAGGCGATGGCGCGTTTCATATATTTTGTTGTAAAACCATCAAGTACAGGTATGTGTTTGACCATTGGCGTCATGACAGGGCATCCGGCGTGCTGCGACATCATTGCAAGGTGCAGTGCGGTAATGTCGCTGTATCCGCAGATGGGCAGATTCCGTTTGCGGAGCAGGTCCCAGTCGATGAGTCCGGGCAGGTATGCGGCACCGTAACCGCCCCGGGAACAGAGGATCAGTTGAATGGAATCATCCCGGATCAGGGAATTGAGATCGTTTGCGCGGGTGATATCGCTGCCGCCGAAATAATCTTCTTCGCCGGCGGTGAGGATGTTTTCAGCGCAGACCGTTTCGATCCCGTATGAATGGATCAAATCGAGTCCCGCCTGAAGTTCGCCGGGATCGGGCAGTTTTGAGGGGGAACAGATCCCGATTTTTTTCAATGAGGCAGGAAACGGGGAAAGGTGCATAATTTGATCCTTTATCAGTGAAGTTCATTTTTACTGTGTCAATTTAGTACGGAATGGCAAAAAAATCAAGCGAAAATCCGGAAGTGATTTTAATTTCTGCAAAGTGGTGATATATTATTAACATAATTATCAGAAAAAGATTGCCGGTTTATAAAATCTACAACATGAAGGAGACAGGATCATGGCAACAAAGAAAGCCCCGGTAAAAAAGAAATGTGCGGCGAAAAAAACAGCACCCAAAGGAAAAATCGTGAAAGTTGCCGTGATCGGATGCGGCGCCCGTGGAGCCGGAGTTGTGAAAAATCTGCTACGCGACTCCAACCGCTGCGTGAAAGTCATATCTGCGTATGACCCGGACAAAGCCCAGTGTGAACGCGCCATGAGCAAAGAGATCTGGGATCAGCCCGATATGAAGATCTGTTCCAGTTATCAGGAAGCGATCGCGGTCCCGGGCGTGGAATGGGTAATGGTGTTTTCTCCCAACGCTTATCATCACGAAGGGATCCTGGAAGGATTCCGTCAGGGCAAACATGTGTTTACGGAAAAACCCCTTGCAACTTCCATTGAAGACTGTCAGAAGATCTTTGATGCCCATCAGAAATCCGGCGTGAAATTTGCCACCGGTTTCGTGCTGCGTTTCTCTCCGCTCTACCGGAAAGTGAAAGAATTGCTGGCATCCGGCGCATTCGGCAAACTGATCAGCATCGACGCCAACGAAAATATTGCCCCGAGCCACGGCGCATATATCATGCGTAACTGGCGCAGACATACCAGCGAAGCCGGACCCCATATCCTCGAAAAATGCTGTCACGACCTGGACCTTCTGAACTGGTTTGTTGACAGCAAGGCAAGCCGGATCGCAGCGTTCGGCGGCAGAGATTTCTTCCTGCCCGAAAACAAGGGAATGGATCAGGAATTTCCCTGCTTCCTCAATACATGGTGGGACGCACACGCGATCGATACCGCGTTCTCCGGCGATACCGACCTGATGGATAATACCGTTGCGATCTTCGAATACCGGAACGGCGTCCGCGTCCAGTTCCAGGCAACGATGTCCAACGCGATCCCGGAACGGCGTATGATGTTCTGCTGCAGCCGCGGAACCATCATTGCAGAATGTTATGCAAGTACCGTAAGCTGGCAGCTGCTCGGTCAGAACCGTCAGACCATCCACTTCGGCGGCGATGGGCACGGCGGCGGCGACTCCTTCCTCATGAAAGAACTCTACGAAGGCGCAATGACACAGAAAGATGCCATGCCCTCCTGCAGCGGAAACGAAGGTCTGGAATCCGCCGTCCTCGCGCTCGGTATCGATAAAGCCGCACGGACCGGTAAGACCGTCGATATGGAACCCGTCTGGAAAAAACTGAAACGCTGATCCACAGCGCTTTTCGGCAGGTCGCCGTCACACACACACACGACCGGCGCAGGATCCGCCCCGCCCGCGCCGCGAGCGGGGCGTGTTCGTTTTCAGCGGGCGGCGGGCGGCACCGTCCGCCGCGCTGAAAACGGCACAGCCGGGCGGTTTGACCGCCCGGCGATCCTGCGCCGGTGTGTGTGGCGGCGGCTGACATTTTTTCAGGAATAAAAATCAAAAAACGGCTTGACAAAACTTTGTTCCGGTGTTTTAGTACTTTACTCATTTAAACGCTAAGGACAGCAGGAGATTTTTTGAATGAAGATGATGATGCGGGCATTGCTTTTATTTCTTTTTCTTTTTTCCGGTATTTTTCTGTATGGTGATTTGCGCAAGTCGGTACAATCCCGTCTGAAGAAAGGGGATCCGAAAGATATTCTGTTTTCATCCATCCATCATCCGGATTTTGACTTGAAGATCCTCAAGCTGATCATGAGCAAACTGGAAAATTTTGATGTGCAGTCGGAACAGCGCAGGCGTACGATCCTTCATTATCTTGTGACGCATCTGCCGCGGGACTATTCGTCCGGCAGAAAGCGCGGCACGACCCAGTACAAATTGAATATGCGCGGTGTCCGTGAGCGGATCGCCATGATCAAATATTGTCTTGCCAACAAAGCGGATCTGACGATCGTGGATTACCGGGGGCGTCCGATCCTTTACGAAGCATGCAATTCGGGCAGTGTGGACATTGTAAAGGTCCTGATCGAGGCGGGTGCGGACAAATTTGTGGTGAACCCTCTGAAAAACACGATCCTTCATGCGGCGGTAGTTTCCGGAAACATTGATTTGGTGAAATATCTGTTGAGTATCGGTTTGGATCTGAATGCCGCAAACATGAACGGAATGAAACCGGTTCACATGGCGGTGAGCGTTCATTCCGAAAAATTTGAATTGTCTGTCGCCATGTTGAAATTCCTGTTGTCCCAGAAAGTCGATATGGAAGATACGGACCGTTATGGGCGTAATCTGCATCATGTGGCTGCGGCTCACGCCAATATCCCGGCGATCGAATATCTGCTGAAACTGGGCAAACCGTCACCTGATATGGCGGACAAAAACGGGGAAACGCCCCTGTTTGTTGCGGCGTCACGGGGGAATTTTGAAACATTTGAAGTTCTGCACGGCACGAAAGCGGATTGCAATGCCAGACAGAAAAATACAGGCTACACGCCGTTGATGATCGCTTTGCTCAATGAATCGCATGCTGCAAATGCCACCGGTATTTTCCGGCCTGAAAATATTCAGCATCTTTCCGGAGCTTATCAGAAAAAATATAAAGAGATCATTACAGTTCTGTTGAAATCCATCAAGGATGTGAACGATGCGGATCTGGAAGGCAACACCCTGCTGCACTTCGCGGCGATGAACGGGAACGAGGATGTTGTCCGGGCGCTCATCCGGCGCAATGTGGATGTGAACATCAGAAACAAAAAGGGGGAAACCCCGGTCATGCTGGCAGCCCGTTACGGCAAAGAGGGCGTCCTGCGTCTGCTTTCTGCCAAAGGTGCTGATACGGATGTGGCGGATGATTCCGGCATTACCATGCTCCACAAAGCTGCAATGTCGGGCAATGAAGAAATGCTGAAACGCCTTGCAACGAAAAAAATGGACATCAATGTCCGTGACAAAAACGGCAATACGCCGCTGATGCTGGGCGTCAATCAGATAAAAACGGTTGAATTTTTCATAAAACACAATGCCGATCTGACACTGGTCAACAATCAGAACCAGACATTGCTGCATTGTGCGGCGATGCGCGGAAATCCGAAGACGATCCAGCTTCTCCTGAACGAACACAAGTTTGATCTGAATGCCAGAGACAAAAACGGCAATACGCCGCTGATGGCTGCCGCTTACAGCGGAAATCCGTCGTCTGTGCGGGTGCTGATCAATGCCGGTGCAGATGTTTCCATCGCGGACAACAACAAGCGCAATCTGTTCATGGCGGCAGTGCTGTGCGATTCCATCGATTTGATGAAACAGCTGAAATCCTCCGGTAAATTCCAGATCAATGCGGTCGATTCCATGGGCTTTTCCGCTCTGGTCCTGGCGGTCCGGGCGCAGAAAATGCAAATCGTCAAATATCTGCTGAACTCCGGTGCGAATCCCGTCTGTCAGGTCGGACCGCAGAAGTACGATATTTTCCATTTCGTCGCCGAAAACAAAGCAATGAGCGATTTGCTCGCAGATGCCATCGGCAAACGGTCCTTTGAAAAGATGTCTGCCCCTGTTCCTGCTCCGGCAGCAACACCGGCAGCGGCTCCTCCGCCGCCGCAGAAAAAGCCGTCTGTTCAGAAACCGGAACAGCCTGAAACGCCGGCGAAGATCAACGACGACGCATTCCGCGGCGATCAGTGGTAAACCGTTCTGCTGCATCCACCCGGTCCGGGTGTATCTGCAAGTCTTTTTATTCATAAAAATGCGCTTGCAAAATGAACATTCCCGTGTTACATTACCGGGATAAGGCAACCGTTATATTTTTACAGGAGGATCAGTTTTATGACTCAGGAAGAGATCAAACAGTTTATTGCGGATAAGACAAACGAAGGTATGGCGTTGAGTGCCATTCAGGACGCACTCGCCGCACAGGGCGTCAAACTCCGCTTTATGGAATTGCGTATGCTTGCCGCAGAAATCGAATCTGTTCTGGCAAAGAAAGAATCGGAAAAAGCACCCCCGCCGGAACCGGAAAAAGAGCAGAAAGATCCGGCTGCCGGTGATGCCGCCGCTGCTCCCGCAGATGCCCCCGCCCCAGCTCCCGCCGCAGATGCACCTGCCGGGATCAGAGGAAAGACCACGGTGACCATCAGCCCCATTCAGCGTCCCGGATATATGGCGTGCGGAACCGTTTCTTTCGGGTCCGGAGCAACCGCGGAATGGTTTCTGGATCAGACCGGCCGCCTCGCGCTGGACAATGCCAGCGGTCAGCCCGATCAGCAGGACATTCAGGAATTTCAGGTGGAACTGCGGAAAGCATTCGGCGCGTAACTTAAAAAAGAAAGGAAAGAAAACATGTCTTTTGAAACTGGTACAACCGCACTTATGATCTGTCCCCTCTCCGGTGAACTGCCGGAAGATTTTCTCGACGGATTCGCTAAATACAGAGCCGGCAGACTGGATGACGTGAAGGAGGAACCCGTTATCGGCTGGGTCAGTGGCAGACATCTGCTGGAAACAGAAATCAGCGAAGGCACCTGCATTTGCGGCGGCCATCTCTATATCAATCTGCGCAAAGCGGAACGCAAGATCCCCTCACAGCTCCTCAATGCCATCTGCCGGCGGGAAGAACTCGCCCTGATGCAGGCTACGGATAAACCCGTTCTCTCCCGCAAAGAACGCGCTCAGATCAAGGAAGATGCCATCGAAAAAAATCTGATGAAAATGCCACCCAGCATTTCCGCCATGCCCCTGATCGTGGACCGCTCCAACAATGTGCTGTATTTCGGCAGCTCCTCCGCCACTTCTTTTGATGTGATGGTGGCGGAATTTGTGCGTGCAGTGGGTGTTGAACCGGTCCCCGTTTCCGTCAATGAATGGATGGAAAAGCTCTTTCAGGAAACGGAAGCGGATCTGCCCGGACTCACATTCACTTCGGAAAAAGGTGCATCCGATGAACCTATGCCCGGACGGGATTTCCTCACCTGGCTCTGGTACTGCTCCGAATGTGATCCCTTTGTCTGCCGTCTTGATGACATCGGCGAGATCGCCATTTCTGTTCTCGGTCCCCTGAACTTTGCATTCTCTCCGGCAAAGGCGAAGGACCCGGAACTCTGCGGCGCCGGCGAAAGTGTGGTCAAAAAGGGCAATCCCCTTTCTTCCGCGGAAGCGAAAGCCGCCCTGCAGGTCGGCAAAAAACTCCGGAAGGCAAAGATCATTCTGGCAAGAAATGATGCCGAAAAATGGACATTCACTTTTGATGCCGATACCTTTGCATTTACAGGTCTTTCCCTGCCCGAAGGCGAAGAAATGGAACCCAATGCCCGGCTGGAAGAACGGGTGGCTTACATCCATATCCTCCACCGGATCATGGAAGAATATTTCCGAATCTTTGTCCAGTCACTCCGGGGCGATCAACTCGCCGTCACGGAGAAAAAGATCCGTCAGTGGGCAGAAGAACGGGACTCCCTCTGAGTCTTCTGCGGGAACAAGCAGGAAAAATGCCGGTCTATCCCGATTGCGTCAATCTTGTAAACAGCAGGGGGTGAACAATGAAACTTCTTGACAGCGGAATGGTATGGCATCTTTTTTGGATCTTACCCGCGGCAGTGCTGCTCTGGATCGCAGGCTCCGCGCGGGCAAAACGGTTTTTGAACCGGCTTTTTCCGGACGGCAGCCACAAAAAATACGCCGATCTTTCCACCGGCAGACGCGTTGTCAGGTGTCTGATCCTGTTCGCCGCACTTGCCTGTCTCTTTCTCGCTGCTGCGAGACCGGCATGGGGAGAACGGATCCTGCCTGAACAGCCGCCCGGACGGGACCTGATGGCGGTACTGGATATTTCACGCAGCATGTTGTCCGACAATGTGCGCCCCACAAGACTGGATCACGCCAAAATGATCCTGCGGGATCTGGTGTCTTCTCCCGTCAGCAGCGGCGACCGCTTCGGTTTGACGGCTTTCGCCGGAAATGCGGAACTGGTCTGCCCCCTCACCGGCGATGATGAGGCGTTCCTCCGGAAACTGGATGCGCTGGAACCCGTCTCCGCAAAACGGGGCGGAACCAATCTGCAGACGGCTCTGGAGACTGCGCTGCTCGCTCTGGAAGGCGGTTCTGCCGGAAACAGTCGCGCCGTGATCCTGATTTCCGACGGCGGAGAACTGGAAGGAGACTCCGCAAAGACCTTTGCCGCCTTCCGGAAAAACAGGATCCCTGTCTTTGTCCTCGGTATCGGTGAGCCTTCCGCTCCTGCGCTGATCCCGCTGAAAAACAGAAACGGCGGCGTTTCCATGCTGAAGGATGCAGACGGCAACACCGTCAATGCCGCCCTGAACGAAACCGCCCTCCGGACCATTGCGGAGCAGACCGGCGGCGTCTATATCCGGTCCACCACTCTCCGGACCGGATTGGATACGCTGGAAAGCCGGATCAGAAAAATGACGGCTGAACGACGGACCGTTCTGGATATCCCGAAAGAGATCGAAAGACCCGGCGCGCCTCTTGCCGCCGCACTGATCCTTCTTTGCGTCTATCTCCTTGTATCTGAACGGAAAACAACGAAAAGAACAGCGCTCTCCATCCTGCTCTGTCTTATGGTTCCGTGCCTTTCCGCCGGGGAGCCGTCAGAAAAAGTGACGGATCAAATGACGGATCAAATGACGGCGTCTGAAACCGCTTCCGAACCGGCAGAAATGACCCCCGAATCCATCTATCATGACGCTCTCCGTCTGCAGAATGACGGAAAAGATGACGATGCCGCCGCACGTTATACCCAGGCGATCACCGCCGCCGGAAACGCACCGGATGTCCGGGCAAATGCCTATCTCAATCTGGGAGTGATCGGACACCGTGCCGCGCGGAAGGATGCTGCGAAAGCGGAACAAGACCTTTCCGCCGGGAAACTGGACGACAGTCTGAAAGATCTGGATGCCGGTCTGGAAAAACTCCGTGCCGCGGAAGAACATTACCGGGAAAGTCTGCGGTCCGATCCCGGAGCCGATCTCGCATCAGCCGTCCGGAACCAGACCATCCTCATCCGGGAACGGAAAAATATGGAAGAGCGGAAAAAAGAGATCGAAGAACTGAAAAAACGTCAGCAACAGGCACAGCAGCAGGCGCAACAGGCTCTGGATCAACAGCAACAGCAGAATCAGCAGCAGAATCAGCAACAGCAGAATCAACAACAGCAGAATCAGCAACAGCAGAATCAGCAGGCACAGCAGCAGACCCAACGCGCGGAACAGGCTGCAAAAGATCTGGAACAGCAGGCGCAGAAAATGAATCAGAACGACCTGCAGAAACAGGCAAAGGATGCCGCCGATCAGCTCTCCAAAGCCCGGGACGAACAGAAAAAAGGCAACGATAAAAACGCCGAAGAAGCGATCAAAGATGCCATGCGGAAACTGGGTATGGACCCGGATAAAAAACAGGATCAGCAACAAGACGGTCAGCAGAATCAACAACAGCAGAAAGACGGTCAGCAGAAAGATCAACAACAACAGAAAGATCAGCAGCAGGACGGTCAGCCGCAGGATCAACAGCAGCAGAATGATCAGCAGAAAGAGCAAAGCGAACAGCGTCCGGTAAAGCCGGAAGAACAGAAGTCGCCGGAGAAACAGGATCAGGAAAGCCGTGTGGAAATGATGCGCCGCGCCAACCGCGATTTCAAAGACGAACTGAAAAAACGCCGCGGGCGCATGGGCGGCATCGCCCCCGTGGAGAAAGATTGGTGATCGATATGACGAAGGCAAAAATCTGTTATCTGGTCCTATTCCTTCTGTTGTCGGCATTGCTTCCGGCGGCAGAAGTGATCCCGGCAAAAGTCATGCCGGAAAATATCATTGAAGGTGATAACGGCGTGCTGCGCCTCACCGCGCCCATTGAGAGTCAGGTTTCCGGGGTGTCGGATCTGCCGGATGTTCCCGGTCTCCGGTGGCAGAGCGGACACGGCATCAGCCGGAGGGTCAGTATCATCAACGGCAAACAGACCGGTTCCCTGACGGTGGATGTGCGGTTTATTCCGGAAAAAGCCGGCACTTACACGATCCCCGCCATTCAACTCCCGCTGGGCAACGGCGTTACCGGTACGACACAGCCGGTGACCTTCACGGTCCGGAAAGCGCCGGAGATCAAAAACGAAGCCGATGCTGCACAGCAGCTTGTCTTTGCGCAGCTGGAGATCGCCGGAAAAACGGAACGGAAAACATTTTATTCCGGCGAGGATATTCCTCTGCTTCTGACCGTTTTCATCCGCGAACCGTACATGGTGGAACCATCGGGCGGCGGTTCGTTTCAGGTCATCCCGGAGACTTGCGGGCAGGTCGTGGGCGACATTATGAAGTATCCGCCCTACACCCGCAGGATCGGGGATCATGTTTTTCAGGCGGTCCGCTATGGATTTTCTGTGCGTGCCACCGCCTCCGGAACGGCATCCGTCCGCGTGATCCTGCCGATGACCGTACTGGAAAATCACGGTTTCTTTCCCCGTCCCGTTGCCAGCCGGAATATTCGCGCCGAACTGAAAACGCTGACGATCGAACCGATGCCGCCGCCGCCGTCGGATGTGCCGTTTTCCGGCTTGACCGGCAGTGGCTGGACGGGTGGTTTTACGCTGTCGCCCGCCCCTTACCGCAGCGGCGATGCCCTCACATTGAAACTGGAGATCACCGGCAGCGGCAGTACGGAAGCATTTGTATTTCCGGGTGTGAAATCTGAAAAATTCCGTTCCTATCCGCCGGAGATCCAACGCGGACGCGAGAGCGTGCGCATGACTCAGACTTTGATCCCGCTGGAATCCGGAACGATCCCGCTGGAAACGGCTTTTTCCGTTTTTGATGCGCCATCGGGCAAATACCGTACCATTTCTTTCCGTCAGGAATTGAACATCGAAAAAGGCGCAGAGTCCCCATTGCCGCCGGAAGTGAAAACACCTGCAACCGATCCGGCAGAAACGACAGCCGCGTCCAGTACAACCGATCATAACCGGAACATTCTGTATCTGCACGAAACGGATCCGGCTGATACGGTCCGGCTGCCCCTGTGGAAAAATGCAGTTGCCGCGATCCTGTGGCTGCTGGGGGCGGGACTTGCGGTGTTCGCTGTTGCGTTGCTGCTTGTTCTCCGCCGCCGTCTTCAGGAAAAAGATCCGGTCCGGGCGCGGCGGGCAGCTGCGCGGGCGGGGAAACGGGCATTTCTGAAACGGGTGGAAGGTCATTTCACCGGAGATGGTCTGCCGCCGGAAATATCGGAGGAAGTCACCGAATATCTGAATGCCCTTCAGGGACTGCCTCCGGGAACATCCATGGGGGAAACGGCAGACAGGGTTTCCGGCAGCGATCCCGAACTGGGTTCCATGCTCCGGACATTATCCTCTGCCGCCTGGGCGCCTGCCGGTGTGCGGAAACATTTCAATGACGCCTATAAGAAACGGTTTCTGCATGCGCTTTCCCGGTTCGGCGTGATCGTGCTGTGTTTCCTTTCCACAAGTCTCGCCGCCGCCGGAAAAGATGCGGCACTGGCTTATGACAGAGGCGATTTTGCTCAAGCTCTGACCCTTTATCAGGGACAACTCCGTCACGGAAACGGCTCTGCAGATGTTCTTTACAATATCGGCAACTGCTATTTTCAGATGAATGATCTGCCCCGCGCACTGGCGGCGTATGAACAGGCAAAATATCTTGCACCCCGTGATCCGGACATCCGGGAAAATCTGAATCTGACCCGCCGGAAACTGGGTCTGGCGGAAAAAAGTGTGATCTCCTCCCCCGCAGATGTGCCGGGCTATCTCCGGGATCTGCTGCGACTGGATGAATGGCTTATCGCCGGTGCAGCCGGACTGATGTTGTGGTTTTTCGGTGCCGGACTCGGCATGTTGTTCGGACGCAAACTCCTGTTGATCATGGGGATCGCAGGTTGTGCGCTGATCATTCTTGCTGTTGTATCCATTGCGGCACAGCCGTCGCGGGATGTGGCGGTGGTGGTGGAAAACAATGCGCCTGTTTATACACTGCCCTCGGAACTTTCCGGAAAAGTGGAATACCGTCTGCGTGCGGGCAGGGAGGTGACAGTCGGGGAACGGCGTCTGCACTGGGTGCGTGTGCGTGTGGATGGAAACGGGGAAGGCTGGATGCCGGAACGGTCCATTATGGATTGTACACCGTAATCAAATATTCAGGGGGAGGGGAACAGATGATACACAAAAGGGGGTTGGTTCTGCTGCTGTGTGCAGCGCAGTTTTTTGCACTTGTTTTTTCCTGTGCGGGACTTGATCTGATGCTGAAAAACGGAAAAGTTTACCGCAATGTCACGATCATCAACCGTTTGCGGACATCTGTACAGATCAACTCCGATCCCTACGGCAACGGATCCGTACTGATCTCAACAAGGCTCCGTTACCGGGATCTGACACCGGGATCACTGCGGAAAGTCCTGCCTCATTATCCCTATCTGACCGCCGCATTGCCGCCGGAACGGTCACGCGTTGTGAAAGTGCGGTCCATCACTATGATGGGAAACGGGACATTCGGCTGGGTCCAGGGATTCGACCGGCAACTGCCCGCAACACCTGAACGGTTCGGACGGTTCTTTATTGACGGTCTGCATCTTCCCCAGGGCGGAACATGGGTCGGAAGGATCTATCCAACGGACCGGACCGTTATGCGGTTCGGACTGGAATATCCCTGTTACACGGTGCGGCGTAAAGTTTTTCCGTGATGATGCCGGGGGCGGTCAGGATTTTTTCCGGGCAAGGAGCAGACCGATGCCGAGCCAGATCAGCAGCAGAACGACGCAGAAACCCCAGATCGGCAACCATCCCACGGTAAATACAAGCGTCAACGCCAGAGCCGTCCAGATGCCGCCGCCCATAATGGGTTCATGGAACAACTGTTTGTAGCCGAAGGACGCCGCGGCAACCGTCTTGTTTTCAGGGTCGACCGTTCGCAGCAGCATCAGTCCGGTCGCCGTAACGCCGGTGGATTGTCCGAATTCTGCAATGGCGCGTTCAAACCATGCTTCTTTCAGGATCTTCGGTGCAAGGAACATAACGCAGAACACGCTCCAGGAAATACCGGCGAGAATGAGGATCAGCAGAGGCAGCCAGTTGTTCAGCACCACCGAGATCTGAATGGTCGCCACCGCAGCCACCACCAGGAAGTCCAGAGCCGCGCCGGAAAGACGCTGCATCTGACCGCGGTCAATCAGAGTGGCAGTTTTTGTTTTCTGGGCAATGATCTGGATGAGTACGCCGCCGATCATACACAGGGGGAACAGGGGGAACCCGTTGAAAATCCGGGTGGTCGCATCGGGAAAGAGCGCGATTTCCAGCGCCCGCAATCCCTGAAGCATACAGAATCCGATGAGGACCGCCATACCGATAAGTGCAACATGGAATGCCAGTGAGTCGATGGAATCGCACTGGACCGTCTGGAGACCGGCATGGGGCTGCCGTTCGTGATGATAGATCCCGATCTGTTCGTGATGTTCCCGTTCTTCAAAGGTGCGTACGCTGCTGACGATATTTTTCCGCAAAGCCCAGTTCACCATTGCCATACCGATTACGATCCCGATGATCATACCCACCGTGGCAACCGTATAACCGAGAGCAACACCGTCCTCCCAGTTGAAGGATTTGAAACTTTCCGCCATGCCGCCCACGGTTCCGTGTCCGCCTTCAAAACCGATCTCCAGCAGATTCCCGAATGCCGGAGGCAGGTTGAACAGAGGCGCAAGAAGAAATCCGGCAAGCCCGAGACCGACCACATATTGACCCCATGCGAGGATCTGACCGATACACAACTGAGGCAGGGCGATCGAAAAAACTTCTTTGAATTTCGGCGTGATCGCACCCAGAAACAGCGCGGCAAAAATCACATTGATAAGGAAGCCGGGCAGTTTCTTCATACCGGCAGTCCATTCAGCCGGAAGATATTGCCCGAAACAGGAAAAGATCACCAGTCCCAGCAGACCGCCGATCACAGAACTGGGCAGATAAAGGCGCTGGAGGAAGGGAATGAAAATACGCAGCACTTTGCCGCAGACCAGAAGCAGACAGAGAATACAGAAAATTTCGACAGCAGTCACGTTGTTATTGCCTTATGGGTGATTGGGTGGATGGTTTATTGTTCGTAGAAATTGCCGGTTTCGGGATCGCGCCGGACTTTGTCTGCCGGAATGACACGCCCGTTCATTGCCACATAGACGCCGTGAGGCAGCATCTGGACAGCGGTCAATGCCGAACCGAAATGAAACAGGGCGTCGGACCGGCTCAAAGAAAAGGGCAGAAATGCCCCGTAAAGGACAATGGTCTTCGGTATTTTCCGCGCAGCCAGATCCAGTGCCGTGCGGATAATGGTGTTGATCCCGTGGGAGATCAGGACCTTTTTGCCGGGGGTATGAGCGCAGCAGGCGGCAATGGCATCCAGATCGTCCTGATTGATCTCCAGAGAATCCTTCAGCATCAGCGTGTGTTTTTTGAGATCGAGGGTGCAATGGGATTGTTCCAGCATCGTGGAGAAACAGGACTCCGTATAGAACAGACGCCCGATCTCTTCATTCAATACTTTTTCCAGTCTGCCGCCGGTCAGGATCACTTCGATTACTTCATTCACCATAACATACCTCCTTCTTCGTTATCTGGCGCAGGGACAATGTTCGCAGCAGTGCGTGGGATCTTCGCCGTCGAAACAGTATGTACAGACTTTTTCCTTCGGCAGCCCGATGGCTTTGATCAGATTTTCCAGACTCTGATACTTCAATGTGGTCAGACCGAGATTTTTCCGGATCTCATCCACCATACGGTTGTATCTGTCTGTACCGGCAGTGGTATATTCTTTCAGTGCCACGGCATCCGGTTCACCGCCTTCCAGCGTGTTGATCACCCGGCGCGCCGCCAGATCCAGCGTGGATTTTGAACGGGAAAAATTCAGGAAGAGACAGGGGAATGCCAGCGGGGGCGAGGCGGAACGCATGTGAACTTCCTTCGCGCCGCGCTCGTAAAGACGGCGGGCAATGTCTTTAAACTGTGTGCCGCGGACAATGGAGTCATCGCAGAAGAGCAGGCGTCTTCCGGCGATCTGTTCATCCACCGGGATCAGTTTCATTTTTGCCACCAGGTTCCGCATGGTCTGGTTGGACGGCATGAAGCTGCGCGGCCAGGTGGGCGTGTACTTGACGAGCGCACGCATATAGGGTTTGTCCGTGGCATTGGAATAGCCGATGGCATGTGCCACGCCCGAATCCGGGATCCCGCAGATGGAATCGATCTCCACATCGTCCGTTTTCGCCATGAGAGCGCCGTTTTCATAGCGGACCGTTTCCGTATTTTTACCTTCGTAGGTCGAGGAGGGATAGCCGAAATAGACCCAGAAGAACGAACAGATCTGCATCTGATCGCCCGGTTTTTTCTTCTGGAAGATCCCGTCTTCCGTGATCTGTACGATTTCGCCGGGACCGAGTTCACGCACAAAATCATAATCCAGATTGGGCAGGGCAGTGGATTCCATCGCCACGGCGTAACCGTTGGGCTTATGCCCCAGAACAACAGGCGTGCGACCGTATTTGTCACGGGCGGCGTAAATGGTCCCGCCGGTCATGAGCAGCAGCGAACAGGACCCCTGAATGTTATCCATGGCATAACTGATGCCTTCTTCCAGAGTCGGTTTTGTATTGATGAGGGAGGCAACGACTTCCGTGGGGTTGTAATCGCCCGTACTCAGTTCGGAATAATGGATGTGGTGCTGCTGGATCCCCTGCATCGTCAGTTCGGCAATGTTGTTGATCTTTCCGACTGTCACGATGGAATAAACGCCCAGCCCGGACGCGATCACCAGCGGCTGGTCTTCCAGATCACTGATCACGCCGATCCCGCAGTTGCCGTCCAGTTTCACAAGATCGCCATCAAATTTTGAGCGGAACTGGGAGTTGGTGATATCGTGGATGCACCGTTTGATCGCACCATGGGAATTGGTCACGGCAAGCCCGCCGCGTTTCGTTCCGAGATGGGAATGATAGTCTGTTCCGTAAAAAAGATCCGCCACACAATTGTCATGTGACACTACACCGAAAAATCCGCCCATGGACACCACCTGTCTGATCAGTTTTTGAATTTACGCTCCAATATAATATAGCATGGAAAACGGCGGTTGTAAAGGAGTATATACAGATTTGTGGCATAAAAAACCGGAACTCTCCGTGAAAGGAGGAACCTTTTGCAGGATCGATGTGTCTTGATTATATGAAAAAAATGTCATATAAATAATGAATGGAAAATATAAAAAATTATCAACCGGTGATTTGCATTTTGCAAAAAAAGGTTTATATTATGGACGGAGCTGAGTTTTAACAAAACTGTTAACGGAGAACATCCTCAGGAGAAAACAGAAATGGCAAATTTACAACAGCTTTTGAATGGCGAGATCCGCAGACTTGCACGGAAAGAACTCGCCGCCGCCGTCAAAGAAATGAAGGCGCAGATCGTTGAAATGCGGAAAGTGATTTCCGAACAGAACCGCCGGCTCAAAGCATTGGAAAATGCTGCACCCTGCGCCGCCGCCGCCGCAGAAAAGAAAGTTGCGGAAAAAGGCGCTCCCGCAGAAGCCGCACAGAAAGGTATGCGCATCACGGCGGAACGCATCCGCAAATGGCGCAAGAAACTGGGTGTGAATCAGGCGCAGTATGCCAAATTGCTCGGCGTGAATACCATTTCCGTAAGTCATTGGGAATCCGGCAAAAACGTTCCCCGCGAAGCCCAGAAACGCAAAATTGCGGAACTGCGCGATCTCGGTGTGCGCGAACTGAAAAAACTGATGCAGGAAAAGCAGGTCGTTGCCAAAGCTGCCAAGAAAGAGAAACCGGCAAAAGCTGCGAAGAAAGAAGCGGCAAAAGTCCCTGCAGTTGAAGCACCTGCGGCAGAAGCTGCCGAAGCACCGGCTCAGTGATCTGCTGAAAAAGCGATATAAAAAAACACATCCGGCAAAATTTTTACCGGATGTGTTTTTTTGTGTCCGGATTCCGGGCGGCGGGAGATTATTTTCCGGCAGCGGGTCCGGGGTTGCGCTTGATTTCTTCCCGCACCACGGAATTGACCCATTGTTCCAGCGTAAATCCGGGCGGGAGTACAGCTTTGATCTGTTCCATTTCCCGGACGCTGAGGGAAAGATTCATTTTTGTGATCCAGCCGTCTTTCTTTTCCAGCCATTTTGTGGAACAGGCGTGAAGGATCTCCGGCTTCAGCCCCAACTGCTGGAGAATGGTGTATGCCATAAGGATATCGCCGTAGGGTGACATGTGAGTGCCGTCCACGGTCAGGAGACGCACGGATTTATCTGCTTTTTTGTCGATGAAGGCATTGAACCGTTTGCTCAGATCCACGAGGGGCAGTTTCCGTTCGGCGGCAATGGCGCGGAGCGTTTCGTTGTATGCCACAAGATTTTTGTTTGCCACATGTTCCGGTTCTTCCACAACGGGCGTGGCGGTAAGGATGATGACTTTGATCTTTGCTTTTGCGCACCGGTCCAGGATCGAACAGATATTGGCTTTGTAATCTTCCAGCGGGATGCCGGGATTATCGATACCGTTGGGGGCATCATTGACGCCGCAGGAGAGGAACATCCAATCCGGCTTTTTGCTGATCACGTCCCGGTTCACTCTTGCGAGCATATTTTTGGAGGTATGCCCGGATTTTCCGGCGGGAGCTGCCGTGACTTCCAATCCCGCTGCAGCAAGACCGTCCATCACGAGATTGACATAGCCCAGCGGATTTTTTGTTCCGAGTTCGGTAATGGAATCGCCGAGGAACGCGATTTTTTCGCCATCGCGGAAGGGGAGCTCAGCGGCGGTGGCGACTGTTGCTGCGGATGCTGCGGCAACCGAAAGAATGCATTGGAAGATGTTCATGATTTTTTCCTGTGGTTGTAGGTTTCGGGAATAATATGCCCCGAAAACGGCAAAAATCCAGTGAAATGATCAATATTTTTATAAAAAAGTGATGTGAAACGCCAAAAACGGTTTTCAAAACGGCTGAATGTGTAGTATATTACGCAGTGTTCTACAGACAAACAAAAATAACCAACTTTAAGGAGCAGATCGTGAAAGAATTGAAAGTCGGTATTATTGGATTCGGGACCGTCGGTGCCGGAGTGGCATCCTGTCTCTTGAAAAATGAAAGCGTTATCGCAGACCGCACCGGTGTGTGTGCCAAGCTGCATAAAATTGCAGATCTGGATATTACAACAGACCGCGGCGTTCAGGTGCCGGACGGCATCCTCACCACGAATGTGGAAGAATTGCTGGAAAGCTGTGATATTGTGGTGGAACTCATCGGCGGTACCACCATTGCCAGAAAATTCATCCTTGACGCATTGAACCGCGGCAAAAGCGTGGTCACTGCCAACAAGGCGCTGATCGCCCAGTTCGGACCGGAACTGTTTGAGGCTGCGGAAAAGAACGGTGCCGATCTCTGGTTTGAAGCCAGTGTGGGCGGCGGTATCCCCATCATCAAGAGTCTGCGTGAATCTTTTGTGGGCAACCGCATCGAAAGCATCTACGGTATCCTGAATGGTACCTGCAACTACATCTTTACCCGTATGGAACGGGAAAAACTGGGCTTCGCCGATGTTCTGGCGGATGCACAGCGTCTCGGTTACGCCGAAGCAAATCCCGCGCTGGATATCGACGGCTTCGATACGGCTCACAAGGCATCGATCCTGGCGGCTCTGGCGTACGGCAACTGGTACGGAATGGATCCCGTTTATGTGGAAGGTATCCGCAATATTTCCCTGACGGAGATCAACTATGCGCAGGAACTGGGCTACCGGATCAAATTGTTGGCGATCCTGAAACAGAATGCGGATGGCAAAACGGAGATCCGCGTCCATCCCACGCTCGTTCCCCAGTCCTCGCCCGTGGCAGGTATTTCCGAAGTGTTCAACGGCGTTATGGTCAACGGCGATTATGTGGGCAAAACGCTCTTCTACGGACGCGGTGCCGGCAGAGAAGCCACTGCCAGTGCGGTCGTGGCGGACATTGTGGATGTCGCCCTTGACCTCGCAAATGGGTGTCTCCGCCGTATCCCCGGCATCAAAGCCGGTGCAAAGAAAGCGGAAACGGTTTCCATGGACGAGATCGAATCCCGTTACTATCTGCGCATTCAGGTGCAGGACAAACCCGGAGTGCTGGGCAGCATCGCCACACTTTTGAGCGCGAGCAATATCAGTATCGACAGTCTGATGCAGCGTCCTGCCGGTGAAGAAGCCGGTGATGTTTCCATCATCATCCTGACTCATCTGGCAGTGGAAAAGAATGTCCGTACTGCGATCAGTCAGATCGAAGCACTTGCCGAAGTGGAAGGTGCAGTTACACTTTTGAGAATTGAGGATATCTGAGCAAATGGCACACACAGTTGAAAAAATCGGCGGCACATCCATGAGCCGTTTCGGCGAGGTCATGGACAACGTGATCGTTGCCGGACGCACGGGTAATGCGCTTTACAACCGCATTTTTGTGGTTTCCGCTTATTCCGGCATCACCAATCTGCTGCTGGAAGATAAAAAGACCGGCGAACCGGGCATCTACGGAAATTTTGCCAACGACAACGAAAAAGGCTGGCGGGAATCGCTCCGTCAGGTCCGGGAAAAAATGCTGGAATACAACCGTTCCTTTGCCGGGATCGGGTTGAACGTGGCAGAAGCGGATGCTTTTATCATCAAGCGTCTGGACGGGATCGAAGCCTCTCTGGAGAACCTGATGAATCTGCGCCGGTTCGGTCATTTCCGGCCGGAAGATTATCTGCCGTCCACCCGTGAATTTCTGGCAGCGGTGGGTGAAGTCCACAGCGCATACAACTCCGTGGAGATCCTCAAAGCAAACGGCGTCAATGCCCGTCTTGTGGACCTTTCCGGCTGGGAATCCACCAAGAGTCTGACGCTGGATCAGGCGATCCTGGATGGTTTCGACGGTGTGGATGTGGCGAAAGAAATGCCCATTGTGACCGGTTATGTCAAGTTCGATTCCGGCATTATGAAGCGTTTCGACCGCGGTTACAGCGAAATCACATTTGCAAAGATCGCAGTCCTGACCAGTGCATCGGAAGGGATCATTCACAAAGAGTTTCATCTTTCTACCGGAGACCCCAAACTGATGGGCGTGGACAACGTGGAGATCATCGGCAACACGAACTTTGACATTGCCGACCAGCTTTCCGATATGGGGATGGAAGCGATCCACTCCAAAGCTGCAAAGGAAATGGAACACAAAGATATTCCCATCCGCGTGAAAAATGCATTCGATCCGGAAAATCCCGGCACGCTCATCAGCCGCGATTATGTTTCGCCCGTTCCCCGTGTGGAAATGATCTGCGGCAGAAACGATATGATCGGGATCGAAGTGTACGATCCGGAAATGGTCGGCGAAGCCGGTTACGATTACCGCCTGACCAAACATCTTTCCGAGTTCGGCATCAATTACATTGCCAAGACGACAAATGCCAACACCATTACGCATTTTGTGCCGCAGAAAACAAAAAATCTGGACGAATGTATCGCAGCCATGAAAGCGGATTTCCCCAATGCGGATATCCGCACCTGCAAACTGGGTATCGTTTCGGTCATCGGCACCAATATGCGGATCCCCGGATTTCTGGCTTCAGCCGCAAAAGTGTTGTTTGAAACCGGGATCAACGTATTGGCTCTGGACCAGACGCTCCGTCAGGTGAATATCCAGTTCGTTGTGGAGCGGGAAGCATTTGAAACGGCGCAGAAAGTCCTCCACAGAGAATTTGTGGAAAAGAAACACGCAAAGTAAAAGAGAGCATCAAAAAAACAATCATCATATTTTTCTGATCTGCTGTCCCGGACGGGGCGTTGTGTGGTTGGCACTGATACGGTACAGCAGTCAGCAGCAGAGGAGCTGAATCATCATGCCGGACACCGTTGCCGAACGCCCGAACTGGGACGAGTATTTTATGGAGATCGCAAAAGTTGTGGCGCTGCGCAGCAATTGCAGCAGACGCCATGTCGCCGCCGTGATCGTCAAAGACAAACGCATCATTTCCACCGGCTACAACGGTACGCCCCGGGGAATCAAAAACTGTAACGAGGGCGGCTGCCCCCGCTGCAACAGCCATGCGCCCTCCGGGACGGCTCTGGAAGAATGTATCTGTTCCCACGGCGAGGAAAACGCCATCGTTCAGGCAGCTTATCACGGGATCTGTGTGAAGGATGCGACCCTTTATACCACATTCAGTCCCTGCCTGCTCTGCGCAAAAATGATCATTAATGCCGGTATTCGCGAAGTCGTTTACAACGAAAGTTATTCCATTGACGGGACCGCCAGACGGATCCTGGCGGAAGCAGGTGTGATCCTGCGTCCGGTCAAAGCGTAATGATCTGAAGCACTCCAAACAAGGATTTCTGATATGAAAACAAAAATTTTTTCCGGCATGATCGCGGTGGCGGCTGCTCTGCTGCTGCCCGCATGTCAGGTGGAACCGCTGACGCCGGTCGATGATCCGGATCAGCACTACTTTCCCCATGGTCAGCACGGACCCCTTCTGATCGATGGCGATACCATTGTCCGTTCCGCTTCGTGGACGCGGGGCGACGGTGTTGAATTTTTTGACCGCAAGACCCTCAAATACAAGGGCGGTGTGCCGTCTGCCGGTTACACTACGGATATCGTCAGCAAAAACAAAGTGGCTTATATCACCACGAATTATTCTATTTTCTGCGTCCGGTACGGTGAAAAATTTCAGGTCCTGGAAAATATCCTGATCGCGTTTCCCAATGGCGGCGTCAACCGGCTGGTGATCAGCGGCGATACCCTGTACTGCACTACTGTCGGCGGCTTGCGGGAATACAGGATCAGACCCGATGGCAGACTGGTCTTCCTCCGCGAACATTCCGACCTCGCAGGACTTTCCACATTCGCTGTGACGGCTTCCGGCGTGATCCATGCAGTAGTGAAAGCGCAGCCGCGCACTGTCGTTACCATTACGCCGGACGGAAAAACCACGAAACGGCAGGCGGCTGTTTCCCAGCTGTTGACTGTCGGCGAAAAATGCTATGCCGTCTCCGCCGGAAATCTGTACCTGTTCGATGGAACACTTTCCGCAGAGCCGCTGCTGCCGAAAAATATCCGGATCCACCGTGTCAAAAACTGGAACAGTGCCGCCGGATTCGATGTGTATTTCATGGAAAACAAACGCGGTTCCGTGCTTCAGCATGTGACCGTGACGGATAAAGGGGTGGGCACACCCGCTTATTTGCCCGATGCTCCCACTTCTTACGCTCATTATGCCGCCTCCGGAAACTCCGTGGTCTGGACAAGCGGACACTATCTCTACCGTGCAGAACGGGGCAAAAAATCGGACATTTCCATGCCCCTGATCCAGTTTGAGGCGCCGGTGGTGCTGATCGGCGATTATGCGTACAGCATCCAGCGGACCAATCAGGATTACCTGCTCTACGGACGCAATGTGAAAAAGACTCATCAGCGCGAATTTGATGTGACGGCGAAATGGAGCCGGATCTCCAAACGCCGTTTCTATTACGACATCGTGATCCCGCCCTTTGCGTTCTGCCGCTACAAAGATTTCCTGTTCGCGCCCGAAGCCGTACTGGATGTCAGCAACCCCGCCAAACCGGAATTTGCAGCAGCCATCGACGGTCCTGCCGCCTGTATCGTCAAGGATGATAACGACCGGTTCTATCTGGCGCAAGGCGATAAACTTTCCATTCTGGACGGCAATGCTCTGCCGGAAGTGAAGATCCTCGCCACGATCCCCGCAGATAAGACCGTTATGCCCCTCTGGACGGAAGTCGCTGTGAGCGATGACGGAAAAACGCTTTTCGCCAACGGCAGAGACAAACTGGTGGTTTACGATATTGCCGATCCTGCCAAACCGGTGGTGATCGCCACGCTGGATCTGCCCGGAGTGGCATACCGCATGGTCCGTTACAAAGATCATCTTTACATCCCGCCCTACGGAAACAATGGTGATTTCCGGATCGTGAACATTTCCGATCCTGCCAAACCTGCAGTCGCCGGTATCGTGCCGGGTTACAAAGGAAAAGGCGTTCTCGGGATCCAGATCAACAATGACAAAATGTATGTGGCGCAGACGCTGTATATAAGCCGTTACAGTCTGGAAGATCCTGCTGCCCCGGTGGAGGAAGTGCGCTGGAGCGGACACAATAAAGTCATGCTCGGTTACAATTACATCGATATCCTCGACGGGATCCTCGTCGGGAAAAAATATCCGCGGTTTGATGTCTGGAGGATTGAAGAATGAAATTCAAATGGTTTGCAGCTCTTCTGCTGACGGTTTTCTGTTTTGCATTTGCAGAAGGTAAGGAAACAGCGAAACAACTCACGTTCGGTGACACTGTCGATATTGAAACGCCCGGCAGTGAATTTGTGCAGGACGGAAATGTTCTCTACATGACATTCTGGAACCGGCAGGAAAAACTGGTGGCGGCATTTGATGTCAAAAATCCCATGGCGCCCACTCTGATTTCCACGTTCAAACTCGGTTACTTCCCCCAGGGATTGGCTCTGGACAGAAAAGGAAAGCGTCTTTTTGTGGCGGACGGCGTTTATCTCTCCACGCTGAATGTGGCGGATCCGGCAAAAATGAAACTCCGTGTCCGGGTCCTTGTGGGAAAAGATATTGCCGCCGGTCCTGTGGATGTGGAGATGGACCGGGACGGAACGACTCCCCTCATCGCATGCCGCCGCGACGGTCTCCTCCGCAGCGCGGAACGGCGTGAAGTCGTTTATCCCGCCGGAAAAGACGGCTGGATGCGCTCCATTCTGATCCGGGACGATGGATCCGTTATCGGCGTCGGCACCAATGGCGTTGTTACGGCAAAAGGCGTGACGCCCATCGATGTGGGGACGCCCCGCCGTATCCGCAAAATCGGATCGGAATATTTTCTCGCCAACGGATTTGCGGGCGTGGTGATGCTGGACAGCAATGCAAAAGTGATCTGCCGCACACAGGACTTGAACCGTCATGCTTCTTACGGAAGTCATGTGTTTGATGTGGTCCCCGCAGGCGAACCGGGCGTGGTGCTGCTGGCTGCCGGTGAGATCGGCGTGCTGGCGGTGGCGGCTGACCCCGTTGCCAAAACATTGAAATATCTCAGTGACTGCGGCGAACTGCGCTGGGGGCATGTGAACGGGATCCACCGTATGGGAAAAATCAACGGCAGAGAAATCATTTATGTCTGCGATATTTCCTACGGTCTGCGTATGCTTGATGTGACCGATCCCCGGAATATGAAACTGTTGGAAAACGGCATACCGCTCCCGGAACAGCCCGGAAAAAAATAAAACATACCCCGGAGTGACCTGATCATGACAAAACTTGTCCGGACGCAATCTGTGGCACTGCATGGGATCGATGCCCTGCCGGTGGAGATCGAAGTCAATGCTGCCGGATCCTCCGGCGGTGATCAGGAAGGTTTTGTTACGATCGTCGGTCTGCCGGATGCTGCCGTGAGAGAAAGCCGGGAGCGTGTCCGCAGTGCCATTTATGCGGGCGGATACCGGATGCTCCGGGGATCTACGGTGATCAATCTTGCTCCGGCTGACCTGAAAAAAGAAGGGGCGTCTTTCGATTTGCCTATCGCTCTTGCCATGATCGCCGCAGCCGATGGTCTGCCGGTGGAGACTCTGGCGGAAACAGTGATCCTCGGCGAACTGGCATTGAACGGTGCGGTCCGCAGTGTGCGCGGCGTTCTGCCTGCGGCACTGACCGCAAGAAAGATGTCCGGCATCCGCAGTCTGATCGTGCCGGAGGGAAATGCCCGTGAAGCTGCTGTTGCCGCAAAGGATCTGAATGTTTATCCCGTGGCATCTCTGATGGAAGCGGTATCTGTTCTTCAGGGAACGGTATCGCCTATGGCGCCCGACTCCGCGTCTGTGTTCTGTGAGCCGGACTGGGACGGTCTGCCGGATTTTGCCGATGTGAAAGGACAGACCGCCGCCAAGCGCGCATTGGAGATCGCCGCCGCCGGAGGACACAATGTTCTTTTTGTCGGTCCGCCCGGAACCGGTAAATCCATGCTTGCCAAACGGCTGCCGGGTATTCTGCCGCCCATGACGGAAGATGAAACGCTGGAGACCAGCCGCATCCATTCCATTCTCGGATTGCTGCCGCCGGGTGAACCGCTGCTGCGGAGCCGTCCTTTCCGGTCGCCGCATCATACGGTCAGCGATGCCGGGCTGCTGGGCGGCGGGACCAATCCACAGCCCGGTGAGATCAGTATGGCGCACAACGGCGTTCTCTTTCTGGACGAACTGCC
Organism: Victivallales bacterium; assembly: GCA_045589595.1. Lineage (GTDB taxonomy): Bacteria > Verrucomicrobiota > Lentisphaeria > Victivallales > UBA1829 > SIG77. The sequence continues at coordinate 98,539 of JAZNPK010000032.1, forward strand.
GGAATTCAAACGCAATGTTCTGGAAGTGCTGCGTCTGCCGTTGGAAAACGGAGAAGTTTCAGTTTGCCGCGCATCGGGCAGTTTTGTGTTCCCCTCTGATTTTATCCTGGTGGCGGCGATGAATCCATGTCCCTGCGGACATCTGGGCGACAGCCGTCACCGCTGCCGCTGCAGATCGGTTCAGGTGCAGCAGTACCGCTCCAAGATCTCCGGTCCGCTGCTGGACAGGATCGACCTTCATGTGGAAGTCACATCTCTGACGGAGGACGAACTTCTTTCCGCCCCTGCCGGAGAGACAAGCGCAATGATCCGTTCCCGTGTACTCAAAGCCCGCGCTATTCAGCAGCACCGTTTTGCGGAGGCGGCTGCATACGGCGGGAAAAAGATCCGCTGCAACGCACAGATGCAAAGTCCTCATTTTCAGCAGTTCTGCCGGATGACGCCCGCCATGCAGACCATGCTCCGCCATGCCATTGAGCAGTTCGGATTGAGTGCAAGAGCCTACGACCGGATCCTGCGGGTGGCGCGGACCATTGCAGACCTCGCCGGTTCGGAAGAGATCTGCCAGCAGCATTTGTTTGAAGCCATCGGTTACCGTTCCATGGACCGGAGTGTCTGAACCGATGAAACGCTGGATCTTGTATGTTTCCGGTATCATTGCGATACTTGCTTCTCTCCTGATCATCTGTACGGATCTGCCCTTCGGGATCCCCTCCCAATGGACATGGCAGCGGGTGGACCGTGAGCAGTTGCGGATCTTCATTTCTCTGATCCCTGTGGTGCTGGTGCTGGAGGCGCTTCTTCATGCCGGAACGCTGCTCAAAAGATCCCGCCGGACGCAGTTCGGTCTGATCGCCCTGATTTTTCTGGGCAGTTATTGTATGCAGGAAGCCCTGCTGGAAGGCGGACGCATCGGCAGAGCGGAAAATGAGATCGCGGTGCTGGACCGTTATGCCGGAGGATATCTGACTGCCGCCGCCGGGATCACTGATCCTGTTGCGTATTTCCGGAATTATGCGGAAAAATTGAAACGGGATGAAGACCGCGCCAATCATCTGGATGTCCATCCGCCCGGAAATGTGTTCACCGCGTGGCTGATGCTGAAATTCTGCGAAAAGATGCCGCTCATCCCGGATGAATGGAGGATCGTTCCCGCCGGAAGTTATCTGGAGAAGGCATTGTTCCGACCCGGTCACGAAAAAGAAAAGATGCTGCCCTTGCAGCTCGCCGCCATTCTGATCGTCCGCCTGACACCCATCCTGAATGCACTGGCGGCGGTCCTGCTCTTTCTGACGGCGCAGCGGCTCTGCCGGAACAGCAGCCCGGATGCCCTTGAGCCGGAACCGGACCGGTTGTATCTCTGCGGAACGTTCGCCGCCATCCTGTCTGCCGCGCCGGTACTTTTTGCCGGACATTGTGACGCACTTTATTATTTTCTGACGACGCTGATCCTTTTTCTGTGTTTTACCGACCGGAGTCTGTATGCAATACCTGCCGGGATCCTGACGGCTTACGGCTGCTCCTGTTCCCTCGCGTACGGTATGCTGATCCCGCTGGCGGTTGTGATCGCCGGAAAAGACTGGCGCAGAACGGCGCTGTTCTGTGCAGGCGGATTGATTTTCGCCGGAGTGGTTTATCTGATGGGCGTGGATCTGGTATCGTGTGCCGTGTATGCCGCCCGGAACAACAGCGCATTTTTCCGGGAAAGCGGCAGATCTGTCCTGCCGTGGATCCCGCTGAATGTGCTGGATCTGATCCTGTTCGCCGCACCTCTGACGGTATTGACAGCGTTCAGCTGCGACTGGCGGAAGGACCGCGTTTGCATGGGGGCAGGTGTTCTGCTGGTATTTCTGTGTGTATCGCCTTTTTCCCGCGGCGAAATGGGCAGACTGCTCATCTTCCTTTATCCCGTTGTTCTGCTGCTGGCTCTGAAACGGATCCTGTCGGCGGAGAATGTGTATGACGGGCTGATGAAACACGCATTGAGAACTCAGACTCTGCTGATGATCGTCATGCGGATCTTTCTGCGGCTGGCGATCGTATGGTAAAGAATTTCCAAATATCAAATACAGGAGAAAAAACATGTTTGAAAAATTGACAGCCCGTATGGAAGAGTTTATGGGAATGGGGATCCCCGGTTGCGATTGTATCGTTTATCAGGGGGGAAAAGAAGTGTACCGGCATTTTTGCGGATACTCCGACCGCGAAGCAAAAATCCCCATGAACGGCGAAGAACGGTATAATATTTATTCCTGCTCCAAACCCATTACCTGTGTGGCGGCTCTGCAGCTGTTTGAAAAAGGCTGTTTCGGATTGGATGACGAACTGTGGCACTATCTGCCCGAATTCAAAGATATGGCAGTCCGGACGGAAAACGGTCTTGTGCCCGCAAAAAACAGGATCACCATCCGCAATCTCTTTACTATGACTGCCGGTCTGGATTACTGTATCACGTCCCCTGCCATCCGGAAAGTTTATGATCAGACACACGGCGCATGTCCCACACGGGAAACCATCCGCCATATCGCATCCATGCCCCTGAGTTTTGAACCGGGCGCACAATGGCAGTACAGCCTTTGTCACGATGTGATCGGCGCATTGATCGAAGTCGTGTCCGGTATGGAATTCAATGCGTACCTGACAAAAAATATTTTTCAGCCGCTGGGTATGGACCGGACAACATTTCTCATTCCCGCCGCAGAACAGGACAGTCTGGCAGCACAGTACAGACGGTTCCCTGAATCCGATGCCATCTGCCGCGTCGGATCCGAAAACTGTTTCCGCCTCGGTTCAGATTACGCAAGCGGCGGCGCCGGAGCAGCATCCACAGTAAACGATTATATCAAATTCCTGGAAGCCCTCCGCAGCGGCGAAACCCTGCTGAAACGCAGTACCATCAACCTCCTGCAAACCCATCAGTTGAACGAAGAACAGTACGCAACATCTTGGGGCGAAAACCGCTACGGATACGGTCTCGGCGTGCGCTGTCCGCTCCCCGGCGGCAACCGGACCGACTTCGGCTGGGGCGGATGGGCAGGCGCTTACCTCGCCGTGGACCTCGCACTGGATCTGACTATGTTCTATGCACAACACGTGCTGAGCGCACCCAATGTGGCTGAACGGGGCAACCTGATCCAGGATGTGAAGTAAGCACAAGAACAGAATACACAGACACTGAGAATGGGCAGACGCCCGCCGGGGCGCGGCTCCCGGGCGTCCACCCGGACGCCCGGTGCAGTTGCGCTTCGCGCGCAACGGCACAGCGCGGTTTGCACCGCGCGGAGCCGCGCCTCCGGCGGGCGTATTATTTTTCGAGGCGGTCGAGGGGGATACGGATAAAAGCGGCGGAAGTTTTACTGCATGTGCAGGCGATGCACATACAATTCATTTCCGGCACTTCCACGGCGACGGGATAGCTCCATTGCGGAGCGGCATTGAGTTTTGTATCGATGCCGTTACGGATGAGGGAAGCGTATGAGAATGTTTTTTCGCCGGGTTTTGAGAGGAGCAGGGCGAGGGTATCCCGGTTCTGTCCGGCGAGATTGCAGATCATATACCGCCGCTGATCGGAGAGGATACCGGCGAAGATCTTGGAATTTCCCACGGGGATGTTATGGACTTGCGGTCCGCTCCATGTTTCTCCGCAGTCATGACTTTCGTACATCAGGGGATACCGGTTATCGTGGCGGACGAAGGCGGTGATATATTCTCCGTCCGGGATGATACAGGTTTCCGGCAGATAATTTTCTCCTTCGGGTGCTTTGATGCGGTCGTGGATGGGGACGATCCGCCATTCTGTATCGATTTTTCCGTCATCGCTGATGGCGACGGCGGGGATTTCCGGCATCATGCCTGACTGTGCTGCGACTCTGCCGGCGGTGATCAGTTTCCCGTTGATCATCCGGTACACCGGAGTATTGGGCAGAAAGGGTTTTTGTATGACGCGGACGGAGTGCCAGATATTCTCCTGTTCATTCAGACGGAAGATCTCAAGATCCTGTACCACATCGGGTCCGGTCATACGGGTCACGAGGAGATAGAGCTGATCATCGGCGGGGCAGATCCCGAAGGCGGGCGGCACATAGATCACGGCATTGGCGGGATCTTCTGCCAGCGTGACGGGATCGCTCCATGTATTGCCGCAGTCGCTGCTGATCCTGCCGCGGATCACGGACCGGTCAGCCATTTCGTGAACGGGACAGTTGTACCACGACAAATAGAGTTTTCCGTGCCGGTTTGCGAGCATACAATCGTGAAGAAAACGGTATTCCTCATCGGGGTGCTGAACGATTCCCGCTTCCGCCGCAGGGTGGTCGGGCAGATTGCGGATATCCAGCGGTTTTTCTCCGCTCCAGAGATCGATCACATGGGACATGGCACAAGGTTCCTTTCCGGCATATTTTTTCAGTTCATCCCTACTGTACCATCCCGGAAAATATTTGCAAGACGGGATTCTTTTTTTTCCGGTCAAAAAGTTATCAACCTCCTTGCATTTTTCCCATTTATAAGTTATAGTTTCCTTATGACACGTAACCAGAAAAAAATGAAAGGAAAAATCTTATGCTTCCGGCAAAAAGTCTTGAGTTTCTGAAAGAATTTCTGAATGCGTCCGGTCCCTCCGGATTTGAATTTGAACAGGCGGCAGTGTTCCGCAAGTATCTCTCCCGGTACACAAAAGAGATCGCGGTTGACAACCTCGGCAACTCCATTGCCCGGCTGAATCCGGATGCAAAATTTCAGGTCATGCTCGCCGGTCATTACGATGAAATCGGTTTTCAGGTCGTGAGCATTATGGAAGAAGGTCTGCTTTCTTTCCGTACGGTCGGCGGCATCGATCCGCTGACGCTGCCCGGGATCGAAGTTGATGTCCTGACGGAAAAGGGCCGTATTCCCGGTGTGATCGGCAGAAAGCCCATCCATCTTCAGACGGCGGAAGAACGCAAACAGGTCCCGGAAGTGAAAAGAATGTGGATCGATATCGGCGCGGAAAGCAAAAAAGCGGCGGAAAAACTGGTGAAAGTCGGTGATCCGGTGGCATTCCGTTCCAATTTCCGTATGCTTTCCAAGAACAGAGTCCTTTCCAAAGGTCTGGATGACAAGATCGGCGCATTCGTGATCGCAGAAGCGTTCCGGATCGTAGCGCAGGCAGGTAAAAAACTTTCGCCTGATGTGGGTGTGGCGTGCGTGGGAACCGTTCAGGAAGAAGTCGGTCTGCGCGGCGCTCATGCCAGTGTGTTCGGGATCGCACCGTCTGTCGGGCTGGTGGTGGATGTCGGTTTTGCAACAGAAGTGCCGGGCATCAGCGTGGATGAATACGGCACTCTGACCATGGGCAAAGGTCCCGGTCTGACCAGAAATGCCGACAACAATCCGCCGCTTCTTTCCCGCATTATCAAGCTCGGCGACAAGAAGAAACTGCCTTATCAGGTGGAAACCGGACACCGTGCCACAGGCGGGACCGATACGGCAGCGATCCAGCTCGCACGCGGTGGTGTTGCAACGGCGCTGTTCAGTATCCCGAACCGCTACATGCATACACCGGTCGAAGTCTGCGATCTGCGCGACGCGGAAGCTGCAGCAAAACTGATCGCTGAAACCATCCTTTCTTTCACCGGCAAGGAAACATTCCGTCCCGGTCTGGATTGATTTGTTATGGGTGCATTCTATCTGATTTCCGGCAACGAGGATTTCTCCATCAAGGAACGGGCGAATGAGTTTCTCCGTACCCTGTGCGGCGAGATCCCGGAGGAGAACCCCGCGCTGGAAGTCATCCGCGGCGATAACGACAGCGAGAAGGCGGGACCTGTGATCAGCAAAGTGCTGGACGCAGTGGAGACGCCTTCTTTCCTCATGCCTGAAAAGATCGTATGGCTCAAACATTTCAATAAATTTGATGAAGCGGCGGCAGAACCTTCCACCAAAAAGAATCCGTCGCGGCTGGATCAGCTTGCGGCATTTCTGAAGGACGGGATCCCTGCGGATGTGACCCTGATCATTGACGGTCCCATGGACCGGCGCAAAGCATTTTACAAACTTTGCGAAAAGATTTGTGAAAGTTCCGGCGGCAAACTGGAATGGTTTGAAAAAGCCGATGTGAAAAGCAAAGGCTATCTGCCCAATCTGATACGCCGTATCAAGGAAATCGCATTGGATTCCGGCGGAAAACGCATGAACGAAGATGCCGCTGCATATCTGGCAGAAACCATCGGCGGCGATGCCGCACGCCTGAAAAATGAAGTGGATAAACTGATCGCGTACGCCGGAGAAAACCGGGTCATTACGCTGGAAGACTGTTTTCAGGTGTGCAGTCGGGCGTCCGATACTCTTTCCTGGGAATTTGCCTCGGCGCTCGCCGCAAAAAATCCCGGTAAAGCCATGGAACTGATCCCCGGCATCATCGAAACGATCGCCCAGGAAAAAGGCAGTTCCTCACGACCGGAGATCGCGATCATTTCCGGCGTACAAGCCGAATTTCAACGTCTGCTTGCCATCCGGTGCGAAGGATTGCGGTCCAATATTCCGGATCACGCCGACGCCAATTATTTTTACAGACTTGCAGATGAGGCAAAATCCGCGCAGTCGGACAGCCCTCTGCTTTCCATACATCCCTTCCGGGCATTCAAACTCTGGGAAAATGCCGTGCGCTTTTCCGATAAGGAATTTGTGCGTGCGTTTCAGGCGATCCTTACGGCAAGCCGCGGAATGGTAACAGGTTCCAATCCCCGGTTGGAACTGGAAAATCTGGTTGTCGCCATTACCGGGAGCGGTACGGCACCTCCGTGATCAAACGACAGGATAAAATATGACGAAACAGAAATTGGCAGCATTGGATATCGGAAATGTATGCATCTCCATCCATTTGGGTAATCTTTTCAAAAAACTCGGTTTCTGGAAAGGCCTGATCCAGGTGCCCCGGATCCGGAAAGCATGTCACCTTATGGAATGCGGAAAGATGTCACGGGAAGAATTTCTGGATCTTCTGGACAGAGCAACCGGCAGAAAATATACGCCGGGCGAACTGATCGATCTCTGGAATTCCGTGCTGGGTCCTTCCATTCCCGGGATGGCAGAGGCGGTGCGGAATGCCGTGGACCGCGGATGGCGGTTTGTTTATTTTTCCAATACTTCCGCCCTGCACATGGAGCATTTTCTCAAGACAAATGATTTCTGCCATCTGGTCACCGGAGCCGTATTCAGTTACGAAGCCGGAGCCATGAAACCGCATCCCCGGATCTATGAGATCTTTGAAGAAAAATACGGTGTCCCCGACATCTATTTTGATGACCGTCAGGAAAATATCGAAACCGCTCTCGCACGCGGCTGGAATGCGGTCACTTTCCAGTTCTCCGATCAACTTGATCAACTGCTGGATTAAAGTTTTTCAGCCGATCTGCAATTCTGCGATCACCGGATGATGATCTGACGCATAATCACCATCCGGCATGGTGTCGTCCGTCCAATGACGGAGTACACGGATCCCGTCCGATACAAAAATGTAGTCGATCAGACAGGGATTTTTTGCTTTGCCGAACCCGTGGAATGTAATATCCGCGCCCGTATGTCCGGTTTCACTGATACAGGCGGAATCCCGCAGCAGCGCGGCGGCGGCACGGTAAGTTTCTGAATCGGGCCTCACATTGAAGTCGCCGGAAAGGATCATGGGCAAACCCGCTGCATTTTCCGCCGCGTGGGAAACCACCAGTTCGATCCCTTTGATCCGGGCGGTTATACCGACATGATCCAGATGAGTATTGCAGTAACAGAATTCCTTCCCGGTCAGACGGTCACGGAATTTTCCCCATGTGGCGCATCTGGGACAAGCCGCATCCCATGCACGGATACCCGGCACATCCGGCTGTTCGGAAAGACTGAATGTTCCTCCCGCAAGCAGTTCCAAACGGTCGGTCCGGTAAAGAATACAGGAGTGTTCTCCGGCATCCCTGAAATCATCTCTGCCCCCGCCGATATAGGCGTAATTCCCGGTTTCCAATTCCAGCAGATCCTTCAGCTGAAAAAGAACCGCCTCCTGAACACCGTAAATGTCTAACCCATTGTCCTGCACCACTTTGCGGACGCGGTTGCGGCGGCTTTCCCAGTCATACGGCGGCGGGTCGCAGGGGACACGCAGATTGTAAGTCGCAAGAACGAGAGAATCTTTTTTCATCATAAAACCTTTCCTCATTTCTGCCATATAATCCACCTCATAACGCCTTTGCTTTGTCGGCGTCACGATGGGACTGTTAAAGTTTTTTTCATTTCTGCCGTCAATGCTGCGGAGCAGCTTTGACTACGGCAGAATATGCGGCGCATATTCTGCTCGCGTCAAGGGCTGTGCCCTTGCCGTGGTGCAGCGGCGGCACGCTGCCGCACGCAGTGCGAAGTCAGCGCTCAACAATATTTCAAAATGCAATTCAACGCTTCCGTCAGCCGTTCAGTGGGGAGTCCCACGATATTATCGTAGGAACCGCGGATATTTGCAATGATCATATCGCCGTGTTCCTGAATGGCGTATGCTCCGGCTTTATCCAGTACGTGAACGAGACGGGTATATTCTTCGGCGGTATTGCGGTCGAAATTTTTGAAATCCACTTCGCTGGTGACGGCGAACCGGGTGATCAGGTCCGGTTTTTTGCAGCAGATGCAGACGCCTGTGGTGACGCGGTGCGTTTTTCCGGCGAAGCGCAGCAGGGTGCGGACCGCGTCCTCTGTATCGACAGGTTTTCCGATGGCTTCGTATTCAAATTCGATCAGGGTATCGGCGCCGATCACCAGATCTTCCGGATACAGTTCCGATACAGCTTTTGCTTTCCGGATGGCGTTTTCCAATGCGAGCCGGTGTACATCAAAGACGCCGGCTTTCAATTCTTCCGCATCGGAGGGAACGACTTTGAAATCGGGGAAACCGGCTTTTTTCAGCAATTCGCTTCTGCGCGGCGATACGGAAGCAAGGATCAGGTTCCGCATGGTCATTACCAACTGAAACTGGCGGTGAGTTCCACGGGATCTGTCACGGCGGTACCGGCTTTTCCGACAACGATTCCGGCGGCGTGGTTTGCGATCTCTGCCGCTTCTTCATCGGTGGCTCCGGCGGCTTTGCAGAGGGTGTAAGTCGCGATCACGGTATCGCCCGCGCCGCAAACATCAAACACTTCCCGTGCGATGGTGGGGATCACAAAAATGGAATCTGCCGCTTCCCGTTTGAACAACGCCATTCCCTGATGTCCCAGAGTGACAAGCAGCGAATCGGGCAGCCATGTTTCCATAACGGCAGATGCCGCATCTTTCAGCGCCTGATCATTTTCCACGATCTCCGCAGGTTCCGTGCAGTAGTGACCGGCAAGACCGAACGCCTCGGACCGGTTGGGCGTCATCAGAGAAAGACCGCGGACGCGCATATCGTGTCCGGGATGGGGGTCAAGTGAAGTATAAACACCGAATTCAGCGGCGGTATCGGCAATGATCTGGAGCATATCGCTTTCCAGCAGACCTTTTGCGTAATCTTCCAGGATCAGGGCATCGATCTCTTTGTTGCGGATCATATTGCAGATCATCTCCGCAAGTTTGCCTCTGACATCGGTGGAAACGGGATCGACATCTTCAAAATCCATCCGGACCACCTGCTGATTACCGGCAATGACCCGCTGTTTGACTGTTGTACGCCGTTCCGTTACGGGCAGAACGCCATTGGTGCAGACGCCGCCTTTTTCCAGCAGGGAACAGAGGGTTTCGCCATCCCGGTCGCTGCCGGTGATCCCGAACGCGTGAACATGACCGGCACCCAGACTTTTCAGATTCCGCATCACATTGGCTGCTCCGCCGAGGCGGGTTTCCGTATGACGGACCATTAGAACAGGGACCGGTGCTTCCTGGGAAAGACGGGATGCACTGCCGGAAATGTAGGTATCCAGCATCAGGTCGCCCAATACTGCGATCCGGAGACTGTCAAAACGGTTCAGTACCGCTTGAAGCCGTTCGGGGGAAATACTCATAATTGCTCCTTTTGCCGGAGTTCATTTTCCAGCACTGTAACAAATGCCGGCATATCGATATTCTCCCGGCGGATATAATATTTTTTTGCGCGGCACCGGAGTACCGCAGACCGAAGCATCTTGGTCATGTGATGCACCTGTACGATCTGGGGCAGGGTCATATTGTCTTCGTGTTCCCGGGCATACAGCAGAAGTTTGTCGAAGGTCTGACGGATCATATCCGCTTCCCCTTTTTCCAGCGTACCGGACGGCGAGAGACGACGCAGCAGGGAACGGACTTCATCCATCTGCAGCAGAAGCTGCTGCCGGGCAACGTGATACTCCAGAGTTTCCTGCTGTTTCAGGCGGATCGGAAGAAACAGCACCAGATAGACCTGTCCGATCAATACAATGACAAAAAGGATGATGGCGAGCCACGTGATATAGTCGCGTTTCCGTTTGCAGGAATAAAATTGACTGATATTTTTTACTGCCATCGATCCGTTCCTCCGTTTCAGTTCTGTTCCCAGGGCAGATTCCAGTCGCCCCGTTCATACAGGGAGTAGAGAGCCACGGCAACACCGGAATATTCTCCGGCTTTTCCTTCCAGTTTGCTCGGAACAACGGAACATGCCGCGTTCATCTGCGGCCAGGAATATTTGCCGATCCGTTCCAGCAGCGGTTTCATAAAGAGATCACCCGTGCGGACAGCGATGGTGCCGAGGGCAATGATCTCCGGATTGAAGATATTCATCAGCATACCCATTGCCTGGGCATTGCGTTCGATCATATCGTCCCAGATCTTGCAGGCGTAGGCATCGCCTTCGCGGACAGCGATCTCCAATGCGCGCATGTCGATATCTTCCACTTTGCCGCCCGCGGCTTTCATAATGGCACTTTCCGGTTTGTCCGCAAGTTCCTGTTGAAGACGCAGCGCAATGGCTTTACCACCGCAGAACGCTTCATAATCGCCCACCAGACCGCAGTTGCACGGCGGACCGTTCACATCCAGCACCATGTGACCGACTTCACCGCCGAAATTGCATTTTCCGCGCAGAAGTGTGCCATTGACGATGATCCCGGCACCGATTCCCGTACTCATGGTCAGATACAGCATATTGCCGGTGTTCTGACCCGCACCGAAGATCCATTCCGCCAGACCCGCAGCATTGGCATCGTTGTCAAAAAATGCTTCCACGCCAAAGGCATTGGAAAGATAATCACGGATCTCCACATGTTTCCACAGCGGCATATTGAACGGACCGAGGATCACACCTTTTTCCCAATCCATCGGAGAGGGCGAACCGATACCGATCGCGCGGAGTTCAGATGCCGGAATACCGGCGTCTTCCAACAGTTTTTTACCGGCTGCCACCAGTTCCGGCAGAACATCTTCCGGAGCGCGTTCATGATTGCTGACACGGCTTGAACCGATAAGGGTCCCATCGCTCATGCAAAGGCAGATCGCAATTTTTGTGCCGCCGATATCAAACCCCATGACAGGAAACGGTTTCGTCATGATTTCAAATCTCCTCTCGCTTACATTTGGATAATTTTTGTCAAATATTCTATAAATATACATTGACTTTACGGAAACGGCAATGTATTTTTAGAAAAACAATGCAATTTTTTTCAAAAACAATGGAGTTTGATTCAAATATGACTGCTTTTACTGCTTTTATTCCTTATTTGCCCGTTGCTGACACCAATGAGATCGCATACGCTTTCGGAAACAGCGATCTGCTCGGTCAGGCGATTTGCGTGATCCTTTTCATCTTTTCCATTGTCACATGGATCGTTATGTGTGCAAAGATCGGAAACATCAAAAAAGCTGCGCAGGACAATGAACAGTTCCTCCGGTATTTCCGCGAAAAAAGAAATCCCCTCGCCATTACCGAACAGCTCAATATCAAATACTGTCCCGTTTCCGCTGTCTATTTTGAAGCGCTTTCCAAAATCGAAGCATTCCACCTTACCGACCGGACATCCGGCGTCCGCAGAGCCTTGAGCGATGCCGAACTGGGTGTCGTTCAGGCAACAATGGATCAGGCGATCGAAAAACAACTTTCCTGCCTTGATAAAGGTATGATCTTTCTCCAGACCGCTGTCAGCGGAAGCCCCTTCCTCGGCTTGTTCGGTACCGTCTGGGGGATCACCACCGCATTCACATCTCTCGCCATCAAGGGAAAAGCCGATATTCAGACGCTCGCACCCGGCGTTTCAGGCGCATTGCTGACGACGGTCATCGCGCTTTTTGTGGCGATTCCGTCCCTCATCGGATACAATATCATCAGTTCTCATCTCAAAAAGATGACGGTGACTCTGGATAACTTTGCAGAAGAATTTCTTTCCAGACTCAAAATCGAACAGCTGGACAGTTATGCCGCACTCAACAACAGCGACAGACAGGTGTGAGTCATGGCAAGAAAAAGACGGAGCGATTCCACACCTTATGATTCGATCAATCTCACCCCGTTGATCGATACTTTGTTTTTTCTCCTGATCATTTTTATGGTCACCGCTCCCCTGCTGGAATACAGCGTGGATGTGTCACCGCCCGAAATGAACGCCGATCAATTGCCGCAGGATGATAAAAAAGCAAAAGTCGTCAGCCTCAAAACAAACGGTATGGTCCAATTTAATAACGCAGAGATCACGCGCGCTGAATTTTTTGTGCAGCTCGCCGCTTTCCGCGATGATCCTGAAACAAAAGTTTATCTGCGCGCCGACCGGATGCTTTCATACGGCGATGTGATCGATTTCCTGTCAAAAGTCAGAAATTCCGGTTTCAAAAATATCTTTCTCGTTACTTCCGAGGAGGCGAAGTAAATCATGAATGTTTCCGATGCCAGAGCATTGCTGAAACATGGAATGGATCCCTACGCCAACAGCAATCGGACAAAATGGATCGCAATATGGGTCATCTGCGCACACCTGATGGTCTTTGTCATTATCCCGCTCGTTCTTCTGGGCGTGGATCTGCTGGTCCCTGAAGAACCGCCGCTCGTCGTGATGAAAGTCGGACTCGTCGATCTCCCCGAAGGCGATTCTCCAGACGCGCCCGTCAACGGCGAACAACAACCCATTCCCGAACCGCCCGCACCTGAACCGCCCGCACTCGAACCTCCGAAGCCCGAACCTCCGAAGCCCGAACCTCCGAAGCCCGAACCTCCGAAGCCCGAACCTCCGAAGCCTGAACCTCCGAAGCCTGAACCTCCGAAGCCTGAACCTCCGAAGCCGGTCCCCGCACCCCCGAAACCCAAGCAGAAACCGGTTCCGCCCAAACCCAAATATTTGACCGCAGCAGATATTCTGAAACAGCGCAACAAAAACCGCGGCAAAACGGTCACGATCAAAAATAAGGATAACCGGAAACAACAGCAGCAGGATCATGCGGCACAACAGGCTTACGCAAAACAACTCGCCGAATATAACCGGGCACGACAGGCACTCCAGTCCGCACGCGGCAGATTCGGAAGTCCCGATGCCGGTCTGAAAGGGATCCTTGCCACTGCCGAAGATCGCGCCTATTACGCAAAATTAAAGGCGTTCGTCGATGCGCGTTTCGTTCAGCCGTCAGACGCGCTCCTCGATGGCAGAAAACCCGTCGTGCAAGTACAAATCACCATCGGTAAAGATGGATCACTCGCCGGTTGGAACGTCACTTCCCCATCCGATGTTCAGGCAATGAACGACGCCGTTGCCGCTCTCAAAGAAAAATTGCAGACCATGCCCGTACCCCCACGCGCAATGACGATCCCATTCACCTTCCGCGTCAATTAATAACGGAACACAGCGGAGCTGTGATGACGGTGGAAAAAAAGTAAAAAATTTTGGTTGTCCCATCGTGCCATTAAGTAAGCGATAGCGTTACGCAATGGCACGATATGGCACACACTGTGTGTTTCGCGCTTTCGCGCGACCAGCGGACTGCCGCTGGACCGCAGCAAGGGCAAAGCCCTTGACGCGAGCAGAAAACTTGCACTTCGTGCGGCGTTTTCTGCCGTAAGTTTTTGCAACGCGTTGCAAAAACGGTAGAAATAAGAAAAAACTCAAAACAGTCCCATCGTGCCATTAAGTAAGCGATAGCGTTACACAATGGCACGATATGGCGCACACTGTGTGTTTCGCGCTTTCGCGCGACCAGCGGACTGCCGCTGGACCGCAGCAAGGGCAAAGCCCTTGACGCGAGCAGAAAACTTGCACTTCGTGCGGCGTTTTCTGCCATAGTCAAAACTGCTGCGCAGCTTTGACGGTGGGAAAAAAATAAAAAAACTTCCTCCCGTTCTGACGACCAAGCGTCAGCGTTGGGAGGAAGAACTATACGGCACACTCTGTGCGTTGTAGCCTCCCCCCGTTCTGACGACCAAGCGTTAGCGTTGGGAGGAAGAACTATACGGCACACACTGTGCGTTGTAGCCTCCCCCCGTTCTGACGACCAAGCGTCAGCGTCGGGAGGAAGAACTATATGGCGCACACTGTGCGTTCTGACGACCAAGCGTCAGCGTTGGGAAGAAGAACTGTACGGCGCACACTGTGCGTGTGTTATTTGCCGAGAGCTTCTTTATAAGCCTTGACAGCGATTTCGAGACCCTGATCGAAGTTATACGAGGGTTTGAAACCGGTAGCCATCAGTTTATCAACGCAAGCACTGGAGTGTTTCACATCTCCGGCGCGTTCGGGCAGGTGTACGATCTTGGACTTGCTGCCGAGGATCTTGACGATTTTTTCGGCGAGGTCGTTAATGGTAAGGCGTCCACCGTAAGCCACGTTATACACACCGGTAAAATCATTTTCAGCCATAAATGCGTTTGCGGCGGCGATATCTTTCACGAAGATGAAGTCGCGTGTCTGTTCGCCATCGCCGAAGATGGTGATATCTTCATTATTCAGGGCTTTGGTGATAAAGATCGGCACTGCTGCCGCGTATGCGCTTTTGGGGTTCTGGCGGGGACCGAACACGTTGAAATAGCGCAGACATGCGGTCTGGAGTCTGCCTTCTTTGGCGAACATGTTGCAATAGTATTCGTCATCCAGTTTTGTGATGGCGTAGGGACTTTTGGGTTCGGGGAACATGGTTTCGACTTTGGGGCAGACGGGGTTGTCGCCGTAGATGGCGGCACTGGTGCTGAGCACGAGTTTCTTCACACCGGCTTTCGCAGCTTCTTCCAGAACGGTGATCATACCGATGGAGTTGAGGCGGTTGCATTCGATGATCTCGCTCATGGATTCGGGAACGGAGATCATTGCCGCAAGGTGGAAAATATAATCCACGCCTTCCACTGCTTTTGCCACATCATCGCGATTGGTGATATCGCCTTCGATGAATTCGCAATCGAAATTTTCGATATTGTGTTTGAAGCCGGAACGGAGATTATCAAGAACGCGGATCTCCGCTTTTCCCTGATACCGTTCAACAATATGGCTGCCGATGAATCCGGCACCGCCGGTTACGAGGATCTTTGTCATATTACTTTACCAGACCTTTCATGATCTCATTCATTTTATCTTCCTGTTCCATAAGGCTCTGCACCAGCTTGAACTGGGTGCGGCAGCGATCCAGATTGTGACCTTCGCGTTTGGTCTTGAAGTACTTATCGCCATCAAGATAATCGGTCAGGAAGCGGACGCCGATCTCGAATGTGATCAGCATACCGGAGAAGGGCATATTTTCGATTTCTGCGGGAGTCAGGCAATTACCGGCACCTTCAAGGAAGCCTTTTGCCAGTGCTTCAAACATTTCCATTCTGGCATAAACTTTGGAAAGATCTTTTTCGTCTTCCGCGGCAGGGCTGGTGCTGGTGCGGACCAGATCGCCGAAGTCATAAAGGGAGATCCCGGGCATAATGGTATCCAGGTCGATCACGCAGATCCCTTCGCCGGTTTCGTCATCCAGCATCACGTTATTGATCTTGGTATCGTTGTGAGTGATGCGTTCCGGGATTTCGCCTTTTGCCATCAGATCGAGAAGTTTTCCAGCCATATCGCGGTGGTTCTGGAGAAATTCGATTTCTGCTTTGGCGGATTCCGCTCTGCCGCAGACATCGGCAGCGAGAGCCTTGTCGAAGTCGGCAATACGGGAGGGCGTATTGTGGAAATTGGGGATCGTTTCGTAGAGACGGTCGCCGGGAATATCGGCGAGGATCTGCTGGAACGCACCGAACGCTTTTGCTGCCTGATAGGCGAATTCAGCAGATTCCAGCACGTCGTAAGTCCGGGCGCGATCAATGAACAGATAAGCACGCCAGTAATTGCCGTCTTTATCCACGAAGAACGGTTTGCCGTCCTGCGCGTTGATCACGGTCAGTGCGCGGCGTGTGGCATCTTTTCTGCCCTGAAGTTTCGCTTTGCAGTGAGACAGCACGCGGGAAATATTGTCCATGAGCTGTTCCGGCTGCTTGAAAATATTGGTGTTGATGCGCTGAATGATGTAGCGCACCTGATAACCTGCCTGATTGAATACGGTCAGAAATGTATCGTTGATATGGCCGGAACCATAACGTTCACACCAGAGGTAGTCGCCCCAGATATCAAAATGGGTTGCGATTTCTTTTACAACTGCGTTCATATTGACCCTTTCTTATGCGAAGAGATTTTCGGGATAGACACCGGCATCGATGAGTGCGCGGATATCTGCCTGAACTCTGGGTTTGTCTTCCCGGTAGGTCACGCCGAACCACGCATCCGCGCTGGGCAGGACCTTGACCGTTGCCTTGCCGCTGTGGATCATTTCCGCAACGACGAAGGGGATGTAGAATTCGCTCTTGAGTTCCGTGCCGCGTTCTGCGAGGAAGTCTTCGAACATTTTTCCCATTCCATTGAACAGGGACGGCATGAAGCCCCAGAAGTTCATACTGGAGATTTCTTCGCCGCAGAGTTCCACTTGCTTGCCGTTTTCGTCGGTGAACACCGCTTTGCCGCCGCCCAGTGCTTCGATCTTGGTGCGTTCCACAACTTCCTTGAGGTTGTTGTTTTCGTCCAGTTCGCAGATGCCGCGGGACACGGAACCGAATTCGGAAAGGGTATTTTTGATGGGGAATCCGACCATATAGAACTGGTTGGGATCTGTGGTTTCGCTCAATGCTTTGCCCAGCTGTTCAAAGCCGCTTTTTCCGTAAAAGTCATCAGCATTGATCACGGCAAAGGGTTCTTTGACCTTATCGGCTGCGCACATCACGGCGTGACCGGTACCCCAGGGTTTGGTTCTGCCTTCGGGAACGGTATAAGGTGCCGGGATCGCATCCAGCTGCTGGTACACATATTCCAGCTCAATTTTGCCTTCCCAGCGTTTGGAAACAACTTCCTTGAAATCTTTTTCAATGTCTTTGCGGATGATGAAGACGACTTTGCCGAATCCGCCGCGGATCGCGTCAAAGATGGAGTAATCCAGAATGATCTCGCCGTTGGGACCAACGGGGTCGATCTGTTTCAATCCGCCGTAACGGCTGCCCATACCGGCAGCAAGAACTACGAGTGTCGGTTTCATAATAATGTGATCTCCTTAGACGGATTATGCCATGGGAAGGGATGCCGCTGCGATCGCCTGACCGTGACGTTTCGTTTTTTCGTCCGGAACCTCAAACACCACCGTGTATTCGGGGAACTGGGTCTTGATGACATTTTCGGCTTCCGCCTGAATGATGTTGCCGCCCTTGCCGGATGTAACACGGCCGAGGAAGAGAACGCTCTTGATTTCGGGATAGAAATCGCAGAAACGGGCGATCGTGTAACCGAATGCCACACCGATGCTGCGATAGATCTTTTCAGCACGCGGATCGTTTTCTTCCATCAGTTTCTGAACGCCGATCAGGCGTTCGGGGAACTTCATTTCTGCGGGGAATTCGATGCCGGCAAGCGGTGCCAGACGGGCAACACCCTGCTGGGAGAAATACTGCACGCCGCAGCCGAGGTCGCCGCTCCATTCGTCAGCAGGACCGTTTTCGCGGTAATCGACCGGCACGAAAGCCAGTTCGTTCAGCCAGTCGGTGATATTGCCGTCCGGGTTCACATAGCCGCCCGCCATACTGGTGCCGAGGGACACGCCGAGGATGCTGTTGCTGTTCAGCTGCATGGATCCGGCAAGCGCAGTCACTTCACCGTCGTTCACGATTTCAAAGGGGACGCCCATTTCTTTGGCGACATCAAGGAAGATGTTTGCGACTTTGCTTTCAAAATCACATTTGGGAACGCCGCGGAAGAGAGAGGAAATACGCACGCGGTTCTGCACGATCACACCGGCAGTGGAGCCGCCGATGGCATCCACTCTGGGCAGATGAGCGGCAGCGCGTTTGAGAGAATCCAGAATACCGTCTTTGTGGTAGGTGGGATCTTTCTGGAAGTAGGGGTCCCACGCGATTTCTTCGGAGAACACCACTTCGCCGTCGATCATAGCGGCAGCTTTGCGGTCGGATCCGCCCAGGTCGAAGCCGATACGGCAGCCGTTCAGGTGGCGGCCCAGCGGCTGGGCTGTCGTCTTGGCGGCGGGTGCATTTTCGTATTCGGTGTAGAGGATCTCAACGGGATTGCTGTAAATGCCGCCCATGACTTCAGAGTCAAATTTACGGGCGCCGTTCTGCAGATCGTAGATCTCCTTCATGGCATCGGCAACGCGTTTGTCGCCGGCAATGGTCACTTTGTAACCGCCGAACAGCCAGAACATGGATTTGACCAGACGTTCCACATGAAGCAGGTTCGCTTTGAATTCGCCGTCTGTGGCATCGCCGAACAGGATGGTTTCGTAAACGCTGGCACTCTGCTCATTGCGTTCCATCACGATCTTGACTTTGATGGCTTTGCCGGAGGCTTCGACTGCCGCGCGGAAGGCGCGATCCCACAGCACTGCGGGGATAAAGTCCTGGTCCAGACACGGGATGATGCCCGGTGTCGCGTTCTTCTTGATGACATCCAACATGTTTTTTCTCCTTGGAAGAGTTTTATGTTTTTTTGTTGATTTTGGATATTTATTTCGTTAAAATTTGCAAACTTACCATTAATGTACACTCACTTTGAACTAAAGTCAATACACTTTTGCCATATTTTACTCTTTTTCTTATGTATATGTGACCATATTATCCGCAATTTTCCGGATCGAACGGTTGAAAATACGCAGAAACGGCAGTATGTTACAAGCGTGTGGATGTAACCCGAAAACGGATTGGGCTCTGATGAAAAAATCGTACTTTTGTTTAACGCTTTCTGCCGGTATGCTGCTGACGATGCTGTTGTCCGGATGCTTTATGTTTATCGCTCCGGAAAAGTCTGTTTCCGCTATTCCCGGCGGCGATCCCGCCACCTATTATCATCTGCGGGACAACGATCCCGATCACTGTATGCAGATCTTTCTGCCGGAGCGTCCGGCGTCCTCCGCGCCCTGTCCGGCGGTGGTGATCTTTCCCGGCGGCGCGTACGGTGTCCTTGCCTTTGAAAAAGAAGGCGTGGCGTACGCAAAATTTCTGAATCAGCACGGAGTTGCCGGGATCGTGGTGAAATATCCTCTCGGATCGTTTCTGGGCGGATGGCGGCGGCATCCGGAAATGCAGGATGCTGCCCGCAGATCGATCCGTCTGATCCGGTATCACGCGGCGGCTCTGGGGATCGATCCGGCGAGGATCGGGACCATGGGTTCTTCGGCGGGCGGACACCTTGCCGCTCATGCCGCGCTGGGAAAAACGGACGGCGATCCGGCATCTGATGATCCGGTGGAGCGTGTTTCCGCCAGACCCGATTTTGTGATCATGTGTTATCCGGTCGTCAGTATGGGGGAATATGCCCACGCGATGAGCCGGAAAAATCTTCTGGGCAGCGATCCGCCGCAGGAACTGGTGCATGCAGTTTCGATCCAGCATCAGGTAACGCCCTCCTTCCCGCCGGTGTTCCTCTGGTTCACGCTGGAAGATGAAAAAGTCGATCCGGAAAATGGAAAACTGATGGATGCCGCCCTGAAAAAACATGGCGTGCCGCACCGGACGATGATCTGTCAGAAAGGTCCTCACGGAATGGGGCTGCTGGATGGAAAACAGGCGGAAGCGTATCCGGAAACCGCCAAATGGCGTCATGAAATGATCGCATTTCTGCGGGAACAGAAAATCCTTTCCCCGGAAGAAGGAGTGTTGAAATAATGCAGGAACGCCGTGTTGTCATTACGGGAATGGGTGCAGTCAGCTGCGCCGGAAATTCTGTGAACAGTCTCTGGGATGCGTTGCGCAGCGGCAGAAGCGGGATCGGAAAACTGACCCTGTTTGATGCCGGTGATCTGCCCGTTTATGCGGTCGGGGAAGTACGGGATCTTGTTGTGCCGGGACTGACACTGAAAGAACAGCGCCGTACTGCCCGTTTCACCCGTTTTGCATACGCCGCCGCACACGAGGCAATGACCCATGCCGGGTTGCTGGATGAAGAACGCGGACGCCTGTGCGCGTGCGAAGATCCCTTCCGTACCGGAACACTGATCTCCAGCGGCATCGGCGGCGCGGAAGTTTATGATGCAAACAGTGCGCTGGTCGCCCGCGGAAAAAGTGTATCGACGTTCTGTATCCCCACATTCAATGTCAGTTCTGCCACCGGAAGTACGGCGCTGCGTTACGGTTTGCGCGGACCCGGTTTTTCCATCGCGTCCGCATGTGCGTCATCCGCGCACGCGATTGGTGAAGCCGCATGGATCATCCGCAGAGGTGATGCCGATGTGATGCTTGCCGGCGGAGCGGAAGCGTGCATCGTGCCGGTGATGGTTTCCGGATTTCTTTCTCTTACCGCTCTCAGTATGAGGCAGGGCGATCCGGCAGAGGCGTCCCGTCCCTTTGACCGTGACCGGGATGGATTTGTCATTGCGGAAGGTGCCGCTGTCCTGATCCTGGAGGAACTGGAACACGCCCGCAGGCGGGGTGCTGTGATCCTTGCGGAACTGGCGGGTTACGGCGCGAGCTGCGATGCGTGGCATATCACCAGTCCCGATCCGGAAGGGACCGGTGCCGCGAATGCGATGCAGAGTGCCATGAAACATGCCTGCTGCCGTCCGGAGGAGATCGGATATGTTTCTGCCCACGGAACCGGCACAAAGCTTAACGATCTTTATGAAACGCGGGCGATCCGCAAAGCCTTCGGCACCCACGCGGACCGCCTGTCTGTCAGCTCCGTCAAGAGTATGATCGGACATGCTTTGGGCGCAGCGGGCGCACTGGCGTCCGTCGGGTGCGTGCGCTCCCTTGAAAGCGGGATCATTCCCCCTACGATCAACTGTGATCATCCCGATCCGGAATGTGATCTGGATGTTACCCCCGGCACTGCCGTAACGAAAGAACTTGAACTTGTGATGAGCAACAGTATGGGATTCGGCGGACATAATGCCGCGCTCATCTTCAAACGATGGAAGGATCATTGAAAATGAAGGAGAACAGCGTGAAAACAGCCTTGGTCATCGGCGGCTGCCGCGGGATCGGCAGAGCCATTTCACAGCGACTGGCAAAAGATGGTTTTGCCGTTACAGCCACCTGCAGAAAAAAGGGTGAGGATTCCCTTTCACTTGAGGCTGAAATCGCTGCGGACGGCGGCATCTGCAATATCCTCGAACTGGATGTCTGCTGCAAAAATTCCGCGCGACAGACCCTTTCGGAAGCGTTTCCTGAAGCGCCGGATGTGCTTGTTTACAATTCCGGCATTGCGAAAGACAATCTTTTTGTGTTCATGGATGATGCTGAATGGCAGAGTGTCATCGATACCAATCTGAACGGATTTTACAACACGGTCCAGCCCATGGTTTTCGGGATGCTTGCGAAACGTGGCGGCAGGATCGTGGTCATCAGTTCTGCATCGGGTCAGACCGGACAGGCGGGGCAGGTGAATTATTCCGCCTCGAAAGCCGCCCTGATCGGGGCGGTGAAGGCATTGGCTCGTGAAGTCGGCAGAAAAGGCGTGCTGGTGAATGTGGTTGCACCCGGCGTGATCGAAACAGAAATGACGAAAGATCTGCCCAGAGATCAGATCCTGCCGCTGATCCCCCTGCACCGTACGGGGAAAGCGGACGAGATCTCCGGTGTGGTCAGTTTTCTGTGCGGACCGGACAGTTCTTACATCCATGGGCAGGTCATTGCAGTTAACGGCGGACTTGTGATCTGAGGCCGCAGGGAGGGCGGGGCAATGATGCAGACATCCGGCAGTGCAGAATATTCAACCGTGGTCGTCGGTTCCGGAGCGGGCGGATTGACCCTTGCCCTGCTGCTTGCCAAAACCGGACGCCGTGTCGTGCTGGTGGAAAGTCAGCGGACCATCGGCGGCTATCTGCGCTGTTTCAAACGGGATGGTTTCACATTCGATACCGGCTATCATTTTTCCGGCGGTTTCACCGGGATCCTTTCCCAGATGCTCCGGATCCTGGATCTGGACGATGCCGTGACAGGGACTCCGGTCAGCAACCGGATCGTTCTTGCGGAAAGCGGACACGATATTCTTCTGCCTGCGGGGTGCGGACACAACGGCGCAGCACAGATCTGCAGCCGCGCATTTCCCGCCGATGAAAAGGGCGTTCTCCAATATTTTGAGCTGGAACGCAGTATCTGGGAAACGACGCCCATGCACGATCTGGCGGATCTTTCCGAACCGGATTTCATGCCGGGTACTTACGATCTGCTGACAGTGGATCAGATCAATTCCAGACTGGGACTTTCCCCGGCCGCGGCGGCGTGCGCGGGGAGTTTCGCCATGTGTCACGGGACGCCCCCTGCGGAAGCACCGATGACATTCCACGCCCGGACGGGGTACGCGCTTCACAACGATCTTTCCAGACCCGACGGCGGCGGCGATACCATGATCAGAGCATTTCTCCGGGAACTGGAAAAATATCACGTGGACATCCGGACGGGGACCGGGCTGCTGAAATGTACTTCTGCGCCCGACTGTAACGGTGAGATCCACAGGATTTTTCTGAGTGACGGCTCGGATGTGATGGCGGATCAGGTGTTTTTTGCAGTTCATCCGCGTGTTGTGCGTGATGTTCTGCCGGATGCGGCACTGACACCTTCATTTTTGCGTCGCCTCAACCGCTTGAAAGAGACCTGCAGCTTCTTCTGTTCCTGTTTTGCGCTTGACGCCCGGACGGAACCGGGTCTTGTTTCGTTTTTCTCCGGCAACGATCTGAACGACATTCTTTCCGGCAGCGGAAGATCGCACAGTACCGGGATCCTTTTTCACGCCGGAGAGAATGGGACGGGTACGGCTTGTGCGTTCCGCACCATGCCGTGTATGGCGCCCGGTCAGGATTATCCTGCAACGCACGCGGAGCGGCTCAAATCTGCGGAGTATCAGGATTTCAAGGCGTCGGTATCGGCAGACATTGAGCGTGAGATCCTGCAGGTCCGTCCGGAGTTGAAGGGGCATCTCCGTCTGATCGCGGACGGCAGCCCGCTGACTTGTCTTGACTACGATCCGCCCACCGGCAGCGCGTATGGCGCAAGGTGTGTCTGCGGTCAGACCCGCACAGCCGGAAGACTGCCGGTCGGCAACTTTTATCTGGCGGGTCAGAGTGCAGTGTCCCCGGGTATTCTCGGTACGATGTCAGCCTCATTTGCCGTATTCCGTCAGGCGGTGGGGGAAGGTGTTTACCGTGAGCTTGTTCTGAGCGGACTGGAAAAATCCTGAAAACAGCGGATGTCATCTTGACTTTTTTATTCTTATGTAGTATATTTTCTGCGAAATAATATCAGTCAGAACGCATAGAAAAGAAAAGTTTTTGAGGATGACAAATATACGCAGAGCTGTCGTTACCGGGATCGGGGTCGTCAGTCCCCTCGGAAATTCCGCCGCCCTTATGTGGGATGCCTTGCTTGCCAACAGATCCGGTGTCCGTTCCATGCCTGAATGGCACAGTCAGTTCGGCAAAAATATTGCTTCCGCCCCGGTTGAACTTGATCCTGTGCTTGTGAAAAAAATCAATCGAAAAGTGCGGCGTACCATGGGCAATGCGGCGTTGTTTTCTGCGCTTGCCGCTCAGGAGGCGGTACAGCAGAGCGGGCTTGATCCTGCATTGTTCACCGGCGGCAGAACGGCGTGCGTGATCGGGTCCACCATCGGCAGTGCCTCCAGTATGTCGGAAGCGTGTCTTGCGGAGGCGGAGGGGCGGCGTGATGATCTTTCCGCCTGTGAATTTTTCAAATTGATGAGTCATTCCTCCGCGTTCAATGTGGCGGATCTTTTCGGGATCAACGGGATCCAGCTCGCGCCCTGTTCCGCGTGTGCGTCGGGGTTGCAGGCGCTCGGTACTGCCCAGGAACTGATCCGGCTCGGCAAAGCGGATGTGGTCATAGCCGGCGGTTCTGATGAATCCACCAGTCTGGTATCTTCTGCGTTCCAGCTTCTCTATGCGTTGGCAGAACGCGAAACGGATGAACCGGAACTTCTGGCGCGTCCTTTTGATGCCGCCCGTGAGGGCTTGATCTGCGGGGAGGGAGCCGGTATTCTTGTGGTGGAGGAATATGAACATGCCAAAGCCCGCGGCGCGGAGATCTTCATGGAACTTGCGGGATATGCCACAAACTGTTCCGGCTGGCATGTGAGTCATTCCGATGAAAAACAGATCGCAAACTGTATGCGTACTGCCCTTGCGGATGCGGGGATCGATGCGTCGGAAGTGGATTATGTCAGTGCCCACGCCACCGGTACGAAAGTCGGAGATGCGGCGGAAGCGGCGGCGATCCGTGAAGTGATCGGCGGAGATGTTCCGGTATCCAGTCTGAAGGGGCATCTGGGGCATACGCTCGGTGCATCCGGGGCGGTGGAGATGGCGGCAGTTTACGGGATGATGAAGAACGGAATTGTGCTGCCGACGCGGAATCTGGAGCAGGTGGATGATTGTTCCGGGATCCTTCTGCCGCGTACTGTAACGGAACACAAAGTGCGTGTCTGCATCAAAAACAGTATTGCATTCGGCGGGGTCAATTCCAGTCTTGTCTGCCGGATCCCGGATTGAAAAGAAAACAAACATAAAAATCACATACACAGCAGAATTGGAGAAAACAGCAATGGACCGTGAGGCGATTATTGAAGCGATCAATTCCATTTTCATGGATCGTTTTGAGTTTGAAGCAGAGGAACTGACACCGGAAAAAAGAATTGTTGATGATCTCGGTCTGGACAGTCTGGATATTGTGGATATGATCGTGGGGCTGCAGCAGAAATTCGGCATTATGCTCCGCGAAAATAAAGAGATCCGTGAAGTCAAGACGCTGGACGATGTTTATACGCTCTTTGAGAAACTGATCGCGGAACACCCTGAAATCGCAGATAAACTGGGCAAGTGACCGTGACACCTGAACAGGACAGACCATTTCTGACTTTCCTGCGCAGTTTTGCCGTTTATACCGTGACCGTACTCTGGACCGCGTTGTTCTGGAGCATGATGCTGATCCCGGTGGGGATCTCCCTCTTTTTCCCCAGATCGAAACGACAGCATTTCATGCGGATGCTTCTGGTATGGTTCGGACGGCGGATGGTGCTGCTGATGTGGCGTCCCTTTTTCCGTGTGCGGTACGAAGATCTTTCCGGCGGTGCGGCGGGACCGGGTATCGTGGTGGTGAATCACAGAGCCGCCACGGATGCGTTCCTGATCGGCGTGATGAACGTGTGCTGCGCTCAAACGGTCAATGGTTGGCCGATGCGTGCGCCGGTGATCGGCTGGGGTGCAAAACTTGCGGGGTATCTGGATATTACCGGCTGGGATTTTTCAACGCTGGAAAAGCGGGCGGCGGAGATCACGGAAACGGGCGATGTGATCGTGGCGTTTCCCGAAGGTACACGCTCCGGATCGACGGAGATGAACCCGTTTCACAGCGGGATCTTCCAGATCGCCATCGATCTCGGGCTGCCGGTACACATGTTGTGTATCGCGGGCAATGAACGGATGCCCGACAGAAAATTCCGTTTCCGGGAGTTCCGGGATCTGCTGGTGCGCAGATTGCCGCCTGTTCCCGCGGAAGATGTGAAAAAATGCAGTACAGCTTTCGTTTTGAAAAAAATGGTCTTTCAAAAAATAAAGGATGAACTTGTCCGGATGGATGAGACTCTGAACAGCAATGAAAACAAAATTTGAACTGGATGATGATATTTCGTTTCTGCCCCGCGCAGAGATCGTAAAGATTCAGAACCGTCTGCTTGCAGAGCAGATCCGTTATTGCCGGACGCAATCGCCGTTTTACCGGAAACACTTGGCGGATCACGGACCTGCCGACCGGGATTTTGATATGGATTCCCTGCAGGAGCTGCCAACGACATCCAAACAGGATCTGGCGGAACACAATGAAGAATTTTTTGCGCTGCCCATGGAAGAGATCTCGGATATCTGTTTCACCAGCGGGACCACGGGAAATCCCTGCCGGATCGTTTATTCCGCCGGAGACCTTGACCGGCTGGGATACAATGATGCAGTCGGATTCCGTGCGGCGGGAATGGTTCCTTCCGACAAAGTTCTGCTCACCTGCACCATCGACCGTTGTTTTATTGCGGGTCTCGCCTACTACAACGGCGTGGTGAAAGTCGGGGCGTCGGCGGTCCGGAACGGCTTGAATTCCATTGCCAGTCATGCGTCTATTTTTTCCATGCTTCATCCGGAAGCGATCGTGGGCGTGCCGAGTTTTATTGCGAAACTGGGGCAGTATCTGAAAGACAATCAGGTGTCGGCGGATTGCGTCAAACGGATCATCTGTATCGGTGAACCGATCCGGACGCGGGAAATGAAATTGACGCCGCTGGGCGCAAAACTGGAAGAATTCTGGCCGGGTGCCGTTCATTCCACCTACGCATCCAGTGAGATCGTTACCAGTTTTACCGAATGTTCCGCACGCTGCGGCGGACACCCGCCTGCCGATCTTGCCATTGTGGAGATTTTGGACGACAACGGCAACCGGGTCCCTGACGGCGAGACGGGCGAAGTGGTTGTGACGCCGCTTCAGGTCAGTGGTATGCCGCTGGTGCGGTTCCGTACCGGGGACATCAGTTTTCTGCTGCCGGAACCCTGCAGCTGCGGACGGAATACGCCCCGGCTCGGACCCATTCTCGGCAGAAAAGCGCAAATGCTCAAAGTTCACGGAACGACTCTGTTCCCCAATGCGTTTTTCCATGTGCTTGACGGTATCGACGGTGTGGCGGAATACTACATGGAAGTCCACGGCACCGCTCTCTCCGATGAGATCCGTATGTATGTGGCATGCCGCCCCGGAGCATCGGTGGAATCTCTTGATCTTCCGGAACGTTTGTTCAGCCGTACCCGGATCCATGTGCCGGTTTTTGAAGTCAGCGAGGAGGAAGCGCGCCGCCGTGTGTTCGGAGTATCCCGGAAGCCCGTACGGTTTTTTGACTTCCGTGGAGAGTAAGAAGTATGATCCCTTTTGACCCCTGTAAATTTGATTTCACCACAGAGGAAATTCTGGAAAACGCCGCAAAACGCGGTTTGCTTTCTGCCGAAATCGAGTTCAACCGCAACTGCAATTACCGCTGTCCCTACTGTTATGCCGCCGGAAACTGCAGCAATGAAATGCTGGATCGGGAAACTGCGGAATCCGTGATCCGTCAGGTCGCCGCGTTGGGTGGTCGCAAAATCGTTGTGCTGGGCGGCGAACCGCTGCTGTATCCCCATCTTGAAGATATGATCCGCCTGATCACCAGTCTGGATATGGTGGCGGAGATCTTTACCAACGGCGCATTGATCACGGCGGAACGCGCTGCATTTTTCCGGGAATACGGCTGCCGGGTGGTGGTCAAACTTAATACTTTGCGTCCGGAGATACAGGAACAGTTGACCGGTGTCCCGCATGCCATGGAATATGCCATGAACGCCATCCGCCTGCTCAAAGAGGCGGGGTTTGATGATAAAACGCTGGTCGCCAGTTCAGTGATCTGTTCTGCAAATGAAGGGGAAGTGGTTTCCCTGTGGAAGTATCTGCGTCAGAACGGGATCAAACCTTATCTGGAGATCCTGACTCCCCAGGGCAGATTGATGGAAAACCGTCAGCTGGAGGTCCATCCGGACCGCCTGAAAGAGATTTTTGAAGAAATATCTGCCTTCGACAATATCAACGGTTACTGCTGGACGCCCCAGCCGCCGCTGGTCGGTTCAAAATGTCTGCGGCATCAGTATTCCTGCGTGATTTGTGCCAACGGCAATGTGATCCCCTGTGTGGGATTGACTGCGGTGCTGGGCAGCATTTACGAACAGAGTCTGGCGGAAATCGTGCGTGAAAGCGTGGTTCTCCGGAAACTGCGGGACTACCGGGAAAAGATCAAGGGACCATGCCGCACCTGTGAAAAGGCGGATACCTGTTACGGATGCCGCGGTGCCGCATATCAGTTGACCGGCGATTATCTCGCATCCGATCCTCTCTGCTGGAAGAACAGTCATCTGCTCGGCGAACCACCGGCTCTGCCAAGTGATGCCCGCCAGTGGATCCCCCACAAAGATCCCATTGTCATGGTGGACCGTCTGCTGGAGTTCGGGGAGTGGGATATCGTGGAAGCCGTGATCCGCCCCGACAACCGTTTCCTGAACAGTGACGGTATTCTGGACAACGATGTGATCCCTGAACTTGTGGCGCAAGGGTGTGCCGTGATCACCGGATTTGAAAAAAACAATCACGACCTCGGCGGTATGCTGACAGGTTTGCGTGCCATACGGTTCCTTTCCGATGTCCGCTCCGGCGATATCCTTCATATCTACATCCGCGAAACCGGATTTATCGACAATTATCACACGCTGGATTTCAAGTTGAGGCGTGCCGACGGACAGCTCTGCGCGGAAGGGGAACTTTCCATATGCGAACTGTGATCCGCAGGCTGTTTCTGTTTCTCTGCTTTTTCTGCTGTGTTTCTCTTTGCGCGGATGATCTCCGGGCGCGTCTGGCTCCCATGGCGGCGGTCAGGACCGTTCAGGCGGATTTCTGTCAGACCCGCCACCTCGCGGAACTGGATATGACCGTTGAGATCCGTGGCAGTATGACCTGTGAACGGGGCGGCAGGCTCCGCTGGCAGGTGGATTCTCCCATGAAACAGATCATCCTCATCGGGGAAAAATCGCTCCGGATCCACGATGTTGCCGCAGGAAAAACAATGACGGTGGATGTGAAAAAATTTCCGTGGCTTGCCCTGATCCGTTCTTCGCTTGCCGATACCATGACCGGCGATATTCAGCGTTTGCAGACCCGTTTTCAGGTAAAGGAACTGGAAAAACACAAACTGCGCCTGATCCCTGCCGATGATGCATTGAAAATGTTTTTTGAATCGATGGACCTGACATTCCGGGCGGATTTCGCCGCAGTGGAACAGATCATGATCCATGAACGCTCCGGCGACCGGCTGGAGATCCGTTTCCTGAACGTGAAAAACGATCCGGCTGTCCCGGAACAACACTGGCAGCTGCCATGACGACGCTCATCGAAAAGATCATATCCTCCGCCAGCCGCAGAAAAGCGGTCTGGATCACGGCTGTCCTGTTATGTGCTGTTCTTTCCGCCGTTGTATTTTTCCGGGCGGAACTGACCAACGAGATCCGTCATCTCTTTCCTGCTTCGGGCGAGACCGGAACTACATTCCGTGTGCTGGAAAAAAGTCACCTTGCGGACCTTGTTCAGTTGGAATTCATCAGCAGTACACCCGGCGGGATCGGGCAATACGCTGACTGGCTGGAAGGAGCGGCGGACCGGCTGAAAACAGTGCCGGGCATCCGCAACGTGGTGTACCGCTACCGCACCGGTTCCGGGATGGACGGTTTGGAAGATCTGACCCGCCTGATCCCTCTGACGCAAACGCCGGATGCACTGAAAAAATGTGATCCGGATGAGGCTGCCAAAAATGCGTTGTCGCAGCTTTCCATGCCTTTCTGCAATGTGAAACTCCTGCGCAATTCACCCTTTTCCGCCCTTTCCGGGACAGTGTTCAATGATCTGAACCGCCTGAATCATCTGGGCGGATTGCGGCTCGCTCACGATACCGGAACATTTGCCGATGTGTCAAAGACCAGAGCCATGATCCTGTTTGAGACCGGGATCGCCATCGGGGATGCGGACGCCGTGAGGACCCTGTACCGTCAGATCGGCGAAACGGTGGGAACGCTGCCGGACGGTCTGTCCATGCGGATCATTTCCGGCTGTAATCATACGCTGGGGAATGAGCAGGTCCTCAAACGGGATGCGGCGGTGGCGGGTGTGCTTTCCGTGATTTTGTTCCTGTTGTTGTTTCTGCTGTTTTTCCGTCGTGATCCCCGCGCGTTGTGGATCCCGGCGGTCCCGCTCTTGGCGTCTCTGCCTGCGTTGGGGATCGTGAGCCTCTGTTTCGACACGGTCTGTCTGTATGTGATCGGGCTGGGCGGCTGTATTACCGGGCTCGCGGTGGATCAGGGGATCCATATTTATGCGGCGTGCCGGAAAAAAGATCCCTTCCGCAATGCTGCCGGAATGGCGGTGCCGATGATGCTTTCTTCCGCCACATCCGTGCTGGTTTTTCTCTTTCTCGGACTTTCCGGCATTACGGCGTATGAACAACTGGCGGTCTTTGCGGGGCTCACATTGATCTTCAGTTGTCTGGCGGCACTGTTTCTGCTGCCCGGACTGCTCAGCGGCGGCGGTGATGACGCCGGAACTCTGCAGCTGCCGGAGATCGGAAAAAGTGAATCGCGCCGGACGAAAGCTGTCGGAATCGTTCTGGTTCTGGCTGCCGGTGCGCTGATCGCTCTGCCGCATCTGAATATTGATTTGAGTGCGGAATCGCTGGACGGTACGCCGGATGAGATCATTGCCGCAGAAAAAGATTTCAATGCGGCGTGGCGTGATCCCGAAGTGAAAACTGCCGTGATCGCCGCTGCCGGAAAGGATCAGGAAGAAGCCCGGCAGCGACTGGAAAAACTTTGTGAGTATCTGGGAGATTCCGCCGTTCTGCCCCCGCTTCCCTCCCGGAAAAAAGCGGCGGAGCATCTGGCGATGTGGCGGACACCGTCAACTGCGGCGCGTCTTGACGCTTTGGAAAAAGACGTGAAAGCGGCATGTGCGGCGCGGAAATTGCCGGAGCAGTTTTTCGCACCTTTTTTTGAAAGTTTGCGGTCGGTGGACCATACATATAAACCCGGCGGTCTGGCGGCATATATCCACAGCAAAATGGTGAAAGATCATTCCGCTGTTGCGCTGATGGAGGAAACGCCGGAAAACATTCAACGGGTGCGGGAAGTCCTGCGTGATCACGGCGGTGGAGAATGTGCAGTGATCTCCCGTGAGGCGTTCCGTCAGCAGGTGGTCAGCGATTTCGGCGGCAGATTCCTTCTTCTGCTCTGTTTGAGTCTGGGCGGATCGTTTCTCCTTGCTCTTGCTGTTTTCCGGAATCTGAACGATGTGATCCTGGCAATGGTCCCGGTCGGCGCGGCGTTTGCGTTTCTGCTGATCTTTTTTGCGGTGACAGGACTGCATATTTCTGCCGCGGCAGGCTTTGCGTTTGTGCTGTTGGCGGGACTGGCGATCGATTACGGCGTGTATTCCGTGCATCTTCTGCAGCATCCCGGCAAAGGCTCCATCCGCAGTTCCGTTCTGCTTTCAGCTGCAACGACTGCCGCCGGGGCGGGGGCATTGATCTTTTCCCGTCATCCCGTCCTGTTTGATACGGGGATCGTTCTTTCGCTGGGTGTGACTGCGGCATGTATCTGCGGACTCTGGCTGGTTCCGCTGCTGAAAGAGATCAAAGGCGGGAATGTGGTGACGGCGCTGCTGTGCTGTTTTCTTCTCGCCTCCTGCACCACTTATGTCCCGCTGACGGAATTGCCTCAACGGCGTACGGTGGAGACGGCGGTGCGGTCCTGTTCGCCCGCAACCGGAAAGATCAGACTGCACGCAAACGCCGTCTGGCAGATCTTCGGAAACCGGATCCCGGCGATCCTGGCGGCGGAGATCGACTGCCGGACCGGATCGGTACGCTGTTCCGGGATCACAAGTGCGGGGACCCGCCTGTTTCAGATCACGGAGCAGACCGGATATGTGCCGGGTGCGGGTGTACCGGAATCTGCCGCCGGACTTTTTGAACAGATGCCGTCCGTTCTGCGGAATATCTTTCTGCTGAAAACGGAAAACGCATTTGCAGCCGCAGAGGGAACAGAGTATATTGCATTGAAAACACCGGATGATGTCCGGTGGGAATTCCGGAACGGGATGTTGACCCGGCGCAGATCCGGCATCGTGCCGCCTTTCCGGAACTGGGATTGCAGTTACCGTCCGGACGGTTCGGTGGAATACCGGGATCATGAACGGTTTTATATACTGGAGCTGACATCGGTCAGGATCAAAAATACGGAAAGTGGAAAATGAACAATACATCCATACTGGAACAGGAACTTGATGCACGGCTGAAAGAATGTACGCAGCTGTCGGAAAAAGAATCGGAAAGCATCGTCCGTTTTGACCCCGCGTTCCGGGGTTTTGACGGACATTTTGAAGGGAACCCCATTGTGCCGGGCGTGTGTCTGGTCCAGATGATACGCATCCACATGCAGCGTCTGACGGAGGAAACATTGATCCTTTCAGAAGTTTCCCAATGCCGCTTCCGCAGTCCGGTCCTGGCGGATATGAGCGTCTGCAATAAGGTCAAGATCCTTTCTGCGTCTGACGGGGAATATATGGTTCAGGCGGATGTGACAGCCGGAGATGTTCCAGTCTGCCGGATGAAACTCAAAATGAGGAGATCTGCCGTATGAAAGTGAACCGCCGCCGGAAACATTATTTTACCACGGAACCCGGAGCTCCTGCGCCGGTTTCGGCGGAAGTTACCCGCCGCCTTGCGTTCAGCGAAGTGGATTCCATGGCGATCGCGTGGCATGGAAATTATCTGCGTTTTTTTGAGGCTGCCCACACGGAACTGATGCAGAAGATCGGACTCGGTTTCAAGGCTTATGCGGATGCCGGGATCGGTGCGCCCATGGTCCAGAGCCATGTGGATTATCATTCGCCGCTGCTGTTGGATGAACTCTTTACGGTCCGCGCGGAACTGTTCTGGAACGAGGGCGCGCGGCTTGATATCGCTTATACTGTCACCGGTTCCGACGGCAGGATCTGTGCCACCGGGTTTACGGTTCAGATGTTCTGCGATCTTGTGAGCCGGGAGCCGTGTCTGTTCCCGCCTCCGCTCGCCGCCGTGATGCAGGAACGCTGGAAGAATGGAGAATTTCATGTGTGACCCCATCGCCATAACCGGCACTGCCATTGCTGTTCCCGGAGGAACGACCGCCCGCGGCGTCTTTGATCTGCTGCTGGCAGGGGAACGGGTGTTCAGTCTGCCGGAACATTTTGATTCCGGGGGAAAACTTCTGGGCGTTGATCATACGCTGGACGGCGGTGAGGGCAGCCGTGCAGTCCGTCTGCTGGAACGTCTGCGGGCATCCATGGATTTTTCCATACCTGACAGGACGGGACTGTTTCTGGCGACCACAGTCGGTGCGATCGATCTGCTGGAGCAGGGGCGCGACATTGATACATCTGCGTATCTGCTGCAGGAAGCGGAGCGGATCTTCGGTACGGGACCGGGCGTTCTTGTTTCTGCTGCGTGTGCGTCCGGTCAGACGGCGCTCAGTATTGCCATGGATCAGTTGAATTCGGGCGTATTGGATCACGCGCTTGTGGCAGGTTGTGATATAACCGGAGCCTTTGTCACTTCCGGATTTACGGCGCTGGGTGCATCGTCCGGCTCCGTATGCCGCCCCTATGATACGGACCGCGACGGTCTGACGCTTGGCGAAGCTGCCGGAGTTGTTCTGCTGGAACGCAGGGATACGGCGGATGCTTTTGCGGTGCAGGGCTGGATCCTGAGTGCGGCGGAAACGTGTGATGCCGCCCACATTACGGCTCCCGATCTGGATGGGCATGTGTTGAAAGATGCCATTCTCCGGGCGTTGTCCCTTGCCGGATGCGGACCGGAGGACATCGGCGGGATCATCGGTCACGGAACGGGTACGCTTTACAATGATCTTGCCGAGATCAATGCTCTGCAGCATGTGTTCGGTGATGCCTCATCTGTGCCGCCGCTGTTTTCCCTGAAAGGAAATTTCGGACATACGCTGGGCGCAACCGGGATCCTTCAGGTGATCGCCGGAACGATGTGTTCCCGTGACCGCATCCTGCCGCCGCAGGCGGGACTGCAGCACGGCGTGATCCCCGCGGTACAGAGCGCGGCGCAGAAATTGTCCGCCGGCAAGATCCTGTCGCTGAATGTGGGATTCGGCGGTCTGAACAGTGCGTTGATCCTGGAGGTGCAGTCATGAAAGTTATTGCCGGAACATGGATCGCCCCTGATTTTTCGGTCCATCTGCTGAATCGCGGTACATTGCCCGGACCCTTCCGGGATCTGAACGGGATCCGGCTGGCATTGGCGGATCTGCCTTTTGTTCCCGCCGGAGATCTGGAAGATTTCGGGCGCGGCTGTATGGCGGTGCGTTATTCCCTGCTGACTGCGGTTCTGACTGCCGGTGATCATGGTGCGCCCATTCCGCCTTCCACCGGTGTGTACGGCTGGAACGGACGGGGCTGTACCACAGAAAATCTGCGGTACTGGAACGATTATACCGCCAACGGCTGTACCGGCGGCAGAGGCGGATTGTTTGTGGCGACACTGCCTTCGATCCCCTGTTGCGAAGCTGCGATCGCGCTGGGCTGTCACGGTCCGGCGACCTATCTGAAAACGGAATCGTCCACATGGGCGCTTTTCTGTATTCTTGCCACGCGTCCCCCCGGACTTTATCTTGTGGGTGAAGTCATGGCAGATCAGGCGTGTATGCTGCTGGTCGATACGGTCCAGCCGGATCTGATCATGCCGGATTGTTTCACGCTTGCGGATCTGTTCCGTGTGCTGAAGGAGGCGCGGTCCGCAAGATGAAGATCGCCTGTGTCATACCTCATTATCATCATCTCCGGACAGTTTTTTCTGTGGCGGAACGGGCGAAACAGTACGTGCCGGATGTCTGGATCGTGGACGATGGCAGTACGGATCTGCCGGAAGATTTTGCGGATCGTGCCGCCGCTGCCGGGATCCATACCCTTTTTCATAAATGCAATCAGGGCAAAGGGATGGCGCTGCGGACCGCCGCCGCCGAACTGGAGCGGCTCGGTTATGACTATATGATCGTGATGGATGCAGACGGTCAGCACGATCCGGACGATCTGCCCCGTTTTCTTGAGGTGCTGAAGGATCGTTCCGATGTTGTTGTGGTTGGCTGCCGCGATTTCGATTCCCTGACCAATGTGCCGCGCTCCAGTCGGTTCGGCAGAAAATTTTCCAATTTCTGGTGCTGTCTGGAAACCGGTGTGCGGTGCGATGATACCCAGAGCGGATTCCGTGCGTATCCTGTTGCCGCATTCCGGAAATTGCGGTTCCTCTGCGCCCGGTATAATTTCGAGATCGAGATCCTGGTGCGGCTGCTGTGGGGCGGATATGATCTGGTGGAAGTTCCGGTGCGGGTGACGTATGAAAACCGGATCACGCACTTCGATCCGTGGCGGGATAATTTCCGGCTCTCCATGCTTCATACATGGCTGGTGACACGCCGTCTGCTGCCCATTCCCCATCAGCGTCTGGTAACAGAAAAACCGGATCGTCATTACCGTGAGATCCTCCGGCATCCTCTCCGTTTCATCCGCCGTCTGCTGAAGGAGGATGCCACGCCGTCCGGACTCGCGCTCGCCGCCGCCATCGGCACATTTCTTGCGGTTCTGCCGTTGATCGGCGTTCATATGCTGGTGATCCTTTATGTCTGTATCCGGCTGCGTCTGAACAAGATCATGGCGCTTGCCATCCAGAATCTTTTTATGCCGCCGCTGTCGCCGTTCCTGTGTATTGAACTGGGATATTTTCTGCGGTACGGCGAATGGTTGACCGATTTTACTCTGCAGACCTGTCTTTATGAAATGCATCACCGGCTGTATGAATGGCTGCTGGGCAGTCTGGTCCTTGCGCCTGTTTTTGCCGTACTGATCTGGTTCATCGTCTATGGCGTTACTGCATTACTGACATCCCGACAGGAACAGGATCGACCCAATTTGAGTGACCGGCGGGGGAACTGGCTGGGGATCGGATTTTTCAAATTGCTGCTGTTGTGCCGGGGATACCGTCTTGCGTTGGGCTGTGCTTACATCGTCACGTGGTTTTATGCGGTGTTTGACCGCGCCGCGTACCGGTCCGCATTGCCCTATCTGGAATCGCGTTTCCCCGGTAAAGGTTCAAAGAGACGGCATTTTCACCGTCTGATCTTTGAACTGGCGCGGATGCTGCTTGTTTCGTTCCGTGCCGGGACAGGTGAAAAAGTCATTCTGAAAGAGACCGGTGTTGAACATACCACGCCGGACGGACAGATCCTGCTGTTTGCCCATTTCAGCTGCTGGCAGCTTGCCATGCTGCGGCTGGGCGATGCCGGAAGAACTGCCCGGATCATGGCGCGCCCGGATAAAAACGGCAATCTCGATAAATATCTGTCCCTCTCCGGAAAACGGAAATTTGATGTGATTTCCACGGAAGGTTTTGCAGGCGGTCTGCTGGATGCCGCCGCGTCGCTGGAAGAAAAAATCTCCGTTGTCGTTATGGGAGACCGGGCGGTGGATGGCGCCGCTTCCATTCAGGTCCCCTTTCTGAACGGGACCATTGATCTGCCCCTTTCTCCGTGGCTGCTTGCTGCGCGGACAGATGTGCCGGTGGTGCCGGTCTTTGCCGAATTGCAGGAAAAACCGCTGACGGTAACGATCCATTACGGTGAACCGATCCGGGTCCCGCCCGCCGGTAACCGGAAACCCCGGAAAGAGGAATTGCAGACCGGCGCAGAGGCTTACGGGAAAGTGCTGGCAGCCATGGCTCAGAAAGATCCGTATCATTTTTTCTGTTTCCGCGACAGAAAAGCGGAGAAGAATTGAACTTTTAAGATTGAAAAATCACGATTGTATGCTATGATATACAACAGGAACTGAACAAAAAATCCTGCAGGAACGGAGAAAAAATATGGATGAACAGACTGCGGCTTTCCGCACAGAATTGAAACAGAATCTCATCGACTGGCTTCAGCTGCTGGATAAAACTCCCGCCGATGTGATTGATGAAGAACCCCTTTTCAAAGAAGGTCTCGGACTGGATTCTCTGGATGCAGTCGAAATCGTGATCCTCATGCAGCGTGAATACGGGATCCCCCAGTCCGAAGTGGAAGGAAAACGCGAGATCTTCGCCACCTTCGCCACTCTTGCCGATTTCATTCAGACAAAACGCACAAAGTAAGCTGACAGGTCGATCATGGCTTCTGCCGGTATCAGTGGAATGGGGATCGTTTCCGCCATCGGGAATAATGTGGCGGAAACAGCAGCACGCCTGTATGATGCGGACCCCGTTCTGCCGCAGCAGCCCGCCCGCATCACAACCGGTCTCCGGCGCCCCGTGTTTGAAGTCAGCACCGATGCAGAACACAGGATCCCCCTCACATTTCTCATGCAGGCACTGACAGAAGCGCTGGCAGATGCGCGTCTGACACCGGAGATCCTGAAAACCAAACGGGTCGGCGTGGCTGTCGGAACGACTGTGGCGTGTCAGCTGGACAACCTTCCCTGTTATGCCCGGCTCCGTACTGCTGAAGATAACGATCCCGCCGATACGGAACAGTGTATCCGCAATTATATGGAAGGGATCCCCGCCGAATATATCCGGGATCTGTACGGCTTGAACGGACCTGCCATCACCGTTTCCAACGCTTGTGCCAGTGGCGCGGATGCCGCAATGATCGCACTGAACTGGCTCCGGACCGGTGAATGTGATCTGGTGATCGCCGGCGGCTGCGACAGCGTCAGTAAAGTCGCATTCAGCGGTTTCAATGCGTTGCGCGTCAGTTCCCCGGAACCCTGTACGCCTTTTGATGCCGACCGTACCGGATTGAATCTGGGGGACGGTGCGGGGGTCGTGATTCTGGAAGATCCTGCATCCGCCGCAGAACGGGGCGTGAGCGTTACGCATTTCCTCGCCGGTGCCGGAAAAACAGCCGATGCGTTCCATATCACCCAGCCCGAAAGCGCAGGCGCCGAACTGGAAAACGCCATCCGCATCGCATTGTGCGAGGCTGAAACTGAAACCGTGGACTTTGTTAACGCACACGGTACCGGAACTCCGGCAAATGACCGCGTGGAAAGCAATGTATTGTACCGCCTGTTCGGAAAAAATGTGCATTTCCATTCCACAAAAGCCATGACCGGACATACGCTCGGCGCAGCCGGGACGATTGAACTCATCCTGACCGCATTGATGCTCCGGAACAGAAAAACGGCACCGTCCCACCGGTTCGGACATCCGTCGGATGATATGCCGGTCGCTCCCGATACGGTACCGCTGGATGTTCCGGGCAATGTTGCCCTTTCCACATCGTTGGCATTCGGCGGCTCCAACACGGCGCTGGTCATCGGAAAAAAAACCGGAAAAACGCAGTCACCCCTGCCGTTTGTCACGACGGTGGACGCCTTTACGGAAATCAGAGTGGATGAAGATCTGCGCCGCAAACAGATGGATGTCTGCAGAAAATACGGTCTGCGCCGTCTGGACAGCATCACGCTGCTTGCTCTTCTTGCCGCCGATGAAGCCGCGGGCATGATCCCCGGTTTCGACAGCACCGGTACCGCTCTCATCACGGTAACTTCTTTCGGTCCTGCTGTGACGACCGGCAGAAATCTGGACGACATTCTGGATTTTCCGGAGGAACAGATCCTGCCGACCGGATTTTCTCATTCCGTTCTCAATGCGCCCGCGTCCTATATCGGAAGCGCATTGAAAATACACGGTCCCACTTTCGCCATTGCCGGTTTCAAAGATCCCTTCCTCGAAGCCGTGAAACTGGGACGCAGTCTCCTCGCCGGAAACAGATGCAGCCGTGTGATGATCGTTGCCGCCGATGAAAACAGTATCATCTCCCGCGCCGCAGAACGGTGCGGTCTGATGCCTCCTGCCGTATATACGGAAGGCGCGTACGCCATTGTCCTGTCCCGCAACGGCTCCGGAAAAGAACTTGTCACTTCCGCCGGCAGCAGCAGTACGGAGCAGCTTCTCCCCTGCGGCGTCCCTGCCGGTCTGCCGGAAATGTTCGCAAATCAGGGCCGTTGCTGCCTCTGACCGGGACCGCCGTCCCGCCTCCTGTGGCACAGTTGTGTCATTTTTGTGTGTCATAGTGTCACACATAGACTGTGCCATATCCTGTCCGGAAAAATCTTTCAAAAATTTTTACTGTTGATAATCAACGACTTACAACTTTTTTTGAAAGTTGGCATACTGTTTGCTTTATAATTTGGCGAATGAAAAACAAGCAATAACGAAACCCCAAAACGAACAGACGAACAGAAAGGGTAAAGACTATGAGCAAAATTCTCGGTATTGACCTGGGTACCACCAACAGCTGTATGGCAGTGATGGACGGTGACACATTCAAGATCATCCCCAATGCAGAAGGTGCCAACACCACACCTTCCATTGTGGCATTTACGAAAAACGGCGACCGTCTTGTCGGTCAGACAGCGAAACGTCAGGCGGTGACGAACCCGAAGAACACCATTTTCTCCGTGAAACGCTTCATGGGCAGAAAATTCAGTGAAGTGAAAAACGAACTGGAACGCACGCCTTATGATGTGGTGGAAGGTAAAAATGGCGATGCCTGCATCATGGCTGGCGGCAAAATGTATTCCCCGCCGGAAATCTCCGCCATGATCCTCCAGAAACTCAAAGCGGACGCGGAAGCGTTCCTCGGCGAAAAGATCACGGAAGCGGTCATCACCGTTCCCGCATACTTCAATGATACGCAGCGTCAGGCGACCAAGGACGCGGGCAGAATCGCCGGTCTGGATGTGAAACGCATCATCAACGAACCGACCGCAGCCGCGCTCGCGTACGGTATGGATAAAGGTAAAGACGAAACCATCGCCGTGTACGACTTGGGCGGCGGTACGTTCGATATCTCCATTCTGGAAATCGGCGACGGCGTGTTTGAAGTCAAAGCCACCAACGGCGACACCCATCTGGGCGGTGACGATTTCGATAAAGTCGTCATGGACTTCATTGCGGAAGAATTCAAAAAGGAAAACAGCGTTGACCTCCGCAAGGATGCACAGGCACTCCAGCGTCTGAAAGAAGCTGCTGAAAAGGCGAAGATCGAACTTTCCTCCAGCATGAGCACGGACATCAATCTGCCGTTCATCACCATGAACGAAAGCGGCCCTGTGCATCTGCAGATGGAACTCACCCGCGCACAGTTTGAAAAACTGGCGGATCCCCTCCTTGCCCGCACTCAGCCTCCCTGCGAAAACTGCCTTTCCGACTCCGGACTCAATACCGGAAAGATCAATGAAGTGATCCTCGTCGGCGGTATGACCCGTATGCCGAAAGTCCAGACCACAGCCAAAGACATCTTCCAGCGCGAACCCCACAAGGGCGTGAACCCGGACGAAGTCGTGGCAGCCGGTGCAGCCATTCAGGGCGGCGTTCTCTCCGGCAACTCCAGCTTGGGCGATGTGGTCCTGCTGGACGTGACGCCCCTCTCCCTCGGTATCGAAACTCTGGGCGGCGTCTGCACAAAACTGATCGAACGCAATACCACCATCCCCACCAGAAAGAGCGAGATCTTCTCCACTGCCGCTGACAATCAGCCCAGCGTGGACATCCATGTTCTGCAGGGTGAACGTGATATGGCGCGTGACAACAAGAGCATCGGCAGATTCCGTCTGGACGGCATTGCGCCCGCACCCCGCGGCGTTCCCCAGATCGAAGTGGCGTTTGACATCGATGCCAACGGTATTCTGAATGTTACCGCCAAAGATCTCGGTACCGGCAAAGAACAGAAGATCACCATTACGCCGTCCAGCGGTCTTTCCGAACAGGATATCCAGCGTATGGTGGACGATGCCAAGGCGCACGAAAGCGAAGACAAAGCCGCCAAGGAAAAGATCGAAGTGAAGAACCATGCGGAAAGCATGATCTATCAGACTGAAAAACAGCTGAAAGAACTGGGCGACAAAGCCCCGGCAAATGTCACTGCACCCGTCACTGAGTCCATCGAAAAACTCAAAAAAGATGTGGAAAAAGACGATACCGAGGCAATGAAAGCCACCATGAAGGAACTGGAAGAAAAACTCATGGCGATCGGTCAGGCAGTCTATCAGCAGCAGCAGGCTCAGGGCGGCGCAGCTCCCGGTGCTGAACAGAAAAACGATGACGGCGTTGTGGATGCCGAAATCGTTGATGATGGCAAATAATCCGAAATCACAACCATATAAAACATTATCAAAGGAGAAACAGAAAATGGCGAAGATCCAACCTCTGGGTGACAGAGTTCTCGTTCAGGCGATCGAGATTGCAGAAGAAATGCGCGGCGGTATCTTTATTCCGGATGCAGCCAAAGAAAAACCGATGCAGGCGAAAGTGATCGCGCTCGGGACCGGTAAAATCGATGAAAAAGGCAATCGCGTTCCCTTCGATGTGAAGGTGGGCGATATTGTCCTCACCAGCAAATACGGCGGAAGCGAAGTCAAATATGACGAACAGGAATACAAGATCCTGAATTCCTCCG
Source organism: Victivallales bacterium (assembly GCA_045589595.1). GTDB lineage: Bacteria > Verrucomicrobiota > Lentisphaeria > Victivallales > UBA1829 > SIG77. Next base: position 140,071 of record JAZNPK010000032.1, read on the forward strand.
ACATTCTCGCAGTGATCGACTGATAATTTCAACCTAACCATTCTCAAGGAGAAAATACAATGCCTGCTAAACAGCTGCTTTTCAATGATGAAGCCCGCCGCCAGCTTCTGTCCGGCGTCGAACAGCTTTCCGCTGCCGTGAAAGCGACCCTCGGTCCCCGCGGCAGAAACGTGGTGCTGGATAAAAAATTCGGCTCCCCCACCATCACCAAGGACGGTGTCAGCGTTGCCAAGGAAGTTGAACTTGCCAATCCGTTCCAGAACATGGGCGCCCAGATGGTCCGCGAAGTTGCCAGCAAGACCAGTGATATTGCCGGTGACGGTACCACCACTGCTACCGTTCTTGCGGAAGCCATCTTCAAACAGGGTCTGAAAAACGTTACTGCCGGTGCCAATCCCATGTGCCTGAAACGCGGGATCGACAAAGCCGTTGCCGCCATCGTGGCAAAACTGGATGAAATGAAGAAAGACGTGAGCGAAAACGCTCAGGTCGCCCAGGTCGCCACCATCTCCGCCAACGGTGATGTGAAGATCGGTGAACTCATTGCCAACGCCATGGATAAAGTCGGCAACGACGGCACCATCACGGTGGAAGAAGCCAAGACCATCGACGATACGCTCGATATCGTGGAAGGTATGCAGTTCGACAAAGGTTACCTCTCCCCCTATTTCGTGACCGATGCGGAAAATATGATCTGCTCCCTCGAAGATGCATACATCCTGATCAACGAAAAGAAGATCAGCAATCTGAATGATATGCTCCCCGTGCTGCAGGCTGTTGCCAAGACCGGCAAACCCCTGCTCATCATCGCGGAAGATGTGGAAGGCGAAGCGCTCGCAACGCTGGTCATCAACAAAATGCGCGGCATCCTGAACTGCGCTGCAGTGAAAGCCCCCGGTTTCGGCGACCGCCGCAAAGCCATGCTGGAAGATATTGCCATCCTCACCGGCGGCAAAATGATCAGCGAAGATCTGGGCATCAAGCTGGAAAATGTTTCTCTTGAAATGCTCGGCAGAGCCAAACGCATCACCATCGAAAAAGAAAACACCACCATCGTGGAAGGTGCCGGTGCGGAAGCTGATATTCTGGGCAGAGTTCATCAGATCCGGAAACAGATCGAAGAAACCACCAGCGATTACGACCGCGAAAAACTGCAGGAACGCCTTGCGAAACTCGCCGGCGGTGTTGCCGTGATCAATGTCGGCGCAGCCACCGAAACGGAAATGAAAGAAAAGAAAGCCCGCGTGGAAGATGCGCTCCATGCCACCCGCGCAGCTGTGGAAGAAGGTATCGTCCCCGGCGGCGGTGTTGCACTGATCCGTGCATCCAGAGTGCTGGATGGTCTGAAGCTGGAAGGTGACGAAGCCATCGGCGCCGACATCATTCGCCGTGCGGTTCAGGAACCCCTCCGCACGCTGGCATCCAATGGCGGTTTTGAAGGCAGCGTCATGGTCAACGCCGTTCTCGAAGGCGAAGGCAACGACGGCTACAACATCCAGACCGGCGAATACTGCGATATGCTCAAAGCCGGTATCATCGACCCGAAGAAAGTCACCCGTTCCGCTCTGCAGAACGCGGCAAGCATCTCCGGTCTGCTCCTCACCACGGAATGTCTCATCACGGAACTTCCCGAGGAAAAGAAACCCGCCGCACCTGCCGGTGACATGGGCGGTATGGGCGGCATGGGCGGCATGATGTAATTCATCTGCTGCTTACGCAGTCTGAATCAGACAGATGACCTCCGGTACGGAATCGTGCCGGAGGTTTTTTCGTATTTTTGCTGCGGGTTTTCCGGGGGTATGTTCCCGCTCCGGCTTGCAGAATGTGCCTCCGTGTGCTATATTTCCGTATCAATGTTCAAGGATCTGATCATGGCTGAAAAAGAAAATCACAACAAGACCAACGCCCGGCGTCTGCTGGAAAACGCGTCCATCCCCTTCCGGTTTTACGAGTACGATGCAGCGGATGGCAGGATCGACGGCAGATCCATTGCGGAAAAAATCGGGGAAAGTCCGGATCAGGTGTTCAAAACGCTGGTGACTCAGGCGCCGCCGGGAAAAGAATATTTTGTGTTTGTAGTCCCGGCGTCCGGCGAACTGGATCTGAAAAAAGCGGCGAAGGCGTGCGGCAGAAAATCCATTGAAATGATCCCGCAGAAACTGTTGTTTCCCCTGACCGGCTATGTACATGGCGGCTGTTCGCCCATCGGCATGAAAAAGCAGTTTCCCACATTCATTGATGAAACCGCGATCCTGTACGATTATATCTGCGTCAGCGGCGGCAGGATCGGAACCAATCTGGGGATCGATCCGGAAGCGTTGGCATCTTTCATCGGGGCGGAACTTGTGCCGCTGATCCGCTGAGCCAACGTTCCGCATTTTTCCAGAAGATCAGTTCCAGCGCCTCATCGTCCAGCCCCAGAGACATGACATCTGCGATCGCCTGTGTCTGGTTGACAGACGGATAATCGCTGGCGAAGAGGACCCGGTCCGTACCGTGTGCATCCACCATCCGGCGTACTTCTTCTGCCGGGATCAGACCGATGGTGCTGGAAATATCCAGATACACATCTTTTCTGCCGATGAGGTATTTCCAGGCGTTTTCCCACTCGCTGTATCCGCCCATGTGAGCCGCTGCGATGTTGATGCCGGGGAAACGCTCCAGCAGCGATACGACGCGCCGGGGCGAGGAATAGTCAAACCGTCTGTCGCCCACATGAAACAGGATCGGCATTGTGCCTGCCGCTTCATAGATCACGTTCATTTCCGGTGCATCGATGCGGATCTGCTGGAAATCCGGATGAAACTTCAAACCTTTCAGCCCGAGGGATCGGATCCGTTCCATTTCGGCGGGAATGTCGGGAAAATCCGGATGAAGCGTACCGAACCCTGTGAACCGTTCCGGATAAGCGCGGACCAGTGACGCGATATAATCGTTGATGCTCTGCACCTGTTCCGGTTTGGTGGCGGCGGAAAAAATAATACTTCTTCCCACCGCGGCATCGTCCATACTTATGATCAGGTCGCCGGGTGTGCCGAGCCCCTGCCATTTGTACCCGTAAAAATCCTGCAGGGTATCAATGACTTTGTGAACGATATGGTCGGGGAAAACGTGAGCGTGGACATCGATATATTTCATGATGGGACCTGCAGATTTTTTACTTGACCAGCAGCGGCATGGCGAAAACACGCCGGAAATATGCCACATCCTGTTCCGGAATGGCAAGACCCGTCAGCTGCAGTTCCGGCGACGGCACAAGGACCACACGCTCCGGCTCGATCCGGATCTGGAACTGGGTGACGCTCCGGCAGGATTCCGCCAGTGCGCACGCGATCCGCAGCAGTGCGGAAAGTTTCAGAACGGATGACCGGGCATCTGCGGGCAGATGTTCCATATCCTGCGGGTGGAGATCCGGTGTCTGCCGTCTGTGATACCGGGCGGTCAGTGCGGCGATCTGCCGTTCCTGCTGGGATATGCCGGGGATCTCCGTGGACCGGATGATGTAGCCGGAATGGATATGATAAGACTGGTTGTTGATGAAAAGACCGGTTTTATGGAGATGCGCCGCGATCCGCAGCAGCAGGGATTCCCGCGGGGAACAGCCGTGGAGCTGCTGAAGCTGACAGAACAGTTTTTCCGCAAAAAGAGCAGTCCTGCGGGTGAAATCGTTTCCTGCACGGTATTTTTCAGCGGTCATGCGCACCATTTCTTCGATCTGCCGGGTGAATGCGTCATTTTTCTTCAGCAGTTCCCGCATAAAATCCAGCAGCAGCCCCTGTTTCATGGTAACAGTCGGGACGATCAATGTGGTGGCGCCGGTGATACGGAACAGGTTGTCGATGATAATGGCGCAGGGGATCACAGTTTCCGCCAGATCGGCGGGAATATTGTAGGTATCGGAAAGGTTTTCCAGACTCATGCTCCGCAGGGAGATCATCTTTTCTTCAAAATCTTTCCGGCGAACTTTCCGCACTTCCTCCCGGCTGTCGGGCGACCCGAAAAGATACAGGAGCGCCCGGACACTTCCGCCCATGGCAAAAAGATTGCGTGACCGGATATTTGAGGCGATCTGCCGCAATTCCGTGAACGCTTTATCGATGACCGGCGTCAGATATTTCCAGATCCCTTCCGCCGAAATGATGCCGGGGATCTGTTCCAGAACACGCAGCGTGCCGAGTTTGATGGTCTCCGTGAAACAGAACGCACCGTCTTTGTAGGCGGAGATCTGACACGCTCCCGTACCGATGTCGGCGATCAAGGAGGATTTCCGGTGAAATTCCAGTTTCGCGGGCAGAACATTTGCAAGAGTCAGATAGTTCAAGCGGGCTTCATCGGTTCCCTCAAAGAGCGTCACAGTGATCCCCGTGGCGTGCCGGATCCGTTCCAGCAGGACCGGCGCATTGGCGGCTTCCCGGACCGCACTGGTGGCAATGGCGCGGTAATGTCTGATGCCGTATTCGTTGAGTTTATTCCGGAAATTTGAAAAAATATTGCAGAGCATCCGGATGGCAGTATCGGAGATCGCACCGTGACGGAACACATCCGCCCCCAGCGGGATGGAGACGCTCAGTTCTTCCAGGATCACCGGTTTTTCCGAACCGGGAACATACTCGGCGATGAGCAGACGGCAGGAATGGGCGCCGAGGTCGATGGTCGCAAGGGGAAATCGTTTCTGGGATGCCGGCATGAGCGGATCAGACCTTTCCGCGCAGACGCGCCAGTATGGTCGCCCCCAGCGCCACTGCGTTGTCGCCCAGTCTGGTGATGCGGATATTGATCTTTGCCGGATCAAGTCCGAAGAGATGTTCGTCAAAACTCCGTTTGAAAACGGGATACATCTCATCCCCCAGCGCAGAGATCACGCCGCCGCCGAGGATAATGCAGTCCGGCGCAAGGATCGCCGCCGTGGAAGCGGCAGCCACACCCAGCATGAACGCGCCTTTGTTGATCACTTTGCATACAGCACCATCGCCCGCACGGTAGGCTTTTGCCAGATGACGGCTTTTGATGTTGCGGGTCGTTTCATTGAATTTATCGGAAGGCAGACTGGTGGTCATGCCCTGTTTGAATACAAGTTTTTTCAATGCTTTCACAAAACCGACTTTGCTGCAGTATGCTTCGGCGCAGCCGCGGTGACCGCATCCGCACTGTCTGCCGCCCTGTTTGATGATGGCGTGTCCGAATTCTCCGGCAAGTCCCGAATTTCCGTTATGGAGTTTGCCGTCGATCATGATCCCTCCGCCCAGTCCGGTCCCCACATAATATCCGATAACGGTCCGGAATCCTCTGGCGGCGCCGCAATGATATTCTGCCAGAACGCCCAGACTGCCGTCGTTGCCCAGATAGACTTCTCTGCCGGTAAGTTTGCGGAGAGTCTCTTTCAGTGAAAAATTTTTAATGCCCAGATTGGTGGCGTGAAGGCAGTCGCCCGTATCGGGATCGACCGGTGCGGGAATGGCAACACCGATCCCGTCCAGATCTTCAAAACCCGTATGGAGCGGCGCCAATGCTTCTTTTCCGAGGGCAACGATGGCGGCGGCGAGCTGTTCCGGGGTGGCACCGGAGGGTGTGGCAGCTTTTGCGTCGGCGATGACCCGGTGTTCCCGGTCTGTCACCACTGCGTAGATCTTTGTTCCGCCCAAATCGATACCAAGTGCCAAGCCTTCTGTCATCTGCTGCTCTCCTGTCCGTGTTCCGCAGTGAAAATTCTCTTTAAAAAATACCATCACTGTCCTGTTTTTTCAAGTTTCTTCTGCGGTGAGACCTGATTTTTTTCGCTGTGAAGCGGTGTCAGCAGAGAGAAATGCGGCAGACCGGTCACAGAAAATTTCTGCAGGATCTCTGCCGTTGCCGGTTCGTTCACATCTTCCGCCATGATCCTGACGGTGATGATGTTTTTCATTGCCTCTTTCACTGCCGGATCGGTGAGAGTGTTGACTTCCATGGCGGTACAGTTTTTGCACCAGGATGCCCCGAAATCCACCAGCACCAGTTTGTTCTGCTGTTGCGCCTGTGTCATGGCGGCGGCGATCTGTTCCATGGGATCAGCATTGCTGTCCGTCTCCGTCGGCTCCGGACCGCGGATCAGGGAGAACGCCAGCCATCCGTAATAGACCGCCAACGCAAAGATCAGGATCCCCAGCAGTTGTTTCACCCGGATCATCCACGCGCCGGGACGGGGGAACAGACTCAATCCCGCAGCGGCAAAGGGCCACGGCAATGCCATTCCCGCTCCCAGCAGAAAAGGCAGAAGCAGACCTGCCGGATTGCCTTCCGCGTACAGTGTCGCCGCCCGGATCAGGACTGCCGCCAGAACCGGCGCCACACATGCTCCGGCAAGAGTGGCAGAGAGTGCGCCCATCAGAAAGATCCCGGCGAACCGCAGACCGGACGGCGTCCGGATGGATGCCCCGAACCGTGACAGATCAAAATTGAAAACGCCGAACATGGCAAGTCCGAGGAAGAGGAAGATCACAGCAGTACAGGCGTTGAAGATCCAGTTTCCGGCAATGGCGCCGAATGTGGAGCCGGTCAGGACAGCGATCACGCCCAGCAGACCGTAGGCGCACATGATCCCCAGACCGTAAAGGAGCCCCCGGAAGATCTTACTGCTTCTGGACCGGGCGGCGTCCGCCGAGGCGCCGATCATGGCAAGGTTGACGGGGATCAGCGGCAGCACGCAGGGCGTCAGATTCAGCAGAAGACCGCCCAGCAGCACGATCACCAGTGTTGCGATCACACCTTTTCCGGAAAGTTCAAAGAAATCCGGTTCCCGGCTGCCCTGAAGAAAACGGACAAAGTCCGCCGGTCCGGTGTAGCCGGAAATGGCACGCAGCTCCATAAATTCCGGGATCAGCAGCAGTTCCGGAGATTTTTCTTCCGCATCCGCTGTTCCGGAATGAGCGGGCGCAGAAAGTTTGCCCGCCGTCCAGTCCGCTTTGTCTTTCCAGCGGGCGATAACGGCACTTGCGGGCAGAAAACATTCCCCCGCTTTGGAGCAGGTCTGAAAATCCACCGACACGGTCAGAGGGAACTGTGCCGGTTCTGCCCGGAACGACCAGGTGTAGACGCCCGGTCCGGCAAAAACTTTCATTTCCGTACCCGTGGCATCTTTGTACAGCGTTGAGGCGGGGCTTTTCTGCGGCTGGAACGACTGGGGCGCCGTGGTGATGGCTGTCTGATCCGCATAAACATAAAGTCCGTCCGGCACGGTCAGCTGCACATCGAAGCCGCCTTTGACGGAAGTTACTTTCCAGTTGTCAGCCGTCAGCAGCGGGACGGGATTTTGTTCTTCTGCCGCTGCCATGAAAAAGCCGGGCACCAGAAGCAGCCATAAAAAATATATGATCTTCATTGTGAACCTCCACAGTTGATCTGTTTTACCTCCGGCAGACACCTGATCCTGCAGGATGTTCCCCGGAGGGAAAAAATACACCCGGAACGGGGCGGCGTCAAGAGGCATACTCAAAAAAGCGGAACGAAATATTGAGCGATTCTCCGCAACAGAAAAAAATCCGGTGATTGTTCGGCGGACTTCTTGTATTTTTCCGGCGGTATGATACTGTAACAGGAACGGTGTTTGACAACCATTAAAAACGGATACAGAACAAAATGAAACTCAATGCATTGTTTTCAGACGGCGCCGTTTTTCAGCGGCGGGGACTCATTCCGGTTTTCGGTAAGACGGATCCGGAATCCATTGTGGAAGTGACCTTTAACGGCAGAAATTTTTTCGGGATGGCAGGCAGTGACGGTTCGTTTCTGTTGCGGATGCCCCCCATGGAAGCGGGCGGACCTTTTACACTGCAGGTCCGCAATACCCGCACCGGCGACAGTGCGGAAGTGAAAGATATTCTGATCGGGGAAGTGTGGCTGGCGTCCGGTCAGTCCAATATGGAATTTCCCCTGCACGCCTCCCCTGCACAGCTGCCTGTTTTCGCGGCGGAAAATACGGCTCCGGAAGAGATCCGCATGTTTTCTGTCCCCCGCCATTTCTTCACAGCGCGTGAAACAGATGTCTGCAGTTGCCCGGTTCCGGAGAACCTTGATGAGATAGAGGCGAATCCCAATGTCTGGAAACATGAATACACCCCGCGGTGGCTGAATACCACGCCGGACAACCTGATCCGGATGAGTGCGGTTTCCCTCTGGTTTGCCAAAAAACTCCACGATGAACTGCATGTGCCGGTGGGGATCATTTCCTCATCTGTCGGCGGGACTTTCGTGGAAGCGTGGACGAGCAGCGAAATGCTCCTCACGAATCCCGATATCAGAACTGCAATGGAAGATTATGAGATGCTGCTGTCACGCCCGGAACGGTGGAGTGTGGTGGATATGGAAAAGGCTGTTTCCGGTGATCATCTTCTTTTTGAGGTGTTCTGCCGGAAAAATCCGCCGGATGCCGGATCCCCGCAAGGCTGGGGTCAGATCGGTTACGATGATTCCGGATGGACTGATTTCAGCATCCCCGGCAGCTGGGTCGCCGGAAAACTTGCAGGAAACGGCGTTGTCTGGATCCGCAAAACAATCGATCTTCCGGAAAGCTGGGCGGGAAAAGATCTTGTTCTTCATCTGGGCGGGATCGACAAACAGGATGCCGGATTCTTCAACGGGGAATGTGTCGGTGCCACCGGAAAAGATTTTGAAACGCAATATTACAACTCGAAACGCGCTTATAAAATTCCGGGCAGACTGGTCAAAGCCGGAAAAAATGTGGTGGCTGTCCGGGCGTTTTCTTTCATTTACGACGGTGCTTTCACAGGCAGTGTTTCCGATTATTTCCTCGCCCTTGACGGATCAGATGAAACGGTTCCCCTCGGCAGCGATTGGAAATTCCGGGTGGAAAATGATTTCGGTATCGTTGCGCTCCCGCCGCGCAGCCGGGAAGCCATGGGTCCCTTTACCGCAAATTCCTACTCGATCCTGTTCGACAGCATGATCGCACCGCTGATCCCCTACGGGATCCGTGGCGCCATCTGGTATCAGGGCGAAAGCAATTCCGCGCCTTCCGAAGCGCCCAAATATGAACGGATGCTCGGCGATATGATCCGCGACTGGCGGTTCCGCTGGGGACGGGGCGATTTCCCCTTCATTCAGGTGTGCCTCGCAGGATTTACGGATGCGCAGGACTATACGGATGATTGCGGCTGGGCGGTCCTCCGCGAAAATCAGCGCCGCGTGATGCGCGGTCTGCCCAATTCCGGGATGGCTTCCGCTGTGGATGTGGGCGATGCCATCGATATTCATCCCCAGGATAAACAGACTGTCGGTACCCGTCTCGCACTCTGGGCGCTGGAATATACTTACGCAGTGCCGGGCGTCGTGGGGCTCGGTCCGGAGATCCGGGAAGTCTTCCGCGACGGGGAAGGCAGACTGCGGCTCGTTTTCGACAACAGCGATCCCGGCGGCATGGTCTTCAAAGACGGCACGACGCCGGAACGGGCGTTCTATGTGGCGGGGGCGGATGGAAAATTTGTTCAGGCTGCCTCCGTGACCGTGGAAAACAATACGCTCATCGTGTCTGTTCCGGCTGTGACTGCTCCGGTAAAAGTACGTTATGCGTGGAGTGCCAACCCCATGGAGGTGCTCTGCCTTTACAATACCGCAGGTCTTCCGGCAACACCCTTTGAAATGAGTATCTGATCCGCAACGGAATACCGGACAGTTTTCTTTTTATTTCAGAAAAAGGTCCGGATTCCGTCTTGTATTTTTCCACCTGTATGGTATTTTACGGAAATGGTACCAACAAAACAACAGAATACGGATACAAAACGAGATGAAACTTAACGCATTGTTTTCAGATGGCGCGGTTTTTCAGCGGCGGATCATGATCCCGGTCTTCGGCAAAACGGACCCGGAATCCATTGTGGAAGTCACGTTCAACGGTAAAAAATTCTTCGGTATGGCGGGCGGAGACGGCGCTTTTCTGCTGCGGATGGCTCCGATGGAAGCGGGCGGACCCTACACCATGCAGGTCCGCAATACCCGGACCGGTGACAGTGCGGAAGTGAAAGATATTCTGATCGGGGAAGTCTGGCTGGCATCCGGTCAGTCCAATATGCAGTATCAGCTGAAGATCTCTGCGGAGCAGAAGACCCTGTTCGTCGAAACCAATACAACGCCGGATGAGATCCGTATGCTCACGGTTCCTGTCCGCGCATCCTCCCACCGGGAAAGCGATATCTGCCCGACACCGTACCCGACAGAATATGCCGAAGGTCAGCCGGAACCGGAAGAATGGGTGGAAGAACACACCCCCCGCTGGCGGAAATCAACGCCTGAAAATGTGCCTGCCATGAGCGCAGTTTCTCTCTGGTTCGCCAAAAAACTCCACGATGAACTGAATGTGCCGGTGGGGATCATTGCATCATCCTGGGGCGGAACGATCGTGGAAGCATGGACCAGCCGGGAAATGCTCCGCACCAATCCGGCAATCAGAGATGCGCTTCTGGATTATGAAATGCAGTTGTCAACTTCAGCCCGCTGGGAGCAGATCCCGGCAGGAAATCCCCTCTGCACGCTGACTTCTCTCGGGGAACAGTTCCTCGTGAAAACATACTGCAAGCCGAATCCGCCGGACGCCGGTTCGCCTCAGGGCTGGGGTCAGACCGATCACGATGATTCCGACTGGGCAAACTTCAGCATCCCCGGCAGCTGGATCGCCGGAAAACACAGCGGCAACGGTGTGGTCTGGATCCGGAAGACCGTTGATCTGCCGGAAAGCTGGGCGGGAAAAGATCTTGTACTGCATACGGGCGGGATCGACAAACAGGATACCGGATTTTTCAACGGGGAATGTGTCGGCTCCACCGGAAAAGATTTTGAAATGCAATATTACAATGTGAAACGCGCTTATAAAGTTCCGGGCAGACTGGTCAAAGCCGGAAAAAATGTAGTGGCGATCCGGGCGTTTTCCTTCCTGTATGACGGTGCTTTCGGCGGCGAAGCTCCGGACTATTTCCTCTCCCTTGAGGAAACCGGCGAAACGGTTCCCTTCGGCGGCGACTGCAAACTCAAAGTCGAATGTAACTGGGGCTTGATCGGATTTCCCAACACCATGACGGAAGCCATGGGGCCTCATCGTTCCAACTCCTATTCGATCCTGTTCGACAGTATGATCGCGCCGCTGATCCCCTACGGGATCCGGGGTGCCATCTGGTATCAGGGCGAAAGCAATTCCGCGCTTACTGAAGCGCCCAAATATGAACGGATGCTCGGCGATATGATCCGCGACTGGCGGTTCCGCTGGGAACAGGGCGATTTCCCCTTTATTCAGGTCTGTCTCGCCGGATATCAGGCAGAACAGGACTACAGCGATGACAGCGGCTGGGCGATCCTCCGCGAATGTCAGCGCCGTGTGATGCGCGGTCTCCCCAATTCCGGTATGGCTTCTGCAGTGGATGTGGGCGAGGCAAAAAATATTCACCCCGCAGATAAACAGACTGTCGGTACCCGCCTCGCTCTCTGGGCGTTGGAAAATACCTACGCCGTGCCGGGTGTCGTGGGGCTCGGTCCGGAGATCCGGGAAGTCTTCTGCGAAGGACCGGGCAAACTCCGGCTCGTTTTCGACAACAGCGATCCCGGCGGTATGATCCTCAAAGAAGGTATGGCGCCGGAACGGGCGTTCTATGTGGCTGGTCACGATGGAAAATTTGTGCAGGCCGCATCCGTAACGCTGGAAGATAATACGCTCGTTGTCTGCGCGCCGGACATCGCCAGTCCCTCAAAAGTCCGCTATGCATGGAGTACCAACCCCATGAATATCCTCTGCCTTTACAACACTGCCGGTCTGCCGGCGACACCCTTTGAAATGAGTATCTGATCCATGATGAAAAAACTGACCCTTCTTCTTCTGGCTGTAACTGGGCTTGTGCTGACCGGATGTGCTTCATATCCGCCCGTATTTTATCAGCAGATCTATCACCTGAACGGAAAACGCAGCGATGCGGATAAACCTTACGATGTGGGCGTGCCGCTCCCCGTTGCCGAATTCCGTACGGAACTGCAGAAACTGTATGCGCTTTATCCTGATGCCGTCGGCAAGATCCCCGCCAGCAGTTACAACCGGCGCGGCTGGTTCTTCATTCAGAAAGATCTTCAGCGGACACTGGGCGGTGGGATCGGTGACCTCTGCAATCATGCGGCATGGTATGTGCTGAATCTGGTGAAAGATAAAAAACAACAGGCGGAATACGCAAAGAAGATCGCCGGTTTCATGCGGGATTTTGACGATCAGGGCGCAATGCTCCTCCTGGAGGATTTCCGGAAAAAACTGATGCCCGACGGCGTGATCCTGGTGGCGCAGTCCTGGCACGATCCCGATAACCGGTTCATGCTCAAAAGCAGTACGGAACGGTACAGCGGGACCCTGAACGGAAAAACAAATCCCCGTTTCGGGCTCAGCCGGACCTATTATCCCAACGGGATGCTTGCCATGGATATGTTCTATTATGACGATGCGCCCGTGGGATATGCGTTCACATATACCATGGACGGCAAACTCAACGAAATCTATTTCTATGACGGAAAAGGCAACAGAAAACTTTGTCATTCTGCCGGACAGAAATAAAACAGAAATAACTCAAAATAAGGAGCTGAAAGAACAAAATTCAGACTTTTTTTCAGGATCGGTTTGACATTTGACCGAAATGGTTTATATTAACCCCTGAACAAGTCGGGAGATTTGTTTTTTTTGAGGCGTGATGGTCGAGCGGCTAAGGCAACGGTCTGCAAAACCGGTTTCGGTGGGTTCAACTCCCACTCACGCCTCCATTTTTTTTGGCTCCATTTCCGGTCTCCGATACTCAGGTTTATCCCCAATATAACTCAAGGAGTGACTGCAAATGAAATTTTTCTGGCGTGATGCAATGGCGTGGATCTATCCCGATCAGCTGGATATGTCCGGAGAAAAAACGATGAGCAAACCCGGATTCGTGCCGGATGTCCCGCGCGGCGGAACCGGAACGCTCGCATTGATCATTACGGATCTGAAACCCGGATGCCCCGTAACTTTTGCCGCGGATGATCCTGCCTGCCGGATCTCCCTCATGCGGGATGTCTGCGTGAATCTCAATACCGGCGAAAACGGATTCACTGTTTCCGATTGGTCGCCCCTCTCAAAATCGGTCGTCCGGATCGCGCCCTATCGTGTCTTTGATGCGTTGGTCGAACTGAAAAACGGAACATTCACGCCCGGAACAGAAGCCGCTGCTCTGTTGATCCAGCTGCCGGTGAAACGCAATGCGGAACCCGGAAAAAAGACTGTCACCATCACATTCAACGGCAAACACAAAGTCTCTTTCACTGTCCGTGTTTCACCCGTGCGTATTCCCGATGCCGGAAAAAATTCCGTTTATTTTACCAACTGGATGAATTTTTCCAATGTGGCACACTATGCCGGTGTGAAAAAATGGACGGAAAAATACTGGAAATGTCTTGCCGGACACGCCGCCATGATGCATCGCGTCCGCCAGAACACCATCCTGCTCAACCTCAGCGAGTTTATTGAGTACGACAAGGAAAAGGGAACATTCAAACTTCATACCGCCCGGCTGGAACGGGTGGTGAAGATCTTTACCGATGCCGGTGTTTACTGGCTGGAAGGCGGACATTTTGCCACGCGTCTTGACCGGAAATGGCAGGCAACGGAATTTGTTGTAAGCGCAACCAATCATCTTGTCCGCAGCGTGGAGGGCAACCGGGATATTGCCGCCATTGCAAAACTGCTGCGCAAGGTCATCGAAAAAAACAACTGGCAGCACCGCTGGATCCAGCACGCCGCCGATGAACCCATTGAATGTAATGCAGATTCCTACCGTATCCTTGTGGGGATCGTCCGCAAATATATGCCCGGTTATCCCATCCTTGACGCCATGAGCGAGCCGGAGATCGCAGGCGCACCCAATATCTGGTGTCCCCAGGTGCAATGCTATCAGACAAAAGAAAAAGAATTTGAAGCGACCCGGGAGCAGGGCGATCATATCTGGGCGTACACCTGCTGTGTACCGGGCGGACCGTTCCTCAACCGTCTGCTGGACGGCGAACTGACCAGACCTCTGCTGTTGGGATGGGGCTGCGGAAAATTCGGCATCGAAGGTTTCCTCCATTGGGGCTGGAATTATTATCTCAATATGAAGGATGAAAACGGCAGCACCCTCTGGCAGGATCCGTACGAGGAAACTGCCGCAGGTTATTCCTTCCTGCCCAATCATGTGCCTGCCGGTGATACTCATGTGGTCTATCCCGGCGACGATGGTTCAGTCTGTTCCGGAATGCGTCTGGAAGCACAGCGGCAGGGATTGGAAGACTGGGAACTGATCCGGCTGCTTCAGAAAAAAGATCCTGCAAAATGTGACGCGATCATCCGCCGGGTATTCCGGAAATTCGATGATTTCACGCCCGATCCGGTTGCCATCCGCAAAGCTCGCGCCGCGCTGCTGAAAGCGTTGGAAGCAGAATAAAACGGAAGATCAGTCAAACAGAGAAAGCTGTGTCGGTGCGTCATCGTCACCGTTCTGCGCCTGTGTGGAGCGGGATTGTTTTTTCTGCCGGGGAGCGCAGTTGTACGCCGCGCGCGGTTCCTTGGCAAACATAATGGACGGCAATCCCGCCTCGCCGATGGCGTTGGCTTCCAGATTTTCCAGGATCTCTCCGGCTCTGGCAATGACTTCTGGCGGCAGACCTGCCAGTTTCGCAACATGGATCCCGTAACTTTTATCTGCGGCTCCGGGTACGATCTGACGCAGAAATACGATCTGATCACCGTATTCCCGGACTGCCACATTGTAGTTCCGGACGCCCTGCCGCGTCAGTGCCAGTTCCGTCAATTCGTGATAATGCGTGGCGAACTGGGTCCGGCAGACGGGGTGATCCAGCAGATATTCCGCCACCGCCCACGCAATGGAAAGACCGTCAAAGGTGCTGGTACCGCGCCCGATCTCATCCAGGATCACAATACTTTTTGCCGTGGCGTGATTGAGGATATTGGCTGTTTCCAGCATTTCCACCATGAAGGTACTCTGTCCCCGTGAAATGTCGTCCATGGCACCGACGCGGGTGAAGATCCGGTCCGCGATCCCGATCACGGCTTCGTCGGCGGGGATGAAAGACCCCATCTGTGCCATAATGACCAGCAGCGCCGTCTGACGGATGTAAGTCGATTTACCCGCCATATTGGGGCCGGTAATGATCATCATACGGTTGTCGGTCCCGTTCAGACAGGTATCATTCGGCACGAACCGCTCCGATTCCATTTTCGGTTCGATCACCGGGTGTCTGCCGCCGAGGATCTGAAGCGTATCGTCTTCTGTGATGCGCGGACGGCAGTAATTGTATTTTCCCGCACATTCCGCCAGTGCGCCGAGTACATCCAGTTCCGCCACGGCTTTTGCCGCGGACTGGATCGCCCCGGTAAAGGTCTGAGCATAGACGCGCAGTTCGTCAAATATCTGATTTTCAATAGCTTTTGAACGGTCCTCTGCGCCGAGGATCTTGCTTTCCATCTCTTTGAGTTCGGGCGTGATGAAGCGTTCACCGTTGGCAAGGGTCTGTTTCCGCACATAATTTTCCGGAACCAGAGACAGATTGCTTTTGGAGACTTCGATATAATAACCGAAAACTTTGTTGTAGTTGACTTTCAGCGACCGGATCCCGGTCCGTTCCTGTTCTTTCGCCTGCAGTTCTGCCACCCATTGTTTGCCGTTGGTGGCGGCGGAGCGCAGTTCATCCAGTTCCGCATTGTATCCGGGGCGGATCATACCGCCGTCCGTGGTGGTGGCAGGGGGATCATCGGCAATGGCTTCCGCGATCCGTTGTGCCAGTTCGGGCAGGGGCTGGATCCCGTCACGGATGGTTCCGGCGAGGGGCATATCGCAAAGTTCGATCAGCGTCCGCAATCCGGGCAGGATCTCCAGACTTGCCCCCAGCGCCTGCATATCTCTGGCATTAAACGCGCCCACATTGAGTTTGGCGGTCAGCCGTTCAATATCGCGGACGGCACGGAGACATTCCCGGATCTCTGTCAGGGTAAAGGGATCGTCCCGGAAGAAGCCCACCACATCCTGACGGGCGATAATGGCATCTTTGCTGCACAGGGGTTTGAGGATCCAGTTCCGCATCAGACGGCTGCCCATGGCTGTGGCTGTTTTGTCAAGGATCTGAAGCAATGTGCCTTCTTTGTTGCCGCCGTGGAGCGATTCCACCAGTTCCAGGTTGCGCTGACAGATCGGGTCAAGACCGAGATAACCGGCACAATCGTTGTATTGAACCGCCCGGATGTGACCGGTGTTGTGACGGAGATTTTCCGACGCATAGTGAAGGACTGCCCCCGCTGATTTGATCGCCAGCGGCGCATCCCGCAAGCCGAAGCCGTCGAGGGAAAGGACATGGAACTGGCGTTTCAGCAGTTCGGTCGTATTTTCCAGAGAAAAGATCCAATCGTCCAGCGGCGTCCAGAGGATCGTTCTGTGGTGATAGGGAAACGCTTTCTGCATGGTCCATTCCTGATACAGGCTGTCCGGCAGCAGACATTCCCGCGGCTGAAGTTTCTGCAGTTCACTTTCCAGTTCCGCCAGCGAGGACATTTCGCAGGTCTTGAATTCAGCGGTACTGATATCCAGCCAGGAAAATCCGAATTTGTCCTTGTGGGCGCAGAGCGAACAGATGAAATTGCTCATACCCGGTTTGAGAAAATTGGAATCCAGGATCGTGCCGGGTGTGATCACACGGGTGATGGCACGCTTGACGATCCCTTTCGCCAGTTTGGGATCCTCCATCTGTTCCGCAATGGCGACTTTGACACCGGCATCCAGCAGTTTCGGCAGATAGGCATCAATGGCATGATACGGCACACCGCACATGGGATAACCCGCCCGTTTGGTCAATGTCACTTCCAGGATCGGGGCGGCACGATTGGCGTCGTCAAAGAACATTTCATAAAAGTCACCGAGCCGGAACAGCAGAATGGATCCCGGCGGCGTTTCCGCTTTCGCCTGAAGATACTGCTTCATCATCGGTGTGATCTTTTCTTCCGCCATCAACCGTTTCCCTTAATAGATTATTGTATATATGGAACGACATTTCCGTACTATAATACAACTTTTGAAAAATTGTAGTCAAAAACCGGAAAAAATCAAAGAAATCAACTCCTGACCAGCAAAGCCGGTTCGATCCGGAATGTTTTTTTGCAGGTCTTGCAGGTAAATGTTGCCGCCTTGAAATCAAAGACTGCCAGCTTGTAATGCTGATCGCACTCCGGACAACTGAAATGGATGTCGTTGCCCTCGATCCGGTACCGGATGGTGTAATCGGAACTGCCATCCTGCTGCGACGGTGCAAATTCCAGCATCAGACAGATCTCCGGAACAGATCCGGCATCTTTCCAGCAGTTGTCCGATGTCCGGCAGATTTTTGTATCTTTCTGCACCTTTCCCGCAGATATCAATTCAGTCAACTGCTCCTGCGTCAACGGTTCGGATACCGTTCCATCCGTCAGGATCAACCATGTGTCAGCCATTGTTCAGAACTCCTTTTTCCGGTTCGTATATGATTTGTCAACGATACTATAAGCCGTCAACCGGATAAAATCAAGCCCGGAGGCGCGGTCAGGTCCGGAAAACCGGACCGGTTTTTTCCGCAGCGGCGCCATCGCTGCGGAAAAAACAGCCCCCTCAACTGCGCCGGCAGTTGAGGGGGTGTGACCGCGCCCCGGGCGGGGCGCACGGCGTTATTGCTGCTGATGTGTTTCCGTTCTTACTTGAATTCGATGATGGACGGATCGTAGTCAGCGGGGGGAGTCAGACCGAGGAAATCGATACAGGTGGCGGCGATGGAGCTGATGCCGAGGCCGCTGCGCAGTTCGTTTTTGTATTCGCCCTTGGATTCCGGGTCAACGATGATCGCCGGCACAGGATTGAGGGAGTGGCTGGTTTTGCGTTTGGGATTTCCGGCTTTATCCAGTTTCACGGCGCCGGACTTGTCGTGTTCGTACATATCATCGGCGTTGCCGTGGTCGGCGGTCAGGATGAGGACGCCGCCCGCCTTGACGGTGCTGTTGTAGAGGCGTTCCAGGCAGATATCCAATGCGCCCATGGAGGTCTGAACTGCCTGATAGACGCCTGTATGTCCCACCATATCGCCGTTGGGGTAGTTCAGACGGATGAACTGGAATTCGTTGTTTTCGATGGCTTTGCAGACTTCATCGGTGATGAGTGCGCATTTCATCCACGGACGCTGTTCAAAGGGAACGACATCGGAGGGGATCTCCACATATTTTTCCAGTTTTTCGTTGAACATACCGGAGCGGTTGCCGTTGAAGAAGTAGGTCACATGACCGAACTTCTGGGTTTCGCTGATGGCGAGCTGTGTCACGCCGCTGTCGGCAAGATATTCGCCGAGGGTGCGGTCGATTTCAGGGGGATTGACCAGATATTTGTTGGGAATATGCAGGTCGCCGTCATATTCCATCATCCCGGCGTAATAAGCCTTGGGCATGGGGATACGGTCGAAGTGATCGAAGCCGTCTTCCTGATCGAACGCCTGACTGATCTCCAGTGCGCGGTCGCCGCGGAAGTTGAAATAGACCACAGCATCGCCGTCTGCCACGGGACCGATGGGTGTCGCGCCGTCATCACTGATAACGAAGGGCGGCAGATCCTGGTCGATGGCTTTTGTTTCGGCGCGGAGCGTTTCCACGGCTTCGTGAGCGGTCTTGAAATATCTGCCTTTTCCGGCAACATGTGTTTCCCATCCTTTGCGGACCATATCCCAGTTTGCACCGTAGCGGTCCATGGTGATGACCATTCTGCCGCCGCCGGATGCGATCCGGTAATCTTTGCCGGCAGCATTGAACGCTGCAAGATATTCTTCAAAAGGATCGATATAATCCAGGGCGGATGTTTCGGGAACGTCACGGCCGTCCAGCAGCGCGTGGATCCGGATCTTGCCGATCCCTTCCTTTGCCGCCTGTTCGATCATTCCCTTCAGGTGATCGATATGGCTGTGAACATTGCCGTCGGAGAAAAGTCCGATAAAGTGGAGCGTGCCCCCCGCTTTTGCCGTGGCAATGAGATCCTGCCATGTCTGACCGGCAAACATTTTTCCGCTGGCAATGGCTTCACTGACCAGCATCGCGCCCTGGGAAAAAACTCTGCCGCAGCCCATGGCGTTGTGACCGACTTCGCTGTTGCCCATATCGGCATCGGAGGGAAGACCCACGGCTGTACCGTGTGCCTTCAGCGTGGTCATGGGCATCGTCGCCATCAGTTTATGAAGAAATGGCGTGTTGGAATCCAGAACGGCATCACCTTCCTGATATTTACCGATCCCGACGCCGTCCATGATGACGAGGACAACGGGACCGCGGCGGCGCTGAAAAACGGGGTTCTCTGCAAGTGCGGACATACTTGTCTGCTCCTTTCGTGTTTTTATGTTTAAATTTGTTTAAAGGACAAAAATACCCGGAACGGTAATATACCATTCCAGACACCGGATTTCAAAGAAGAAAGCGAGTTTTTTTCAAATCCGCTTGAAATGACCGTTTTTTGTCCTATATTATAAACCTGCCGCATGGCTCAAAACAAAAAAATTGAAAAAATATGAAAAAAATTTTAAAAAAACACTGGAAACATTTGTGGACAGGGTGTATATTATTCGTCCTGTTGGCTGTATGCTGCACTTTTGCGGGAGCGGAAACGGTCTCTGCAAATGCGACAGTGAGCCTGGCTGATCCGGAAACGGAAACAGCTATGGCTGAATACAGAAAACAGCTCGCCAGACAAGCTGCCGAGATAGAGAAGTTGAGGACTGAGAACATTCAGAAACAGACTGAAAATGCTCAGAGAACAGCGGATCTGTCAAGGTTGGCATCTGAACGGTCGAAGCAGGATGCTGAATTGAAAAAGCGTCAGGCAGAGATCGCGCGTCTGAATGCAGAGATCGGAAAACTCCAACGGTCACTGGCGGATGAAAAAGCCCGCAACAGTGCCGGAATGGCAAAGATCAGAACTGAAAATGCTGATCTTGAGTTGGAAAAATCAATGCTGGAAGAAAGCAATCAGAAACTGCGCGGGGAGCTGCTTGATACTCTGGAACGTTGTGCAAGTCTCTCGGACCGTGTCAAACGGATGGAGCAAAGCGCAGCGGGTGTACTTGAAACCCTGAATCCGGTTTACGCCGGACAACGGGAAACAGAATTGGCTGATGCCCTGGATCTTGCCATGCAATGCGGCATGAAGCTCGTCAGCAGAAGTACAAACGTTTGCGAATATCTTTATCCCAGACTCGGAAAATTGGGGCTTGGCGCAGTCGAAGAAGCTCGATTCCGTGTTGCATTGGATGAACTTGCAGCAATGAACCGGAACTTCGCAAGACTGAGCGTTCCGGCGGAAAATCCGGAAAGTTTGCAGAACTGCAGGATTCTTGAAGTCTCAAACGATCCCGAAATGGTCGTCATCAACGCTGGATACAGAAACGGTGTCCGCATGAACATGACCATCCGGGGCGGTGACGGCACGAAAGCATGTGTTCTGCGGGTGATCGCAGTGCGGCCTTTTGTGGCAGCGGCTGTGGTAACACAAGGCAAATTGAAGGATTTGAGCGCAGGTATGGAGCTGCAGATGTCCGAAAAGAAAAAATAATCGAGTCAATCTTTCAAACATAACAAACGAGAGTGAGAACCAAATGGAAGTACGTGCAATCACGAAGTACGTGCGGATATCGCCGTCCAAGGCGTCCGATTTCTCCCGGGTAATTCAGGGAAAACCGGTTGCTGAAGCACTGGCGATCGCCGAACTGAGTCCGCGTAAAGCGGCGCGTCTCTTCGCAAAAACGCTGAAGAGTGCCCTCGCCAATGCGGAAAACAACCATGAACTCAACAAAGAAAAGCTGACAGTGAAACAGGCCGTGGCGAATCCGGGACCGATGCTGAAACGGTTCCGCCCCAAGGCTCGCGGCATGGCGGGGCGCATCCGGAAACGGATGAGTCATTTCACTGTGGTGCTGACGGACGAATAACAGAAAGGGCAGCATTGTGGGTCAGAAAGTAAATCCCATCGGGCTTAGATTAGCCCTGAACAAAAATTGGAGTTCCAAGTGGTTCGCCAGAAAGGACTGCTTCGGGGACTGGCTGCATGAAGATGTGAAGATCCGCACCTTCATCAAAAAAGAATACGTCAACGCCGCCATCTCCAAGGTGTTGATCGAACGCTATGTCAACCGCGTCCGCGCTACGGTCTATGCCGCACGTCCCGGTCAGCTGGTCGGCCCCAAAGGCGCCGAACTTGACAAGCTCAAAGAAAAAGTCAGCAAACTGCTCGCTCAGGGTCAGGAACTCATCCTTGACATTGTGGAAGTCAAGCAGCCGGAAACAAGCGCTCAGCTCGTTTCTGAAAGCGTTGCACAGCAGCTTGAACGCCGTATCGGTTTCCGCCGCGCGATGAAGAAAGCCATCCAGACTGCCATGCAGCTGGGCGCGGAAGGTATCAAGATCCAGTGTTCCGGCCGTCTCGGTGCCGCTGAACTGGCAAGAACCGAACAGTATAAAGAAGGCAGAACGCCTCTTCATACGTTGAAAGCTTTTATTGATTATGGATTTTCCGAAGCCAACACAACCGCCGGTAAGATCGGTGTGAAGGTTTGGATTTGTCACAAAGAACCTACGGAGGAAATGCAAAATGCCGTTAATGCCAAAAAGAGTAAAGCACAGAAAGGTGCAGCGCGGTAATAATGCCGGGCTGTCCCGCCGGTGCAATGAACTGGATTTCGGCGAGTTCGGCCTGCAGGCCCTCGACCGTGTCTATCTGACTGCGAACCAGATCGAAGCGGCTCGTGTCGCCATCACGCGTCACATGAAACGCCGTGGTAAAGTCTGGATCCGCGTGTTCCCCTACAAACCCTATACCAAGAAGCCTCTGGAAGTGCGAATGGGTAAAGGTAAAGGTGCTGTCGAATACTGGGTCGCCCCGGTGAAACCCGGCCGCATGCTGTTTGAAGTTTCCGGATGCTCGGAAACGATCGCCAAAGAAGCAATGGGTCTTGCCGCTTCCAAGCTGCCGATCCGCTGCCGCTTTATCTCCCGTCTTGCCAACATCTGACGAAAGGATTCGTGAACAATGAAAATGAAACTGTTCAAAGAAATGAGTGACGAAGAACTGGCACGTCAGATCGAAGACCTGAAGAAAGAAAAGTTCACGCTCCGCGCACAGTCCCGTGCCGGTCAGCTGGAAAGCCCCGCGAAAGTGCGTCTCGCACGCCGCGATCTCGCCAGAGCGATGACCGAACTTCAGCAGAGAAACGCCGCCAAGGCGTAAGCCTGAACCGGGAACATGGAACAAACCACTACGGAAAAGAAAACCATGGAAGAAACAAAAAACACCACTGCGGAAGCAACGACAACTGCCGTCCGCGGGAACCGCAAAAGCCGCGTGGGCGTGGTGATCAGCGATGTTCAGGACAAAACGATCGTGGTCGAGATCCTGAACCGTACCACCCACAAGCGTTATAAGAAAGTTGTGAAATCCCGTGTCCGCTATGCGGCACACGATGAAAAGAACGAGGCTAAGAAGGGCGATACTGTCCGTATCGGCGAAACTCGCCCCCTGAGCAAAAACAAGCACTGGCGCCTCATTGAAATCATCAGCCGCGCTGACTGAGCGTAGGGGAAGGAATAGCAATTATGGTACAGATGCAGACAAATATGGAAGTCGCCGACAACTCCGGCGCCAAGCGTATTACGGTCATTACCGTCCTCGGTCAGCGCAAAACGATCGCCCATGTGGGTGATATCGTGACTGCTGCTGTGAAGGAAGCGCTTCCCGGCGGCCAGGTCAAGAAGGGCGACGTTGTCAAGGCGGTTATCGTCCGCACGGCGGCTCCGATCCGTCGTGAAGATGGTTCCTACCTGAAATTTGACAGCAATGCAGCGGTCGTGATCGACGACCAGAAGAACCCCAAAGGCACCCGTATTTTCGGTCCGGTTGCCCGTGAACTGCGTGAGAAGAACTTCATGAAGATCATTTCTCTCGCGCCGGAGGTGTTGTAATGGATATGACGACCCCGAAATGCCAGAAGATTTATCACGTCAAGAAGGGTGACCTTGTTGAAGTGATCAGCGGAGACTGGAAAGGCGAAAAGGGCAAGATCCTTGCTGTGCTGAAGAAGAAGGACCGTGTTGTCCTGGAACTTCAGGATCTTTCCGATGCCAAAAAGCAGAATATCGGTATGCGCACACTGAAAAAGAGCCAGACCAATCCCAAGGGCGGTCTGATCGAGCGTTCCGTTTCCGTTCACGTTTCCAACGTCAAGAAACAAGAAGAAAAGGCGTAAGCCTCCGGAGACAGAATCATGCCTGATATGAAGAAAAAATATAATGAAGTCGTCAAGCCGGCTCTTCAGGAAAAGCTGGGCTTGAAGAATGTGATGGAGATTCCGAAGCTGACGAAAATCGTCATCAGCACCGGTATCAGCACGAAAATGGAAAAAGATGCTCTGACGGAAGCCCGTACGCATCTGACTGCCCTTACGGGTCAGTGCCCTGTGGCGTGCAAATCCAAAAAGAACGTGGCGAACTTCAAGCTGCGCGTCGGTCAGATCGTTGGTCTGATGGTCACGCTCCGCGGCGAAAAGATGTATCAGTTCCTGGATCGTCTTGTTCACAACGCATTCCCGCGTGTGAGAGACTTCCACGGTGCGCCGAAGAAAGGCTTCGACCACGCCGGTAACTACAACCTCGGCATTCCCGACGTTTCCATCTTTACGGAAATTGACCTGGACAAGATCAAATATCCGCTTGGGATCAACGTCACCTTTGTCACCACGGCGAAGACCGCTGCCGATGCAAAGGAACTTCTGGCGATGCTGGAATTCCCGTTTGCGAAATAAGGAGAAGATAACATGGCTAAGAAAAGTCTGATTGCCAAACAGCAGCGCGGTTCCAAGTTTTCTGCCCGGAACTATAATCGTTGTATCGCTTGCGGGAGACCCCGGGCATTCATCCGCAAATTCAAACTTTGCCGTATCTGCTTCCGTGAAATGGCCTCTTCCGGCCAGATCCCGGGTGTGGTGAAGGCGAGCTGGTAAGAGAGAAAGGTCATCGAATTATGAGTATGCAGGATCCGATTTCCGATATGCTGACCCGCCTCCGCAACGGCGCTATGTCCGTGCAGAAGGTCGTTGAGATGCCTTCCTCCAAAATGAAAGAAGCCATTGCCAAGGTCCTGGTGGACGAAGGTTACATTTCTTCTTTCACGGTTGAGGGAGATATCCGCAAGGTCTTGAAGATCGAAATGAAATATTTCCAGAAGCGTGCTGTTATTGAAAACCTCGAACGTGTTTCCAAGCCGTCCTGCAGATTGTACTGCGGCAGCAAGGACATTCCGAGAGTGAAAGACGGCATGGGTATTGCCATCCTCTCGACCCCGAAAGGGATCTTGAGCGGTAAAGAAGCCGAAAAAGCAAACGTGGGCGGAGAGATCCTCTGCTACGTCTGGTAACCTGTGAGGTAAGAATATGTCCAGAATTGGTAGCAAACCTGTTGCGATTACCGCAGGTGTCAAGGTTGCTGTTGCTGATGCCGCTGTTACAGTGGAAGGCAAGCTCGGCAAACTGGTTATTCCGGTTCCCAATGGTATCTCTGTGGCTGTGGAAGGCGATCAGGTCCTTGTGACCCGCGCCAATGACAACTGCAAAGCGCTCCATGGGCTGATCCGCAGTCTGATTGACAATGCAGTTTTCGGTGTTGTCAACGGCTATAAAAAGGAACTGGCGATCGTTGGCGTTGGTTACAAAGCCACTCTCGCCGGCAACAAACTGACGCTGAATGTGGGTTATTCCCATTCCATCGAATACATCGTGCCGGAAGGCATCAAGATGACGATCACTGATGGTGTCAAGATCCTGATCGAAGGTTTTGACAAGCAGTTGGTCGGTGAAGTTGCCGCCCGTATCAGACGGTTCAAGAAGCCGGAGCCCTACAAAGGCAAAGGTATCCGTTATGCGGATGAACACGTTGTGATCAAGCCGGGCAAGACCAACGCGTGATGAAAGGATTTGAAAAATGATCAGAGATTCCAAATTCAAGAAGACGCTGCGTCATCTCCGTCTCCGCAAGAAAATCAGCGGTACGGCAGCGCGGCCCCGGATGTGTGTCACACTGACGGCAAACAATATTTATGTCCAGTTCATCGATGATGATGCAGCTGTTACGCTGGCTGCTGAATCCACGCTGTCTGCTGACTTCAAGGCGTTGAATCTGAAACGCAATGTTGAAGCGGCTGCTGCACTGGGCAAACTGGCTGGTGCCAAAGCTTTGGCTGCCGGTATCACGACTGTGGTGTTTGACCGCAGTGGTGCCAAGTATCATGGCCGGATCAAAGCGTTGGCAGATGCTGCCCGTGAAGCCGGTCTGAAATTCTGAGGAGAAACGCAATGGCTATTGAAAAAACGAAAAACGAGTCTCCGGTGAAAACGGACGAACGTGCCTTCAACGCCTCCCAGAAAGAGGTCGGTGGTGAAGAAGAAGTCGTGCTGAGCATCAACCGCTGCTCCAAGGTTGTCAAGGGCGGCAGAAACTTCAGTTTCGGTGCTTTGGTTGTTGTGGGTGACCACAATGGCAAAGTGGGTTATGGCTACGGCAAAGCGAATGAAGTTTCCGATGCGATCCGTAAAGGCGGCGAAGCTGCCCGCAAGAACATGATCTGTGTTCCTGTCCGCGGCACGACGATCCCCCATACGGTTGAAGCAAAATTCCGCGGTTCCAAAGTTCTGATCCGCCCTGCCTCTGAAGGTACGGGGTTGATCGCCGGCGGCACCATGCGTGCGATCCTCAGCCTGGCTGGTGTGGTTGACGTGCTTGCCAAATCTCTGGGTTCCAGCAACCCGGCGAACGTGGTGAAAGCCACCTTTGAAGCTATTGCCATGATGCATTCCAAAGCGGAAGTCATGGAAAAACGCGGTAAGATCTAATCAGGAAGGCAGGCAAATTATGAAATTGCATGAATTGCAGACGACTCCCGGTTCGAGAAAAGCCAAGACCCGCAGAGGTCGTGGTGATGGTTCCGGTCTCGGCGGTACTGCCGGTCGCGGTGAAAAGGGTCAGCGTTCCCGTACGGGCGCAGCGATCCGTCATCACTTTGAAGGCGGTCAGACACCGTCCTTCCGCCGGATTCCGAAACGTGGTTTCAGCAACGGTGTGAAACTGATCTACAACGTTGCAAATATTCAGGATATCGATGAAGTGTTTGAAGCCGGCACTGTGATTGACACGGATGCGCTCCGCGCAAAAGGTCTGATCGGCAAGACAGCTGCTCCGCTGAAGATCCTCGGCAATGGCGAGATCAAGAAAGCTTTCACGTTCAAAGCGGAAAAATATTCTGCTGCGGCGAAAGCGAAGATCGAAGCTGCCGGTGGTACGGCGGAAGTGATCGAATCCAAATAAGATGAGCGAGTGTCCGGGGAATCCCGTTCACACCTAACGGGCGCGGTGTGAAAGCCGCGCCGGAAAATGAGGATATATGTTTTCAGCATTTATTAACTCCTTCAAAGTGAAGGAACTGAGAAAGCGGATTCTGTTTACCGCAGGCATTGTGGTTTTGTGCAGAATTGCAGCGAATATCCCGTGTCCCGGTGTCAATACGGCGAATCTTTCGGAGTATTTCAATCAGCTTGCCTCGGAAAGTGCGGCAGCCAATGGTATTTTGAACATCGTTGATATTTTCAGCGGTGGTGCCCTTCAGCAGTTTGCGATCGGTGCCCTTGGTATCATGCCTTACATTTCCGCGTCCATCATCATTCAGCTTCTCACGCCGGTACTTCCTGCACTTGAGAAACTGAAACGTGAAGGCGAAGTGGGTTATGCGCGTATCAATCAGTACACCCGTTATTTGACGATTGCCATTTGTATCATTCAGGGTGCCATGGCGGCAGTGGCGATGATGAAGCCGGAACGGCTTGGTCTTCCGACGCCGATGCGGCCTCTGGTGACAGAAGGCGGTCTGGGATTTGTGCTGATGTCCATGATCATTCTGACATGCGGCAC
Organism: Victivallales bacterium; assembly: GCA_045589595.1. Lineage (GTDB taxonomy): Bacteria > Verrucomicrobiota > Lentisphaeria > Victivallales > UBA1829 > SIG77. The sequence continues at coordinate 167,099 of JAZNPK010000032.1, forward strand.
CATGATCCTCATGTGGTTCGGTGAACGCATTACAGAACACGGCATCGGCAACGGTGTGTCGCTGATCATTACGATCAACATCATCGAACGTCTGCCTCAGGCGGTATCGGCACTGATCGATATGGCAGCCAGCGGTCAGACGGCAGCCGGTGGTAAATTCCGCTTGGCGCATCTGTTCCTCCTGCTGCTGATTTTTGCAGTGGTGACGGCGTTGACGGTGATGCTGACGCAGGGTATGCGGCGAGTTCCGATCCAGATGGCGAAGAAAACAGTTGGCAACAAACTTGCCGGCGGTAACACCTACATGCCCCTGAAGGTCAACTTTGCGGGTGTTATGCCGATCATTTTCGCAGGTGCGATCATGATCTTCCCGCCCATGATCTTCTCCTGGGTCCCCGTGGAATGGATCCGCAACCTGACCCAGTATTTCAATCACGGGTCCTACTCCTACATGGTGATGTACGGTCTGTTGATCATGGCGTTCTCCTATTTCTGGGTGGCGAACATGTTCAACCCGCTTCAGATTTCTGACAATCTCAAGAAAGAAGGTGCCTACATTCCCGGTATCCGTCCGGGCAAACCGACGGCAGACTTCCTTGATGATACCATGACGCGTGTGACGTTTGCCGGTTCGGTCTTCCTGACCGGTCTGGCGATCTTCCCCTCCCTGCTGTATGTCTGGCTCAAGATTCCGTATAATGTGTCCTCCTTCTTCGGCGGTACCAGTCTGCTGATCATTGTGGGTGTGACCATTGATACCCTCAGCCAGATGGAATCCCATCTCGTGATGAAGAATTACGATGGCTTCCTGACACGGGGTCGTCTCCGCGGACGCAGAGGCTGAAATACTCCCGGTTTCATTTGAAACACAACGCGCACAGTTTCCGGACTGTGCGTTTTTTATTTGCCCCGGAATTTGAAAAAATGAAAGGATGATACGGATGAAAGTGATCTCCAAACAGCGGAACAGCCGGATGTGTGCTGTTTGCGGACTGGATAATGCGTATGGACTGCGCGCACCGTTTTACAATATGGAAGACGGCAGTGTGGTTTCTCTTTTCCGTTACCGGGACTGGCATCAGAGTTATCCCGGCCGCGTCCACGGCGGTCTGATCACTGCCATGCTGGATGAGATGGGGCTGCGCGGTCTGTGGGCGAAGCACGGCGGCGTGGAAGATGATTTCGGAGTGACCATTTCGCTGGATACCGCTTACCGCAAACCGGTCCCTTATGATACGGACCTGATCGCCCGGGGCGTTGTCAGCCGGGAAACATCCCGATTTTTTATAGTGGATGCGGTGATCATGGATCGTTCCGGTACCGTGCTTGCCAATGGAACGGTAAAATACATCAAGATGGATACGGCTCAGATCGCGCAGGATGCCACGGTCCACGAGGAGATGCCTTATCTGGAAGAGGACGGCGTAACAGAGATCGATCTGCCGTTGTGACGGTGTTGATCTTTACTGCGGGTCTGCGATGCCGAGGGACCGCATAAATTCGTCGAGGTCCTTTTCCTCCCCGATGATCATTTTGGGGAACCGGCGTTTGAGCATGGCGGCAAAGATGCCGTCTTCCGCTTCGGTGATGGTGCGTTTTCCGCCGGGCAGCATCAATTTTGCACTGGCGAGGGCGCAGCTGGGGGATTTGCTTTTAAAGAGAAATCCGCTGATGCCCATCCGTTCCAGCTGATCCAGTTTATTTTCCGCCCAGTTTGTCATACGCATCGTTTCATCGGCGCTGTTTTCCGTGACTTTCAGTCGTGTCCCGCGGGGGGACGCCTCCAGATGCATCGGCGGACGGGGGATCGTGAGACCGCATTCCACTTCGGGGCATACGGGGATGAAATCGACTTTACTGCCGAGGCGGTCGATAATGGTTTGGCTGAATTTTGATTCGCCGTTATAGCGGAATTTCAATCCGATCAGACAGGCACTGATGCCGATCTTCAGCTTTTTCATAGGTTACGATCCGATTTTCATGCGGCACGCCCGGACGGTGTTTTTCATCAGCATGGCAATTGTCATGGGACCGACGCCGCCGGGAACGGGGGTGATGCGTGAGGCTTTTGCCGCTACTTCATCGAAGGCAACATCGCCCACCAGTTTGAATCCGGTCTTTGTGGTTTCGCAGGGGACGCGGTTGATGCCCACATCCACTACGACGACGCCATCGGACACCATATCGCCCTTCAGAAATTCCGGTTTGCCGATGGCTGCCACGATGATATCGGCGCGGCGGGTATGATCTGCCAGATCTTTTGTTCTGGAATGGCACACAGTCACGGTGGCGTCACCGGTAAAACCTTTTCCCATCAGCAGAGCCGCCATGGGTTTTCCCACAATATTGGATCTGCCGAGAACGACTACATTTTTTCCGGCGGTGGTGATGCCGGACCGTTCCAGAAGGACAGTGACGCCCCAGGGCGTGCAGGGGAGGAAACCGGTCCGTTCCCCCAGCAGGACTTTGCCGACATTCTGCGGGTGGAAGCAATCCACATCCTTCATGGGATCGATGGCGTCAATGATGGCTTTTTCATCGATCTGCGGCGGCGGGGGAGACTGCACCAGGATGCCGTGGATGGAATCATCTTTGTTCAGGCGGTCGATCACTTCCATCAGTTCCGCCTGTGTGGTTTCGGTGGGAAGGACGATTTTTTCGGAGCGGATCCCCAGTTCGACGCACATTTTTGCTTTGCGTGAAACATAGACTTGGGATGCCGGATCTTCGCCCACAAGGATCACAGCCAATGCGGGAGTGACGCCGTGTTTTTCTTTCAGTTCCGCCACTTCCAGAGCGGTTTCTGCGTTGACTTGTGCGGAGATGGTCTTGCCATCGATCAATTTGCTGATATCGTCCATGAGCTTGTCTTACTTTTGGGGCTTGTTTTTCTTTTCGGGTTCGGGCTTTTTTGCACCTTTGAGGGGCAGCTGATCCAGTTCACCATCCAGTTTTTTGAGGTCGGAATTGATCTTTTTGACTTCTTCCCGGCTTTCGATGATGATGGTCAGTTCGTCCATCAGCTTTTTCATTTCCTGATGGATCTTCCGGGCGCGATTGTCATTTCTGACGATCTGACGCTGGGTATCGTGCAGTTTTTTCACCAGTGTTTCCCGCTGTTTGAACAGTTCCGCCGCCTTGGCGGGATCATCATATTTTTCGGGGTCGGCATTGGACCGGAACAGTTTGACGAAAGTATAAGGCGCCTTTTTCTGCTGCTCTTTTTTTGCGGCGGGCGTTTCTTTTTTGGGCGGAGGAAGATCTTTTCTGTGTTGAGCCGCCAACGGCAGGATCGCAGCACAGAGAACTGCGGCAAGAATACATTTCAACATGGGCGGAATGACCTTTCTGATATAAAATTGACACAATAACAGCAGCCGGGGGCTGTTTTTTGTAAAATATACCCTGAAAAGCGGGAAAAATCAAACACTTTTTGCGCAGAATGTTTTAAAAATGCATAATATGGTTGTATATTATGCCGGAACATTTATTTTTTGAAATCTTGATAAGGAGTCTTTCTGCATGAAGATCATTCCGGCCATTGACATCCGCGGCGGCAACTGTGTCCGTCTCTTTCAGGGCGACTACGCCAAAGAAACCGTTTACGGCAACGACCCGGCAGCACAGGCGAAAGCATGGGAAGACGCGGGCGCAGAGATCATTCATCTTGTGGATCTGGACGGCGCGAAAGCCGGTCATCCTGTGAATCTGGATGCGCTGAAAGCCATCTGCAGTGCGGTGAAGATCCCCTGCGAACTCGGTGGCGGCATCCGGACGATTGAAGATGCTGAAAAAGTGTTTGATCTGGGGATCTCCCGTGTGATCCTCGGTACGGCTGCCTGTGAAAATCCCGCGTTGGCGGAATCATTTATTTCTGCGTTCGGGGCGGACCGGGTCGTGGTGGGGATCGATGCCAAAAACGGGCAGGTCGCTCTCCGCGGCTGGATAGAAACCAGTTCCGTTGATGCCTTCACCCTTGCAAAAAAACTGTATCTTTTCAGCGTCTGCCGGATCATTTTCACCGATATTGCCACAGACGGTGCGCTCTGCGGACCGAATCTTGCGTCCGTGAAAAATCTCTGTCAGCTGGTTCCGGATTGTTCCATTATTGCTTCGGGCGGAATTTCATCTGCGGCGGACATCGCAAATCTGGCGGCATTGGGAATGCCCAATCTGGAAGGCGCCATTGTCGGGAAAGCACTTTATGACGGCAAAGTGACGCTCCGCGAACTCGCCGCCGCCGGAAAGGAAGCGTGAATCATGGCTGACGGAAAACAACTCCCCGATTACAACAGTTTTCCCGGCGATTTCTATGATACGCCGGAAAATTTCCCCCGTTCCATCTGGGAATACATCACCCTCGGCACCCGTCTTTCATTTTATCTCCGGAATTTTTTTGTGTTCTGCCGTTCCGGTTATCTGGCGAAGCACACTGATTTTTCGGCAGAGATCCAGACGGAATATTCTCTGCGGAACTTCCGGATCACGGAAAGCTGCGGCGGCAGGATCCATCTCCGCGGTCTGAACAACATTCAGAAAGTGGATGGTCCCTGTGTGATCATTGCCAACCACATGAGTCTGCTGGAAACGGCGGTGATCCATGCGTTTCTCCGTCCCCGGAAAGACTTTTGCTTTGTGATCAAGCAGTCGCTGCTGGATGTGCCGTTTTTCGGCAATATCATGCGGAAACTGGAATGTATCGCGGTCACGCGCAGCAACCCCCGGGACGACCTCAAAGTTGTGTTGGAAGAAGGGGAAAAACGCCTTGCTGCAGGCAGGACCGTGATCATTTTCCCCCAGTCCAGCCGGTCTGTTGTTTTTGAACCGGAACATTTCAATACCATCGGTGTGAAACTGGCAAAACGCGCCGGTGTTCCGATCCTGCCGTTGGCACTGCGTACAGATTTTCTTGCCAATGGAAAACTTTGCAAGGATCTGGGACCGATCCGCCGGAAACTGCCGGTCTGGTTTGAGTTCGGCGAACCCATTATGCAGGTGAACGGGACCGGTAAGGACGAACACCGGCAGATCATTGAATTTATTTCCGCCCGCCTGAAAGAATGGGGCAGTGAAGTCAGGGATTGATCCGCAGTATGAGCAGTATGTTTGAAGTGCCGGTCGAACTGGGTGCGGATTCCTACAAGATCCTTGTCGCGCCCGGTCTGCTGGATATGCCCGGATGCGCCGATGTGCTGAAAAGACAGTTGTCCGGTCTGCCTGTTCTGCTGGTGGCGGATTCCAATACGGAGCGTCTGTACGGCGAAAAAGTCCTTGCTCTGATCCGCTCCTGCGGGGCTGCATCCTGCGGACTCCACAGTTTCCCGGCGGGAGAAAGTTCCAAGAATTTTGCAGTGGTGGAAGAGATCTGCCGTGCCGCATTCCGCAATCGTCTGGACCGGAAGGGTGTGATCGTGGCTCTGGGCGGCGGTGTTACCGGTGATATGGCGGGTTTTGCCGCTGCGATCTATATGCGCGGGATCCGCTGCATCCAGATCCCCACAAGTCTTCTTGCCATGATCGATTCGTCTGTGGGCGGAAAAACTGCGGTGGACCTGCCCGAAGGAAAAAATCTCATCGGCGCATTTCATCAGCCGGATCTTGTGCTGATGGATACGGCTTTGCTGAAAACGCTGCCGGACGATCAGATCCGCGGCGGAAGTGCTGAATTACTGAAACATGCCGTTCTGTTCGATCCGGAACTTTTTGAACTGCTGCTGGAAAAAGCAGATGTATTCCTGAAACTGAAAGATATGGCGCTGATCACCCGAACCATTGCCCGGTCATGCGGACTCAAAGCCGCCGTTGTTGCCAGAGATGAAAAAGAACAGGGCGACCGCGCATTGCTGAATCTGGGACACAGTTTCGGACACGCTCTGGAAAAATTACAGAATTTCTGCGGCTTCTCTCACGGTGAGGCTGTCGCATACGGTACGGCAGTCGCGGCGCGTCTTGCGGAATTTCTCGGTTTTCTCTCTCCCGCCACTGCGGAACGGGTGATCGATCTGTTCCGGCGGTACGGTCTGCCGGTCTCCTGCAATGAATTTACGCCGGAAGCGGTGCTGGATGTGATGCAGGGCGACAAGAAAAACATCGGCGGCAGAAAGCGTCTGGTCCTCCCCCGTGCTATCGGCGATTGTTTTGTTTACGATCAGGCAGATGATGCTGTGATCCTGAAAGCCATTGGTGCCTGCCGTGACTGAACGGGAAGCATATCTTGTTCTGAATATGCTGAACGGCATCGGTCCCGTCCGGCTTGCCGCCCTTCTGGAATTTACAGGTTCTGCGGAAGGGATCTTTACCCTGCCGGAAAAGGAATTGCTCCGTATTCCCGGCATCAGTGAATCACTGGCATATAAACTGGTCCACTGGGAAGATTCCGTGGATCTGGCAAAAGAAATGCGTATGATCGAACGGGGCGGTGTGGAACTGTTGATCCGTTCTGATGAGAATTATCCCGCCCCGCTCCGGGAGATCCACGATGCGCCGGTCTGCCTGTACGTCCGGGGAAAATTGCCGGATGCGGTCAACACCCGCGCCATTGCCATGGTCGGTACCCGCAATGCAACGCATTACGGTGAAATGATGGCACGCCGTCTGGCGGAATCCGCCTCCTACGCAAACTGGGTGGTGGTCAGCGGACTGGCGGTGGGGATCGATACCATTGCTCACCGCGCCACGGTCAATGCGGGCGGAAAAACGGTTGCTGTGCTGGGCAGCGGTCTGGCGCGTCTGCATCCCCAGGAGAATCTTCAGCTCGCGCGCGATATCGTCGCAACGGGCGGAGCGGTCATCAGTGAATTTCCCATGACATTTTCACCGACGCGTCATTCATTCCCCATGCGGAACCGTATTATTTCCGGGTTGTCACAGGGAACGATCGTGGTGGAAGCAGGTTTGAACAGCGGTTCGCTCATCACGGCGGCGCAAGCCATTGAACAGGGCAGACGGATCTTTGCCGTGCCGGGAAATGTGGATGCCGACAACGCAGGCGGATGCAACACCCTGATCCGGAAAGGCGCTGTCCTGATCGAATCCTTTGAACATGTGCTGGAAGAATTTGATTTCCTGCCCGGTTTCGACAGTTTCAATGCCGGGTCCTCCATCCTCCGGGAAGATGCCGCCGACGGTGTGATCCCCGATGCTCCTGCCGGAGCCGGTGAGGAGGATAACGACGACATCATTCAGCTCGGTCCTGCCGCCGGTGCCATGTTGTCTGCTTTGAAGAAGGGCGATCTTTCGCTGGATGCTCTGGCTGCTGAAACCGGTTTGTCCGCTCAGGAATTGATGTCAACTGCCATCGCGCTGGAGATCATGAGCCGGATCAAACACAATCCGGACGGCACGTACCGTCGCATCCGTTGAGCAGCGTCCGGATCACTGCCGCCGCACAATGACAGCCGAAAATGGCGGGCATATAGGAAATCGTCCCCATCACGGATTTGCCATCTTCTGTTTCGTTGCAGCCGATCACGGAACCCGGAACCGGATCTTCCGGCGAAAAAATCACCGGTATGCCTCCGGTGATCCCTTCTTTTTTCAGTTTGTGCCGTACTGCCCGCGCAAGGGTGCAATGTTCCGTTTTGCTGATGTCAGCGCAGCGTACCAGTTCCGGATCCAGGCGTGCGCCGGAGCCCATACAGCTGATCACAGGGATCTTTTTCCGGACGCAATGACACAGGAGCTGGACTTTGGGGGAAAGGCTGTCGATGGCATCCAGCACGCAATCGTACGGTGCCTGATCCAGCAGCGCGGTCATGGTTTCGTTTTTGAGATAGGCATTCACCGTTTCCAGTTCCAGTTCCGGATGGATGTCCCGGAGCCGTTCCGCCATCACTTCCGTTTTGCTTCTGCCTGCCGTGGACAATAATGCGCCGATCTGACGGTTCCGGTTGCTTGCCTCAAACACATCGCCGTCGGCAATGGTCATTTTTCCGATCCCGGCGCGGGCGATCATTTCAGCGGCGATCCCGCCCACACCGCCCAGACCGATCACCAGTACGTGAGCGCGGCTCAGGCGATCCATCCCCTCATCTCCCGTCAACAGACGGGTCCGGTTCTGCCAATCTGCGGTTTCAGCGGACATGAAAAACCCTTTCCACATTGTTTCGGACCTGTTCATTCAGGGCATCCACGCTGATTCCGCGGAGGGATGCCGCCATCGCATAAACCGCCCGGATATCCACGGCGGCTTCATCCGTTTCAAAAAAGATGCGGTCGGCAGGGATCTTGTGGAACCATGGTTCCAGATTGCCCGCATCACGGAGCAGACCTTCCCCGAAGGAAAGATAACAGCCGTCTTCCAGAAAGGAAAACGCCGTTTTTTCATTGCCCCGGAATCCGTGAATGATCCACGGCACGGAACTGTTCAGATCTTTTTTGAGCTGCCGGATCTCCGCGTGACACCGCACACAGTGAAGGATCAGGGGCTTGCCGAGCGTTTCCGCCAGTTCCGCCTGTCGCCGGAAAACTTTCAACTGTTCCGGCAGGGGAACCGGACAGCGCCGGTCAAGACCGCACTCGCCGATCCCGATGCAGTCCGGATGATTCCAGATGGATGTAAAATCTTCAAACCGAAACTGTTCTGCGTCTTTCGGGTGGATCCCGGCGGTAAAAAACATATTGTTTGGAACCGGCTCCGGCGTCAGTGCCGAAAAAATGCGGAACACCCCCGGTTCCGGCGGCAGATGACTGTGGATATCCCGGTAACTCATCCGTTTTTCCTCCGGAATGCCGCCGCAAAAGAGCCGTCGCAATCCCCGTCGCCGGGAAATGTCTGGAGCATGGAAACGGATCTGCCGGTGAAGGGGCAGGTGAACAGCATGGGTTCAAATTCTTTATCGTGTTCAGAAAGAAAATGTTGTGCAAGTTCTTTGTTCTCGGCGGCAAAGACGGAACAGGTGCCGTAGATCAGTTTGCCGCCCGGCTTGACGGATTTCGCCGCTTTGCAGAGAAGATCGTACTGCAATGCCGTGATCTCCGGCAGCGGACTTTCCGTATGAAGCCAGCGGGAATCAGGATCGCGCCGCCATCTGCCCGATGAACTGCAGGGCGCATCCAGCAGCACACCATCGAACAGCGTGCCGGGAACAAATTGTTCCGTCCGGCGGATCAGACTTCCGAAAGGCGTCCGTCCGGCGCGCTCCTGAAGCACATCCAGCTTGAAGGAGCGGATGTCGTGGACCGTTACACTGCCGCTGCTGCGGAGCAGGGATGCCAGCTGCAACGTTTTGCCGCCGCCGCCCGCACAGGGATCAAACCAGTGTTCACCCGGACGGACATCCGCCGCCAGACCGATACACTGACTGGACAGATCCTGCATCTCCATCAGACCGTCCTTCCATAACTTCATGGAATCAAAGCGGATACGGTCGTTCGGAAAACGGTACGCATTGGTTATGGTTTTGTGACGCTCAAAGACAAGACCCGCGTTGATCCATTCCGCCTCCGCCTGCGCCTCCGCGCCGGGAACCACACGGACCCAGAGGGGCGACCGCGTCCGCAGAAACGGCAGGAAACCCCGTTCCGCGCCTTCTGCAAGGGCTTGAGATGCCCAGAGGGGGACGAGGTCGGTATCGGTCATATCCAGACCGCAGAGTGCTTTGAAACGCATTTCCGGTGTTGTGCATCCTGCAAGGTCCGTACCGGGGAAACAGTTTTCCGCCAGAAACGCTCCGGCAGGGGGCATGGGGTCCGGCGATTCCAGCAGCAGCGCGGCGGCGAGTTGTGTTCTGAGATCATTGCCGGGAAGATGGCGGAGCCATCCGGACCAGCGGTAGAAAGCGAAAACGGCAAGATGAAAAAATTGTCTGTCCCGCGAACCGAAGCGGCGGTCACTGCGGCAGATTTTTGCCAGTGTCCGGTCAGCGGGGACGCCGTCTCTGTTTCTTGCGGCGTGTACCGTTTCCAGGATCCTGACGGCATTTTCCGCCATGGTCTGCCATTTCCGGGCGTGTGATTCCATCATCAGTCAAAGGGGAGTTCAACGGGCTGTTTTTTGCGGAACATCCATGCGGAGCGGTATCCGGCAGACTTTGCCAGTTGGATGGCAAGGTCGAAATCCTTCCCCACTTCACAGGGAGCGTGCGAATCGGAACCGAGGGTGATGCCCACACCGGCTTCAAAAGCGAGCCGCACGATCTCCGGGGCGGGATAGATCTCTCCCACCGGCTTTCTCAATCCGGCAGTATTCAGTTCCATACAAATGCCTTTTTCAGCGGCGAGATGCAGCACATCTTTCATGGCGCGCGCGTAGCGACTCCGGTCGGAGGGATAGATGCCGAATTTTTTCGGCAGGTCCATGTGGCCGATGATCTCGAAACCGCCTTCCTCCACCATCTGCGCCATGGTCTCTGCGTATCCCGCCCAGAGTCCGTCAGCGCCGCCCACTTCGTCCCAGCGAGCCAGATTCCGTTCGTTGTCAACGGAAAAATAATCCAAAAAATGAATGGACGAAATGCGGTAGTCAAAAGGTTCGGCATCCATGGCGGGTCTTGTCCATTCCATGCGACCGGGAAGATAATCAAATTCAGTGCCGTACAGGAGTTCCACGCCGGAACCTTCCAATGTGTTCCGCAGCCGGACCATCCAGTCGTCCCGGTAGCGGGGATGAAGTTCTTCCCGGCGCATACTGTCGTCCTCGGGATAGCCTTCCGGCAGGGGGAAATGGTCGCTTGCGCCGTAACATGTCAGACCGACTCTGATCGCCTGCCGTGCAAAATCTTCCGGCTCTCCGGCAGCATGACCGCAGAGCGGCGTGTGTGTGTGAAGGTCGGCGGTTTTTCTCATGACTCCTCCTTCGTTTTTTCTGACGGGATCAGTTTTGCAGGGAACGCTGGATCATGGAGACCGCGTGGCGCATACCTTCGTCCCGGGGCAGTTCTTTTTCGATCTGTTTGATCGCGTGGATGACCGTGGCATGGGTCCTGCCGCCGAAGGCAGCTCCGATATCCTGCTGGGATGTATTGGTCAGTTTCCGGCAGAGATACATGGCGATCATACGCGGATCGGAAATATTTTTCGGCCGTTTCGATCCGGTGAGATCCCGGACCTGAAGCCCGAAATAATCGGCAACCGCTTTCTGGATCGATTCCAGAGACAGACTGAGATTTTTTTCCTCCGCTTCCTGATCCAGCAGGTCGGCAAGGATCGTTTCCGCCTGTTCCCGTGTGATGTCCTGACCCGCCGCCGCATAGACGGAAAGACGGACCACCGCCCCTTTCAGCGGACGGATGTTGGACGTGATATGGGATGCCAGAAATGTCAGCACTTCCTCCCGGAATTTCTGGGGCATCGTTTCCTGCATCTGCCGCAGAATGGCAAGACGCGTTTCATACGTGGATGCCGTGATCTGCATGGTCATGCCGGACTGGAAACGGGTGACAAGGCGTTTTTCCAGACCGTGGATCTCTGCAGGCGGTTTATCGCTTGTCATAATGATCTGTTTGCTGGCATTGTGCAGGGCGTTGAACGTATTGAAAAACTCTTCCTGAAGTTGCGCTTTTCCGCCGAGAAAATGAATGTCGTCCACCAGCAGCAGGTCCACATTGCGGAACCGTTCCCGGAAACGGGAATCGCTTTTGCTGCGGAGGGATGAAATATATTCGTTCAGAAATTCTTCACAGGTCGTATAGCGGATGACTGCCTTCGGATTCCGCGTCGCAACTTCGTTGGCGACCGCCTGGATCAGATGGGTCTTACCCATACCGGACCCGCCGTAGATGTACAGCGGATTGCACTGACCCGGCGTCTGTGCCGCCGTCGTCGCCGCTACATAAGCATAACGGTTTTCCTCGCCCACAACAAAGTTGGCAAAGGTATTTTCCGCCAGACAGTTTTCGGCAGTGCGGCAGATGATCCCGGCAGGTGCTTCCGCAGGTTTTTCCGGAGCGGCAGCTTCCGTCCGGACAGGTTCCGGTGCAGGGAGCAGAGCCACCGGCGGCGCAATATGACCGAATTCAAAACGGATCTCACGGGGCCCGCCGCAGACAGATGAAACAGCGTCGGAAAGAATATCACCGTAATTTTCCCGGATCCATTCCGCCGCAAAATCGTCACCGATCCCGAGCCGGAACTCCGTTCCGTCACAAGACAACGGCACGATATCCTGAAAATACGTGTCGTATGCACTCTGGGACTGCTGCCTGATCAAATGACAGACAGACTGCCACAGATGCACTGCATCTGCATTTGTTTCGTTCATTGCTTCCTTACCTGCTTTCTCAACTCTCTCTACTGCTCACGCAGCCGCAGTTTTTCCATCTCTTTCCTGCAAACTGCACGCAGTTCCGCAGACCCGTCCGGATATCACCCCCAGCGTCAAACAAACTCTCGCAGGTAAGATACAACATCATCTTCATCCGTGATCCGGCGGTCTTTTCACACCATGTTATCAACACCAACAATGTATCACCTTTTTGCAGTTATCTCAAGTCTTTTTTTGAAAATTTTTTTGAAATATTTTTCCATTTCCCACTTGACACATGCAGAAGGTGTTACATTTGCGCTAAGTTAGGAAATTTTGTACCTGAAAAACTTTTTTGACGCCCCCGCTGTTATTCTGTCAACTTCTCAAAAGTCAAGCGAAATTTTGAAAAAAAACGGAATTTTTTCAGAATGAGCGTAAAAAAAATTTTTTTCAATGACATACGACAGAAAACGCTAAGTTATTGACAAGTTATCAACATTCCGGCAACGATTCTTATGTTGGTCATATTTGGCAGATTTGTCAGTTTTGTAAAAAATAAGCACCCAGCCCCCTCTCTCTTTTCCGGAGTTCATTCCGCAATTTCCGGTGATCCGGACAAAATTTTTCCACTTCCCTCCAGAAGGCATCCGAATGATTCATCTGCCGCAGATGACAAAGCTCATGGATGAGGATATATTCCACGATCTCATCCGGCAGAAGCAGCAGCAGCGCATTCAGAGAGATCGCCCCGCCCCGTGAGGAACAACTGCCCCATCTTCCGCGCTGGATCCGGACGGTACATTGTCCGGGTGTGAAGCCGAATTTTCCCGCGAGCCCTTCCAGATGCGGAAAAATACATTCCTGTGTGCAGCGTTTGATCACATCGCACAGGGCGTTCCGCACGGCATTTTCATCCATCACCGCGCCGCTGACGTGAATGATCTTCCGGTCCAGATCGTACTTCGCTCCTGCCCAGCGGACAGGTCTGTAATGATATTGAATGGCAAAGTCCCCGCCCAGATATTTCAGAGAAAGAGACCGGGGAAATGCGGGGATCTCACTTGTCTGCGCGGATCGTTTCAGGATCCTGTAGAGCCACGGGATCTGACTTTCCGCAAACTTCCGTGCGCTGATTTCGGGCGTAAAAGGCGGCAGTACAACTTCCGCAGAGCCGTCGGGCAGGACACGCAGTCTGATCCGCACCGCCCGGGGTGAGTTCCGCAGGGTGCAGAATACGCTGCTGCCGTCGGGCAGCATCAGTTCAAAACCGTGTTTCTGTGTATGGTTGTCAGTCTTCATCGTTCCGTATTATAGCGCGTGTACCTGAAAAAGCAAATACCGGGCTTGAAAAAATGGAAAACGGTATCATATTAATGAATGAAGCGTACAGTAAAAAACAGGAATCAGCGGCATCATCGGGTGTCGTAAAAGGACAGAACACAGATGGAAAAACAGGTCTTTATCATTCTTGCGGAAGGTTTTGAAGAAATCGAGGCAGTGGCACCGGCAGACATTCTGAAACGGCTGGGATGCAGCGTGACGCTGGTGGGCTTGAACAGCAGAACCGTTTCCGGCGCGCACGGGATCCGCGTGGAGGCGGACAGTCTTCTGGCAGAGACATGTTTTGAACAGGCAGATGCCATTGTTCTTCCCGGCGGTCTGCCGGGCGCGACCAATCTCCGGGATGATGCCGCAGTGATCGAACTGCTCCGGAAACAGGATCGTGCGGGAAAGATCTGTGCTGCCATCTGCGCGGCTCCTGCGGTCCTGGAATTTGCGGGGATCGTCCGCGGCAGAACGGTCACCGGTTACCCCGGCTGCGAAAAGCTGTCCGGCTCGGCAACTCTTCAATTTACCGGCAAGCCTTCCGAACGGTGTGAAAATCTGGTGACGGGCAGAGGTCCGGGCGCCGCATTCGACTTCGGCTGCGAACTGGCTGCCGCTCTCGGCTATTCTCCGGAAGAGACCGGAAATCTGATGAAAGGCATGTTGGTGAACGCATGATCTCCCATTACACGCTGTTGAAACGCGCCACCGGAGGCTCACGGGCAAGACTCGGTTTGCTGGCGACCCCCCACGGTGTGATCCGGACGCCGGTATTTATGCCGGTGGGGACCAGAGCCACTGTGAAAGCCATGTCGCCCCGGGAACTGGAAGAGCTGGGCGCCCAGATCATTCTGGGCAATACTTATCATCTTTTTCTGCGTCCGGGAGATGAACTCATAGCCCGGGCGGGCGGTCTGCATCAGTTTGAAAACTGGCAGCATCCGATCCTGACAGACAGCGGCGGATTTCAGGTGTTCAGCCTTGCCCAACTCCGGAAGATGAAGCCGGACGGTGTGGAATTTTCCTCTCATATCGATGGATCGCGCTTTTTTCTCGGCCCCCGTGAATCCATCCGGATCCAGCGGAATCTGAACAGCGATATCGTGATGGCGTTCGATGAATGTACGCCTTATCCCTGCACTCATGAAGATGCGGAAAAATCTCTGGAGATCACTCTGCGCTGGGCGGATATGTCCCGGAATCAGCCGTTGAATGACGGTCAGCAGATGTTCGGCATCGTGCAGGGCAGTGTGTTCAAAGATCTCCGGGAACGGGCGGTCAAAGCCATGGTGGATCTGGATTTCAACGGGTACGCCATCGGCGGTGTATCTGTCGGCGAAAAAGAAGAGGAAATGTTCCACGCCATGGATTGGACTGCACCGTATCTGCCCGAGGACAAACCGCGGTATCTGATGGGTGTCGGGACGCCGAAACAGATCCTTGAAGGCGTGAAACGCGGGATCGATATGTTCGATTGCGTGATGCCCACCCGGCTGGCAAGACACGCTTCCGCATTTCTCCGCGGCGGCACATGTGTTCAGGCGAAAGCTGCAAAATACCGTGAGATCCTGGATGAACCGCTGGATCCGTTGTGCAGCTGCTACTGCTGTAAAAACTTCAGCAAAGGCTATGTCAGACATCTGCTGAATGTGGATGAGATCCTGGGCATCCGGCTGCTCACCATCCATAATCTCCACTATTTCCTGTCCCTGATGGAACGGATCCGCAGTGCCATTGCAGACGGTACCCTTGAAGCGCAGGGCGACGCCATTCTCTGATCCGGTCAGACTCCGGTGCTGTGGAGAAAATCCATAATGATGGTGTGGGCGGGCTTTGTTTTATTGATCCCGTGAAATGCAATGACCTGCTGCCGGTCTCTGTTGAGATAAAGGTACTGACCGTACATCCCGCCTTTTGCGAAGCCGCCGTAACAGGGTTTGAATTCAAATCTGCCCAGAGCTTTCTGCACAAATCCCGGCGTGAGATATTGTCTGCCGCCGTACATGCCGTTCTGAAGATACAGGATCCCCAGTTTGAGCATATCGTCCGTTGTGATATACAGACCCGTTGCGCCGATGGGATATCCCTGCGGACAGGTCGAAAACGCATATTCCCTGAACTTCATGGGTACCAGCAGATCCGTCCGGAGAAAATCGCTGAGGAGCAAGCCTGTTTTTTCTGTGACGATGCGTGACAGCAGGTAGAACGCCCCGTCGCTGTAAACGGAAACTGTTCCGGGCGGATGGGGCAATTTCCGGGAAAGGACAATGGACAGCAGATCGTCCGTTCCGTATTCCGGCATAATATCGCAGTCGATGTCGAGAAAACCCTGTCCGATGCCGATGGTATGCGTCAGGGCGTGGGCGATTGTGACCTGTTTCCATGCGGGATCGTGATCCGGCGGGAATCTGTCCTGAAAAATGGGATATACGGGATCATCCGTATGGAGCAGCCCCCGGTCTTCCAGCATCCCGATGGCTGTTACAACAAATGCTTTTGCTACAGAATAACAGTTTCTGCAGTTGGCAGCCTGTTGAAAATCGGCACGGCGGATCTCTCCGTGATCGTATTCGCACACAGAATAGATGTTCAATTCCTTTTCAGCGATCAGATCACGGAGTTTGTCAAAGTCGATCATCCTGCTTATTCCTGCCACAGAGGCAGCATGACTTTCCAGGCGTCATCGGCGTAGAAACGGTGATCGCCTTCCCCGATGACCATGTGGCATTTTCCGCCTGCACCCTGTTCCTCATAGAAAGCGTGGAGCCGTTCAAATTCCTTCTGCGCGTCCGCCAGCGGGAAAATGGGATCGAATCTGCCGCAGACCAGCACCAGGTTTCGGGGCGCGGTGAGACTGAGGATGTCGGCAACTTCGCCCAGTTCCAGCAGACCGGGAATGTAATTGCAGATACAGTGACGGATGGACATGATACTTGCCTGATAGGTGGAGAATGCACAGGAGGGCATCACATGAGTCAGACGGGTCAGTGCCGCACCCGCATAAATGGATGTGGTGCCGCCTCCGGAATTTCCCATAACGCCCACGTGAGTCATATCAAAATCGCCCCGTTCCGCCATATAATCGATCACACGGTCCACATCGAACACGCGGTCGCCAACCATGGTCCTGCCGTGAAGAAGGGTGTTCAGACCGGACGGCCAGAGACAGCCGGGTTCCTGATTCACATTTTCGCTGTGAACGCCCATGGCACGCTGTTCCAGACAGATGGCGGCAATGCCCCGTTTCATACAGCCGATGGCAAAGTCGCGGTCGCCTTCCACCGGGATCGGCGTCACTTCATCGTGCCAGTCAACGGCAATGGATGTATGCATCCCGGTGGAGTGTCCCTGAAGGCAGATGAACGCACGGTAGGGGGCGGGCATATCTTTCGGCAGACACAGATAAATGTAATTGGTGAAATCCTCTTCCATCTGCAGGGAGATTTTTTCAATGGTGCCGTATTCACATTCCCGTTTCCAGAGACTTTTGGGGGCAAGGTCGCACCGGGGCCCGGCAAGACGTTCCGTGATTCCGAGTTTATCGGTCAGATCCTTCCGCAAAACTTTTTTGATCGCCATGTTGTTTTTCCTCATGTTTGTATGTTAGCTTACAGGATTATGTTTACAATACCATGCCCGCAAAAAAATGCAAATTGTTTTCTGTATTTCTGCACCGGTTCCTTGCAAAAAAATCTCCGGCATTGTATAGTAGTCCCGGAAAAACATCCCGCACAGGAGAAAAAATATGAATACAATGATTTCTGTTCCCGGCGAAAAACATGAACCTTCCAACCGGACCTTTCAGGGGATCCCCGGTATCGAATCCACAGCTTCCGGCAGACTTTATGCTGTCTGGTACGGCGGTGGAAACGGGGAGGGACCCGACAACTTTGTTCTGCTGTCCATTTCCGATAACGGCGGTATTTCCTGGGGCGATCCCATCCGCGTGATCGATCCGGAAGAAAAAAATATCCGCGCCTTTGATCCGGCATTGTTCTGTGCGCCGGACGGCAGACTGTTTGTCTTCTGGACCCAGTGCTGTTCCGAAAAGAAAGGCGATATTTTTGACGGCAGACACGGTGTCTGGATCTCCGTCTGCGATGAACCGGATGCCCCCGCCGGAGAACTGGTCTTTTCCGCTCCGCGCCGCATTTGCGACGGCGTGATGATGAACAAACCTGCTGTCCTTGCCGACGGCACCTGGGCGCTGCCGGTATCGCTCTGGAACGTAAATCATGAACGCTGTCCGGAAGACCTTGCCGGCGCAAAAATGGTGGTCAGCACAGATGGCGGCGTCACATTCACGGAACGCGGTTCTGTCCGGATCCCCGCAGATGAAGCCAGTTTCGATGAACATTCCATCTACGAAAAAGATGCCGGTACACTGGCAATGCTGATCCGTACGAAACACGGTTATTATGAAGCGTTTTCTGTTGATCAGGGATATACCTGGAGCGCACCTGTTCCCTCGGCGGTGACGGGACCCAACTCCAGAGCCTTCATCGGCAGACTCCGGTCCGGCGAACTGCTGCTCATCCACAACGACAGCTCCTGCAGACGATGGAATATGACTGCCGAACTTTCCCGCGATAACGGCAAAACGTGGTACGCACGGATCCTGCTCGATCCCCGCTGCGAAACGTCGTATCCCGATGCCGCGCAGCTCCCCGACGGCAGGATCGCCATCATCTACGATTTCAACCGGTATCACGGCGGATACATCCTCTGTACCGTCCTCGACGAAGACGATATCCGCGCCGGAAAACTGACCGGGTCCAACAGCCGTGCCGCCTCCCTTGTGCATGTGCTGCCCCATTGCATCCGGTAAAACGGAAAGAAAAAAATCTCTGCGGAACAGACTTTTTCAGTCGCCTGCTTGTCTATCTGTGAACGGAACGCCCCCGTAAACAGAACACAAGGAGGTACGAAAATGGAAAACAGAATGTTCTGCCGGCAATGTCAGGAAACCTGCAGAAATACAGGCTGCACCCGGACCGGTATGTGTGGAAAAACAGATGCCACATCCAATCTGATGGATCAACTCCTTCAGCAGCTGCAGATCATTGCTCTGACACGCAGACCGGACCGCAATACCGCACGCTTTGCCGCCCATTCCCTGTTTATGACGGTGACAAACGCCAATTTCGATCCCGCCCGGATCGCCGCACAACTGAACCGGGCAAAGGAACTGGCGGACAGCGATCACGCCGGTCTTGTTCCGCCGCCCGATGAAAATGTCCGTTCCCTCCGCGAACTGCTCATCTGCGGTTTGAAAGGGATCGCCGCATACGCCGAACACGCCGCCATCCTCGGAAAAGAAGACGATGCCGTCCGGCAGTTTCTGTTCAAGGCGCTGGCGGCGGGCGCAGTCGAAACATCCGTACCGGTTCTGCTGGAACTGGTGATGGAAGCCGGAACTGCGGCGGTAAAGACCATGGCGATGCTGGACGAAGCCAATACTGCCGCTTTCGGTACGCCGGAGATCACCACGGTCAGAACCGGAACCGGTATCCGCCCCGGCATCCTTGTCTCCGGACACGATCTGCTTGATTTGAAAGAACTTCTGATGCAGACTGCCGATGAGGAAATCGATGTTTACACCCACGGGGAAATGCTGCCCGCCCACGCTTATCCCGGATTGAAAAAATATCCGCATCTCTTCGGAAATTACGGCGGCGCATGGTATTGGCAGGGAAGTGATTTCGCCTCATTCTGCGGTCCCGTTCTTATGACGACCAACTGTATTATCCCGGTCCTGCCATCTTATGCCGACCGCATTTTCACCACCGGTGCCGCCGGATATCCCGGAGTGCCGCATATTCCGGACAGACCGCCGGGCGGGATGAAAGATTTTTCAAAGATCATCGCTCTGGCAAAGACCTGTCCGCCGCCGCGGCAGCTGGAAAACGGCGAACTCGTCTGCGGGTTCGCTCACGGACAGGTTTGTGCGTTGGCAGACAGGATCGCTGAGGCTGTACGCTCCGGTACGATCCGCCGGTTTATCGTTATGGCAGGCTGTGACGGCAGACAGTCAAGCCGTTCCTACTATTCCGGTGTCGCCGCCGCACTGCCGCCGGATACGGTGATCCTGACTGCCGGATGCGCCAAGTACCGCTATCATAAACTGGTGTCCAGAGAGATCGGCGGCATCCCCGCAGTTCTCGATGCGGGACAGTGCAACGATTGTTACAGCATCGTACTTATCGCATTGAAACTCAAAGAGATCTTCGGTCTGGACGATCTGAACAAACTGCCTCTTTCCTTTGACATCGCATGGTATGAACAGAAAGCGGTGGCGGTGCTGCTGGCTCTGCTGGCTCTCGGATTCAGAAAAATCAGGCTGGGGCCCACATTCCCCGCGTTTCTTACGCCGGATGTGATGAAGGTCCTGGCGGAAAACTTTGATATCCGGGGGATCACCACCCCGGAAAAAGATGTGGCGGACATGATGAACGGAAAATAAATTCAGAGCTGCCGCAGCAGATTGAAGCCCGGAATCACGCCCGCGGTGACCAGCAGGGAATAGATCAGAATACGGAACCGGACCTGATCCACACGGCGGTGCAGCAGATCACCCGTCAGCAGTCCGCCAAGCACAAAGGGGATCAGACAGAGGATCATCATGCCCAGCCGCGGCGTCCAGACCGTGCCGGAAACGGTCCATTTGGTGATCATGGTCAGATTGGTCGTCAGCCAGAGCGTACTCAATGTGGCACGGAACACCGCTTTGTCCGGCAGAGCCTTTGACGCATACATCACCACCAGCGGCCCGCCGGAACTGAACGCACCCTGAATGACTCCGCCGAGAAACAGGACCACCCGATGAAAGATCTGTTTTCCGCCGTTCGTCCCGACGGGCGGCGGCGTTGTCCGTTTTGCCGTTGCCAGTCCGCGGATCCCCACAAAAAACATAAAGCACATCAGCAATGTCATAAGCAGATTTTTTGGCAGATGATCCATCAGAAACAAACCGGCGGGAACACCGGGTCCCGCATGGAGCAGGATGAATCCGTATTTTTTGAAGTCTATGTGCCGGAACGATTTGCAGACGATCGCGGCGGAAAGCATCACGCTGCATGTGGAAAGCATCGGCACCGCTTTGTCGATCCCCGTCAGCATGGCAACAAAGGGCAGCGCCAGAACCGTTGCGCCGAACCCGGCGATCCCCTCCACCGTGAAAGTGAGAAAAACAATACCGCCGCAGATGAGAGGGATCAGCCATTCTTCCATGATCATGCGCCCGGGACGGTCAGTTTTTCCAGTTCGGTGAGATATTTCATTGCATCGTCACGGCAGCTGCCGCACATCGTTTCCTCCGGTTGGAGAGAGCGGCATACCGCAGGGCGGTCCGGCTGATGAAAGATCCGGCACCGCATCTGCTCATCCAGATGGATACAGGGGACTCCGGCGGGTTTTCCATCGGGCATTCCCGGGAGCGGCGATGAAATGGATGGTGCAATGCAGCAGGCGCCGCAATTTTTCCGGCAGGTCGGCATATCTCAGTTTCTGCGCCGGACCTGCGGTGTTTTTCCGGGCTTCAGCGTATCCAGATCAAGCACTCTGTCCGCATTGAAGATCTCAAATTTTTTCTGATCGAAGGGGACGGGCGGCGCTGCGGGCTTTACGGCTTCCGTCTGGATGATGGCTGCCGGTGTCTCCGCTTCCTGTTCCTGAACATGCCGGACAACGGCGGAGGTCAACGCCCAGATGCCGAGGATGATGGCGATCCCGATAGAAATGAATGCCGCCGTGAAGATGCGGGTGATGCGCCGTTCCTCTTCCTCGTTGATCTGTTTTTCGCTGTTGACTTTCTGGAGAACTTCCTGCGGGACCGGGTTCGCCGAAGGACGCAGTTCCGTATAAAGCTGATGAAGAATATTCTTCACATCTTCCTGAAGCAGATAGAGTTCTGAAAGACTCCTGATATAGGCGGCGGCATAGACAGGCTGCGGATAATGGCTGATATCGTCCTGCTCCAGTGCCGCCAGATAATTGTGGGAGATCCGGGTGAGTTCCTTCACATCATCAAAGGTATAGCCGCCCCGTTCGCGCGCCATGACCAGCACCTGACCCGGTGTCGCTCCGGCAGGGATCTCCGTCGCGGAAAGGGGAACAAAATTTTTATGCCGTTTGGCGGAACTGCTGCTATTTTTCCGTTTGTCTTTGACTTCCGGTTCGCCGCCGCGTGTCGGAACGGGTGCCCGTTCTGAAAAGATCAGCGGCAGTTTTTTGATGGCGGGTTTCAGCAGGGGCAATGTCTCCGGCGCCGGTTCTTCTGTTTCTGTTTCCGGTTCCGGTTCAGAGAGAACGGTGTCCTGCGGTATTTCCGGTGTCAGCTCTTCTGTTTCCTTCGTTTCCGTGTCGGCGGCAAAGGAGAAAAGATCTGCTGTTTCGGTATCTTCGGGCGTATAATCCTGATCAGTCATCATGGGGTGCAGTCCTTCCACTCTGTCATTCCGAGATCTCCAGACCGTCAAGGATCAGAATATCCCGTTTCTGACCGCCGCCCAGAGGTTTGCTGATGATATTTCTGCGTTCCAGCTGATCCACCAGTTCTGCAGATTTGTTGTAACCGATCCCCAGACGCCGCTGGAAGAACGATGTACTTGCCTGCCGTTCATTGATGATCAGTTCCAGAGCCTGCCGCAGCAGATCGGAGTCGCCGGGCTGGAGATATTTTGCCGCAACGGAATCCACGATCTCCGGCGATATGGCTTCATCATCTTCCCATTCATCGTCGGCGGCAGTTGCGGCGGTGGGACCTTTTGCCCCGTTTTCGTCTTCGGCATTTTCGTCGGAAAGAACATCCGCATTGAACCGTTGAGGCGCCTGACCCGAACAGAAATCCACGATCCGTTTGATCTCATCGTCTGTGACCAGCGTCATCTGGATACGCTCCAGAACGGATGCGCCCGGAGGCATGAAGAGCAGGTCGCCCATACCCAGCAGTTTTTCGGCGCCGCCCTGATCCAGGATCACACGGCTGTCCATATTCGTACCGACTTTGAACGCGATCTTCACCGGCAGGTTGGCTTTGATCAGACCGGTGATCACGTCTTTCCGGGGCGTCTGTGTGGCAATGACCAGATGGACACCGGCGGCACGCCCCTTCTGGGCGATCCGGCAGATACTGGTTTCCACATCCTTCTTGGCTTCCGTCATCATAATATCCGCCAATTCGTCGATGATGATGATCAGGAACGGCAGTTTATCGGGAATGACAGAGCCGTCATCGTCCAGGACCGGTGTCGCGCTTTTCGGACGGTTGTTGAAGCCCTTCAGGTCTTTGGAAAGAACTTTTGCCATGATCCGGTACCGCCGTTCCATTTCGTTCACGCCCCAGCGCAGCGCCAACGGCACTTTCTTGGGATCGTTCACCACCGGCGTGATCAGATGGGGAATGGTCGCATACGCCTGCATTTCAACAACTTTCGGGTCAACAAGGATCAGACGCAACTCATCCGGACTGAACTTGAACAGCAGACTCATGATCAGCGTATTCATACAAACCGATTTACCGGAACCGGTGGAACCGGCGATCAGCATGTGGGGCGCTTTCGCCAGATTGGTCACAATGGCATTGCCTTCCACATCCCGTCCCAGCACGATGGGGATATCCATTTTCGACTGGGTCCAGGCGCCGCTTTCCATCACGGAACGGATATACACGATGCTGGAATTTTTGTTCGGGACTTCCACGCCGACCGCGTTTTTTCCGGGGATCGGCGCAAGGATACGCAGAGACGGCACTTCCATCGTCATGGCGATATTCTGGGAAATACGGGTGACTTTCCCCACTTCCACGCCTTCGTCCAGCTGGACTTCATACCGCGTGACACGGGGTCCGACAATGATGTTTTCCACATGACCCGCCACCGAAAAACTGTCCAGCGTCTTCTGCAGACGGTCCTTGCCCGACTCCAGATGAGCCGTGTCTTCCATCTTGGAATCACTGTGCTGATCCAGCATTTTGACCGATGGCAGTTCATAATCGTCACAGAACCGGTTCGCCGGTTCCGCAGGTGCTTTGTCGCTGCCCTGATCACCGAATTGACGGATCCCCGGCTGGACGCCCACCGGGGTGTTGACCGGTGCAGTTCCGCGCTGGGGGGCAGGCGGACGCCGTGTCTGGGGCGGCAATGTTTCCGGTTCCGCCGGGATCGTGGTCAGCGGCGGCGGCGTATTCTGTGGTTCCGGCGTCATATCCCGGGGCGGCAGAACACGGTAATCATCTTCCGGATCCTGCGCCGGAACAGCTGCAGGCGGAGCATTCTGCGCTTCTTTTTCCTCCCGGATCTCATCCCGCAGATCCGAGCCGGAAAGCCAGCGGATCAACGTCCGGCGGATCCCGCCAATGGGTTTCGGACCGGCAGGTTTCTGTTCAGCCGGCGGTTCATCATCCACATCGAAGGGCGGTTTGTCATCGTCAGGTTTCCGGTCGGCGGTTGCGGCGGCGGCGGGAGCCGGCGGCGGAGCGGTGACCGGATTTTTTTCGCGGATGGCGGTGAAGATCCCTTTGCCGTCCTGATAGAGCATGATCAGCAGGGTGGGCAGGAACATGGCAAGGACAACGACCAGCGTGCCGATCTCACCGATGAAACGGCGGATCAGACCAGCGCTGAACATTTCTTCCGGACTGCCGGGAGCTGCCAGAAATTGTCCCAGAACGCCGCCACTGAGGGTACTTGCCGCGGCATCAAGATGATTCCTGCCGATACCGAGTTCTTCTGTTTTCATCAGCCACGGTTCGTAAGCAGGGTACATGGCAAACCAGATGGCGATCCCCAGCGTGCAGACCAGCAGACAGGTACTGTACCATTTCCGTTCCAGCGGATAGGGCAGGAAATTCCGGATCGCCGCCAGAGACAGCAGAAGGAGCATCGGATACACGGCAAGACCGAGCATCAGAAACAGAAAAGCTGAAACGGTGGCGCCGGCGGGTCCGATCCAGTTCCGGATCATTGCCTGTGTGCCGCCATCCAGAATGGACATATCCTGTCGGTCGTGGGTGAATACAGCCAGAGCAAGCAGGATAAGCAGAATCAGATAGATAAAATTCCTTTTCCGGAATATTTGATTTTTCATAAGTTTCCCCGATTTTACAGTCAGTTCACGAACATAGGGAAAGATAGCACGGATTACTGTATTTACAAGTTTAGAAACAGGAATTTTTTTATGGATTTACAAAATTATTCCCAGCCCGGATAGTAACGGCGGAGCAGATGCCGGGGCAGGATCTGTCTGCCCTTCTCCGGCGTATGGAGGTAAAGTTGACCGTCCAGCGCGGAATAGGAGATGGCAAAATTTTCTTTTGCGAAGAGGTCCTGCCCCATAAATGTTTCCGGAACGGGCAGTCCGAGCTGCGTCAGCAATGTGGCAGGAAAGTCGATGGCGGACCAGTATTTATCCAGCGGCAGCCCGGTCACCGGTTTCGCCGTAATGACGATAAACGGGATTCGCGTAGGAGTGTAATCTGTTCTGTTTGTGTGATTTGCGCCATGTGTTGCGCTGTGGTCCGCCGTAACGATGATCATGGTCCGGTCATCGAGGGGCATTTGTTTTTCCACGAAAGTTTTTAAATTCGCATCGGTACAGCGCAGGGCATTGAGGAAGGGGGACCCGGCATCCGGCAGTTCCTTTGCGGGACCGGAGGTGAAGTAGGGGTGATGCAGATCCATGGTACTGATGAAGCAGACTGTCCCGGTTCCGGCGGGCAGAGACCGGATGATCTCATCGCTTTTCCGGAGCAGCGTTTCATCGGTGAGGCCCCAGCGTGTTTCCGGTTTGCAGTTCAGGTCCTCCATAAAATACATCCGGGTGAAACGGAACACATTGGCGTAATCGGCGGCGTTGTCGAACAATTTTCCGTTTGTCGGAGCGATATAGATGCTCCGGAAACCGTTTTCTTTCCGCAGTGCGTCTGTGAGGGATGTGACTTCATGGCGTCTGTCCCTGTCGAAATCCACGCGGGAGAGGATCAGGGAGGAAAAAGCGCAGGATGTGGGTTGCGATCCGGTGAAATAATTGGTGAAGGATGGATACTTGCGCACCAGACTGTCCAGAAACGGCGTACATTCTGCCGGAATGGCAGGATTGTATGCGTGGATATATTGCAGATCAAGGGATTCCACCGCCAGAACAATGATCTTTGTGAAAGATTTGAACCGGGCAGCCGGATCGGGTTTGTGTGCCGGGATCAGATGCTTGGAAATATCATTCGTCAGCTGCCAGTCCGTATCCAGACCGTACCGGACGGGTTTTGTACGGACCTGATGTTCCTGCCAGCCGTTCCGGATCAGGTCTCCTGCTGTGGTCCAGCAGAGCCGGTCTCTTGCGGGGTAAAGACTGCACAGGGAGAGAACGCACAACAGGGCGATCCGCCACCACGCAGCAGGTTCGGAGCGTCTGCCGAGACGGATCCAGAAAAACAGGATCAGCAGAATGATCAGGAGCGCCGCCGCCAGCAGGATGTAGTAAAAATTTCCCATCTGCGCTGTGAGTGAAGCGTGTTCCGTATGCTCTGCCAGCAGACGGAATACCGGATAGTTCAGGGGCTGTTTCAGCGTGAGATACGAAATGACATCCGTGATGCGCAATGCAAGGATGAACATGGTAAGAGGTACAGCGATACCGGGCATCCGCATCAGGAGAAATACGGGAAGAAAATCCCCCATCGCCGCCACCGGTGCCATAATGGACGGATCCGGAAACAACTGCAGAACAATATCCGCGAGCAGGGCGGAAAATAATGTCAGTTCAAAGGAATACTTCTTCATTTCGCCGGGACTTCTTCAGCACTGCCGGAAAGTTCTTCCTGCCGCTTCAGCCATTGATCCGCTTTGACCGGGTCCGGTTTTTCCATGCCGATCCCCTGCCGGTACATGATCGCCACCTGCAGACAGGCGGGCGCATAACCCATTTCCGCCGCTTTGAGATACAGGGGGAACGCTTCTGCGTGTTTGCGGTCCGTCAGTTTCATCATTCCCAGCAGATAATATGCGGTGCGGTCTCCGGCTTTTGCCGCCTGTTCCGCCAGAGTCTGTGCCTTCTGCCGGTCCTCTTTCACGCCCAGACCGTCCCAGTATGCCTGAGCAAGATTCCGGATGGCGGGTGCATATCCGCCCTCTGCCGCTTTCCGGAAAAGGACTACAGACTGCGCCATACTTTCCGGCGTATTTCCGTTCCGGGAGAAGACACCCATATTGTTGATGGCGGGCAGATCTCCGGCTTTTGCCGCACGGGCGATCCATTGTTCGCCGTTGACAAAATCCATTTTCCGGACGAGCATCACGCCGTAGAGATTCTGTGCTTTGGGGATGCCGCGGAGTGCATCAGCTTTGAACGCATCGCCCGCCCGGTCCGGATCTTTCGGAACGCCTCTGCCGTGGTGGCAGCACAATCCGAAGCGTATTCCCGCCTGAGGCTGCCCCGCTTCCAATGCCAGACGGTAATATTCCGCCGCCTTCACCGGATCTTTCTGATCCCAGAACAAACCCAGATTCAGCAATGCCGCGCCGTTTTTCTGTGCCGCCGCCTGTTCCAGCAGGGCAAGCATTTCCTTTTCCGGCATGGTCAGTACGCCTTCTTTTGCCAGATTCAACAGCAGAAGAATGGCTTCCGGATCCCCGTTCCGGCTGATGATCTTACGCAGCAGCGGGATGACTTTTGCCGCGTCTTTGTCCGTTTCCGCCTGTTCCAGCAGAGCTTTTGCCGTGCGGAGATCATCGGCGGGTGCGGGCGCGACTTTTGCCGCAGGGGCGGCGCAGAATGCGGCAGAACAGAGAAGGATCGTCAGCAGAGCGGCGGAATGTTTCATTCGAAGTACGAAGCTCCGGAGGAAAGGGATTCGCAAACGCGCACTTTGGAGACCCGCGCTTTGCCGTCATTGACTTTGGACGACAGGCGTTTGTAGATATATTTCGCCAGATTTTCGCTGGTGGGGTTTTTGTCTGCAAATTCCGGCAGTTCATTGAGATATTTGTGATCCAGTTCCGTCAGGATGGCATCCAGTTCTTTTTTCAGGACTTTGAAGTCAACCGCGATCCCGATCTGATCCAGTTCGGCGGATTGGACAAATACCTGAATGATCCAGTTATGACCGTGAAGGCACTGGCAGTCTCCGTTATATCCGCGGAGCGCATGTGCGCCGGAAAACTCTCTTGTAATATCCAGTTCAAACATCGTAAAATTCTTTTCCTGTTTTCTCTTGTATGAAAAAGCCGCCCGGAGGCGGCTGAGCCGAACGCTTATTTACCGGCGAGATACCGGGCTTTCTTTTCTTCCAGGATCAGCCCCACATAATCGGTATTGATGGGATCATAGCCCCGCGCTTTGATGTCGGCGAGAAAGTCCAGCCAATCCTGATGATTCCATGCGCCTTCATGTTTTTTGACGAAGAGCATGGGCAGTTTTGAGCGGGAAAGTTTTTTGAGGTTTTCTTCCGGCGTCAGAACTGCTTTGGCTTTGACTGCTTTCAGGGGTCTGGTGGTCCTGGCGGTTTTTGCTGCTGTCGATTTTTTCTTTTTCTTTTCTGTCATGGCCTTACCTCCTTTTGCTTTCCGGGTTCCTGTTATACTGACTGTAATATAACACCTTTTTCTTTCTTTTTCAAGTCTTTAAGCGATTTTTTTGTTTCGCTTTCACGCAGCATCAGGCATTTTTCCGGATGCGGCGCATCTGATCGAGAGCCACGAACAGGCATCGCGGCAGGTGGAACATGGTTTTCCATTTTCCGCCCTTGAGCATGTGAGTGGGTTCACCTCTGCGGTTGAGATAGGCGAACCATTCGGGATATTCCGGATCTTTGAAATGCGCCCACGCCCACTGATCGATCTCTTTGAACTGGTCAAGATAATAAGTTTCGCCGGTCAGCCGGTAGGCGAAAAGTGTGGCGAGGATCGCTTCGTTGTGGGGCCACCACAGTTTCATATCCCACTGCAGTTCCAGATGGGGCTTGTTCAGAACATCCATAAAGTAATAGATGCCGCCGTATTCTTTATCCTTGCCGAAAGAGAGAAGCGCCTTCACGATATCGGCGGCTTTCCGGATCATTGCCTGATCCCCGATCCGTTCCGCATAGTTCATCACGAACCACATGGATTCCAGACCGTGACCGGGATTGATGAATCTGCCTTCGCAGGATGTCAGGTCGAATGTACCGTCCGGGTTCACATTTTCAAAAAGGACCTGATGTTCATCGCTCCAGAATTTTTCCAGAACGGTACCGACCGCTCTGCGGCAATCGGCTTCATATTCATCTGTGCCGAGACAATCCTTCATGACGCTGCAGAGATTTGCGAGGATCATAAAGTGACCGTGCGACAACCGTTTTGCTTTAGCGGGCTGGGCTTTTTCCCATCTGCCTTTGGGGTTGTCCATACGGCGGATGTAGTTGTGCATGGCGCTGTCTGCTTCGGCTTTATACCGGGCGTCGCCGGTGGCTTTGTACAGAGCGGCGGCACCCATGGCGGCGAAACAATCGGAGAAAATATTGGAGGGTGCCATCGTCGGTTCCCCCTGACGGTTCAGCGCAAAATAATAAGTGCCGTCTGCGGATTTTCCGTGTTCCGTCAGAAAATCAAAACCCTGTTTCGCAATGTCCAGCCACTGTTCCTGACGGTAACTGCTGGCATAGAATGTGGCGAACATATACACGATACGCCATTGCATCCACATATATTTTTCGGTGTCGTAAACGGAGCCGTCTCGGTCCAGAGATGTGAAATAGCCGCCGAATTCCTTATCGACACAATGATCTTCCCAGAACGGAATGACGCTGTCGATCAGTTCTTTTTCATACCGTTCGATATAGGGGGTGAAATCCATGATCCAATACTCCTGATTTTGATTTGATGTGTTTTCCCTCAATATAGCCCCGAAGATATGATTTTTCAATTCAGCCGCAGGAAAAAGAAACGATAAAACATGCTCTTCAGTTGTAAAACAGACAATGCCGGTGTATATTCAGGGTCATTCCGTTTAACAGAAAGGTTTCGAAAATGACATTTCAGAATGTGGCGATCGTCGGTTTCGGTCTTTTGGGTGCATCACTCGGTATGGCGATGCGGGGCGGACCGTACCGCCGTCTCTGCTGGGCGCGGCGCAGTGAAGTCCGCCGCTGGGCTCTGGAACACGATGCCGCCGATGAAACAGCAGACGATCTTCACGACATTCTGGCAAAAGCCGATCTGACGGTATTTGCGCTGCCCATTCCCCAGATCATTTCCTTTATGCACGATCACGCTCCGTACTGGCGGAAGGGATCGGTTGTGACCGATATGGGCAGTGTGAAAGGCGCGATCATGGATGCGGCGGAAAAATCACTGATCCCCGCCGGAGTACAGTTTATCGGCAGTCACCCCATGGCGGGTACGGAGAAATCAGGCTGTGAAAATGCGTTTCCGACCCTGTATAAAAATGCGGATGTCTTTGTCTGTCCGGGCAGCAATGCCACGGATGAGGCGATTGCGGCGGTGCAGGATTTCTGGCGCAGTATCAATACGAAACCTGTCAGCATCAGTGCCGTTGCTCACGATTCTCTTGTGGCGCATACAAGCCATGTGCTGCATGTGGTGGCATCCGGACTCGCGCTTGCGATCCTGAACGGGCGGGACGAACAGGAAAAAGCCTTCCGTTTTGCCGGTTGCGCCACGGGATTCCGGGATACTTCCCGTATCGCCTCCAGCAATCCTGCCATGTGGCGGGAGATCATTGAATACAACACGCCCGCCGTACTGGAAGCCATGGAACATTTTGAACAGGAACTTGCCGCATACCGTCAGTTGATCGCCGATGGCAGATACGAAGAATTCGAGCAGCAGTTCGCCGATGGCAAGACACTGCGCGATTCATGGCTGAAATACAAAGGATACTGACTCTTGAACAACGCTGCCACAGATTGTCTGTTTCAAAATCTGCCCGCAGGTTCCGTCATCGGTCTGGTCGGTGCAGGTGCTTTCGGTTCACAGCTGCGCCGTCTGGCGGCGGAACGGGGATTCCGGGTCCTGATCTGCGATCCGCCGAAAAGTCTGGAAATGGCGGAAGAAGTCAACGACGCACTCCATATCGAATGGGGAAACGGGATGGGCGGATGCGATTTTTCCGGTTTGGAGACCGATACTTTTCTGCCGCCGGATGCCCTGTTCCGGTCCGCCGACCGCGTGGCGATCCAGGTCCCGCTGAACGATACCACCAGAGGAATGATCCACGCCGGACTGGTCCGGTTGTGCCGGGGCACCGTGATCTGTTTTTCCGATCCCGCTGTGCTGTCCGATGATGTGCGGATCAGCCGATCCGTTTACATTCCGCCGGAGCAGTGACTTTGATCACTTCCCCGTTTTCGATCTCCGCTTCGATCAGACCGTAAGGAGTCGGCACCGTAACCGCGCAGGAAACACCCGCCATGGGCTGAAGTTTGAATTCCTTCCAGCCGTCCGATACCGGTTCCAGACCGGCAATGACCTGCGGGAGCAGGAAGAGCGGTCCTGCACCCCACGCGTGACACAGACTTTTCCCGAAGGGACGGTTGTAAAACACATAATGCTGCAGACCCGTTTCGCGGGGATCATATCCTTCCCAGAAGGAGGTCGCGCCCAGATTCATCATGCCGCCCCAGATCTCACGGATCAGGGCGATCCCGTTTGCCGCTCTGCCGCCCATGACCATCGCAAGTGATTCAAATACAGACATATAGGGCGTTCCGACAAGGGGCAGATCCTTTCCGGAAAGCGCCTGTGCGATCGCTGCCGCTTCTGCGCCGTCCACCAGACCTGTCACCACCGCCAGCAAGTTGGCGTGACGGGAGAAGGCTTCTTTTGCGGGCGTTTCCGCAAACAGACCTTTTTCCGCATCGAAAGACAGACGCCGGATGCTTGCCGCCAGTCGATCCGCCAATGCCAGAAGCTGTTGTTTCCTGGGTTCGTCCTTCATCCGTTCCGCCAGAGCGGCGGCAGCACGCAGACTGCGGAAGAAGAGGATCTGGACCGCGGTGACTTTTTCCCCGGGGACCCAGTCGATGAAGAACCATTCATTTTCATTGGCAGTAAGGAACCCGTTTTCATCCGATTTGGCAAGAAGAATATCCAGCGTTTCGTTGATCCGGGGATATTCCTGCGCCAGAAATGCGGGATCTTCATAGTACAACTGATACAGTTCGTGATTGATGATCCACCACATGGTGTAGTCCGCAATATTATTCACATGTCCGCCCTGAATCCCGTTGGCGCAGAGGACCGCAAGAGAATCCCGCACCAGAGCGGCGTCGCCGAACGAATAGGCGTTGCCCATAAGGGAGACCGCCAGATCCCCCGCCCACGGCAGACGGTCACGCTTGATGCCGTCCAGCAGGAAGTTGTGCATACAGAGGTGGAGGGTATAAGCACTGATCATCCAGATCCGCGTCATATCATCCTCGCCGTTCCATGCGAATGCACCTTTGTATTCTACGGGATGGAACAGCGCCCGGAGCGAGATGCGCGGCGCTGTGGCATTTTTCAGCCGGATGTAGCGGAGCGCAAGGGGAACTTTACTTGTCCAGAGATTTTCTCCGGTTTTCACCAGTTCGCGGGTCTGTTCATCTTCTTCGGAGATCTCATTTTCCACTTCCGGAATACTTTCCCCGATAAACAGTTCCGGTTCCGTGCTGCTTTCGATATCCACATACGCCAGAAGTTCCACGCCCGCATCCCAGATATTTTCAGTGACCGGCACCACATTCAGGGAGATCTGGGGCCGTTCCGCCAGATGGGGCGGGATCCCGTTGCTGTTCTGGGGACGGCGCACCGGTTCCGTGCCGTTATATTGCCAGCCGTCCACCACGTTCAGCGGCAGCAGGGCGGGAATGGTCTGTTCCGGATCGTCCACATGAAGATGGATCACCAGTTTTCCGGGTTCCGGCAGGGAAAGAATATGTTTTTTTGCCGGATCATCTGCGCCGTCGGCATAGATCTCTTTTCCGTTCAGTGTGGCTCTGACGCTGCCGGACGCGCGGAACTCAATGGTCCCGGCAACATCCGAAGACAGGGAAAATGCGGCATCTCCCTGCGGCTGAAGAAGATTTTTGGTATAACCGACTTTCAGTTTCGCCTCATTTTTTTCCCGGATCATTTTTTTCAGCAGAAAAGCTTCACATTCGTAATGTCCGTAGTGCCAGTACGGCGCGTCCGGCAGAACGGGATCTTCAGGATTTTTGCCGTGTATGGAATAAACCGGATCAAGAATAAACTGTTTGGAATCGTAATGGGCTTTCGTGATCATAAATGCCGCCGTCCTCTCTGCGTCTGTGATGGTTCTTTCTGAATACGATGTAACAATAACTGTATTTTGTTGCTTTTCAAGCAGAAAATGCAGAGAAACTGCTTTTTTTTCAGCCGTCAGCGGGTCAGTGTCAGGCGGATACACGCCTCCTGACCGGGATCTTTGCCGTTGACTGCTGTCCTGCCGTAGTGCCGGGTCGTATCCATCAGCAGAACAAGCTGATCGCCCGGCACATGCAGCTGGAAAACACCGCCGAAGGGGGGCGTCACGGGTCCGGCTTTGATGTCGTAAAGGGGCAATCCCTGCCGCACCGGCGTATCTGCTTTGACGGTGAATGTTGTGCCGTTGACCGTGATCACCAGTTCCGCCGGTACGGATGTATCTTTCCGTGTGTCAAGCATGGTCAGTGTCAGATACGCCTGTTCGTACTGATTGAGTTTGTCCGGCGGCGAAAAACGCTTGGTGATCTGCGTGCCCGTCACAAAATCCCGGTTCTCAAAAAACAGCGGTCCGTGATCCAGTATCTGCAGTTCATTTTCCGATTTTTCAAACTGAACACCGTCCGGCCGGACAAGGTTCATCATGCCCGGTTCCACCGTCTTCTGATAAAAATCATAAGCAAGAAAAACAATGGCAAAGCCCGCTGCGATCCCGGCAAGTTGGATCGGTTTTTTCCATCCGCCGTACCGGAGCGCGGCGATCATTCCACCCGCCGGAACACACAACACCCCGAGCAGCGGGACCCGGAACCGGGCAAGCAGATAAAATGCCGCCGTGGCAAGTGCATACAGCAGAATGAAAAGCAGCGTCACGATCCGCAGTTTTTTGCCGCGTATTCCCGCAAAACAGGCGGCGATCGTCAGCATCAGCAGCAGGGCGGTCGGAATAAAGGCAATGCTCAAACAGTGGCTCATACTGCCATTCTGTTCCAAACTGATGTTGTTGGGGATCTCACGGGAATCCCAGAACAGAAGGAACTTCCGCAGCTGGAATTCCAGAAATGCAGCCGGCTCCCGCATCGCCCAATCCAGGATCCGTTCCACCACCGGCGTATCGCCCGACATCCAGACCTGACAGGTCTCCGGATAGGGACGCGGCAGGGATCCCGGCGGCGCTTCCGGATTGTTTCCCAATGCAAGGACCGCGCTCCCCGCAGTGCTCGGTCCGGATAATGTATTCGTCTCCAATGAGTTATGGATCACAAACGGCAGCTGGACAAGTATCGCCGCCGCGATCGCGAGCCCCGTATTGCGGAGAAAGATCCGGTATTGCTGTCTGCCGCGCCACGCCGCATAACAGATCACCGGCAGAAAACACCATGCACTCCCTCTGGATAGAATGGCAAAACCGAGGACCAGCCCCGCGCCGCACCAGAGCAGCCAGTGTCCGCCGCTGTTTTCTTTTCTGCCGCGTACCAGCAGATAGAGCAGCAGCGTGAACCAGAACGCCTGCTGGATCTCGATCAGGGCATACGGTACATAAAAAACCAGCATGGTGGATGCGGCGGCGAGAAATGCTGCAGCAAGTCCGGCAAACCGCCCCCGGATCATGGCGGCAGTCAGTCCGGCAAAAAAGATGATGCCCGCCCCGCAGAGTGCCTGGGATACGGAAATGGCAAATACCGCAGGCCGGAAAAGGAATTTCACCACCGGCAGAAAAACGGAATAGTAGAACGGCTGATAATAAAACACCCCGGAAAATGTTCCGTTTGCAATGGCATCGGAGAGCGCCAGATATGTCGCCATATCCGTTTCCGTTCCGGGCGCAGAGACCGCCGGATCGTTCATGGCAAGTTCACGGGCAACGATCAGACGCAGAACAAAACCGGCGAGAACGATAAAACCGAGGCACCACAAAAAACGGGTGGTACCCCGGCTCCGTTTTGAAGGCTGCTTTTTCGATCGGGAAAAGAACCGCATCATCAGATGCTCATCAGATCCTTTTCTTTATCGGCGGCAGCGACATCCAGCTGTTTGATATAGGTATCGGTCAGTTCCTGAATATCTTCCAGCATGGACTTGCGTTCGTCTTCGGTGATCTCCGAATCTTTTTCCGCTTTCTTTACAGCTTCGTTGCCGTCGCGGCGGGCGTTGCGGACTGCCACTTTGGCTTCTTCGCAGCGGGCTTTCACCTGCTTGGCAAGCTGCATACGGCGTTCTTCCGTGAGGGGCGGAATGGGCAGACGGATGATTTTTCCGTCATTGACGGGAGAGATCCCCAGCTGGGAATTGATGATCGCCTTTTCGATGGCGGAAAGGGCGGATTTGTCCCACGGCTGGATCGCAACCGTGCGGGGATCCGGCGTGGAGAGACCGGCAATATCTTTCAGGCGCGACATGGTGCCGTAGTATTCCACCTGCAGGTTTTCCACCAGAGTGGTGGAGGCTTTACCGGTACGGATCGCCATGAAATCGTGTTTCATCGCTTCTTCCGCGTTCATCATTTTTTCTTCCAGAATGTCCATCAAATCGCTGACGCTCATCTTCAGTATTCCTCTCGTATCTTGGGCGTTGATATTTCTTTTCTCGTTTTATATAGAACTATAACCGCTTTTTCTGCTTTATCAAAGAAAAATTACGAAAAAATCACGGTTTTTTACAATTCCAGTGTCCGGACTTCCAGCAATTTGACTTTCCGGTGTTCGGTGGAGATCACGGTGATCTTCAGATTTTCGTACTCAAATGAATCCTGACGCTGGGGGATCTTGTGGAAACATTCCGTGACCCAGCCGTTCAGAGAGACCATGGACGAATCGATTTTGACTTTGAAGAAATCGCAGAAATCCGCCAGATGCACAGCGGCATTGACATGCCAGACATTTTCACCGACGGACCGGAAATGCTGTTCCACGCTGTCGTGTTCATCCCAGATATCGCCCACCAGTTCTTCCAGCACGTCTTCCATAGTCACGATCCCGCAGGTGCCGCCGAATTCATCCAGCACCACTGCCACCTGCGCCTGTTTCTGCTGGAGTTTTTTCAGCAGAGAACTGATTTTTTCGCCGGGCAGCACAAAAACTGCCGGAGTCAGGATCTCTTTGATGCTCAGTTCCGTAATGCCTTTTTCCGTAAAAAAGTTTTTCAGATGAACCACACCAACGATGCGGTCGATGTTTTCCTCATAGACCAGCAGACGGGAAAATTTGCTGCGGGTGAACAGTCTTGCCACTTTTTCCTTGGGGGTATCAATGGAAAATGCTTCCAGTTTCACGCGGGGCGTGAGGATATCTTTTGCTTCACGCTCGGAGAATTCAATGGCGTTGCGGAGCAGTTCACCATCGCTCTGATTGATACTGCCTTCCTGCTGGACTTCTTCCACAAACATCAGCAGTTCTGCCTGGGACATTTTTGTATTGCTTTCCAGACGGAACATTTTGGAGAGAAGTTTTTTCCACATTTCAAAAATGAAACATGCCGGGATCAGAATCCAGATCAGGAGCTGCAGGATCGGAGCGGAGAACATGGCAAACCGTTCGGGGCAGTCTTTGGCAATACTTTTCGGAGAGATCTCGCCGAAGATCAGAACTACGATCGTAATGACGGATGTGGACAGTGTGACACCGAGTTCATCACCATAATATTTGACGAACAAAACCGTACCAAGTGAGGCAAGAACAATGTTGACGATGTTGTTGCCGATCAGGATCGTTGAGATCAGACGGTCGTACTGACCTGAAAGTTTGCAGGCAAGTTTCGCACTGCGGACGCCGTCTTCGGCAAGAGTTTTCAGGCGCGTTTTGTTCAGAGAGGAAAATGCGGTTTCAGATGCAGAAAAATAGGCTGACAATATCAGCATCAGCAACATTGTCAGGATGGTCGGGACCATCGACTCGTCAGTACCCATGTTGTTTGGAAATCTCCTTCTGTTGGTTCAGGGGGTCTTTTATAATACATCCGTTTGTACTGATTTGCAAGTTTTTATTACAAAAAAATAATGATACCGCCGGAAAACACTCCGGCGGTATCACTGCTCAACCGTTGATTTTTTTGCGGTCGGATCAGTTCGCGGCGAACTGTTCCAATGCGGTGCGGGCGTCTTTGAGCTGATCCAGTTTCCAGCGCAGACAATCCGCATCTGTGGTGTAGAGCATGGTCGGCTCCCAGCCAAGACGGGAATCGTATTCCACCAGCGGGATCGTTTCCTGAACATTCTGCGTTTCATCATCCAGCAGACGGTGCATTTCTGCGATGGCGGCTGCTTTTTCCGCGGCATCTGTACCTTCTGCCATGGCTTTGAGTCCTGCCCGGTAATACCGTTTTACATTGCGCACTGTCCGCACCGTGTGATACAGAAAACTGCCGATCCCCGCTTCCCGTTTCGCAAAATCCTGTTTTTCTGCCGGGACATTCTGCAGGATCTCCTGCATTTTCCGGTTGCCGGATTCCAGCAGAACAAGTTCCCGTTCCGTCATTTCAATGGAGCCGTCCAGATATTGTTCCGGATAGTAATAGGAATCGCCCACATACAGCCACCCGTTGCCGTGACGGATACCGTTGTGATATTCGTAATGGGGATGGAGCGGTTCCGGGATTTTGACGCCGGGCAGGGTGAAGGGGAAGGACGGACCGACACGCAGGGGACCGTACTGGTCTTTATCCGAGGCGCTGTGCCAGTAGAAGGCATCGCTCCAGTCTTTCCAGACGGCGACCACCGCAGAGGCGTTTTCTCTGCCGAAATCCCGCGCTGCCAGAGCAAGTGCTTTTTCTGTAAATCCTTCCGCCGTATCGGATTCTTCCGTAAATGCAAACTTGACCAGTTCGGCGATCATACCCGGCGTGAAGCCGTAATGATGACTTTCCATCAAGCCGGAAAGACCCCATTTTTTCTGGGATTCACGGACGGATTGACACCGTTTCTGCCAGCGGAAGGGAACCGGCATATAGGGAACAACGCCGCAGTCCCACGTCATCCCGCCGGTATTGGTCATGGAGGTGAGCCGGATGCCCCGTCTTGCGGCAACTTCCGCCTCCGAAGCAAAAACCGTGCCCGGTCCGTCCGTGGTGATGGAATAATCGGCGACCCATGTGGGGATCCCGCATTTTTCCACTGCAACATCCCCCATTTCGTAAGTGACATGGAGCGTAATATCCGTGGGGATCTTTTCGAGCAGTTCCAGCCGTTCCTGTTCGGGCATCCAATACCAGTTATAGGTCCAGAACAGCAGATCCAGATCCGGTTTGTACTGGCGCGTCACATCCCGCACCAGTTCCAGCCAATCCACCCATTCGGGCGTGGGGTAGAACCCGTTCAGATATTTTACACCTTTTTTCCGGTTCCACCAGAACCCGCCGACATCCGGCAGTTTCGAGGGAAATCCCACAGATTCCCCCACAAAGACCATACCTTTGATGCCGGGCGCGTTCCGGATCACAGCGCCGAAAAGATCATCATAAAATTTCCGTGCGCCGGGATCAAGGGGATGACATTCTGCCGACTGCGTATGGAAATGGGGATAGACATAAACATCCAGTCCGTATTCAGCGGCGCGAGCCACTTCCAGATTCATATCGATTTTCCCGTTCCGGGTCATATCGGGCGGTTCGCGCACAAAGATGAGAATGGCATCCATACCCGCGTGGGCGATCTGTGCAAGATGTTCATCCGGAAAATGTTCCAGTTCCCAACCGGAATGTGTCATACGCGGCGAGAACATCCGGGTATAAGTGCGGCTGCCATGTCTGACTGCCGGAAGACCGCGCAGGTTCAGTTCGTCTTCCAGTCTGTAACAGCCCTGTGCCGCCTCCCGCGCAGTTGCGCCGCTGATCACAAGACTGTCCGCGTCCGCCGTAATGCGTGCGGTCCGTTCCTTCTTTTCGGGCGCGACCGTGATGGTAATGGTTTTTTTTCCGCTGCCGGATGTCTGTTCCAGTGCGACATCCATACTTTTCAGAAAATAATCCTGAAGGTCCAGAGCCGCCCGCCGGATCACGGGATCATCCGAATCTGCAACGATGCACCAGGAGCCGTCGATCAGCGTTTCGTCCGCTTTGACAGGTTCCGCCTCCGGACTGAGCCGGGGCTGATGCAGAACAGCAAGGCGTTTCCGGAAATCATAATTTTTTTCAGTCATCTGTCAGCCCTTTCTGTGATCAGAGTTCGCCAAGTTCGTTGAATTTTTCCACCAGTGTGCGGATGGCGACCCCGCTGCCGGCAATGCTGACTTCCGCCTGAATGTTTTTGAGGCGCGGTGCTTTTTTCAACAGGGGGATCACATGCGTCCAGTCGATATTTCCCATTCCCGGCAGCAGGTGGTTGTCCCATTGTCCGATATTGTCGTGCAGGTGGCAATTCACCACATGCGGCAGCATTTCCGCCAGAACATCTTCCTGCCATTCCGGTTCTCTGCCGACAAGATTCCAGCGTTCTTTCACGGCGCCCATTTCGTATGCCATGCCTTTTTCCATCAGATTGGCGTGTCCGGAATCGAAACAGAACCCGAGAGCGGGCGTGGGGAATTTCTTTTTGATCTCCAGCAGCGTCGTTGAAATATTGACCGGGCACCAGATGTTTTCAATACAGATGATGATACCCAGTTTTTCGGCTTCCGGCAGCAGATAATCCAGTGCTTCGTCCACATTGTCCAACAGTTCCTGTGCGGGAACATCCGGATAAGAGCAGTCGTTTCCCGTATGGATGGTGATGGTGTCGACGCCCATATCTGCGCAGATCTCAAGGTCCAGCCGTCTGCGGTGCAGCAGTTGACGCCGGAAAGATTTATCCGGATAATTCAGATCGTTCCCCACCGCAAAGGGCGCATGGGCATCCACAAAAGATAATCCGGCATTCGCCATTTCTTTTTTGTACTGTTTTGAAAGAATGGCGTTGCTGAGAAGCTGGTTGATGACTGCATGGGTAAGGACGAGGTGTTTTGCGCCGTTGACAGCAAATTCCTGCATCGTGACAGCGCGGGATTTTTCACTCAATGCATGCAGATCGTGACAGAATGTTACGGGAACATCGAACATAATGGTTATCTCCCTGATATATGATTGTTGATGATAAATTTTATTGAGCGGGAACAGACATACTTTCCAGCAGGTCCTTTGTCAGACGCCTGCCCAACAGGAAAAATTTCCGGTCCGGATACCAGAACACCGGTTCCCCGTCTTCTATGGTCAGATCGGAATACATGGCAAGGTCTTTTCGCGATATGGAAACATCGCCGTTGTTCATAAATTCCACCGGATCGGAAAACCAGACGGGCTGATGGGCGTCCGGACGGAATTCACCCTTCATGATGTAAACCGGATTACGCCAGTTATAGTCGCTCCGGGGGCGGTCGGTTCCGTTGTAGCCGTCGCTGCAGTGGGCAAAGAGAACGAACTCGCCCTTATCCGAAACGGGGAAGAAGGGGCAGGGAC
This sequence comes from Victivallales bacterium, assembly GCA_045589595.1. Classification (GTDB taxonomy): domain Bacteria; phylum Verrucomicrobiota; class Lentisphaeria; order Victivallales; family UBA1829; genus SIG77. The sequence goes on from JAZNPK010000032.1 coordinate 207,224, forward strand.
TGAGCGGATGCTCGATCCCCGGTCCGTTGTCGGTATAGCGCAGCATTTCCGCCTGTGTCCATGTGACGCCGGAATCTGCGGAAATACTGTACCAGATATGCCCTTCACCGGTCCGGAACACACACATGAGTCTGCCGTCCGGCAGTTCGCAGAAAGAGGGTTCCTCTCCGGAACGGCACTCCGGATGACCCGGCAGCGGCGCAGAGAGCCAGTCTTCGCTGAATGCCAGAAATGTGACCTTGAGATCCAGCGGTTCGGGATCGTCATCAATGTTATCAAAGCGGATGAACTCACAGGCGCAGGGGTGTTCCATATAGATCCCGGGATGCGGCGAAGGCGGCACACCGTCATGAAGTCTGTTCCGGGTGATGCCGAGCAGAACAGTATCGTTTTTCAGCCGGATGGCACGTTGCCACGGCAGACCGTTGGGTGCTTCTGAGGCGTCGGAAGGATCGAATTTGCTCCGGGGAATGTTCTGCAGCGGTGCTTCGTCCGACCACGTTTCACCGGCATCGTCGGAGTACAGCACATACAGCAGACCCTGTTCGTGTGACGGAGATTTGCCGATGTGTTTGGAATAGATCACGTAGATCCTGCCGGATTTTGAAATGGCAGCTGTTGCCCAGGACCCCATATTTTTTCCCGTCTGCGGATCAATGGGATCTTTCAGCAGACATACCGGATCTGTCCATGTCAGACCGCCGTTGTAACTTTTGGAAAACATGGGGCGCTGGGTGAAAGAGCCTTCAAAATAACTCATCGTCCAGAGCGCGCAGAGATGATCGTCCTTCGCCCGGAATACATGAAAATGTTCGTTGCCGTGATCACTTGCACCGGTATTGCACCGGGGGGCATACACCACATAATCCGGATTGGTCCGTCTGATCTCATCTTTCAGAAACTGTTCAGAATAACGTTTTTCCTGCACCTGATCCATTTTGCTGTTCCTTTGTATTGAGTTCCGGTTCACTGCAGATCAGAAAATAATATATCTGTACCGCAGATGATTGCAAATACGGTTCACTCAATTTTCGCAGTTTTTTAATTCCCGGAGTTTCCTGTTGACAAAATGCTGAATCCGTGGTACATTATAACATCAGGAACCAATCATCGATCCAAGGCAGAAAGTATCTATGGAACAGCAGACATTTCTTTATCCGGAGCGGGAACCCCGATTCAAAGCGTTGATCCCCTTTTTCGTTTTTCTTGTGTTTTATCTCGGTCTTTCCATCTGGGCGAAAGATTTTTATTGCGTGCCGATGCCCGTGGCGTTTATCGTGGCATCTGCCACTGCCATGCTGCTGGACCGCAAACAGAAACTTGCAAACAAGATCGAAGTTTACGCCAAAGGTATGGGCGATAACAATATCATGATCATGTGCCTGATTTTTGTGCTTGCCGGAGCCTTTGCCGCCACTGCAAAAGCTATGGGTGCAGTGGATTCCGCCGTTCTCATCGCACGGCATCTGATCCCGGATCAACTGATCCTTGCCGGATTCTTTCTGGTGGCATGTTTCATTTCCCTCGCCATCGGTACCAGCTGCGGAACGATTGCCGCGCTGACGCCCATCGCGGTGGGATTGGTGGAAAGTATGGGCGTTTCGCCCGCATTGATGGTGGGCGCTGTGATCGGCGGTGCCATGTTCGGCGATAATATGTCCATGATCTCCGATACCACCATTGCCGCCACCCGCACGCAGGGCGTTGCCATGCGCGACAAATTCCTGATGAACCTGCGGATGGCACTGCCTGCCGCCATAACCGCCATTGTGCTGTATCTGTGTCTCGGTAAAACGACCGGTACCGCCGGAGAACTTCAGAGCGTCACATGGAGTCATATCTGGGCAGTTCTGCCTTATATCGTGATCCTGGCAGGGGCGTTGTGCGGCATCAATGTGATGGCATTGCTGTTTCTGGGCAGCGTGATGTCTATGGTCATCGGTATCCTGAACGGAGATCTGACATTCTGGACCGCGCTTTCCGAGGTGGGAAAAGGCGTCCTCGGTATGTCTGAAACATTGATCGTAGCCATTCTTGCCGGTGGCCTGCTGGGTGTGATCCGGCACAACGGCGGGATCAGTTATCTGCTGCAGAAGATCGAAAAAGCCATTGCCGGTACCCGCGGCTGTGAATTCGGTGTGGCATTGCTCGTGACTGTGGTGAACCTTTTTACCGCCAACAATACAGTAGCGATCGTTGTTGCCGGACCGGTTGCAAGAAGTCTGTCGGAAAAATATCAGTGTGATCCCCGCCGGATCGCCAGTATTCTTGACGCCACATCCTGCGTGGTGCAGGGGTTGATCCCTTACGGCGCACAGATCCTTATTGCGATCGGCGTCGCAAAAAATGCGGGTCTGGAAATCTCTTCCATTCTCCTGATCGCATCACTGTACTATCCGTTTTTCCTGCTGCTGTCTCTGGTGGTTTCGATCATTTTCCCCCGTTTTACCCGGGTCGCAAAACCGCACTGAGGAAGTCTTACTGCTGAAAGACGACCTGATCAATGACGACTTTGCCTTTGACGGTAAAGTGTATGCAGGTCATGTGTGAATTATCCGTCGGAGCGGGGAATGTGCCGGAGATTTGATAAAGTTTTCCCGGTGGAATCTCACAAAATATTTTATCCGGATTCCATATTCTCTTTTCATCTTTTCCTTTTGTAACAAAAGTCAGTATGACGAGCGATGGTGTTCCGGCTTCGTTTCTGACAAAAAGGGAATATGCAGCCCCGTTTTTCAGGTACACATAGCGGGGACTGAATGCCGAACCGTAACTTGTTTTCGTTGAATCAACAAACAGAGAGTACGCACCGGCGATGGGGTTTTTTGCAGAAACATACATATCCGGCTGCGGTTTGTCCTTAAACCATGCACCGTAAGAGAGCCACCAGGCGTATGGAAAATATTTTTCCGGATGTTCGTCAAAGACGGTGATCCCCATTGCTTTCAGGGCGGCTTTTCTGGCTTCCTGCTGTTTTTGCGGACGCAGTTGTTCAAAATCACCGTTGACGCAGAAATTGTTCTTTGCCGTTACGGACGGAACCGGTCCGTTCCACTCCTTCATATTCGGGCATCCGGCAGTGAATCTGGCGAGCAGTAATTCCTTGTTTTTCCGTTTCGAGACGAAGCTGCGTTTCAGGATCTCCCATTTGCCGTCACCCGGTTGCAGTCCAAGCGTTTCTGCAGTGGGTTCAACATCTTTTTTCCGGAGATAGAAAAAGAAATAGTGATCGCCCGGATCATTTTTCAACCGTTTCAATTTGTTCCGGAGCTGATCCTCTATTGAAATTTTATCGTTTTTGGGGATCCGGGAGATTTGTTTGATGGGAGTATTGCTGTAATATCCGAAGAGTTCCGGATCGGCATCGACCTGAACAGGATTGTTTTTTTCGCCCGGTAGTTCACGGTAAAAACGGCAGGTTTCCGGCAACACAGTGTCGTAAGGATTGAAATTCAATGATTTTACGATCCCGGCAATGGAAAGCCCGATCATAAACAGCCATGGAATGATCCGGCAGATCAGGTTCCGGTACGGAATGATCTGCTTTTTGTCGAACCGCATCAGCAGCCACCGGCAGATGGTGTTGAGTTTGAAACAGAAGCAAACCGTAAAAATCGTTGCGGGGTAAATGAGAAACGAAGAATAGCGCCCCGATGCCATCAGGGAAATTGCGCAAAGACGCCAGATCAGCATAATACAAACTGCGACAAAAATGATCCAGTAAAACGGTTTCCGCTTCCGGCGGAACAGAAACAGGGATGTGATGATCCACAGAAATGCCCCGACAGCCAGCGGCTCAAACAGAATACGCGGAATGGATTGAAGCAGATATTCCATCATGGCTGCTGTTCCTCCTCTTCCTGATTACTGTATTGCTGTTTCGCCTTCATCGCTTTCTGCTCAAAATAAGTCCGGTAAATCTCATCTGCGTTGTCCGTACCCATAATGTGGCATAACAGAGATGCCGATGCGAGAAATGCGGCAAGCATATAGAATCCGTACAGAAAATACTGACGCACAGTCAGATATTTTGTGCAGACAAGAATGGTCAGCGCGACCGCGGTCAGCAGAAGAAATTCCGCCGTTTCATACCGTGTGAGAAAGGACATCGAGAACAGGATCCCGCCCAATACCCAGAAATACCACTTTTTTCTGCGGATCCCCGCACAAATACTCCAGACCGCCGATCCGGAAAGAAACAGAAAGATCATATCCCGCTGCACCTGAACCGATAATTCATTCAACGCCGGATGCATTGCCAGCAGCAGCGCAGAACAAAGGGCAATGATCCGGTTGCGCGTGACCTCAAAAGCGATCCCGAAGCCGACCAGCGGCGCAAATGTTCCGAGTACAAGATTGATCCCGACCCCCGCCTGTGCCGCAGTCAGACCGAAATACATCAGACATTTTGCGCAATACAGGAAAAACGGCGGGATCCAGTACCCTTCCCAGTATTGCAGAAGAGCATTGAAATCGTTGCTGTCCGACCAGATTTTGATCAACTGAACATACAACGCCCCGTCCCGCGACAATGTCGGTTCCAGAAAAAGCCCTGCAATTTTCAGCAGAAAACCGCACAAAAGAATGATGGACAGAGAAAGCAGCATTCCGCATCTGCTCTGCAGAAAACGCAGAAACCGGTTGTGCCGTTCAGCGGGAGTCATTTGTTCGCCCCGGAGTTGAGTGGTATGTTGTTTTGCAGTTTGTTCAAAAAATCATATTCGCGCCGCGGAACACGTTTGACCTTGAAAAAACTTTTGATGAAAAATTGGGTGAAGATCAGAAAAATGGATGTTAACACAGAACAGTTTGCATAATAATGCGAAACAATAAAATGTGCCTTCAGCATTTTAAATTTGTTGCGTGAGATCCCATGAGCCTGAATCCGGTAAAGAGCCAGACATTCCGGTATCCCCATGGCATTTTTCATTTTTTTTACAACCTGCAAAAACAAAGCGCGATCATTATTTTTTCTGACATCCGGCGTATAGATCTTACCGGATTGCCGTTGATCATACATTACAGTGAGGCACCCCGGCCATTCATGCATCAACAGTTTCGCGTAAGTCAATTTTTTTACTGTTTTGATCTTTTTTCCGCAGGACTGATTGTTTTCCGAAATCTGTTCGTATTCGGAAAATGAAAAATCACAATTGTTTTTCAACATAAAGTCCAATTGTTTTTCCAGTTTTTCCGGAAACCAGATATCATCTGAATCGAGAAAAGCAAGATAATCGCCATTTGCAATCTCTATGGCTTTGTTTCTGGTAACTGCCGTGCCGGAATTTTTTTCATTTCGCCCGACTTTGATCCGGGAGTCTTTCCGTGCATACTCCAGAGCAATTTCGTAACTGCCATCTGAAGAACAATCATCCTGAATCAGCATTTCCCAATTCTGATAAGTCTGATTGAGTACGCTTTCAATGGTCAGCGCAATATAAGACACAGCATTGTAATTCGGTGTGATAATAGAAATAAGCGGGGCATTCATGCGGCGGTCAATCCTTGGCAAACAGGTCACGCGTATAGATCTTCTGCCGGACATCGTTCAGGCATTCCGCCAAACGGTTTGCGACGATCAGGGAAGATGATTTTTTGAACTCATCCAGATCATTAACAACCGGGCAACCGAGATAAGTACTTCCGGATTTCAGAGACGGTTCATAGATTTGGATCTGGATCTGATGCTGTTTCAAACGCTTGATGATGCCGAGAATGGAACTTTCCCGGAAATTATCACTTCCGGATTTCATAGCAAGACGGAAAATTCCCACCGTGGCTTTTTCCACACCGTTCAGTTTTTCAAGGATCCGCGCAGTGGAAAAATCTTTTCTTGTTTTGTTTGCCTTGACAATTGCGGACATGATATCCTGGGGGATCTCGCCGAAGTTGGAAAGCAGTTGCTTGGTATCCTTGGGCAGACAATATCCGCCGTAACCGAAAGATGGATTGTTGTAATGCGTTCCGATCCGCGGATCAAGGCAGATCCCATCGATCAGATTTTTTGCATCCAAACCGTTGACTTCTGCAAATGTATCCAGTTCATTGAAGTATGCCACGCGCAGAGCAAGGTAGGTGTTTGCAAACAGTTTTACCGCCTCGGCTTCCGCCGTTTCCATAAGCAGTATGGGAACATCTTCTTTCAATGCCGCGTCACGCAGCATACCGGAAAATGTTTTTGCCGCTTCCTGCTGCTGCGGATCGCTCAGGTCGGCGCCCACAATAATACGGCTGGGATAAAGATTGTCGTACAACGCTTTGGATTCCCGGAGAAATTCCGGGCTGAACAGAATATTTTTTACATTCAGCAGCTGATTGATCTTCCGGGTGAAGCCGATGGGAATCGTAGATTTGATCACAATATATGCCGACGGATTTACCCGCTCAACCTGCCGGATGACGCTTTCCACGGAGGATGTGTCAAAATAATTTTCCTGTGGATCATAGTTCGTAGGCGTTGCAATGATCACAAAATCTGCATCACTGTATGCGGAAACAGCATCGACTGTCGCGGTCAGATTCAGCTCTTTTTCCTGCAAATACTGCTCGATCGCCTCATCTGCGATCGGGGAGATGCGCCGGTTGAGCATGTCCACTTTTTCCGGGATCACATCAACCGCTTTGACCTGATGCTGCTGACTCAGCAGCACTGCCATAGACAGCCCCACATAGCCTGTTCCTGCCACCGCAATTTTCATAAATCAATTTCCTGTTCAATATTTCAGTCGCAATTTTTGCACAACACTGTGAAATGCCGATTGTTGTTTCAAAAGCAATATAACACACAAACGTCTGTTTGTCAACCACAATATAGAGGCGCCGGCGAAAAAGCAAACCCCGATTGTCGGCAGGTCAGTCAGAGGGTTCTTCCGGTCAGCGACAGGATTCTGCCGAGAATTTTGCTGTTTACGGTTTCTGACTCTAATTCTTCCCGGAATTTTTTCAGTGCATTGGTTGCAAGATACTGATATTGGCTGTCATCCATTTCCGCAATTGCTTTTTTCAGTGAATCCAGATCATTCGGCGGGATCAGGATCCCGTCATGCCGGTCGGATACAAATTCCGGAATAAAACGGGATTTTGTGGTAATCGAAGGAAGTCCTACCGCCATCGCTTCAATAATGATCCCGGGATATCCTTCTCCCGGATGAAATGTCGGCAGCAAAAGCACATCATAGTTTGAAAGGACCTGTGGAACATCGTACGGAGCCACCACCCCCTTGTAGCTTGTCCGGGGTGAATCAAAATAGGCTTCATTGTATTTCGATTCGGTAAACGGTCCGTAAAAATCACAGGTTATTTCCGGATCAGGAGAAGATTTTATGGCTTCCAGAATCAGATCCACACCCTTCATTTCCAGAATCCGGGAAAGAAAAACAAATCTTTTTCTGTACTTGCCGGTTCGTACAGTGGCAGGGGCACAGCGGACATTCGGAAATTTGAGGACGCGATCCCCTTGTGAGACGATCGTGCGGAAAAAGTTTATCAGACCGTTTGTCTCTGTATAAATCAAATCCGCGGAATTGAGAGCTTTTTTGGACAGATAACGGGTCAGAAAACCGGATCTTTTGTATCGCTCATCAAAATATCCGCCATAAACTCTGAAAACAACTTTTGTCCGGAATAATTTGCAAAGCGGTGTCAGCAGAGGGAAAACTTTCAATGCTCCATTATAGGAAACATTGAACATCACCGTATGAACTTTCCGGAGATTCAGGAGAACACGCCAGAACAGATAAATGGAATTGAAAAGAAAAGCAAATTTTCCTTCAAAACGGTTGGTTGGAATATGAACGAAATCAACACCGTGCGACCTGCAAAAATCCAGCAGGTTATCCGTCAGTACGGTACATCCGCCAAGTGTGTTTTTTTGGCTGGGAACAGTGATCGCGCCAATGGTCAGAAGTTTCTTTTTATTCATAAATGAGGTCTCCGTATTTATCAATTCGGGGGGGATTCAGTTTTTAAGGATTCGGGACAAAGACTTTTCATTCCTGCTGGAGAATGGGCTGGAAGCTGGAATGCCAAAATCAACATGCCGAAATAGAAAAAATAATCCCACAGATGGGAAGATGGCAGGATCGTGATAACATAAGTCGCAAGCATTAATATGAATTTTTTTGTCGGACACGCAAGAAAGCATGTAAACAAAAACAGAAAAAGCAGAAATGCTGTAATGATACCATATCTCACAATAAAGCCTTTGAGGTCCACTGAACGCATATAACGCGTCTGTTCTGCTGAAAAGTTCCGATCCCCCAGAAACAGATCACTGCTGTGGCAGAATTGATTGTAGAAGAAATCATCAAATGCCGGCGAGGATCGATTGTACTGAACGACTTCGTCACGGTCCGCATTCATAAAACGGTTGAAAATGTAAGTGTGAACTGCACTGTCTTCAGAGAATGCAAAGTACAGGATAAGTAAAGTCGCGATACCCAGGATCGCACTCCACAGAATCAGCACAAATTTTTTATCCATAAATAATTTTACCGCCACTGCAAAACAGAAGATCAGATATGCCGCCAGAGAACAGCTGAGCAGCATAATGAAAAACAGGATCTTGCTTGATCTTTTTTTGAAATCAAGACCGTTGATCACAAGGAAAAACAGACATGCCTTTCCGCAAGAAGATGGTTCAAGAAGAAACGCCTGAAAACGGTTAAGGGTATTCAACCCGAAATATTCGTAATAAAATTCCCAGAAAAAGAAATAATTTTTGAATACATATTGCGTAATTTCTAAGTTTTCTTCATTTACGATCGTCATTTTCCATGGCAGCGGAACATTTCCAACCTTGACCAGAAGCCATGCCCCTAAAGATATGCAGACCATCACGGTAAAATATCCGGTACACTTTTCAATCAGGTCCTGTTTATATTCCGGCTTGAGCAGAAAAAGCTGCGCAAATATAAATACCTTCATAAATAGAGATATCATTCCATTGAAGTTGTAATACCCTATATATACGAAAAGGGACGTAATAAAGAACAGGAAAATACAAGCAAATATTCTGCCATTAAGCGGGATAAAAGCAGATCGTGTTTTGATATAGAAAAATGATGTCATCAGGAACATGAATAACAGCTGATAACCGCTGTGGATCGCAAATACCCCGCCCAGAGAACACAGTGCTGTAATCAGAAATGCCACGCAAAAAAATTTCCAGACAAAAGTGTTTTTCAGATCCGGATCTGTTCCAATCGCTGACATCATGTTTTCTGTATTTCCCGTTGCGTTGTTCATATTCATTATCCCTGAAGCGTTTTATCCGGACTTTCCGCCGTGAAAGTTGAATATGATGTAAAACCAAATCAACCTCCAGTAAGTGTAACAGATAAAGACTGCTTACCTCCCCTTCCGCTGTCGGCTGAGCGTTTCGTAATCCTTTTGCAGATTTTTCGGCAAAAGAAAATAAAGACAAAAACCCGCAAAAAATACACATTTCCGGAACAGGGTCAGATTTTTATCAAAAAAACAACCGGCAACCAAACCGGAAAAGTGTTTATAGAAATCCCCGGTCGATAAGAGCCTGCGTCTGATGATACGCAGTGCCAGTGATCTGCGTCTGCTATTCAGGTGAGATGTGAAGCGTTTCCCAAGCTTCTGTTCCAGAATCGCAACAGTATCGAACAGGGATTCCATTTTTGAATGATCCAGTGCCGCCGTCATTTGTGCGGAATGTTGCCTGTAACAGTAAAGAGCTTGTTTGATATGGCAGATCTTATTGCAGAGAAGGAGCATCTGGCAGACCCGCAGCATATCCTCTGCCATGATGATATGATCCGGACAATGAATACGGGGATCCAGAGCAATTTCTCTTTTGAACAGTTTGTTCCAAACGGCACCAACTGATGAGCCGGATAAAATTTCTTTTATCAGTGCTTCCGGCTCACGCTTCCCCTGCAGGGAAAGCCGTTTTATTTCTGTGTCTTTACACTTATTGATATCACAATAGACCATATCTGCGTTGTTTTCAACCGCCTGATTGTACAGTGTTTCATACATGGCAGGATCCACCCAGTCGTCTGAATCACAGTGGATGATATAGGAGCCGCTTGCTTGAGCAAGTCCGGTTTTGCGGGCCGCAACAAGGCCGCCATTTTTTTCGTGATGAATGATTTTTGTCTGATTTTTCCGTTGCGGATATTCTTCCAAAACCTTCTGGATAACAGCAATGCTGCCGTCCGGCGAACAATCATCAACAAAAATATATTCCAGATCGTCCAATGTCTGTTCGAATAATGATCGCGCGCACTTTTCGATATATTTTTCGACCCCGTAAACAGGGATTACAACAGAAACTTTCGGCATAATATCTTTCCTCAGTTTATGATCTTACTTTTGAAATTTCAGCTTTTTAATACTTTCTTTGTTGCTGAAAGAATTTTCCATAACCATTTTGCGTGATTATCGCAGAAAATGTAAAGGGATTTACGCATTTTTTGATATGGCGTCAGCCAGGAACCGTTAAAGTGGTGAATCGTATGGGTGTTTTCTGTCAGATGGTGCAGCTTGAAATCACGGTAGCTTTTCGGACAGAAATATTCCATGGGATACATAACGATAATTCCCTTGTGCTCCTGATATGTGTTGTTCAGCAAAAAACCATCCTTTACAAGATTGTTTGTGATAATTGCAACATTGGTCGTCAGATCCGGGGTGCCGTCAGCCTTCAGAAAATGACGATCCTTGTAATATTCCAGTTCCCGTTCTGCCCATTTTCCATTTTTTTCGCTTGCCATGATGCCGGTAGGGACAGCTTCCGCGCTTTCAAAGCCGGAAAATGCCGGGTGGATCAGAAAACGGTCCAGCGGTTTCAGCACTTCCACATCGGTATCCATATAGATGCCGCCGTACTGATAAAGCACCCATAACCGGACATAATCGGTCACGAAAGCGAATTTCTTTGCGTCGTATGCTTCTTTGATGTAAGGATTGCTGTTGAGGTCAAAATTTTCTTCATTCCACAGTTTCAATTCATAATCCGGACAATATTTTTTCCACGACGCAATACATTTTTGCGCCAGCGGCGGCAGCGGTTTCCCGCCGAACCAGCAATAGTGAATGATTTTCGGGATCATATCGTCTCTGCTCCTTTAACTTTCTGCAATTTCAGTTTTATCTGTCCCATGATCCATAGTGCAGTGCAGTTCCTGCACAGCAGCAGAATTGCTCCATACAGAATACAGCCGATCACGATCGCGGTGACCCATTTTGCGGGGAATGGCGGCAGCAATGTTTGAAATGTGTATAATGCCGCCCATACGGCTCCGCCAGTCAGTAATGCCGGTAATTGATCCTGAAATTGCCATTTGAGTTTATAGTTCAGATAAATATGATTGAATGGAATCTGTACCAGCCAGTGGAAGATGCCGTTCAGAAGCACGGTATAAGCAATCATTTTGACCCCAAATGGAATTGCAATGATCAAAGTAGTAAATTCCATTGATTTCCGTATTGATTCAATATAGAAGCATTGTGAACTCAACCCCTTTGCTTTCAGCCCTTCCATTGCAATATAGTTCTGGGGATGAAGCAGATAAGTTAACGCAAAAATATTCAGATAGAAAACCGCGGGCAGCCATTTATCTGTCAGCAGAAAAGAGATCAGATCGGGAGCAACAGCAATGAACAGCACAAGTACCGGCACAGTCAGTATCATACAGAGCCGTGTTGTCTTCCGGACCTGTTCAACCAGGTTTTCCGGATCATCCTGCTTTTCTGAAAAGACAGGCAGTGCTACGGATTGAAGAACTTGTCCAAAAACGCTCATAAAAGTACCCGGAAATAATTTACCCCGGTCAAAATATGCCAGTTCAGATGGATTTCCGACCTTCCCGATAAGAATGCCGCGGATATCCATAAACAGAGTTACCACAAGACTTGAAAGGAAAATTTTTGACCCGAAGGAAAAAAGAGATTTCAGACGCTGAACACAAAATGAAAATTCCGGTCGCCACTTTACTCTGAAAAACAGAAATACCATTGTCAGAATGGAATGGAGCAGATGGTAATAAACAATTGCCCACAGTCCAAAACCATAAAGTGCAAAACCGACACCAGCTACACCGCTCAACAGGGCAGAATACAAATTTGCGATGAAAATATTGCGGAAATCCAGTTGTTTTGTTGCATAAGCCACCTGCAATGCCATAATCGCATTCGGTATTAAAATCAATGCCAGAACTCTTAACGGCATTACAAGGACCGGCATGGAAAAACATGCTGCGATCGGCGGCGCGCAAAACCAGAGAATGCCGTACAGCAGAGCCACCATCCCCATGGAAAACAGAAAAACCGTTGAAAAATCCAGCCCGTCTGCATTTTTCTTCTGGATCAATGCCGTGTTGAAGCCGCCGATTACAAAGACCTGAGCAAGAGAAACAAAGATTTGCAGAAGTGCGACCGCTCCGAAATCTTCCGGCGGCAGAAGTCTTGCCAGCAGGATCGAAACGATCAGCGCGATCAATGTTACAGATGTCCGCTCCAGAAATTTCCACAGAACGGCAAAGCCAATGACTTTCGGGGTATAACCGGCAGTTGTCATGATGTCCGTCCCCGTTTCTTTATTTTTTTGCGTATCTGCACGATTTTGAAGGTAATCGGATAAGGCAGGATACTTTTCAGCCACGATCGCAGGGAGAAGCCGGGTTGCGGCGGGACAAAACGGCTGATCAATGTTTTGATCGCTGCTCCGTTTTTAAATGCGGCAAAAAAAGCATCCCGATCAGGATTGCCGGAACGGTGTGAATTATAGCAGGCTTGATATTTTTCAATGTCCGAAACGCTGCATGGCAAAAGATCCATATATGTCCGGAGATCATTCATCAGTTGCTGTGCCTTTGTCGTGTTGGCTATTACCGTGGAATAGTGGCGATGATCGCAGATATCCGGAAAAACTGCGTTGAACCCGTTGAAATCCGCGATCGTAAAGTCGCAGCAGCGCGTCCGGTGCCGGAATGAACAGTTTTCCATGCAGGAGGTGTTATGGCACAACTGATTCAGAAAGAAATTGTTATAGTCGTCGATCAAGATATTCCGGTGTCTGCCGGATTCATACGCCAGGTGGGAGACATATCTTTCTTCTAATTTCGGATACGATGTCTTTTGCTTCCATCGGAATGTGTAGGATTTGAGTCTGTCATCCCTGCGGTCGCAGGATTGTTCCAGACAGGCTGAAAACACATCCGGGCTGCCCACACCATGGCAAATAAAGTCGATCAGATAAAGTTTTTTATCCGGAGCCCCGGATCTGCTGATAAAATTCCGCAGACCGGCAATTTGGCAGGGGGTACCGGAATAAACGACCACACAGCCGGAAACAAGAAAATCCCTGACTTCACGGAATGTCTGTTCCGCATCGCTCTGGATATATTTTGATTTTTGGAAGATCACAATATCTTCCAGCCGTTCAACGCTCCGGTGGACCACACGCGCGCGGGTGTCCCACGCCGCACCGAAATAACGGATCTGTTCCCCGTGATGATGTTCCGTGATCGTCCGGCAGATTTCGTAAAATGCTCCGCCGGATGTGCTGTTCTGCCAGACGGTACGATCCTTCGTGATCGCTGCCGCAGCAATCTCCGGTTCATAATATTCCGGCGGCGTCTGAAGCGGACAGACCAGATTGCATTTTCCGCAGTGAATACACTTTGCTGTATCAACGACCGGTTTCAGAAAACCATCTTCATCTTTCTGAAGCAGAATGCATTGAACCGGACATGCCGCCATACAGGCAGAACAACCGGTACAACGAACCGTTTCTGTTTGCAAAACATTGTTCATGAGCGTAATGCTCCTTCCAGATAAGCGATGGACTGCTTCCGTTCCGCAGATAAAGCAGAGTGGATCTGTTCCATATCCAAAGTCTGCTGTGGCAATGGCGTTTCAGCCGACGGGATCAGTCTGCCGTATAACCCAAGCATCCCCGCAAGATTGTCAACTCTTGAATTCTGATTGATGGGATCATCATCCGCAAAACGGTAAAAGAAATAGAAATCTTTTTTGAAATTGACAGAAAATGCCATGCCGTGGAATGAATCCGTAAAGACCTTTTCTGCGTCCCGTATCAAACCGAGAAATAAATCCGGTGTCATATAGGCACAAAATTCATCCGCATATCCGGAAAATATCGTATGCGGAGAACTGATCACCAGTTTTTTGCCCTCACGGTCTGCAATTTTGCGCACATATTCTGCATGCCACAGATTTTTGCCAAGCAAATAACAGAAAATCACATTTTCATTTCTTTTTCCCGGCAACTTCATCATCTTCAGCCATTCGTCCGCAGTAAATAACAGCGTGGGATCCAAAACTACAGGGACGTTCAGACCGAAATCCTGTTTCAATATCTCCGCCCCCTTCCGCTCCCGGATCGAAAGCGCATCAAAAGTCGCCAATGCTTTCCGGTAAAGCGGTTTCTGATGTTCCGGAATGGAAAGCAATCCCAGACTCGGTGCGTAGGCGATCCGCTTTTTTTCAGGTGCAGTAAAAGTCAGAAGATACGCTTCGTCCAGACAGCATGGCGACCAAACTTGATCACTGCCGCAAACAAATATGTCGAAACATTTGTTCATGCTTTCCAGTTTGCTGAAGTCATAAAACTGTTTAATTGCCATATATTTTTTTCGCAACCGATAGTAATGCATCCCATAACGGATTTGTACCGATTTTGGCAAAAGACAATAGAATTGTTTCAGGCAAATACGCAAGATGCCCTTCCAAAAACTGTATTTCATTCTTGCCTGATAGTCAATGATCAGAACGGGAAAACCGGAACGGCGAATTATGGTCTGAAGCGCCAGTGCCTGCAAAAAGCTGCCCACATTCAAACCATAATGCCACGTCATGATCCCGACGCGCTGTTTTCTAAAATCTTCAGCGTTCACTGTAACTCCCTGAAATTCTCTTTTTACCGGAAAATACCGCAGAAGTCAAGCCGATGTAACCCAAACCCATAAAACAGGCATTCATCATGTTTACTCCTCTCGTTTCCAAATCCAAACTTAAAGACGCTCATCCGTTATTTCCACCGGAAGAACACCTTTGATGTCAAAAACAACTGCTCCGTCTTTCAGACAGTTTTTCAAGTCCATATTCAAAAATTCCCTATGCGCCACCGCAAGAACCGCCGCATCATATTTTTCTTCCGGCAGAACCTGTGTTGAATTCAGAGAATAATACTGCTGCACGTCTTCCGGCTTCGCCCAGGGATCAAAAATATCCACTTCACAACCGAAATCCTGCAGTTCCCGCGCCACATCCACCGCATGACTGTTCCGGATGTCCGTACAATTTTCCTTGAATGTGATACCGAGCTGCAAGATCCTGGAACCCAATATCTTGTGTCCTTTGCGGATCATGCGCTTCACCACACGCTCCGCCACATATCTGCCCATACCGTCGTTGATGCGTCTGCCCGCAAGGATCACTTCCGGCAGATACCCCAGCGATTGCGCTTTGTGCGTCAGATAGTAGGGATCGACTCCGATACAATGTCCGCCCACCAGACCCGGCGTGAATTTCAGAAAATTCCATTTCGTGGAGGCGGCTTCCAGCACTTCCTGCGTATCGATCCCGATCAGATGAAAGATCTTCGCCAGTTCATTCACAAAGGCGATGTTCAGATCACGCTGACTGTTCTCGATCACTTTTGCCGCTTCCGCGACCTTGATGGAACTGGCGCAGTGTGTCCCGTTTTCAAGGATCGAACGGTACAGCAGATCCAGAGTGTCCCGTGTTTCTTCCGTGGAACCGGAGACGATTTTGCAGATCTTTTCCAGACGGTGCAGTTTGTCGCCGGGATTGATCCGCTCCGGACTGTATCCGCAGAAGAAATCTTTGTTGAAAATCAGACCGGAATATTTTTCCAGTACCGGCACACAATCCTCTTCCGTACATCCGGGATAGACCGTGCTTTCGTAAACAACGATCGAACCCGGTTTCATAACGCTGCCCACTGTTTCGCTGGCTGCCAGAAGCAGACTCAGATCGGGGCGGTTGAACTTGTCGACCGGCGTGGGAACGGTCACAATAAAAATATCACATTCCTTCAGATCCTGTGTGTTTCCGGTGAAGGAAAGATTTTTTGCCAACGCCGTACTGAGGGCATCGGGAGAGACTTCCTGCGTTTCATCAATGCCCTGCAGAAGAGATTCCAGACGTTCCGCTTTCCGGTCGAAGCCGATGGTTTTGAACTTTTTGCTGAAGGCGACCGCAAGGGGCAGCCCCACATAGCCCAACCCGATGACTGCAAGCCGGATCGTTTTCCGTCTGATCTTTTCCGCAGTATTCATGAACGCAGCGCCTCCAGGATCCGGGGGCACGCCATACCGTCGCCGTAGGGATTGACTGCCTGACTCATGGCATTATAGTGGACAGGATCGTCCAGCAGCAGAGAAACTTCCGATACGATTTTATCAAAGTCCGTTCCCACCAGTTTGACCGTTCCCGCTTTCAGCGCTTCGGGGCGTTCTGTCGTGTCGCGCATGACCAGTACCGGCTTGCCCAGACCGGGCGCTTCTTCCTGGATCCCGCCGGAATCGGTCAGGACGATCGTACTCTTTTCCATCAGAAATACGAACGGCAGATAATCCAGCGGCTCAATGAAAAACATATTGGACGGCGGTTCCGCACCGAAAACTTCGCTGATGGGTTTGCGGACATTGGGATTCAGGTGCATGGGATAAACAAAATCAACATCCGGATATTTTCCGTTCAGATGGCGGATGGCGGAACACATGGAAAGGAAGCCGTCTCCGAAATTTTCACGGCGGTGTCCTGTGATGAGGACCAGCTTTCTGCCGCTCTGCAAACGGTTTACATCATAACCCGCCCCCATCAGTTGCGCGGTCAGATCCATCTGCATGGAATCGGAACTTTTCAATTTCTGCGTAACCATGTGCAGCGCATCGATCACCGTATTCCCTGTCACAAAAATTTTGTTGTCCGCCACATTTTCCTGAAGCAGATTGCTTCTGCTCAGTTCCGTGGGGGAAAAGTGATAAGCCGCGATCCTGCCGGTGATCTGCCGGTTCAGTTCTTCGGGCCACGGACTGTAAAGATCGTGGGTCCGCAATCCCGCTTCCACATGTCCCACGGGGATCTGCTTGTAAAAAGATGCCAGTGCCGCCGCAGTGGATGTGGTGGTGTCGCCGTGAACAAGAACAGCATCGGGTTTCGCTTCTTCCAGCACATCCCGCATCCCGGTCAGAACACGGGCGGTCACATCGTACAGATCCTGACCGGCTTTCATGATGTTCAGGTCGTAATCCGGTTGAATATCAAAGAGATGCAGTACCTGATCCAGCATTTGCCGGTGCTGACCGGTAACGCAGACGATCGTTTGAAAATGCTCCGGTTCCGCCTGAAATGCTTTGACCAGAGGTGCCATTTTGATGGCTTCCGGCCGTGTCCCGAACACAAGCATGATTTTTTTTGTCATGAAAGAAAACCTTTCTTCACGGTTTCAGGCGTACGCGCCCCTGTAAGAATAAATATATACCTACTAATATATACGCGAAGGAAGATTTTGCAAGGCTGAAACAGCCGGTACGGCAAGATTTCAGGGAAAAAACAGAAAAAGGGTCAGGGGGTCTGATTTTTGAAATACCAGGCAACAGTCTCTTTCAAACCGCTTCTGATGCTGTGCGCCGGGGAATAACCCAACAGCGTCTGCGCCCTCGAAATGTCCGCAAGACTGTGGGGGATATCGCCCTGCCGGTTTGCGGCAAATCGGGGTTCGATGCGGCTGACTTCCGGATCATATTCACTCAGAAATTCCCGGATGAGCCGGAACAGTTGAAGCAGATCCGTCTGCTCCCCGTACGCCACATTGTAAACTTGATCAAGCGCCGCCGGATCATCTGCCAGCAGCGCCAACTGATTCGCCTGAAGGACGTTATCGATATATGTGAAATCCCGGCTGCAGGAGCCGTCACCGTAGATCACGGGGCTTTCGTGCCGCATCAGAGCCGATATGAATTTCGGGATCACAGACGCATACGCGCCGGCAGGGTCCTGACGCCGTCCGAACACATTGAAGTAACGCAGCCCGACAGTATGGATCCCGTAAAGATCACGGAAATTTTTTGCATATAATTCATTGGTGCATTTTGTGATGGCATAAGGTGACAGCGGATTGCCGGTTTCAGGTTCAATTTTCGGCAGCGCCGGGTTGTCGCCGTAAACAGAACTGCTGCTGGCATAAACAAACCGTTTGATTTTTGCCTCCTGCGCTGCAAAAAGCATATTGACAAAGCCGAGTACATTGACCGCCGTGGATGTCATGGGATCTTTCACCGAACGCGGCACACTGCCAAGCGCCGCCTGATGCAACACATGATCCATGCCGCGGACGGCATTCCGGCACTGTTCGTAATCCCGGATATCCCCCTCGATCAGCCGGAAACCGCTGTGGCAGGCAAACGGCGCAAGATTCTCCCGTTTTCCTGTGGAAAAGTTATCCAGAACAGTGACCCGGTTCCCCTGTTTCAGCAGAATTTCCACCAGATTGGAGCCGATAAAGCCTGCACCGCCTGTCACCAGAATATTGGAATTTTCAACGATTTTTTTCACGGAACTGCGCCTTTCCTGCATGATGATCATTACACAGACAATATATATCCCGGAACGCAAAAATGCAAGGCGGGAACATCGTTTGACGGAATATTTATATTTTCAGAAGAATAAAAATCATCTGCAACATTAATAAAATAAAAATGTTGCACGAATCCGTCAGAAGATGTTAATGCAAACTTATGAAACACTGCGGAAAAACAATATGCCGTTCTTCCGCAGTTTCAGATGCTTTATGAAGATCACTTCTTTGCAGGGAAGGGAACATTTGCATCCGGATTGGCTTCCAGATATTTTTCCACATCGTCCTGCAGAACTTTTGCCCAGATAAACATTTCCACCCAGTGATTGTAACGGTTGCCCGATACATTCAGGACCGGTGTCCCTTCCGGTTTGGGGCCGCGGAAGATCTGCGAGCCGTCGGGATTGATATGCCCCACAGCTTCTTTCTGCAGGGAGCCTGCGAAGATCTCTCCTTTTCCGCCCAGATGGATCAGCGGCGGATTTTTGATGGAATCGCCTTTGAACAATGCATTTCTCACAATGCTCTGGAAAACATAGTCCGGTTTGCCTTCCGGATGGGGATTGTGCAGGTCATGGAAATTGATGATGTAGGGCGTTTTCTTTTTCTTTTTGCCCACCAGTGCAAATTCCCCGATGGCAACTGCATACAGCGCTTTCTGATTCAGGTTGTCGCCCTTGAAAATAAAGCCGTTGTAAAATGTGTACAGAACATTGCCCTGAGCATCTGTATAAACGGTCTTGTTTTCTTTGCTGTCGAAGGGAATGGAAAGAATATAAAGTTTTGTGGATGCCTGGTTTGCCGGTTTGAATGCCTTGGGCGTGTAGCCCAGATCTTTATGGATATAATATTGTGCGGCGATCGCCAGTGCGACTCCCGCCGGCGGTGTGCCGTTGCGGAAATTTGCCAGACAGTTGTTTGTGCCGTTTCCGCCGTAGAGTGCGTTCCCCTGCAATGTAGCAACGATGCTGCTGTTGCCCGGTTTATAGATGTTGCCGTTGCGGTATTCCAGAATGACTTTTCCGGATCTGTCAACGAGCCGGTTGGGCGTGGATGTCTTCAACTCCATGATCCAGGAACCGCTGATCGGCTGGATCCGACGCGTCCCTTCATCGTACCGGAAGATCCGGTTTGTGGTGGAATTGCCTTTGCTGACGGTCCAATACGGTTTGGAATACTCAATGGAGTATGCCACATTGGTACTTCCTCCCCCGTTGCAGACCCTGATCACCGGACCTGCGCAGATCTGTGCTGCGACCGCGAGAAACATCAAACTCAATACGAATTTTTTCATGTTGACTCCTTTCGTTTTTGAGTTGAACTGAAACGGTACTGGTATCTCATTACATTTTAATATCGTTTTACCGCGATGTCAAATTATTTTTTACATTCTGCCGAACAATATTTCTGAAAAACTGCCAGAACTTCCGGTACTTTCAGAACGGAACTTAATTCGTGGACCATCAGCGCATCGGAATCGCTTTTCAGGATCGCAAGCAGTTCCTGTTCCACGCGGGCGGCATCTTTTTTGTCGATCAGTCCCCCCGCACTGAACCCGATGAAGGGGACACATTCCGTTGTTTTGTGATACCGGTGCTGTCCCGCCCGGATCGTGTTCGCATAGTTCTCCACCTTCCGGATATCCCATAGCCGGTACCATGCGCAAGTCTCCCCGGCAATATCGATCTTCAGGCGGTTGCCGTACAACGGATGCGGCTGAAATACAGGATACAGATGGGCAATGATGCGGAACCGGGGATTGATCTTTTTGATATGTTCCGCGCAGACACGGTAATATTCCGCCAGTTCAAACAGATAAAATTGAGCGCGGTTTTCTTTTGTGTCCGGCAGACCGTTCTTTTTCAGGTATTCCTGACATTGCTTCAGGCAGTCCGGATGCTGACATCCGTAATAATTTTGGTAGCCCACATAGTCGAAAGCAATGCCGTCAATGCCCGGGGTCGCGCAGATTTTATCCAGCCGTTCACAAGCCTTCGCCCGCGCGTCCTTACCTATAACACAGGGGTAAGGGCCGTCCCAGAGTACTTCTGTTTTTCCGGGGAAGGGTTCGCCGCCGAAACTGTAATTCACATCGGCAAGGCGTTTCCGGCAGATGGCGCTTTTTTCCTGCCGGCTCATTTCTTTTGGAAGATCTTTGCCCATATACCAGAACAGCAGTTTCTGCTCGGCCTCTGTCAGCACATTGGCATGAACGCCCATCGGTCCGAAACCGGCGTAGGCTTCGATCCCGTACTTATGGAGCAGGGCAATGTTTTCCGGTTTTGTGGAAGTGCTTACCCCTTTCACGCCCAGATCGGCAAGGATTTTGACTTCCTCCTCGTTCGCCGGTGTGAAAAAACCGTAAAGACGGTGGAATTTTCCGTCCGGCGTGACGCTGTAATCGCGGGGACCGCAGGGACCAACGACTTCGACGCATCCGGCAGAGAGCAGGATGGCGACGGAAAAGAGCGCGTAAAAAATTTTTTTCATAAATCATCTCCGTTTGTTTTTTCTGAAAGATAGCATCCGGAAAATCTTTTTTCAAGGACCGGCTCCCCGGAAAAAGCATTTTCTTTGACGGAGTCGATGGTGAAACTTTGACAAAAACTGATCAATTTTTGAACAAAATGGCAAAAAACAGCAAAAAAACGCAAAAAAACGCGAAAAATTGCAAAAAAAACGCCTTATATATGGAGACTCGCTTTATTTTTTACGAATCTTCATTATATAACTGACAGATGAAAAAGGGGAAAACAGTGACATCCGGTATCGCCTCATAAACTTCGGAGATCGGCGGCAGCAGCTTTGGCACGGCATTTGCTCTGTCGTGTTCTGTTGTGCCGTCGGCATTTTCGTGTCAGTTTTCCGCAGTAGTAAAGTAAAAGCCAAAAGTGAAAGGTATGTATGATGAACAGAAAGATCGTGACAAAAAACATTACGTGGCGTGAAGCAAAAGCATTGACTTTTCTCAGCAATTTCCTGGGCAGCTGGGATGAACGGATCAGTGATAATGATGGGTTTCTGATTTGTGAAAAAATTTTCCGCAAGGCGGCATTGCTCCACTATATCCGCCGTTTCTTTCCGGCAGCCGAACGGAAACTGGTGGCGCGGTTCTATGATAAACCGGGTAATCGCGGCTCACTGGACTATTGCGGTGACTCGGGAAGCGAGATCCTCAGAACAATCTGGAATGTGTCGTTCACACGCAAAAAAATGCATGAAATGTTCTCCGCAATGGCGGAAGATGTCAACAACAGTTTTGATCCGGAAAACGATCTTCTGTATCGGCGCTGGTCAGAACTTTCCGCCTTCCTGCATCTGGATGAATCAGAAGCTGAACTGCTGCTGGTCAGTTACTTTTGCTGCTGCGGCTTGCTTGAGTGGAGCGGCGGAAGATTCGGCAGCAATTTCCGTGACCGGCTCAACGTGGTGGCGCATTACTGCGGAAAAAATATCAACGAAGTGAAAAACACGCTGAAAACATCCGGCAGACTGTTCCGTTACAAATGTGTGGATGAGGACCTTGATATTTCCAATCATCTTGCCAATTATCTGGAAGGACTCTCAGATGCACCGCTTTCCAGTCATTTTTACCAGCAGGTGACTGACGAAACGCTGCCCTGGGATTTCTTCAGCAGAGAAATTGCGGAACACGGCGAAGTTCTGCGTCAGCTGCTCCTGAGCGGAAAACCTGCCAATATTCTGCTCTACGGCGCGCCCGGAACCGGAAAAACCAGTTTCGCAAAAGCTCTTGCAGAACAGCTCTCCATGAAATGCTATTCCATTTCCCAGTCCGGCTTCTCGGAAAGACGCGGCGCTGCGGACAGCAGCAATGAATTCCGTTTTGCGGCAGTTGAGGTCTGCGACAGTCAGGTGGAACATGCAAAGAGCATCATCCTCGTGGATGAGGCAGACAATATGCTCAGCAGCAACACCGCAGGCGGACTTTTCCCGCCCTTTTTCTGCGCACCTGCGAAAGGTGACAAGGGGCAGTTGAACAGTGTGCTTGATCACATCGGCACGTCCACCATCTGGATCACCAATTCCCCAGCGGAATTTATGGATGAATCAAGCCGCCGCCGCTTTGATTATTCCATCCGCTTTGAACCGCTGAACAAAACTCAGCGGCTCGTCATCTGGAAAAACAATGTCCGGAAACTGCAGCTGGAAGACTTTTTTTCCGATGCTCTGCTGGAACAGTGTGCCACCCGTTATCCTGTCAGTGCCGGGGGCATCACCATGACGCTGGAAAATCTGAAAAGTATCGCGCCGGACTCCGATCAGGTGGAAACACTGATCCGCAAACTGATGGCACCTCATTGCAAACTGCTGGATCTCAATACAAAAGAAACGGAAGATCTGCTGCCGGCAAAAGATTATTCGCTGGAAGGCTTGAACATCAGGGGCGATATCCCGCCAGAACTGATCGTGAACGCCGTCCGGAAATTCCAGAATGAACCCGGCGATGCAGCACTGGACCGCCCCCGTATGAATCTGCTCCTGTTCGGACCTCCGGGCACCGGCAAAACGGAATTCGTCAAATATCTCGGTTCCGTGCTGGATACCCGCGTTGTGGTGCTGATGGGCAGCGATCTGCTGGATAAATATGTGGGCGGAACAGAGCAGAACATCAAAGCGGCTTTTGCCAGAGCGGAAGCTGAAAATGCCATTCTGTTTCTGGATGAGATCGACGGTATCATGCAGAGCCGTGAACGGGCTGTCCGCAACTGGGAAGTTTCCCAGGTCAACGAACTGCTCCATCAGATGGAAAATTTCCGGGGCATCATGATCGGTGCCACAAACTTTATGCAGCACCTCGATGCCGCTGTGATGAGAAGATTTACATTCAAACTCGGTTTCGATTATCTCGATAACGCCGGTAAAAAAATCTTCTTTGAACGGATGTTCCGCACAAAATTGAACTTCGGCGAACTCAAACGCCTGGACGCGATCGAAAGACTGACGCCCGGCGATTTCCGGACCGTCCGGCAGAGCCTGTATTATCTGGAAGCTGATTCCAACGATCTGCGCCTCAGTTCTCTGGAACAGGAATCTGCCATCAAGCAGAAAGGCCGCCGCACTGAGCCGGAAGACGCCGGCAGACAGAAGATCGGGTTCTGATCCATTTTTGTTGAATCGTGCCGGGGCAGGGTATTGCTTGCCGACACAGCTGCTGTGGGGTGACGGCAGCTGCGTCAGTACCCTGTCCCGGTCAATTTTTTTTCTGCGGGAATATTTTACAGCGAAAAATGTTGGAAATAATGTATATTTGTACTTGAAAAAATCTTCATGAAAAGATATACTAAAGAAACGGTTATGAAAAGATCAAATTCAAAAAACTTACAGAAGGATATGATCCCATGGCAGAAAAGAAAAAGAATTGTACGGCAAAGAAAGCTGCAAAGGCTGCTGCACCTGCGATCAGAGTCGGTTTTATCGGCTACGGTATTCAGGCGCGGACGGTGCTGGTTCCCAACTTCATCAAACAGGACACCGTGATCGTGAAAGCGGTCTGCGACTGCGACAAAGTCCGTTGCGCCGCCGGTGCGGAAGCTGTCAACAAATATTATCGCGAAAACAAAAAGAGCCGTCTGGCAAAATGTAAAGCCGTTGCGGATTTCCGCGACATCATCAGCGATCCGGAGATCGATGCTGTCTGTATTGCCACGCCGGACCACTGGCACGCATATATGTCCTGCGAAGCCATGAAAGCCGGTAAAGATGTTTATTGCGAAAAACCCCTGACTTTCTCCGTGGAAGAAGCGTTGTTCGTTATGAAGGCGCAGAAAAAATTCAAACGGGTTTTCCAGACCGGTTCCATGCAGCGCTCCTGGCGCGAATTCCGCACCGCATGTATGATCGTCCGTAACGGATTCATCGGCGATGTGAAATATGTGGACTGCAATTACGGCAACGCTTCCGCCCAGAACAATACGGATATTGCCAACTTCCCCGCCAACCTCGGCGGTCCCTCCCATCCCCACCGCTTCTTCTGTCAGTGGGACGGTCCTGCGGGCAAATCCCAGACCGTGAAAGTGGAAGCCGCTCCCAATGCCGATGTGGACTGGGATATGTGGCTCGGTCCCGCGCCCTGGTCTCCCTATTCCGACCAGTGCGCTCCCCGCGGCGTTGCCAATTTCTACCCCATGTTCTGGCGTTTCGATGACAACTACGGTACCGGTTACAACGGTGACTGGGGCGCACATCACCTTGATATCGCCCAGTGGGGTCTCGATATGGATAAATCCGGCCCGGTGAAGGTCATCTGCTCCGCAGAAGCTCATTCTGTCAACCCCCTGCACGGCGGACGCCGTCAGTTCGGGATGCAGTTCGTGCTGGAAAACGGTACGGTGATCTATCACAATCCCTTCGGTACGTGGGGAACTGTTTTCTACGGCACGAAAGGGATCGTAGCTGTGAACCGCGGCAGGATCTCCGTCTGGCTCGGCAAAGGTGTGAAACCCACCGCCGCCACCCGTAAAGCGCTGGCAGACGGCTCTTTCAAGAAGATGAAACAGATCGCCGGAACTGTGGGTATGGACTACGGATTCGATCCGTCCCAGAAAAAGGACAACGTCCTCACCGCCAGTCTGGATACGCTGGATGAATATTTCAAACTTGCCGACGCCAAAGTGCAGCTCTACAAGAGTCCGCAGCAGGAACAGAACTTTGTGGATTGCTGCATTTCCCGCGATCTCACCATCACTCCGGCGGAAACCGGCGCACGCGCCGCGATCCTCTGCCAGCTCTGCAATATGAGCTATGTGTATGATACCGGTTTTGATTGGGATCCGGTGAAATGTAATTTCGCCAACGGTACGGGCGATCCTGCCTGGTTGAAACGCGCATACAACCGTAACGGCTGGGATATCAAACTCTGATTTCCCCTGTTTGTAACAATCAACGGCTTTACGGGTCTTCAAACGATCCGTAGAGCCGTTTTTAATGTAAAAAGGAAGATGCGGATGGAAAATGATCATCAGAACGCCACAGCGCAGGGAATTGAAATCAGCGCAGACGGAAAAACACTGGAAAAATGCCCGGAAGACCTTGTTGAGATCGTGATCCCGAATGGCGTAACGACCATTGGAGAGAATGCGTTTTACTGCCGCACACGCCTTGAATCTGTTGTGATCCCGGACAGTATGACGACCATTGGAGACAGGGCGTTTTTCGGCTGCGGCAATCTTGAAAACATCGTGATCCCGGACAGTGTGACGACCATTGGAAACGGGGCGTTTCTCGGCTGCGGCAATCTTGAAAACATCGTGATCCCGGACAGCGTGATGACGATCGAAGAGCACGCCTTTTCTCTCTGCCCCAGTCTGAAATCTGTTGTGATCCCATCCGGAATAACGGTAATCAAAAAATTTGCATTCAGAAATTGTGCCGGACTGAAATCTGTTGTGATCCCGGACAGTGTGACTGCGATAGAAGACGAGGCGTTTATCTGCTGTCGTAGTCTTAAAACGATCGTGATCCCGGATCGTGTGACGACCATCGGGCAACGTGCGTTTGCCCACTGTTGGTCACTGGCATCTGTTGAGATCCCCGACAGCGTAAGGTCAATTGGAGGTGGTGCGTTTTCTGGCTGCAAGCGCCTTGAATCCATCGTGATCCCTGACAGCGTAAGGGAAATCGGAGATGGTGCGTTTTGGAAGTGCGAAAATCTGCAATCCGTTGAGATCCGGAACGGCGGTATGGTCATCGGGAGAAATGTGTTCCGTGACTGCCCCGGTCTGAAATCCATCAAAACCCCGAATGGCGATTTCAACGGCGGCAACCTTGACGAATGGACAATACCGCTGCGCGTCAAAGATGAGCCGGAAAATTCAGTGATTTTGCGGTAAAACCTGAAACCGGATTTGAACGGCGCGGTCAGGCTCCGTGGACCGGAATGGCAGTCAGAGCCCGGAGACGGTCCGCCAGAGTTGCCACTTCCTCTTTGAGATAGCGTTGGATCCGTTCATTCATAACATACCTCCGGGGGTGGTTTGATCTTTTTCGTGATGCTGTATGAAAATAGCACCGTTAAAGCATCCCGGCAATGTTATAAATTTCAAAAAACATGCGATTTTCTGCTGAAAGTGGATCGTCCGGTTTCATGTCCGCCTTATCCGTGAACGGTCAGCGTCTGGAGCCGATCGTTTCGCCGCAGAGGATCCGCGTTTCGTGTCCGGCACGCGTGTTTTCAAGAAGATCACTGTCCCATTTGACTCTGTTGCCGTCAAAAATCAGGATCACAGTGGAGCCGCCGAACTTGAACAAGCCCTTTTCCGCCATCTTAGCATGATAACCCGGAGAAGATGTCTGAACAATGGACCCGACACCGAATGCACCCACTTCAATATAATGGAATACACCGAAAAGATCCGATTCCAGCATCGTGATCTGACGGGTGTTCTCCACATAAAGATCCGGTCTGCGTACCAATGCCACAGGATTGACAGAATGATATTTCCCGCGGAAAACATGCGGCGGCTCCGCCTGATCACAGGAACACGGAAAATGATAACGGTGATAATCCACCGGCGCCAATCTCACCACCGCCACCGATAACGGACCTTCCGGCAATTCCCTGCAGCATAATTCGTTCAGCGTCCGTTTCGCCCCCTTCACCGGGATCGGATCACACGGCTTCAAAGCTTCATATACAAAAAGTCTGCCGTCTGCCGGTGATGAAATTTTGTCCGGCGCAAAATCAAACGGGCGCGCCCCGTCTTTCAAATGACGCGTGAAAAACGCATTGAAATTTTTATATTCCTCCACCGGTAAAGACGCTTCTGACAGATCACAGCCCGGCGTCATTGCAAGTTTCCGGATACTCTTTTTCGATAAGGAGGAATCATAAAAACTCCCCAGTAAACCCGAAAGACAGGACGTATTGAAAAGCAAACCCCAAAAGGTCCTGCCTAAAAGCGTCTCATACACAAAACGCAGCGTCCCGTCACCGAAAACAGTCTCCGCCTGCAATTCACCGGTCGCACGATCGACAATCATAATGCCGGATGTTGACTTCTTTTCCACCGTCAGCTCCTCCGCTTACTGTTGAATCTCATGATTTACAGCGTAATATAACACGGAAACAATACAATTCAAACTGAATAAATATTTTCTTGAGGTACACACTGTGTGTTTCGCGCTGCGCGCGACCAGCGGACTGCCGCTGGACCGCAGCAAGGGCAAAGCCCTTGACGCGAGCAGAAAACTTGCACTTCGTGCGGCGTTTTCTGCCGTAAGTTTTTGCAACGGTGTTGCAAAAACGGTAGAAAAAAGAAAAGACATCGACCGTCTCATCGTGCCGACGACCAAGCGAAGCGTTGGGAGAAGGCACTATAAGGCACACACTGTGTGGCACTGCGTGCGGCGTTTTCTGCCGTAAGTTTTTGCAACGGTGTTGCAAAAACGGTGGAAAAAAGAAAAAACTTTATCAGTCTCATCGTGCCATTGAGTAAGCGATAGCGTTATGAAATGGCACTATAAGGCACACCCTGTGTGGCACTGTCGTGCGGCGTTTTCTGCCGTAAGTTTTTGCAACGGTGTTGCAAAAACGGTGGAAAAAAGAAAAGACATCGACCGTCTCATCGTGCCGACGACCAAGCGAAGCGTTGGGAGAAGGCACTATATGGCACACACTGTGTGGCGTTGGGAGAAGGCACTATAAGGCACACACTGTGTGGCGTTATGAAATGGCACTACATGGCACACACTGTGTGCTTGAAAAAAATGGTTTACGTATTATATTATAATTTACGCATTTTTCCGGAATTAACGATGAGCGGGATATGATTTTATGGAACCGGTACTTGAGATTGAAAATGTAACAAAATCCTTCGGGGCATCGCCTGTGCTTTCCGGGGTGACATTTTCGTTGTGCGCCTCATCGATCCTGGGACTTGCCGGAGAGAACGGAGCGGGAAAATCCACGCTTGCCCGGTTGATCAGCGGCAGACTCAAAGTTGATACCGGTTCGATCCGGCTGCGCGGCAGTTGTTATGTTTTGCCTCAGGAATTTTCATTGATCCCGACGTTAACGGTTTATGAAAATATTTTCCTCGGTTGTGAGCGGAGTTTTTGCGGTTTTCTGAAAAGAAAATCAATGATCGCCCGGACGGAGGAATTATTTGCGCGACTGAATATGCAGATCGATCCGCTGCGTCCGGCGTCCACGCTGAGTGTGGCGGAAAAGCAGATGACGGAGATTGCAAAAGCGTTGCATCATGAGGCGTCTCTGATGATTCTGGATGAGCCGACAACGGTTCTTTCCCGACAGGAAACGGAGACCCTTTTTACCTTGCTGCGTGAACTGCGCGATCGCGGAACGGCAATGATTTTTGTGTCGCACAAACTGGATGAGATGTTATCGCTTTGTGATGATGTGGCGGTCCTCCGTGACGGCGTACTGGTCTCTCATGATCCGGCATCGTCACTGACGCCGCTGGACATTGCCCGGAACATGGTCGGCAGAAATCTTTCCCGGGCATTTCCGCAGAAAGCACCTGTCCCTCCTGATGCGCCGGAGCGGTTCCGGGTGGAACATTTATCCAGTGCGGATGGTGTGGTGAAAGATGTTTCGTTTTCGATCCGCCGCGGTGAGATCCTGGGGCTTGCGGGACTCGCCGGAGCCGGCAGAACGGAGCTGGCGGAAACGATTTGTGCGTTGCGGAAGCGTTCCGGCGGCAGTATTTATCTGGACGGCCGGAAAGAAACATCGCTGAAACCGCGTCAGTTGTTCCGCTCCGGCATTTCTTATCTTTCGGAAGACCGGCAGGGAACGGCGCTGCTGACCGGGTTCAATGTGGCGGAGAATGTGACACTGGCATCTCTGGCGGATCATTATTGCACCCGTGGTTTTATCGATCGCAAAGAACAGCGTCTTACGGCGCGTGAATATATCAAACGGTTCCGGATCAAATGCGATTCGGAGGATGCGCTGATCTCCAGTCTGAGCGGCGGCAATCAGCAGAAAGTTGCCATTGCCAAGGGGTTGGACACGGGACCGCGGGTATTTATTTTTGATGAACCGACCCGCGGCGTGGATGTGGGGGCGCGGCGTGAGATCTATGATTTTATTCATGAACTTGCGGCGAAAGGTGTGTCCTGTCTGTTGATTTCGTCCGATCTGGAGGAGATCATCGGCAACTGCACACGCGTTCTGGTGATGCATGAAGGCAGACTCCGGGGCGAAGTCACCGGCAGCGATATCAATGAAGAAGAGATTATCTGTTATGCAACAGGAGTAAAATAAATATGTCTGAACAAACGCAACTGGAGGTCCGTCCGGGCTTTTCTTTCAAGAAGATCACACCATTGCTGGGCAATGCGTTTTTTGCTTTGGCGGTCCTGCTGATCCTGTGTCTGGTATTCCGTCCGGAATTCAGAAATCCGGCAACATTGTGTATGATCGCGCGGCAGGTCACCTGTGTGGGGATCATCGCTCTGGGGATGACCTTTGTGATCGCCGGCGGCGGTATTGACCTGTCGGTCGGGTCTCTTTTTGCGCTGACGGGTGTGATCACGGTATTGAGTCTGGATTTCCTTCAGGCGCATCCGGAGATCCTGGCATTGACGCCCGCCAATGCGTTTTTTGTCACGCTGGGTGTCAGTCTGCTGACGGGTGCTGTCGGGGGCGCGTTGAACGGTTTGCTGATCGTTCTCTGCAGGATCCCGCCCTTTATTGCAACACTCGGAACTTTATCTGTATTCCGGTCTCTTGCATTGCATCTGGCACATTCCGGATCGCTTCCCATGCCGGTTTCTGTTTCCCGGATCGCGGATCCCCAGATCGGCCGTTATCAGGTTGCATCCCTTGTATTTCTGGCGTTGACTGCTTTCTTTGCCGTACTGATGAGCCGGACAGCTTACGGACGGCATGTCTGCGCCACCGGAGCCAATGAAAAAGTTGCCCGTTTCGCCGGGATCCGGACCGGAGCAGTCCGGTTTATGACGTATGTTCTGACGGGATTCTGTACCGGTGCCGCCATGGTGCTGTTCCTCGGTCAGCTGGAATCTGTGCCCAATGATGCCGGTAATCTCTACGAACTGGATGCCATTGCCGCGGTGGTGATCGGCGGTACGCCCATGAACGGCGGCAAAGCATCGCTCTGGGGTACCCTCGCCGGGGCGCTGATCCTCGGTATCATTTTTGCATTGCTGAACTTTGCAGGGACGGCATCCACGCTCAAAGATTTGGTCAAGGGCGCAATTATTCTCTTTTCGGTATTTATCCAAAGAAAGGAAAAAACGATATGAAAATGAAATGGACTGGACTCTTTGCCGCCATTCTGTGCGGCTGTGTACTGACCGGTTGCGGTCAGAGCGAACAGAAAAAAGATGTAGTGATCGGGATCTCCATCCCCAGTGCCGACCACGGTTGGACTGGCGGGATCGTGTCCTGGGCAGAGCAGGCTGAAAAAGATATTGAAGCCGCCAATCCCGGTGTGGATGTGATCATTTCCACCGGAAAAAGTTCTTCCGAACAGGTCGCCGGGATCGAAAACCTGATGATGAAAAATATCAATAAACTCGTGATCCTGCCCCACGATCCCGAAGCATTGACAGCAATTTGCAAACGGGTCAAACAGAACGGTCTGGAACTGATCGTGGTGGACCGCGGTCTCAGCGATCCCGTTCAGGATCTGGAAGTCGTAGGCGATAATTATCTCTTCGGACAGAATTGCGCAAAAGCCATTGCCGCTGAACTCAACGGAAAAGGCAGTATCGTCGTCATGGAAGGGATCCTCTGTCAGGTCAATACCGACCGCGTTGCCGGGTTCACTGAAGTCATGAAAGCATATCCGGAAATCAAGATCCTTCAGACCGAACGCGCGGACTGGTCCGAAGAAAAAGGATACAAAGTCATGGAAAATATGCTCGCCAAACACCCCGCCATCGATGCCGTCTGGACTGGTGACGATGACGTCCTGCGCGGCGCATTGAAGGCATATAAAAAATCCGGAAGAACCGATGTGAAGCTGATGGTCGGCGGCGGCGGAAGCAAGGATATCATCAAAATGATCATGGATAAAGACCCCCTCGTCCGGCTCACGGTCACTTATCCGCCGAAAATGATCTATGTCGCCGCTATGGAAGCCGTAAAACGCTCCGGAAACGCGAAAAAAATCGTTGTCCCCGCAGATACCGTCAAGGCGGATAACGCAAAAGATTTCTATTACCCCAATTCAAGATACTGAGCGTAAAACGCCGGGAAAACGGCGGGCGCGGCTCCCGGGCGTCAGGCTGACAGCACTGACGCCCGACTCGGCAGCGGAACGGCAGCAGTGCCGTTCCGCTGCCGAGTGCGCAGTTCACTGCGCGGAGCCGCGCCCGCCGTTTTTTTTGTATGGGAAAAAGTTTGTATTTATCCGGTGTATGATTTGCAAAATATCTGATTCCGGTTTATAGTACTGTTTCGGAAGAAGTTTTAATACGGGTAAATTACGGAGCGGAATGGCATGGTGACCTGGACCGGACATGGGAAGTTTGCGGCACTGTTGATGGTGCTGCTCTCCTGTTTTGTATCTGTTTCCGGGCTGTATGCTGCGGAAAAGCCTCTTCCGGTGATCCCGCTTGAGTTCAAGGATGCGACAAAATCGGATGTGTACCGTTCCAATCATCTGGCGGATCGTTTCAGCAGATTGGCGGCGGGGATCATTCCAGCGCAGAAAAATTCCTGGTCGGTGAAAGTGGAATTGATCCCGTTGAAGGAGCCCCAGCGTTTTCATTTGCAGCCATTCGAGAAAAAGCGTATGCTGACGCTCCGGGTCCCGATGCGTTTTCAATCCTGGTCTTCGGACACGATGGCGCATAACTGGCTCATGTCGGTTTTTCTGTTGGCGCGTATGGGGGAACAGCCGGATCTCAAAAAAGTTGACATCATCCGCAGGCATTGGATCACCCGTGGTCTTGCCCGTCTGGCGGCTGCGCAGGCGAAAGTCGGGGGGATCCCGTATTCCTCCATGCCGGGTGCTTATGCGCTGGTATCTCACGGACATTGTCCTTCTGTGAAACAGATCGTTCAGCCGCCGCCCGGTGAATTCCGTGAAACGGCGGTTTCCAAACTGGATGCGGAATTTGCGGAACTGCTGGTGGTTTCTGCATCGGAGGCGGGGATATTTCAGGACAGACATGGGGAAGTGCTGTTGCGTCTCGCGCTTGCGGACAAAAAAAATGATGCGTACAATCTGTTGTGCCGGGTATTGGAATCGGACCGGAAATATCTGAAGGGGCAGAGCGTCGATCAATGGTTCCGGGCAAAAGCGGAATTCTGTCTGATCTCCGTGGTGAATCCCTTTTCCATTGAATATTTTGAGGTCAGATATCTGACGCTGACATCTTTCACGTTTCAGGATAAGGACGGTCTCAAGCGCACCTGTGATTTCCAGAAAAACATTTCTTCGTGGAAACTTGTTCCCGATGCCAACGCCCGTATCGGAACGCTGCTTGCAGGATTGAATATGCTCGCGCTGCAGGCTCCGGCTGATCTCGGCGGAACGCTTCATGACATCCGGCTGGCATTGATCCGGCTCCGTACCGATATGACGGATGCGGCGTTGACGGAACTGCATCAGGCGAACCGGAAATTATTTGCGCGGATCACAGAACAGATCAATCTGGAACATACGCTGCGGGACGCGGAACGGCGTGCCGCCATGCCCGGCGGCAGGATGACGCAGCTTCTGGATGCCGCCGCCGCCGCCCGGGACAACGCCTACATGGTGCTGCCCGGCATACAGAACAAACTTGACCGATGGGATGATTACCGCTGATGAACAACCGTCATGACCCGCGAACGATCCTGCTTTTTTCCATGATCGCGATCCTTGCATTGATCGCGCTGACGGCAGTCTTTGTGCTGCTCCGTCCCGCATTGAACAGGTTCTCGCTGGATTTTTATTATCCGGTCCTGAAACTGGTCCGTTCCATGGAAAATGCCGCAATGGATAAATCCCTCCTGACTGTTGATAAAAGTGAACTCGCCGCCACGGTCACATATCTGCAGAAACAGAACAGCGAACTGAAAGCGGAAAATGCGGCAATGCAGCAGCTTCATACGGAAAATGCCAGACTGCGCGTGATCGCCGGATTGAATCCGCCGCCTCAGTTCCGTCCGGTCATGGCGGAAGTCCTGACCCGTGATCCCTCCACATGGCTGGAATCTTTTACCATCGACCGCGGGACCGATGCCGGTGTGCAGGTGGGTGATCTGGTGATCGCCACCGCGCTGACGAAAGACGGCAAAGGTTATATCGCCGCAGTTGTCGGCAGGATCCGGGATGCGTCCAAGCACGCGGCTTCCGTTTCCACGCTGCTGAATCCGGATTGTTCTCTCGGCGTTTTCCTCAGTGAATCCGGGACGGACGGCGTTCTTTCCGGCGCGGAACTGCACGGCGTGAAACTGGCGCGGATCACCTGTCTGCCGGTGGATGCAAAATACGCTGTGGGCGAAATCGTGGTGACCAGCCGTTTTTCCAAAAATTTCCCGTCGGATATTTATCTCGGGACCATTGCCGCCGATCAGGACGGCAAGCCGGCTGTCCGGGTGGACCGGTCCAAACTCAGTGTGGAGGCGGTTTTGAAACCGGCACTGGATCTGGGGCGCGTTCATTTTGTGGCGGTCCTGACCGAAAAAACAGCTGAAACCACCGGGGAGACCGCACAGTGACCCGGTTCCTGTATTATTTCTTTGTCCTTTCCGCCGCCCTGATCGTGGAAGTTCTGCTCCGTACCATCGGGTTCTGGCTGCCGCTGACGGCGTTCGGACTTTTTTATCTCACCTGTATCCGCGGCATCGTTTCCGGTGTCGTGTGTGCATTTCTGACCGGATTCCTGCTGGATGCTCTTTTCTTTCATACCATTCCGGTCGCTGCTCTGACTTTGCAGAGTGCCGTCCTTGCCGCATGGCTCCTGCGGGACGGTCTGAAGATGATGCCGCCCTCGCCGTGGCTGCTGATGGCATGCGGCGCCCTGCTGCCCCTGACCGTTCTGCTGCCGCCGATCCCCTTCCGCGGCGGCTGGAGTCTGACATTGGAAAGTCTGCCCATTCTGTTTTTATCTGCCCTGATCTCGGCTGTTCTGCTGCCTCTTACCGCAGCAATTCTGGATCATTTCAGCGGCAGACTGGGGCTGGAACAGTTTGAAGATATTGCCGCAAGACGGAGCGCACGCACATGAGCGAAAACGAAGAAACACTGGAAAATCAGCGTCAGAGACGGATCTGTTTCCTGATCTTTCTCTCGTTCATCCTGCTTTCTGTGCTGGGGCTTCAACTCTGGAATACACAAGTCCTGCATGGTCACGATTACGAAGACAAAGCAAAGATGCAGAGTTTGCGGAAGATCCGTATCCCACCTCTCCGCGGCTCGATCCTGACAGCTGACGGTGTTGCCATTGCGGGGAACCGGGTGTCCTGGGATCTTCAGTTCCATCCATCCGAAATGCGGCGTGCCAACCGGAACAAAATGGTGGAGCATATTATGGCGGAAGCGGATCGCGCGGCCCGCTGTATCGGACGGGAAAATCAGCTGACGGAAAAAGATCTGCGCTATCATTTGAGCAAACTGCCGGGGATCCCGCTGGTGCTGTTTCGGGATCTGAATCCGCAGGAGTTATTGCGGATCAAGGAGTTATACCCGCGTATCGAAGGAATGGAAATCGCCAATACCCCGGTCCGGAAATATCCATTCGGTTCTCTGGCGATCCATCTGATCGGATACACCCGCCAGAGCGATCCCTCCCGGGCAGAGGACCGGCTGGAATTCAATTATTATGTCCCGGACCTGAAAGGCATCATGGGGCTGGAAAAAATGTGTGACGATGCCCTCCGCGGCAGCCCCGGACAGGAACTGGTGATGGTCAACAGTGCGGGCTTCGTCAGCGAAATGATGGAGGCGCCCACGCCCGCACGGGAAGGGGAGGAGATCCATCTGACGCTGGATCTCCGCGCCCAGCAGATCGCGGAAAAACTGCTGCAGCACAAAGTCGGTTCCATCGTTGTGATGGATACAATGACCGGCGCTGTCAAAGCCATGGCGTCCAGTCCCACCTTCACCGCCGAGGATTTCAGATACAAAAAACGCTATCACGCTCTGGCGGAAAATCCCGATCTGCCCTTTCTCAACCGGGCGACGATGGGCGTATATATGCCCGGCTCCGTGATCAAACCCTTTACGGGACTTGCCGCTCTTGCCTCCGGTGTGACGCCGGATGCCGTTGTCCGGTGTACCGGCAGAACACGCCACGGATACGGAAACGGGATCGCCTGCAACAACCGGTACGGACACGGGGATATGGATTTGATGAACGGCTTGAAAAAATCCTGCAACATATATTTTATTGAGAACGGCGTTCAGTGCGGGATCGATGCGCTGTCCACGGTGTATGCCTCTGCCGGATTCGGTTCGGAAACCGGGATCGAGATCGCGGAACGGAAGGGATATTGTCCCGCCAACGGCCCCAAATGGAATGCCAGTGAAACGGCTTTTGTTTCTTTCGGACAGGGGAAGATCCTTGTAACGCCGCTGCAGGTCGCCACTGCTTATGCCGCCCTTGCCAACGGCGGGACGCTCTGGCGGCCGTATATCATCGACCGTATCTCTGCGCCCGGAATGATCGGCGGAAAAGTGACCGCGCCGCAGAAACGGGGAACGCTTCTGGCAACACCGGAGGCACTGAATGCTGTCCGGGAGGGGCTGTTCAGAGTTGTGAATGAGGACGGCGGCAGCGGCGTCCGCGCAAGGATCAGCAAAACAACCGTTTACGGTAAAACGGGAACCGCGGATGTGGATACAAAAACTCTGCCCACCAAACATGTCTGGTTTGCCGGTTTCGCAGAAAATCCGGTGACGAAACGCACATACAGTATTGCCGTTCTCATCGAGCGCGGGGATTCCGGCGGCGGGACTGCCGCGCCTCTTGTCGGTGCCTTTTTCGATCAGTGGTTCCCCGATCCGCCCGCACCGCCTCCTGCTCCGGCAGGATCGTAAGCCCCGTCAGACAAGCTGTGCCAGAGGACACGCTTTGCAGTCGCCGGACAATTTTTTGCACCATGTTTCCCGGATATGGATCAGCCCCTGTTGAGCGGCTGCTGTGCGGAAGATGTGTCCGCGTCCGGGGAAACAATCCTGCACCACGGTCCGGATGGTCAGATTTGCACCAGTCCGCGGCAGCATCAGAAATACGGTTTCGATCTTTGCGGTCTGTTTGAAATCTTTTGTGATCATGGCATAGGCGCGGAGCGCAGGAATGATCAGATCCGCCATCAGCTCAATGATCCGGTCTCTGCCGATGAGGGCGGAAGTCTTCTGCAGCGGTTTCGCCGTGAAAGATGTATGGGTCGTCCAGAACTTGTCGTCCGGACTGAGAGAATTTATGCAATCCGTCATAAAGTCTTTGATATTATCGGCTTCGACAAGTTTTGCCATCAGGACCGGCAGGGGATTGATGGTCCATTTCCGGATCAGTCCGGCAAGAATGGCGATGCGGCGTCCGATACTGTTCAGCGGGCGGCATTTGCGGTCGAAGGCAATGGGTTCTTTGTATTGACGGCGCAGAAGCCACCAATCGTCCCACAGACCGCAGACGATTTTTTTTGCATCATCGTCCAGCGGAGTCGAAGAGGGATCGGGCAATTCTCCGGATTCGCCCCAAAGCAGCGTGGTAAAGTGTTCTGTCCGGACGGATTCCGGATAAGAAAAGATCCGGTTCGCCAGATCCGAAAACTGTTGTCTGTTTCCGGGAATACCGATCAGTTCAAAGAGACGGGAAAGAAAGGCATTCTGTACGCCCCGGGCGATCATGGCAGTCAGGAGTTTGTCGGACTTGATCCGCATCCGTTCCAATCCGGCATCAGCGGCGAACTGGTGGATGGCATCATCGGGCAGACGGGAGAAAAAGGGTGCGCAGATCCCTTTCTGCTGCGGCGGGGGCTGTTCTTTGTAATGACCTTCACTGAAATCTTCCGGCAGCACAAAAACGGGCAGCATGGGGATTTTGGGCGCCAGTGTTCCGGCAATATCGTCTTCCCCGACAACATGCAGGATCACATTATCGTATCCGGCATCGTGTCCGTGTCGCGCCCAGTCAGATGTCCGGCAATGGATCTCAATATCGCCGTGAAGGACCTTGCCGTCGATCTCCAGTTTCGCATTGAGAAAATCGGGTCCGCCCTGATGATTCCATGTGCCGCGCGAAAATACTTTGAATTTTGTGCCGCCGGCTTTCAATGAAAAATCCAGATCCAGGGGAATACACCGCCAGAGTTCCTGAAGGGCAGCCTCGTAAAACGACCGCGCCTCCATCAGAAACAGGGGCATTGCTTCTGAAGTGTCTTCCGGATTTATTTGTTTTTCAAGTGTTTGCATCAGAATTGCTTACGCTTTTTGATAAAGCACATTTCATTGCATCGCGGGCAGCGGGTGATGTATTCCCGGTTGTCCTGCGCAAGAAAAGAAAGATGACATTTGTCGCAGACATACAGTTTGTCTTTGACCACGGACCAGTTGCTTTTCTGGACGCGCCGCTCTTCACGGAACCAGAGAAACGCCAGAACGATCAGCCAGAGGCAGACATAAATACTGAAAAACTGTCCGGGTGAAATGGGGATCATATTTTATTCTCCTGTTGTGACGGGTGCGTCCTGCCGCCAGAAGATCCGGACCAGTCGGGGCGGTGTGTTTTTTTCTGTTTTCAACGTGACCAGATGTACCGTCAACAGCTGTTTTGCGTAGAGGTCCAGAATCAGGTTTCCGCTTGAATTGCGGATCCTGACTTCCGGCGGCATTGCGGTATCGATGCCGGAAACGATCTGCAGTTCCGTCGGTCCGGTAATATCGCGGGATGCGAAAAGTGCGGCTCTGCGGTCCTCGTTCCGATCTGTGATGTTCAGGATCTTTCCGGTGGCATCGAGCCACAGGGGATAATGGGGCGCCGCCGTTTTTTCTTTTCCGGCAGCCTGATGCAGGGCAGTCTGCATATCCATCAGGAAATCCGGATAGGAGAACATTTCCCCCGGCTCCCGCGGTGCAAACCGAACCGCCGGATAGGGCGGGACCGGTTCAGGCGGCAATTCCTGATGGACCAGCGGCGGAATGGACGGATCGCTTCTCTCCGTCAGATTCCGGATGAGACTGTATCCTGTTTTTTCGCTGCCGTGGATCATTTCAGCCGGATCGGGCAGGGCATTCCATTTTTTCCGGAGTCCCGCAAAAACCGGATCGCTGCCGGAAATAAAATAATTGGACCGCTTTCCGCTTTTGATGTGGGCGGGATTTTCCGCTTTCGCGCCGCGGAAAAGAACACAGAACGCCCCATGGATCAACAGCGCCACGATCAGAAAGATCACGGTACTGCCCCAGGAGATCCGGTCTTTGTACTTTTTCTGCGACTGTGTCATAATAAAGATCACTCGGTGCGGATCGTTTTGACTTTGGGCGCGGCATCATCGCCGGAAGTCATCAGCACCGCATTCATATCCAGTTCCCGGGCGATGGAGAACAGCATGATCAGCCGGTCCTGGGGGGCATTGACATCGGCGCGGATGATCAGTTCATCCCGCTTGGCTTTTTTGTCGATGGGGACCGTACGGCTGTCGGCGATCCGCCGTTTGAGCGCATCCTTGTTCAACGAGGAAAGCATGGTATCGTTGAAGTAGATATTGGCATCCCGGTCCACAGTGATGATCAAACCCTTGGAAGCATACGTCAATTCCCCGGCGGATTGGGGCAGCGTTACGGAGATCCCGCGCACCGGCACAAAGTTTGTACCCATGATGAAGAAGATCAGCAGAATAAAAAATACGCTGAGGGCAGGTACAAGATTCGGCATCCCTTTGAAGATCTTCAGTTTCGACCGTATCCGCACCGTGTATGCCGGATCTGTTGATTTGCCGGTGATCATTCCCCACGCTCCGTTTTCTGGTGACGGCTGAAGAAATAAAGGATCTCGGACGACGCTTTTTCCATTTCAATACAGAAATTGTTCACCCGGGACAAAAGATAATTGTAAGCGATATGACAGGGGATCGCCACACTCAAGCCTGCCGCTGTACTCGTCAGTGCCATATAAACACCTCTGGAGAGTTCGGGCAGAGTCATACCCGCACCGTTTTCCATGGCGCGGAAAGCATCGAACATCCCGATCACCGTGCCGAGCAGCCCCAGCAGCGGCGCAACATAGGCAATGGTCGCCAACACATTCAGACGGGATTCCATCCGTGGGACTTCGATCAGCGACTGGGATTCCAACGCCTGCCGGATATCGTCTCCGTTCTGGTACGCATAAATGGCACTGTGGAGCAGACGCGCCACCGGTCCGGGCGTATTGTCGCACAGAGAGATCGCTTCGATCAGACCGTCACGGCGCAATACATTGACCAGCCCGGCGATCAGTTCCCCCACATTCACCTGGGCGCGGTGGAACTGGAACCATTTTGAAAGAAAGATGCAGACCGCGATCACACTGCATGCCGCAATGGCATACATGACCGGACCGCCGTCCAGAAAGATTTGCATATAAGGGGTCATGGCGTTGTTCATTTGATCGTTTCTCCCGTCGTTATAGTCTGGCGTTTCAAGCGTTTCAAAGTATTGATCCGTTTCCGGTAATTCTGATCAGGGGCAACCCCTGCATTGTGCAATGCGGTCATAACCCGGATGGCATCGTTGATGATCCCGGCATCCGTGCTTTTCATGGCGATCACTTCAAAAGCGTTCATGCCTTTGATGATCCAGAACCGTTCCGCCGGACGGGCGGAAAGCCTGTCCGCAGGCAGAAAAGACAGCAATTTTCTGAATTGTTCCACAGCCGGACGGGTCTCGCCCAGCAGCTGATGACACCGTCCCGCCTTGTATGCGGTCATGGCATAAAATTCCGGCAGCAGATCTTTCTGACTCAACAGAGACATATAAAGATCCAGTGCTTTCCGGTAACCTTTGATGTCATCATTTTTTGCCGCGATGGCAAAATAGCAATCCCCTTCCGATCCGGCGGCAGCCTGAGCCAAAGATGTGCCGGGCTGCTTTCCGGCGGAACGCTGATAGGATTCTGCCGCTTCTTCAAACCGGTTCTGTTTGCGGAGAACATCCCCGTGCAGGAAATGCACATCGGCGGAATCATTCATCACCGGATGATTTTTGATCAGGTCTTTCAGGATTTTTTCCGCACCGGAATAATCTTTGTTCCGACAGGAAATTTGCGCTTTCCTGAACATTGCCTGCGCACGGATCACGGCAGCTCCCGCCGCGTTGGATGTCATGCGGTTCAACAGATCTTCCGCTTTGCCCGCCTGACCGTAATTGATGTAAAAGTCAGCCAGATTCAGCATGGCATAACCGGCTTCACGGGAGCCCGGAAAACGTTTGACCAGAGCCAGTGTATGTTTCTCCGGCAGATTGTCGTCCGCACTGCAGTATGCGCAGAGTGTAAGCCAGTATCCGGCAGAGGGTGCGAGGGGGGAATCGCTGCGGAATACCGCTTCAAAATGCTTCGCCGCCGTCGCAAAATCTTTGTCCTTGTAGTACAATGTTGCCGCGCGGAACAACGCCTGAGCCTTTTGTGCGGTGGTCGCCTGCTGCATACCGGCGCAATTGAGATATTCCTTTTTCGCCTCTTCTTTTCTGCCGAGAGTTTCAAAGGATTCCGCCCGGTAAAGCATCAGCGCGGCATCCGTTTTATTGCCTTTGGATCCCGTCAGTTTCAAAATACTTTCGTGATCTTTCAGCTTTGCGTAGAGCGTCACGGCTTTTTTGCGCGCACGCAGATCATCCTGCCGGATCTGTGTGACCCGCGTATAGAGATCTGCCGCTTTTTTCAGATCGCCGCGGGCTTCTTCCACTTCCGCAAGAAGATTGAGTGTTTCCGGTGCATCATTTTTTCCGCCGCAATAGTGG
Source organism: Victivallales bacterium (assembly GCA_045589595.1). GTDB lineage: Bacteria > Verrucomicrobiota > Lentisphaeria > Victivallales > UBA1829 > SIG77. The sequence continues at coordinate 248,711 of JAZNPK010000032.1, forward strand.
ATCGCCAGTTTACCGGCTGTGTCGGGAATATGATTTTCCAGCAGCATGTGGAACAGATTGCGGAAGATCCGCGGCTTATTTTTGTCGGATTGTTCCGCCAGACAAAGTTTTGCCATGTCCAGAGCTTCTTTTTCGTGTTTGGTCTTTGCCAGCAGACGGATCGTCCCCATCTTGATCTCCAGCGGCGTTCCGGCGCGTTTGAACAGATCCAGATGTTTGAGCGCAAGTGATGCCGCATCCTGCGGTTTATCCATTTTTTCCAGCATGACCGCCATGGCAGTCAGAGCGGAAAAGGCATCCTCGGATGTGCGGGCGTAAAGATATGCCATCCGGTAGGATCCCAACGCGGACGCATAATCGCCGATCCTGAAAAATTCATCCCCGATCAGAGATGTGATCAGATAAAAGAACCCGTCTTCTTTTGCCTCCTCTTCGATTTTTTCATTGGCGAAGGATTCCGTCTTTGCATGATTTTTCAGGGAGAGATAAGTATTGAGAAGGCGGTACGCCTCAATGGACCGGGCATCTTCATTCAGTTTCAGTTTTGCCAGCAGTTCGATGGCTTCATCGGTTTTTCCCAGAGCGGTCAGTGCCAGGATCCGCCGTTCTTCCAGTTTGCGGAAAAAGAGCGTGTCCGGAGAATTTTTCAGAAGTTCCGAATAGATCCCCACCGCCGCATCGTAGGCTTTGAGCATTTCGTGTGCCGCCGCCAGAGACAGCATGGCACGGATCCGCCGGGGATCCTGTTTGGGGATCTCCGGCAGAAGTTGAGTCAGGATCACGGCCGCATTGGCAGGATCCCGTTTCAACAGCAGAATATCGGCAGACCAGAGAGAGACAGAACATTTTTCCGCATCGGGAAAACGCTGACGGTACAGCGAAAGCAATTCTTCCGCCTGAGCCGCCCTCGCTCCGAGGATCCGGGCATTGATCTCACTTTCCAGCGCATCCCGGACCGCCGGAATGTCCTGAAGGTTTTCCGCTTCCTGACGGTACGTACGGTAAAATCCTGCTGCCGCATCAAAATTCTGCAGCGAAAGGGCGTTGTCGCCTGAAACTTTACCGGCATACTCCACCGGTTCCGCCGCAGAGAGCGCGGCGGAAAACAGAAGGAGCATACTGCCTGTCAGGAATTTCCGGAGAAAGATGTTTTTCATCCAAATCCTTTCAGCCGTGACCGACCGTTTGATCATGCGTCGGCGGCAGGTGTTTCAGCCGGTTCTGCCGCAGGTGCCGCAGCTTCAGCCGTGCCGTTCTTTTCTGCAAGTTTTTCCTTGATCCTGGTGTAGATGCGGTTGACCAGTTCCGGACTTTCACCCAGAAGTGTTTTCACCGCTTCGCGTCCCTGTGCGAGCTGTTCCTCCCCGAAGGAGAACCAGGAACCGCGTTTTTCAATGATCCCCATATCGCAGGCAACATCCAGAACAGAGCCGGTGCGGGAGATCCCTTCGTTGAAGTTGATGTCAAATTCCGCCACTTTGAACGGGGGCGCAAGTTTGTTCTTGACAACTTTGACTCTTGTACGGGCGCCCGTGGCTTCCCCGCTGCTGTCCTTGATCGCCTGAATACGGCGGATGTCCATACGCACGGAACAGTAATATTTCATGGCGTTACCGCCCGGAGTCGTTTCCGGATTGCCGAACATGACGCCGATCTTTTCGCGCATCTGGTTGGTGAAAATACAGCAGGTTTTGCTGCGGCTGATCACCGGTGTCAGTTTCCGGAGCGCCTGAGACATCAATCTCGCCTGCAGCCCCATGAAGGAATCGCCGATGTTGCCTTCGATCTCACTCTTGGGCACCAGCGCCGCCACAGAGTCGATCACCAGCACATCCACTGCATTGCTGCGGACAAGTGTTTCCGCAATGTTCAGCGCATCTTCACCGCAGTCCGGCTGGGCAATGAGCAGATTGTCGATGTTCACCCCGATCTTTTTTGCATAGGCGGGGTCCACTGCATGTTCCGCATCAATGAATGCCGCCGTGCCGCCCGCTTTCTGGGCGTTGGCGATCACATGCATACACAGCGTCGTTTTACCGGAGGATTCCGGACCGAACACTTCAATGATCCTGCCGCGGGGCAACCCCATGATCCCCAGCGCAATGTCAAGGGAGAGCGCACCCGTGCTGATGACCGGCACATCCACCACTTTGTTGTCGCCGAGGCGCATGATGGAGCCTTTGCCGAATTCTTTTTCGATCTGCCCGATGGCGATCGAAAGATTTTTATCCCGTGTTTCCTGAGCCGAACCTGCTGCAGCGGCAGGGGCGCCTGATTTCTTTTCAGCCATAATCGTTTTTTCCTTCCGTTTTGTCAGATGTCAAGATCTTTCACGCCCGCGGCGTGACGTTCAATATATTCTCTGCGCGGTTCCACATCATCGCCCATGAGCAGCGTGAACATCCGTTCCGCTTCCACAGCATCTTCCATGGAAACACGGATCATTTTGCGTCTTTCCGGGTCCATCGTGGTTTCCCAGAGCTGTTCCGGATTCATTTCACCGAGACCTTTGTAACGCTGGATCTTCAAGCCTTCACGCCCGTTTTCTTTGATTTCTTCAAACAGATCCTTCATGGATTTCGCTTCTTTCACCGGCGCAAGATCTTTGGTGCTGTCTTTGATGGTGAACAGCGTTTCCGTTCCTTCAAAGACCGTCTTGGGATCGTAACCGGCTTCGCGGATCGCGGCACCGAGTTCTTCACAGGAGCGGGACTCATACAGAGAAATGATGTCGATGGCGGGATGCAGCGCTTTGGGCGGCGGTTCCACACCTTCCGGCAGTTCGGGCGTTTCCACAGGCGGCAAACGGGTTTCCGCATCTGCGATCACTGCCTGTTCCTCTTCCGTGGAGTACACCAGTTTTTCCGTAAGCGTTCCGTCCGCTTCGTGAATGGAGATCATTTCAAAGGGGAACTTGCCGTCTTTTTCCTGCGTGAGATAGAATGCCGGATCCACACCGTGACGGTGCAGTCCCTGCGTGATCTGCTGCGCTTTCGCCACAAACTGGGTGATCTGACGGATCTGTTCCAGTTCCAGAACAGCCCCGGTATCCGTGCGGGTCACGATAATATCTTCGCAGCCCAGATCCACCAGATAACGGTCAAGCTGGTCATCGCTGTCGATATAGCGTTCATTTTTCTTCTTCGTCACTTTGTAGAGAGGCGGCTTTGCCAGATACACATAACCCTTCTCGATCAGTTTTTTCATCTGACGGAAGAAGAAAGTCAACAGCAGCGTGGAGATGTGGGACCCGTCAACGTCGGCGTCGGTCATGACCACGATTCTGTGATAACGCAGTTTTTCTTCGTTGAAATCATCATCGCCGATCCCGCAGCCGATGGCAGCGATCAGTGACTGGATCTCCTTGTTCTCGAAAACTTTATCCAGACGCGCCTTTTCCACATTCAGCAGTTTACCGCGGATGGGAATGATCGCCTGGAATTTGGAGTTTCTTCCCTGTTTCGCAGAACCACCGGCAGACTGACCTTCCACAATGTACAGTTCACATTCCGCCGGATTGTTGCTTGCACAGTCCGCCAGTTTGCCCGGCAGCGTGAAACCGTCAGATCCTTTGCGCTGAACACTTTCACGGGCGCGCTTCGCCGCTTCACGGGCCCGGGCCGCCGTCAGCGCCTTGTCCACAATGCTCCGGGCAACCGCCGGATTTTCTTCCAGAAACGATCCGAGAACATCACTGACCACCGAGTCCACGATACCGCGGACAGGTCCGTTGCCCAGCTTTGTCTTGGTCTGACCCTCAAACTGGGGATCCGGTACCTTGACGGATACAATGGCTGTCAACCCTTCCTGCGTATCGTTGGATGTCATGGGCTTGTCGCCCTTGAGCAGATTGGCGGACTTGGCATAGTTGTTGATGGTCCGGGTAAGTGCCGTCTGGAAACCGGTCATGTGCGTACCGCCTTCAAACGTATTGATGTTGTTGGCGTAACTGTACACTTCCACCTGAAATTCATCGTTGTACTGCATCGCCACTTCCACATCGATCCCGTCCTTTTCCTTGTGCATGTAAATCACATCAGGATGAACAAGACCTTTGTGTTCATTCAGCATCTTCACAAATTCAGAAATACCGCCTTCGTAGTAGAACGTTTCCGTGCGCGGTTCCTCTTCGCCCCGTTCGTCCGTGAGCGTGATCCGGACTCCACGGTTCAGAAACGCCAGTTCCCGCAACCGTTTCGCCAGTGTTTTCCACACATAGACCGTCGTTTCCTGAAAGATCGTTGCGTCCGGATGGAATGTGACTTTCGTACCGCGGTCGCTGACACTGTGCAGCTGACGGAGTTTGCGGGCGGTGATCCCCCGTTCAAAGCGGATGTCGTGCGCCATGCCGTCGCGGTGGACTTCCACTTCCATCCAGTCGGAAAGCGCGTTCACGCAGGATACACCCACACCGTGCAGACCGCCGGATACTTTGTAGGAATTGTGGTCAAATTTACCGCCGGCATGAAGAACGGTCATCACCACTTCCACCGCCGGGATCCCCAGATCCTTGTGCATGTCGACCGGAATACCGCGTCCGTCGTCCTGAACCGTAATACTGTTGTCCGGGTGGATCGTCACCTGAACGCGGGACGCATAACCCGCAAGCGCTTCGTCAATACTGTTGTCAACCGTTTCATATACAAGGTGATGCAGACCGCGTTCCCCTGTATCGCCAATATACATACTCGGACGCTTCCGTACCGCTTCAAGCCCTTCCAGCACAGTGATCTTATCCGCAGTATATCCGGTCTGTTCCGGCGTGACTGCAGGTGTGATCTCCGTTTCGTTCTGATCCATCTTTTCTTTCTCCAATTCTTGATATATGGTTTATGTTTTCTGTTGTTTCATTATTTCTATATAATATAGAGAAGATTGCCGTTTTTGCAAGTCGCACCACGGTCTTTTTTCGGCTTTTTTTGATGCCGGACAACTGTTCGCTGTTTTGCCGTTGCACTTTCCCCGCTCTTGACATCTTCCGGAACCGGAATATATTATCGCAAACGAGTCTGTTGTATGTGAGGAATTGGGATGATGTCCGCTCTGCTGATCAAAAATGGTATGGTGTGCGATGGTTCCGGTTGTAAACCGCCCTTCCGTGCCGATGTGCTGGTGTCCGGTGACCGGATCGCCGCAATCGCCCCGGATCTTTCTCCGCCGCCTGCTGTCCGCGTGATCAACGCGCAGGATCACCTCGTCGTGCCGGGGCTCATCGACGCACACGCTCATTCCGATCTTTCGCTTTTTGCCGCGCCGGACGCATTCGGAAAAATCTCCCAGGGGATCACAACTGAGATCAACGGCAACTGCGGATTGTCGCCTTTTCCGGTGACGGACCGGAACCGTTCCCATTTGCAGTCCGTGTGGAAAAAGTACGGCGTTCCGATCGTCTGGAATGATTATGATTCTTTCGCTGACGCACTCGCGTACGCGAAGCCATCCGTCAATACGGCATATCTCTGCGGACACAATACATTACGCGCTGCTGTCATGGGGTACGAAGATACACCACTTTCGCCTCAAAATATGGAAGAAATGCGCTCCCTTCTCCGCTCGGCGATCGGGCAGGGCGCACCCGGTTTGTCCACCGGTCTCCTGTATGTTCCGGGAAAATTTGCATCGTACCGCGAACTCGCCGATCTGATGTTCGTCCTGAAAGAAACGGATGCCCTTTACACAACACATCTGCGGAATGAAGGCGATGATCTGGAAAACGCACTGGATGAGGCTGTTTCGCTGGCAGCCTGCGGTTCCGGCAGACTGCATATCAGCCACCTGAAAACCGCACGCCGCGAGAACTGGCACAAACTGGATTCCGTCCTTGCACGCATCGCATCCGCGCAGAAAAACGGGTTGTCCGTTACTGCCGACCGCTATCCTTATATTTACAGCCAGACCAATCTGAGCGTGATCCTGCCGCCGCCATTCGACAGTATGCCCGATAAAGATATACAGGTGCGACTGAATGAGGACGCGTGCGCATGTACGCGCGTCATTAAATACCTTGACACACAGGACCGCTGGGATCGCGTGATCCTTACTTCCGCCGGGATCCATACGGGAAAAACGGTCGCCGCCGCTGCCTCAGAATGTCATCTTTCCCCCGGTGAACTCATCGTGGACCTGCTGAAAAAAGATTCCCCCGGTACAATGGCTGCATTCGATGGCATGAGTGCGGATAATATGAGGCGGATCCTTGCCCTCGATACCGTCTGCTGCGGTACAGATGAAACGGCACGCCCCGCCGATGCTTCCCTCGGTGTCAGCCATCCCCGCGCATTCGGTTCGTTTCCGGAATTTTTCAATGTCTGTCACAGTGCGGGACTGCCCGTTGAGCGTATCATCAGCAAGATGACTTCACTGCCTGCACGCATTTTCCGTCTGGAAAAACGGGGCTTGATCCGCGCCGGTTATTATGCCGATCTCCTTATCTTTCAGCCGGAACGGTACGCCTCACGCGCAACTTTTGCCCAACCTCATACCCCCGCCGACGGCGTCAGAGCAGTTATCGTGAACGGATCTGTTGCGTACGAAGATGGTGTCGTGTGTGCTGGAAACGGGCGTGTTCTACGCTCAGTCTGAACTTTTTTTGGATTTTTTGCGAAAATGCGTTTGACTTTGGGCGTCTTTGTGCTAAATTAAATCCCACGACCCCGCTCCGGACAGGCTTGGAATGGTCAGGACTGAAAAAAGTTCTGAAAAATTTCAAAAGTCCGTTTGACAAAGCGAAAAACTGTGCTACATTAAACAGCACGACGCAATGAGAGCAGTCGGTGTTGATTGAAAGACGTGATTTTTATGAAAGATCTTTTCGGGATCGTCGTTCG
>JAZNPK010000033.1:0-3725 GCA_045589595.1 Victivallales bacterium
AGTGCATCGTGCAGCTGTTGAGAGCAACATTTGCGTGAATGTCGGTTCCGGTATTCCATGCAACGATACTGTTCAGCAGCAGGAAATCAGACAATGCTGTGATATAGATACCGGAGGAGTTGTCCACGATGGTGGAATTGACAATGGAAATATCCCCTGACTTCAAATACATTGCGCCGCCGTTGCTTGTGGCGGAGTTTCCGGTGATCGTGGCATTGTTCAGTTCAAATGCGTTTGTCGAATTCATGTAAATCGCGCCGCCATCCGTTGAGGCGGAAGCATTTGCGATCGTCAGATTTGAAAGGGAGACGCTGCTTGCGTAATTGATATAGACAGCGCCGCCGCTCTTGGCGGAAACGCCATTGAATGTGGCATTATTCAGCACAAAGGGGATTTCCTTTGACACATAAAGGCCGCCGCCATTCACTCCGGCAGTACAATTTTCGACCGTCAGATTTGAGATCGTGGCACTGCTTCCGTCGTTGATGCGGATGGCGCCGCCGCTGTCCGTTGTGCCGGAATTGCGGATGGTGATATTGTTCAGCGTGAGTGCTCCGATACAGGCGATATGGATCGCCGCACCGCCGCCAGAAGACTGGTATCCGTCGAAAGTGGCATTATTCAGGGTAACATTCACGCCGGAAGCATAGAATCCGCCATTGGAGGATGCGGAATTATCCTGTGTGGGGGCAATAAACTCGGCATTTTCAAAGACCATGGACGAATCGGTTCCGCGCCAGTAGAAATCCCGTCCGATCAGTTTTGTACTGGGGGTCCCGTTCAGATAGGCAACATTGTTGGAGAATGTTGATTTTGCAGTACCTGTAAACGAGAATGAGGCAGCGGCGTTTTCGTATTTGGATATACCGATACCGCCGAGCGCGACGCTGCCGGTATCGTCCGTAACGGCATAGACTTTATTGTCAAAGATCTGAAATGAACAGTCTTTCCCGACACTGGTACCGCCGGCTCTGACCGATACTGCCCCGTACATATCGGTACTGTTTCCATACGACGTGACGGTGGCTTTGTTGCCGCTGATGATAACAGAGGTATCAGTTATGTCCGTATTCCAGAGCGAGAGAACGAAACCGACCACTTTCTGACCGCGTTTGGGCAGTTTGATATTATCCGTGGCGAATTCATTATCTGTCAGCGAAATGGTTGCGCCTTCACTGCTCAGATCTCCCTGGAAACTGAGGACCCCGCCGTAATAGTCTGTAGTATATTTGACTTCTGTTCCGTCACCGCCGGTCGAATTGAAATCAGAACCGCTGATGCTGATCAGTGATCCCTCCGACAGCGTTGTTGCACCTGCGAAGGAAACGATGCCCCCGTTAACAGTAACATTATAGCTCAACGCTATGGATGCCAGCAGACCGATATGCGCCTCGGTGCCGGTGACGATCAGTTTTGCATTTTCCGCCAGAACCGTTTGTCCGCTGCAGTGAAGAGCTGCGCCGCTGTATCTGGTGCTGCCTGCGTTTTGAATGATCATCTTGTTATCGATAAACTGATTGGTACCATCCAGCGTCAGAGGCCCGCCGATATTGACGGCGGCGCCAGAGATACTATTGGCTGAGTAATCGGTATCGATACCACAGTCCGTAACGGTCAGATTTTTCAGATATGACTTTCCACCTGTCGCACAATTGACAGCGAATGCGGCACCATTTCCCGTGCTGCGGTATCCTGTGAAGGTCACATTTTCCATGTAGAGATCGCCATTGTTTGAGGAATTGACAGAGCCGCAGCTTCCCAGCATTTCGTAATTGGCAGCGGATACAAAATTGACATTGACCAGTTTTATATCTCTGGGTTGGTCAGCTTTGCCGTACTGGTAAATATCTGTGCCAGCCATAGTGCCGACGCAGATCATTTTGTTGTTTTTGAAAAGATACGGGGAATCTGCATCGGCAATGAGATGCAGTGTGGCTTGTGAAACGGCGCTGTAATTTCCGATACCGGCTCCGCGTGCGTTGCAATCTTTTCCGGTTTCTGTCCCGGCAGTGACCGTATTCCCGGAGATCTCAAGGGAGCCGCCGGAGATTTTGATGTAATTTGTATCCAGCGTGCTGCCGCTTGTTTGAAATATCCCGCCGCCGACAGCCCAGGAGTTTCCTACTGCGGAATAGGCATAAGCCGTATTGTCTTTGAACGTCAGTGTGGAGTCTTCAGCTGTCAGGGATGTATTGACATTCAGTCCGGCACCGTAAATGTTTGCATGGAATCCGAATCCTGCCGTTCCCGCCGTTTCAAGACTGATACTGTTCCGGCTGACGTCAAGGAGTGCGTTCTCCATGGTCATCGCTCCACCGGCAAACATGGTTCCCTTCGCTACTGCACTTCTGACCAAAGTAGTTGTGCCGGTATATTTGACATTGATCGAGTTGTCCGTAACATGCAGTTCCGCTCCCTCATTCATGTGCAGAGTACCGGCGAATCTGACGGCAAAACCTTCAAAAGTCTTGTTTACGGTACTCCAGGCGGCGCAGGATGTGGTAAACTCATACGTGTTTTCAGTGACCTTCAGGATCGCATCTTTTTCCATTTCAACGGCACTCGAAAACTGAACAATACTGCCCGGGACAAAGGTGATCTCAGTATCTTCCGGCTGGGTGGGTCTGGTGTTGCCTCTGAAAATATTTGTCCCCTGAAGAACGATCCCGCCGGCAGCTTTGAAAGAACCGGCTGCATGAGAGTTGTATGCAGTGTTGTCCGTGAAAGTATTGTCCTTCAGTTGAACAGTTGCACCTGCACCGGTAAGATCTACACCTGCTGCGCCGCAATTCTGCATCACCTCAGCAGTCCCGGCGGAATTACCGTCAAAAAGGTTTCCATCCAGCAGCACAATTGCATTTGCTTTGTTGGAAGTGATGTAAATCGCGCCGCCCTCGCCGGGATTGTAATTATCCGTGAAGGTACAGTCCCGGATCACAACATTCTGCGAGTGCTGGAGATAGATCGCGCCGCCCTTGTAATAACTTGTGATATTGCCCTCAGCATCCACCAGAGGCGCAGTTTCATTGTTGGAGAAATGCAGATTGCTGAGAGTCAGATCTGCGCCTTGAGACTGAGAATACAGGGCGCCACCGTTTCCGACACAATAACCATTGGTGATGTTCAGGTTTTTCAGCGTCACCGATCCCGTCGTGTTGATCACAAAAATACGGTTGGCATCGTTGCCGCTGAGCGTAATATCCGCCACACCGTCCCCGTCCACATCGCCGTCGATGGTCAGGGAAACTTTGATCGTCAACGCGCTGTCCAGCGTGATCGTTGTGTCTTTGAGCGCCGCATCGAAGGAAATGGAGTCGCCTGCGGCGGCATCGGTAATGGCTTTACGCAGCGCCGCATCCGTGCCTTCCGTCACCTGAATATCATTCAGTCTGGCATTGAAATTTTCAACCGTGATGGTGTCCGCTTCAACGGAGCCGACAGTATATTCCAGATCCCAGTCGCCGCCGATACCGGTGGTGTCCGTACTGGCGGCAACATCTGCACCGGATGCTTCTGCGATCATGGAGCAGAGCCCCTGCCCTGCCTCATTTGCGGCGAGTTCGCAACCGTAGATCATGATATCGGCATCGGCAGTCAGGTGTTCGCCGATGGCTTTCCACTGGGCGGCATCGAAATTTTCAGCATCAACAGAACTGCTGTTCAACAGGAAGTAGCCTTCATTGCCGTGAGTCACGATGTGGAGCGCATCGTATTTCGTTCCGGCA
>JAZNPK010000034.1:0-76967 GCA_045589595.1 Victivallales bacterium
TGGGTGACTTTTCGCTGTTCGTCCGGATTCTTGATGGCTCCGGCTTCCAGATTTTTCATTTCCGAAGCGGCGCGGGCGAATGCCGGTGCCATGGCGGTAAGGTCGCTGTCCTGAAAATTCATTCCGGCGAACGAAATTGCAAAACCGCTGGCGTCGTCGCGCAACGTATATTTTTCTGACCGATCGATCCAATTCATAGTAACTGCAAAGCTCCTTTTAAGGAAGTCCTGTTTTTTTTGTGAAAATACAACCTGCGGCGGCGCCCCGTGGGGAGCAATCAGCGTTCCGCTGATTGCGTGAAGAGCGCCTCCGGCGCGTGAAGATGTGAAGGTGTGAAGTGCGCCCTTGCGGGCGTAAGGATGGACTTGTTTTTTTCAGCGGCATCATCAAACTTTCTCCTGTATTTTCTTACTTTACGCAATACAGGAGAAGGCACATCACGGCGCAAAAAACGGACGGGCAGAAAGAATACCCGTTGCCGCTTCTGACAGCGTGACATACCGGCGGAAGACGGCGTGCCGTCTCCGCATTCCCCATGTGTTGCGGGCACATTTCCGGCAATGCCGGAGGGACTTGGATAAGGACGGGATCTGACTCATTGTCCGTTACGGAACAATTCACAGTTGCTCGACAGTCCGTGATTTTCACACGGTTCACCGGGATCTTATCCGTTTTTTTTACAAAAATTAATATATCCTGCCCGGCAGACCTTTTCAAGTCAAAAAATACAAAATGCCGTCAGAATCTGTTTTCTCTGCTTTTTTCCCTCTGCTTTCCGTCGGCTCAACCCCCAACCCCCACGAAAGTTTTACCGCCGCCGGAAAGCAGAAGTTTCAGAACACGGAACCGAGTTCCGCGTCCAATAAAAGGAAAAGCGTCAAAAAAAAGAAGGCGGAAAAAATCATAAAGATGATTCATTTTCCGCCTCAAATGTATGGGATGAAGAGTGGATCAGGCTTTGATCTCCCGGACAAATTCCCCGATCCGTTTCAGTGCTTCGCGGATGCCTTCGATGCTGGTGGCATAGGAGCAGCGCACATATCCGTTGCCGCAATCGCCGAACGCATCGCCGGGAACGACAGCCACATTTTTCCGTTTCAGCAGTTCCACTGCAAAGTCGGCAGAAGACATGCCGGTTGACGTGATGTTGGGGAAGACATAAAACGCCCCGTTGGGTTTCAGACAGGTCAACCCGATGTCGTTGAAGCCCTTGACGATCACATTCCGCCGGTCACAATATTCCCGCCGCATATTTTCCATGGCGGTTCTGCCGTTCTTCAACGCTTCCTCCGCCGCATCCTGCGCTGTGATGGAGGCGCAGAGCATGGTGTACTGGTGGATCTTCATCATGGCATCGATGATGTTTTTCGGACCGCATGCGTAGCCGACCCGGAAGCCGGTCATGGCAAAGGCTTTGGAGAATCCGTGCAGGACGATGGTCCGTTCTTTCATGCCGGGCAGAGTGGCGATGGATGGCGTGGGGGCGCCGTCATAGGTCAGTTCCACATAGATGTCATCGGCAATGACCAGAAGATCGTGTTTGATGGCGATCTCCGCGATCTTCCGGGTCTGTTCCATGTTGAGGACTGCGCCCGTGGGATTGCAGGGAAAGTTCAGCAGGATCGCTTTTGTCCGGGGCGTGATCGCCGCTTCCAGATCGGCAGGATCCAGCGCAAAGGCGTTCCGTTCATAAGTATTGACGGCTACCGGAACGCCATGTGCCATACAGATCTCCGGCACATAGGAAACATAGCAGGGCTGATGATAAATGATCTCATCGCCGGGAGATGTGATGGCGCGGATCACAAGGTCCAGCGCTTCACTGACGCCCACGGTGATGAGACATTCCTGCGCGGGATCATAATCCAGTCCGTAATCTTTTGCCATATACTCGCAGACAGTGCGCCGGAGCGACAAAGTTCCCAGATTGGATGTGTAACTCGTTCTGCCCTTTTCCAGAGAAAACAATGCGTTTTCCCGGATCGTCCACGGCGTAACAAAGTCCGGTTCCCCCACGCTCAGGGAGATCACATCCTTCATAGTGCTGACGATATCAAAAAATTTCCGGATGCCGCTTTTCGGCAGAATATCAATGTGTTCAGCCACAAAATTACGGTGTGACTTGCAGTCGCTCATTCGATTCCTCCTCGTGATACAACTTCCCGGCTTCCTTGTACTTTTTCAGCAGAAAGTGGGTGGCTGTGGAAAGTACGCCGTCAATGGTTGCCAGTTTGCTTGCCACAAACATGGCAACATCGTTCAGTGTCTCGCCGCGTACTTCCGCCATCAGGTCAAAACCGCCGGACATCAGATAAAGGCTTGTCACCTGGGGGAACTTGCTCAAACGCTGGGCAATACGGTCAAAGCCGCCGTCACGCTCCGGACGGATGCGGACTTCAATGATCGCTTTGACTGCCGCCTCCGGCAGAACAGATTCTTCGATCAGGGCACAGTAGCCGATGATCTCATTCGTTTCCTCCAGTTCCTGTATGGCAGCGGCGACAGCTCCGGTGGTGGAGTCCAGCCGTTCCGCCATATCTTCCAGAGACATCCTTGCGTTTGCGGAAAGCAGACGGAGCAATTGTTTTTTGAAGTCGGGATTGATCATTTTTCGCACTCCACACCGCAGGGACCGCGGAGAAATTCAAGATTGTTTTTCAAACGGGCATCGATCGGTTGGACACTGGAAAAGTCTTCCAGGATCAGCCATCCGTTGTATCCGTTCAGTTTCAATTCGCTGATCACAGCGGGCCAGTTCACTTCCCCGTACTGAAGCTGGACGTTATCAACCTGCCAGGCAAGTCTGCCGTTTTCGACCATGATCTGCCGGTGAGCGCGGTTTTTGACATGGACTTCCGCCAGATAGGGACCGGCGGCACGGATCGCCATATTGTACCGTTCCGTTCCTTCCTCCACCTGATTGCCGGGATCCCACATGATCCCCACATGATCCGGATCCAGACCATCCAGCACTTCCAGCGTGGAAATGACCGTGGGGCAGAGCAGACCCATGTGCGTTTCCGCAAGCGCCTTGACTTTGTAACGGGCTGCCAGTTTTTCGATCTTACCGTACTGTTCACGGTTCTTTGCGATCTGTTCCCGGAAGGAAACTGCCGGATCGTATCCGCCCACATTGATGCGGGCGGCTTTTGCGCCGATGGCATTCGCCGCACGGAAAACATGTTCCACTGTTTCAAAATCAAAGCAGCTCACATAGGAACCGAGAGACGGCATCTCCATACCGAGATTGTCCGCCAGTTCCCGGAGAGCAGGGGCTTTTTCCTGCAGGACTTCCGCTGTCATACTGGTGCGGTTGCCGCTCCAGAAGGACGGGTGTTCTGTATCGCCGGCATCTGCCGTGACGCGCCATTCCAGCCCGTCATATCCGATGGCAGAGGCGACTTCCAAAGCTCTTTCGGGCGTATATTCCGGCATACTGACCGTAAAAATACCGATTTTCATTTTTTCAGATACTCCTTTTGGGTGTTACTTTTTGATTGTCAGAATAAAGCCCAGCGCCAGACTGAGGAACGCGCTCATGAGGATGCGGTAGTCCGGGGGCAGACAGAATGTGATGGTATGCGCCGGGATCCAGAAAAACAGGATCGTTTTCGGCAGGAAAGATCCCCAGATATCGGCGTTCAGCGTTCTGAAAAATGCCGCGCCGCCATAGATCCGGGCGTCTTTGATACAGGCATTGAACCACTCGTGAGCAAGCATCATGGGATAACAGAAGATCAGGTTCAACCAGAGGGATGTGCTGAACGCAAAGATCAGTGTATTCCAGAAACTGTCAGAAGAATGGAAGGGCCACAGCTGCGTGTTGCAGAGTTTATCTATACCGATGGCAAAGATGGGGAACACGATCGTGAACAGCATACCGAACAGACCCCAGACAATAAATTTGAGCCAGAGCCGTTCCGTATAATAACTGCCCGTTCTGCCGCGGGTCTTGATCATTTCGCCGAAAGATGCCAGTACGGCAACTTTGATGAAGCCGGAGATGTACGGATATTCATTGACCACCGCCCCGAAATTTTTCAACCCGGTCAGATCCGCAAAGGAACCTTTGAAGTCGATCCCTGCCCAGCAGATGGTTTTTTCCAGCAGACCTGTGGTGCCCCACGGGAAAAAGAATACAAGCAGGGCAAGCAGTACAAATACGATGATCGCGATAGTATCACTCTGTTTCATGATAGGGTCTTCTCCTTGTTGAGAGTTGTTTTATTACAAAACTGACATATAGTAAAATATCATCATTTTGCCTTCAGAACAACCCGGAACAGAATAAAAAACGAAAAAAAATCCGTGAAACCCCCGATCAGACTTGAAAAAAACAGTTCCGGCGTTTACAGTTAATGATCCTGACCATTACCGGAGTTGAATAAGATGAACGAAAATACACCCGTCAGACGGAAACTTTCAGTGATCATCCCCGTTTATAACGAGGAGGGGTACATCCATGCTGTTCTCGACCGTCTCTTTGCCGTAAAGTTTCCTGAAGATACCGCGTTGGAGTGGATCATTGTGGACGACTGTTCCCGCGATCAAACCTGGGCGGAACTGCAGACACGGCATGAGGAAAATATCCGCCTTGCCCGTCATGAGGTCAATCAGGGAAAAGGAGCTGCGCTTCATACCGGCTTTTCTCTGGCGACCGGCGATGTGGTGGTGGTGCAGGACGCAGACCTGGAATATGATCCCGCCGATATTCCGCGGCTGCTTGAGATCATGGACCGGACCGGAGCGGATTTTGTCTGCGGCATCCGCGCGCCGCTGCTCCGGAAGGATCCCGTCTATGGCAAAATGGGGGCGGCACACCGTTTCATCAACCGTTTTCTGACCGGATTCTGCAACCTGTTTCTTCCGGTCCGGCTCTCCGATATGGAATGTTGCTACAAACTCATCCGCAGAGATTTTCTGAAACGATTTGAACTGCACGAAAAACGGTTCGGTTTTGAACCGGAAGTCACCTTGAAATGCGCCCGGGCCGGAGCTGTTTTTGCCGAGGGTGCTGTTTCATACGATCCGCGTACTTGTGCGGAAGGGAAAAAGATCAACTGGAAAGACGGCGTATCCGCACTGCGCTGTATCCTCCGTTACGGTTTATTCAAAGGAGCCTGATCCGTTATGAATTTTCTGACCACTTTAGCGCGGCTTGTTGTCCGCGTTTGTATTATTGCTTTTGTTCTGTCTCTGATCATCAGTTTTATTCCGCTGATCCTGGTGCTGATCCTGCTGTATGCATTCTTTGCACCGGCGCGTTTCCGTTCCACCATGTTCAATCTCCGGAACAACAAATTCCGGTATCGCGGCGGAACCCCGCCGCCTGAAACAGCCCGGAATCCGGAAGACGATGCCATTGATGTGGAATGTACCGTGATCGATGACGACAAAAACGGACGGTGAACCGTCCCGATCCAATGATGTCCCGTGATTTTCTTGCTGCCGTCCGCAATGGCGAATCCCTTGAAGCCCTGTCCCGCTGCTGGGATCGGGCGTTCCTGAATTATACGCCGTCCGCCCCCGGAAGATGGCGCGATCCCGATGAAGTTTATACCGGCAATCTTGATACCCCGGTTTATGCGGCAGCGTTTCTGGAACGGCTGCTCATAGCGGAACCCGCCGACCGCCGGACATACGACAGGATCTTTGCTTATCTGCAGTTTTATGCGGCAGTCTGGCGGCAGAATTACAACAGTCCCGCCGACCGTGATGTGGTGCGCCGTCTGATCTCCGCCGTAAAAGATGCGATGCCGGATCCGTCAGGTGAATGGCTGGATGACCTGTCCGCGCAACTGGAAATGCAGTGAGGCGGAATTTATTTTGCCCGGTTTGTGATCCTCATACGCGGGTCCGCCCACGCATAAGCAATGTCCGTCAGTAGATTGATCAGCACAAAGAGAAATGAACTGAGGATCACCAATGCTTTCAGCATCTGCAGGTCGGCATCATGCAGGGCGTTGATCCCTTCGCTGCCCAGACCGGGGATCCCGAAGAAACTTTCCAGCAGCAGACTGCCGGTGAAGAGAAACGGCAGAATCCCGGATGCCCGTGTGATAATGGGGATCAATGCATTCTTCAGCATGTGTCTGCCGTAAACAGTTACCGGACTCGCGCCTTTCGCCACAGCAGTCCGCAGATATTCCCGGTTACATTCATTGAGAAATACGGTGCGGTAAAAACGGACTCCGCTTCCGGTTCCGCTGATGATCCCGATGATCACCGGCAGAACCAGATATCTTGTTCCGCCCCAGCCCCAGACGGGGAACCAGTTCCAGTAATATCCCAGCAGCCATTGTCCGAAAATGATCAGGGCGAGATAACTGATACTCATACCGGCGACGGAGATCACCATAATGACTCTGTCGATCCATCTGCCGTGCCAGACGCAGGAGATCATTGCCAGTACAATGCCGAGCAGCAGTTCCCCGAAAAAGACGGGGAGCATCAGCATCAGAGACGGCCACATGCCGCGCCAGAGTTTGCCGCGGATCGGCTCCCTTGTCTGAAGCGTATTGCCGAAATTGAAGAAACTGATGTAAGGGAAGGTGGAGCGGAATGATACGATCTCACCCAGTGATGCCAGAAACTGACTGTCCCACGGTTCGGGATTCAGACGGTAGAACGATACCGCCCGGATCTTGACGGAACCGTCCCGCGGCGTGATCACGATCTCGCCCGCATCTGCTGTGATTTCCGTCCGGTCCTGACATTCTCTGCCGTTCACGAGGACCTGTCCATCGGCAATGACTTCCACATAAACGGTGTTGCCCTCCGGCACAAAATTGCGTTGGAAAACGATCTGTGTTTTTTCAGCGCCGCCGGAAATCAGCAATCCGTCCCGCGAGGGTTGTGCATCGCCGTTGACCGTTACGCCGGTAAATGAGGATCTTGACCGCTCAAAGACCGCATTGGTGAACGCTTCCGTACGGAGAAATTTTCCGTAAAACAACGGTCTGTCCGCCCCGAGCGCCTTGCGGAGACTTTCCACTTCCTCCGGTTTCGGATTCTTGCCCAGCAGGGTGGATGTGGGGTCGCCGGCAGCAACCCGGAACAATACGAATGTGAGGATCATGACGCCCGCCAGGATCAACAGGGAACTGATGGAGCGTCTGATGATAAATTGCAACATGGCATGTTTTTCCGTTGTCTGATCATTTCTACACGCATAAAAAATAATGTCAGACCCGGAAAATTCAAGTCTTTTTTAATAAAAAATAAGATAATTGATTTGAATATCGTGCCACTTGGGGCTAAATTACAGGGATCGGCAGAGCCGGTATTTTTTTGAAGAAGAAAAAAGAAACATAACACATAGAAGAAAGGCGGTCATCTTATTATGATCCAGCGAATGAACAACGTGCTGCTCAAGCACAGTAAAATCCTTTTCGGCGTTATCACCATCGTCATCATCGTCTCCTTTGTCTGGTTTCTGACACCGGGCGCAGACGGCTCTCTGCTCTTTTCCGGCGGGTCCGGCAAAATGGGAGAAGTCTTCGGTGAAAAACTTGAAATCAAAGATCTGGAAGCAGCCAGAGATGCCATGATCCTGGTACAGGCTCCCGATGTTTATGCCCATAACCCGGCAGCGGTCCGCAGACTGGGCGGCAATATTGAAGAAATGCAGATGTTCCAGATGGCGGCATTGATCAAAGCTGCACATCTCCATGGCTACACTGCATCCGATGCGGAAGTCGGCAAAGAGATCTCCGCGCTGCCCGCATTCCAGAAGGACGGTCAGTTCTCCCAGGTCACTTATGATGAATTCAAAAATGGCTGTCTCACGCCCAACGGTTTCACGTTCAAAGATTTTGAAAATGCTTTCCGCGCGATGATCATGCTCCGTAAATTCCAGGCAAGTGCCGCTGCCGGTGTGTCCGTTACGGATGACGAAGTTGAGCGTGCAGCTCAGGACGCTGCTGTGAAAGTGACGAACCGGGAATTCATTTTCAGCGCTGATGCTTTTGAAAGATCGGTCAAGATCACCGATGATGATATCAAGGCTGCCTATGAAGCAGATCTCAGCAAATACATGAGCGATCCCGTTTCCGATGCATTGATGATCTACGTGAATCTTTCCGATGTGAAAGCTGTTGCACCCGTTTCTGATGCGCAGGTGGATGAACAGTTCAAGGCATTCGGTTCCATGATGAAAGACAAAGACGGCAAAGCCCTTGCGGAAAAAGATGCCCGCGCCCAGATCCGTTCCGAACTGGAAAAACAGGCAAAGATGGCTGCCGCCGCACAGAAACTCAATGCTTTCTACCTGAAAGCGCATGAACTTGTCAGAGAAGAAGGCTTCACCCCCGCCGTCCTCAAGAAGGAAGCGGAAGCTGCCGGATTCAAAGTCGCCGCGCTTGTCAAACTGACTGCCGGTTCTCCTGAAACGGTCGTTGCCGGTAGCCGCCTGATCCAGGCTGTCAATGGTCTGACAGATGTCAATACGTTCACGCAGCCGATGCCCAACAAAGATTCCTTTGCGTTTGCAATGTTGACCAACCGTATTGCTCCCCGTCAGCTGACGCTGGACGAAGCCAAAGCGGAAGTCCGCGATAACGTTCTCGTGAAAAAATCCCTGCAGCTCGCACAGGATGCCGCCCGCGCACTGCGTGCAGAAGTCCTCGCCGGTAAACTGACTGCTGATAAGATCGAAGCCGCAGTTCAGGCTGCAACCGGCAAAAAGCCCGCTCCTGCCAAAGAATCCGTCAAGTTGACCCAGATTGCAGAAGCATACGGTCAGTACAAGACGATGGCAATGAACAATCCCTACCTCAGCGGCAGTCTGCTGGGCTATCTCAAGAATGCCCTGCTTCAGGAAAACTTTGCCAAAGGTTTCATTTCCGAACCGATGCAGGCGTCCGCGGATTCCTACTCCATGTTCTACGTGGTTGACAGCGTTCCCGTTCCGGAAGCTGTGACCGACAAGGCGAAAGAAGCGATCCGCGAACTGCTGCTCAACAATAAGCAGGAACTCGCCATGCAGGATTGGTTCGGCTGGATCAATGCCAATACAAAATGTTTCATGCGCTCGCGTGAACAGCAGCAGGCGGCGGAATAAATAATGCTGCCGCAGATCAGGATCGGTTCCGGTTATGACTCCCACCGGCTGATGGCGGGGAGAGAACTGATCCTTTGCGGCAAAAAGATCCCCTTTGAAAAAGGTCTTCAGGGGCACAGCGATGCCGATGCCCCTGTTCATGCCCTGATCGATGCGATCCTCGGTGCGTTGGCGCTTGGTGACATCGGCAGGCATTTTCCTGATACAGATCCCCGTTATAAAAATGCGGACAGCCTTTCCCTTCTCCGGACTGTTCTTGCGTTGCCGGAGTTGTCGGACTGGATCGTCGGCAATGCCGATTTGACGATCCACGCTGAAGCACCGAAGCTGTCGCCCCACATAGATGATATGCGCCGGAATCTTGCCGATGCACTGCACATCCCGCAGGACTGCGTTTCCATCAAGGCGAAAACTGCCGAAAAACTCGGAGCGGTCGGGGCAGGTGAGGCGATGGAGGCACAAGCCGTAGTTCTGATGATCAGAAAAACCAGTTAACCGGTTATGATAAATACAACTCATGTGAAAGGACGAAACATGATCAATACACTGAAAGAAAATCATCAACTTGCTCTGGCTCAGGCATTGGAAAAAGCTGCTCCCGCAGACCGCGCCGCCATTGAAAAACAGCTCAGTGCCGTCAACTGGGAGGAACTTTCCCGTCTGATCCGCGATTATGTATTCCAGAAACCGGAAACGGAAGTGCCAGATGATCTGACACCGGCTCCGTTTTTCCCGTTCCCGCCGAAAACGGATGCAGAAAAAATCCGTTACGCTGAAGCGGAAGCCGCAGGTAAATCTCTGCTCGCACAGGGGAAAGTCGCAGCATTGATCGTGGCTGGCGGACAGGGTACCCGGCTCGGTTTTGACGGACCGAAGGGGACTTATCCCATTACGCCCGTCCTGAAAAAATCCCTCTTCCAGTATTTTGCAGAAAGTTTGGCGCGCGCGTCGGAAAAAGCGGGCGCTCCCATTCACTGGTACATCATGACCAGCGAGATCAATGACGGACCCACACGGGCTTTCTTTGAAGAACATCATTATTTCGGTCTGAATAAAGAGGATGTGACTTTCTTCACTCAGGGAATGATGCCCGCGATCGCCTACAACGGCGATCTTCTCCTCGGTGGAAAAGATACCCTCGCCCTCGCGCCCAACGGTCACGGTGGAACATTGCTCGCTCTCCGGAAATCCGGCGCACTGGACCGTATGAAAGCGGACGGCGTGGAATACATTTCTTATTTTCAGGTCGATAATCCCCTCGTTCCGGTGGTGGATCCCCTGTTCATCGGTCTGCATCATCTGGAAGGTTCCGAGATCAGCGCCCGTATGCTGCCCAAGACCAATCCCTACGAAAAACTCGGTAACTTCTGTATTACCGGCGGCAGACTCCAGATCATTGAATACAGTGATATGCCCGCCGAACTGGCAGAACGCAGAAAAGCGGACGGGACACTGGACTTCCTCGCGGGCAGCCCCGCGATCCATGTGATCTCCCGCGAATTTGTGGAACGTCTTACCGCCGATGGTCAGCTGCATATGCCCTGGCATCGTGCCGATAAAAAAGTGGCGTACCTGAATGAAAACGGCGAAATGGTCAAGCCGGAAGAACCGAATGCCGTCAAACTGGAATCTTTCATCTTCGATGCACTGCCGCTGGCGAAAAAGACCATGGTGCTGGAAGGGTGCAGAGAAGAGCTTTTTGCGCCGACAAAAAATGCCACCGGTGTCGATTCCGCCGAATCCTGTCGCGCAATGCTTGTGGCTCGCGATGCCCGGCGCATGGAACTTGCCGGAATTGCGATCCCCCGCAAAGCAGACGGCACGCCTGATTGTATTGTGGAAGTCTCTCCCCGCTGCGTGTTTGATGACGAAGATGCAGTTGCATATTTTGCCGCCAATCCTGCAAAAGTTGAACCCGGCAGCTGTGAGGCATTTGGAAAATGATCCGATTTGTTTCCATTGAAAAAGACGATATTCTTACCGATCCGGAAGATGTGGCGTCCATGCTGACGAAAGCGCTCAAGCGCAAGATCCCCATGCGGTTTTCCGGTTTGTGCGATAACGGCAGTGATACTCTGACCGCAGTTCTGGAGGAAACGGCGTCCACATTGGATGTGGAGTTCGTTTTCTCTCCCTTTGAATCTTCCGATACCGAAGATATCAATGCGGTGATCGAATGCCGGTATGAAGCCGGTTATTCCACCGTGTCGGTGTTTCCCATCGGAGAAACGGTCTGGGGGCTGTTTGCCAGAGAAAGGTGACACCTGAGATGGATTTCCGGCGGTTGAGAAATTGGAGCAGGCGTATCGGACGGCGCGGCGAAAATGCCGCCGTTGATCTTCTGATCGATAAAAATATCCAGATCCTCGCCCGGAACTGCCGGATCGCACCCCATTGCGGCGAAGTTGATGTGATCGCTCTTGATGGCGAAACACTGGTTTTCGTGGAAGTCAAGACCCGCTATCTGAAAGGCTCGCCCCGGGAAAATCTCAGTGAAGAACAGAAAAAGCGTATCCGCCGTGCCGCCGGGACTTATCTTTCCATTCTGGAAGCACCCGGTTTCAAGATCCGTTTTGATCTGATCGAAGTGATCGCCGGCAGATTCGGTTCCATCCGTTCCATTCATCATCACCAGAACGCCTTCGGCAGAAAAGGATGAACGATGCCGGCAAAAGTTTTACTGACAGCTGTTCATGGTCCGCTCACCGGTACAAAATACCGGTTTGATGAGCAGATGCTGTGTATGGTCGGCAGGGGTGCCAACTGTATGCTGCAGCTGGATGGCGATGCGGCAGCCGGTGTATCGCGGCATCATTGTATGCTGGATATCCGTCCGCCTGAAGCGTTTCTCTGTGATCTCGGCAGCCGGAACGGAACAAAACTGAACGGAGAAAAATTGCTGGGCACCTCTGATACACGCGCATTGCATACCGGTGACCTGATCCGGGTCGGAAACAACGAGTTCGAGATCAAACTTGTACCTGCCCGCCTGTGCAGTGTCTGCCGGAAGGAATTGCCGGAAAGTGAACTGGATGAACAGAGTCCTTTCCAGACCAGCCGTATTATCTGTCCGGAATGTGTTCTTGCCGGGCGTTTGCCTGTTGCACAACCATCCGCCAAGACGATCCAGTTCCGTGTCTGCTCCGTTTGCGGTGCCAGAGTTGCGGGGCTTGAAGCGAATAACGGCAAGATTTGGCGCGAAAATACCGCGGCATTTATTTGCGCGGATTGTTATGCCAAACAGCCGGACCCGTATAAGACATTCCGTATGCCTGAAATCGAAGCGCGGAGCGGACGCAGTATCCTGCCGGTTCCCAATTACCGTGTGCAGCGTCTGATCGGCAGAGGCGGCATGGGTGCAGTTTATCTGGCGGAATCGGTGAAGACGTTGGAAAAAGTGGCGTTGAAGATCCTGCTGCCGGAAATCGCAGTCCATGAACAATGCCGGGATGACTTTATCCGGGAGGCGAACAACCTGAAAAATCTCCGTCATCCCAACATTGTGGAGTTGAAAGAATGTGCCAGTGTGGGCGGTGCTCTTTATCTTGTGCTGGAATACTGTACGGAAGGGACTCTCCGCGAATATATACGGAAAACCGGTCAGACATTGCAGATCCGTATGGCTGTTGATCTGACTTGCCAGATCCTTGATGCGCTGGAATATGCCCACAATGTCCGGCTGGAACAGATGTCGCTGCTGGATGCCCAGATGTATCATGTGAACGGTCTGGTCCACCGTGACATCAAGCCGTCCAATATTTTTCTGACCCGTCAGGATGGAACCCTGACAGCCAAACTCTCCGATTTCGGTCTTGCCAAGGCATTCGATATGGCGGGGATCAGCGGCTGTACTCAAACCGGCGATTTTTCCGGAACACTCGGTTTTATTCCGAAACAGCAATTCCTTAATTATAAGTATGTAAAACCGGAAGTGGATGTCTGGTCCGCCTGTGCAACTTTATATTATATGCTGACCGGTAAATCACCACGGGATTTTTCCGGCTCTGTTCCGGTATCTCAAATCTTTGAGGAGCAGCCCACGCCGATCCGCGATTACAATCCTTATGTGCCTGAACCGCTGGCAGAGTTGATCGATACTGCGCTGGACGACAGGGAATCCCTCCGGTTCCGCTCCGCAGATCAGCTCCGTTTTGCCCTGCGGGATGTTTACCACTGAGTTCCGTTATCTGGAGATCAGTTCCTTCAAACGCTGAAAGGCATCATCCTCCGGCAGAACCGCTATCGTTTCGCCCTTCCGGAACAGCATCAGCCTGCCGTCACCTGAACCTGCGAGACCCGCATCCGCATCACGGGCTTCTCCCGGACCATTGACAATACAGCCCATAACCGCGATCTTTTTGACATCGCCCAGTGTGCCGGCATGTTTCATTTCCGCCACGAGCTGTTCCACTTTTTCTGTCATCCCCACAAGATCGTACGCAGTACGGGCGCAGGTGGGACAGGAGACGATTTCCGGTTTTGCCTCCCGTAAGCCGAGCGCTTCCAGCAGCGTGATCCCTGCACGGACTTCTTCACAGGGATCAGCCGTCAGACTGACGCGGATCGTATCGCCGATACCGTCAAGCAGCAGACTGCCGATCCCCGCCGCCGATTTTATGATCCCGCGGTAAGGTGTGCCGGCTTCCGTGACACCCACATGCAGCGGGATGTCACGCAAGGCGGAAAAGCGTCTGTATGCCGCAACCGTCACCGGTACGGAACTGGCTTTCAGTGAAACTGCGATATCCTGAAAATGGCATTCTTCCAGTTGGGCGATCTCGCGCAGTGCGGCTTCGCAGAGCGCCTCTGCCGGTTCCAGCGTTTTCAGGTCGTCCGGCAGACTGCCGCCGTTGACGCCGACACGGATCGGTATGCCCGCATTCCCTGCGGCTTCCGCCACTTGCCGGACCTTCCGGACATTGCCGATATTTCCCGGATTGATACGGACCGCATGGATCCCTGCCGCAATCGCACGGAGTGCAAGTTCATGATTGAAATGTATGTCCGCCACCAGCGGAACGGGACTGTCCGGAATGATCTCATGCAGTGCCGCCGCCGATGCCATATCCGGCACTGCCAGCCTGACGATCTCACAGCCGCAGCCCGCAAGCGCGCGGATCTGATGCAGTGTGGCGGCAACATCTTTTGTCGGCGTATTTGTCATGGACTGGACCGTGACGGGCGCACCGCCGCCGATCCTGATGCCGCCAACAGAAATGCTCCGGCTTTTACTTCCCATTTTCCTTCACCATATCTGCTTCACGGATGATTTTTCCCTGTTTCTCCGCTTCCGCCGGCAGCAGCCGTTTGATGTCAAAGAAGGTTACAAACAGCATGAAACCGATCAGCACCAGAACAAAGAAACCGGTGATGGGATGAAGGATTTTTTCAGAAGGAGGACGGCGGGTAATGATTTCCAGGACCGCCAGCAGAATATGTCCGCCATCCAGTACCGGGATCGGCAGAAGATTGAACAGCCCCAGACTGAACGAGATCACCACCACCAGATTCAGACCGATGATCAGAGAACCTCTGTAAACGGACATATACAGCGTTTCGCCGATCCCGATCGGACCGCTGAAATGCTGGGGACCGAGCGTTGTGTAACCTGCATCTTTCATGCCCAGTTTCCTGCCGATACCGGCGGCTACACTTTTCAGAGAACGCCAGGTCGTATTGAGAACACTGACCAGTTGTTCCACCGGTGTCGGATAAGTCAGATACTGAAACTTGATGCCAAGTTTGTTTTTGCGGACAGCTGAAATGCTGAAAGTTTGTTCCTGCTCACCGCGGAGAATGGTCAATTCCACCGGTTCACCGCGGCTTTCCAGCACGCAACGGATCACATCCTGATTCAGCTCTGCTTTCTTTCCATTGACGGCCGTGATCCTGTCGCCCGCTTTCAATTTTTCCGCCGCCGGCATATTGGGATAAACGGATTCCACCAGCAAGTCTGTTTCCGGATCAAAGGCGATCCCGAGAACGAAATCATCACCCTCTATTTCTGCCGGGTAAACCGTTACCGTTCCGGTGATCTCTTTATTATTTTCTTTCCGGATGTATTCTGCAACCAGCGGCTGCTTGTTGGCAAAATGCACCATCGTCAGAAATTCCGTTCTGCCGACTTCGATCCCGTTGAGTTTTGTGATTCTGTCGCCTTTTTTCAGACCTGCTTTTTCTGCCGGAGAATCTTTCAGCGGGGCAATGACCACCGGCAGTTCGACCGTGAAGAAGGGAATCGGAATCTTTGCCGAAGGAGCCACCTGCCGGTTGACAACGGGCTGATAGACAATATCTTTGATGGTGCCGTCCGGTTTGCGTACCGTCAGCGTCACATCTCCCACGGTCAGCATGATATTTTGAGAGAATGAGTTCCATGTGCTGTTGAAGGTGCGCCCGTTCAGTTTGATGATGACATCGCCGGGACGCAGTCCGGCATTGTATTCCGGTTTGTCCACCTGAACTGTTTTGACTTTGAACTCCGTCATTTTCGGCGTCGATTGGGGCAAACCGAAAAACCAGATCGCACAACCCAACAGCATGGCAAAAAGAATGTTGAACAACGGACCTGCGGCAGCTGTCACGATCCGTTTCCACGGTTTCGCTCTCGGCAGGGGATCGCCGTTTTCATCTTGGGGTTCTCCTGTGGCATCGATTTGGGGCAGATCCACATATCCGCCTACGGGGATCCAGCCGATCCGGTATTCCACACCTTTGATTTTTTTCGCCCATATTTTGCGGAACCCGATGGAAAATGCCAGAACACGCAGACCGCACATCCGCGCAACAAGAAAGTGTCCCAGTTCGTGAACAAAAATACACAGACCGAAAAAGATGATCATAAAAAGAGCTGATCCGATGACCGACAGAATATGCAAGATAGCGTCCCACATGATTTATACCTCCAGATTTTCCTTATTGTTCCAATGTCATTATATTGCGATCCCTGCGGCATAAGCACGCGCCCAGGTATCCGCTTCGTGAATGTCCGCCCAACCCGGATTTGTTGTCACCCCGTGGGCATCCATTGTTTTTTCGATGATCGTCCAGATGTCCGGCAGCCGGATCTCACCGGCGCAAAATCTCAAACACGCCGCCTCGTTTGCCGCATTCATCACCGCAGACATCGTTCCGCCTTCGATCATTGCACGGCGTGCAAAACGGAGAGAGGGGAACCGTTTTTCGTCCGGCGCTTCAAACGTCAGCGGTCCGGACTTTGTCAGGTCCAGACGCTTCAGCCCCGTCGGGATCCGGTCCGGTGCGGTCAACGCATACTGGATCGGAAATGCCATATCCGGCTCACTCAACAATGCCGTGACCGATCCATCTCTCCACTCCACCATGGAATGCACAATGGATTGCGGATGCACCAATACATCGATCCGGCTCTGATCCATTGCAAAAAGATAATGGGCTTCGATCATTTCCAACGCTTTGTTCATCAGCGTGGCAGAATCCAATGTCACTTTCGGTCCCATAGACCAGGTGGGATGCTTCATCGCATCTGCCCAGGTCACTCGCTGCAATTCCTCCGGTGTACTCAAACGGAACGGACCGCCGCTGGCTGTCAGGATCAGCCGTTCCACCGTATCCGGTTCATGTCCTTCCAGACACTGAAAAATGGCACTGTGTTCACTGTCAACCGGCAAAATACGGATCTTTTTTTCCGCCGCCAGTTTCATGATCAGACTGCCCGCCTTCACCATGACTTCTTTACTGGCGAGCGCAATCGTTTTTCCGGCTTCCATCGCAGCCGCTACCGGCATCAATGCACCGTTTCCGGCAATCGCCGCTACCACAATATCAATGTCAAGAGTCCGCAGCAGATCGCAAAGCGCTTCCTCCCCCGCCGACGCAGTCGTGCCGGACGGCAGAAGCGAGCGCAGCTGCGGGAGCTTCGAGGCGTCCGATGTGATTGCGTGGGGGACATGGAATTCCGACGCAATGGCAGCCAGTTGTCCGATATTTCCGCTGCCGGCTGCGATCAGTTCCAACCGGTAGTGATCGGTACCAAGACCGCGGAGAACGCGCAGTGTACTGCTGCCGATGGAGCCTGTCGCTCCCAATAATGCGATCTTTTTCATCCCCGCCTTCTGTCTGCTTTTATTTGCTTTCCACCATGAAGGTGACAGGTCCGTCATTTTCCAGAGAGACCAGCATATCTGCGCCGAACTCGCCGGTCGGTACATCTTTTCCGATTTGACCGGAGAGCAGTTTTACAAAATGTTCATACAGCGGGATCGCCTGTTCCGGCAGAGCGGCATCGCTGAATCCGGGACGCCGTCCTTTCCGGCAATCTCCGTACAGTGTAAACTGTGAAACGACCAACGCTTCCCCGTTATTTTCGATCAGGGACCGGTTCATTTTTCCCGCTTCATCGCAGAAAATACGCAGGTTTGCCACTTTTTCCGCCAGATATGCCGCATCCGCTTCCGTATCGGTATGAGTAACACCGAACAGGATCAGGAGACCGCTGCCGATCTCCCCGACTGTTTTGCCTTCAATGGATACGGATGCTTTTCTGACTCGCTGGATCAAGGCGCGCATAGCAGTTCCCTTTATCCTTTGATGAGTTTCAGAAATTCAGCTCTGGTTTCCGCTTCTCTGCGGAAACTGCCCAGCATGGATGATGTTTCCATCACCGAATTCTGTTTCTGAACACCGCGCATCAGCATACACAGATGCTGTGCCTCCATCACAACGCCGATTCCCTGCGGAGCAAGGACATCCTGAATGGCATCTGCGATCTGGCGGCACAGTCGTTCCTGCACCTGCAGACGCCGTGCAAACATATCCACGATCCGTGCCAGTTTGCTGACGCCCACGATTTTGCCGTTGGGGATATAACCGATATGGCATTTGCCGAAGAAGGGCAGCAGGTGATGTTCGCACATACTGTAAAACTCAATGTCGCGCACGATCACCATATCATCGCAGTCTTCTTCAAAAATGGCACCGTGAACAACATCATCCAGATTCTGACGGTAACCGCGGGTGAGATATTCCCAACTGCGCTGTACCCGTTCCGGCGTCTTGATCAGACCTTCCCGTTCCGGATCTTCCCCGATCTCTGTCAGCAGAGAACGGACATGTCCTTCCAATTCCATCATGATGTTTTACACCTGTTCCATTGCCTGATCAAAGTCGGCAATGATGTCGTCAATATTTTCGATACCGACGGATACGCGCACCATTTCCGGCAGAACACCTGCCGCCACCAGTTCCTCGTCGGAAAGCTGACGGTGTGTCATACTGGCGGGATGCAGAACGCCGGTCCGGACATCTGCCACATGGACCACGATCGCTGCCAATTTCAGGCTGTTCATGACTTTTTCGCTTGCCGCTTTTCCGCCCTTCATACCGAAGCAGAGAACACCGCTGCCACCCTTCAGATATTTCTTTGCCATTTCGTACTGGCTGTCGCCTTTCAGGAACGGATACTTGACCCAGGCAACTTTCGGGTGATTCTGAAGATGTTCTGCCAGTTTCAGCGCATTTTCGCTGTGCCGTTCCATCCGGAGATGCAATGTTTCCAGACCCACATGGCTGAGGAATGCATTGAAAGGCATCATGGGGAAACCAAGGTCACGCACCCACTGAACACGCAGTTTGACCGAGAAGGGGCAGGCTGCAAAGTCGCGGGTATAGATCAGACCGTGATAACTTTTATCCGGTTCGGTGAATTCGGGATACTTCCCGTTTGTCCAGTCGAATGTGCCTTTTTCAATGACGATCCCGCCCACAGAAAGCGCGTGTCCGTCCGTGTATTTCGTGGTGGAGTGAGTAACAATGTCCGCGCCGAAATCGAAAGGTTTGCAGAGGAACGGCGTGGGGAATGTGTTGTCCACGATAAAGGGGACACCCAGTGCTTTCGCTGCGGTACTGAACGCTTCAAAGTTGAGAACGGACAATGCCGGGTTCGCAATGGTTTCAGCAAAGACTGCCCGTGTTTCCGGACGGGCTGCCGCAATGATATCTTCCGCCGTGGAATCTGCCGGAACAAGCGTCACTTCCACCCCCATTTTTTTTAGTGTGTTGGTGAACAGTGAAACCGTACCGCCGTAAAGCGCGGCACTTGCCACTACATGCTGTCCGCAGGTACAGCAGTTCATGATCGCCATTGTATTGGCAGTCTGACCGGCAGACAGGGCAACTGCAGCCACGCCGCCTTCCAGAGCCGCCATTTTCTTTTCAAAGCAATCGACTGTGGGATTGGCGAGCCGGGTATAGAAAAAGCCCGGTGCTTTCAGGTCAAACAGATCGGCGACCTGCTGACTTGTTTCGTACTGATAAGTCGTACTCTGAACGATGGGCAGTACGCGGGGATCACCGTTTTTCGGCTCATATCCCGCCTGAACTGCCAGCGTTTCGATTTTCCAGTTTTTATCCTGCATCGTGTTGAAATCCTTTCTGTGCCGCGATCATTCGCAGACTTCGTCCAGGCACCATTTGTTGCGGTACAGCGGTTCGCGGTCCACCCATTTCCCATTGGTGAAGTCGGGGAATGCCACCGGCGCGGAGCCGAGCGCGATAGACTGTTCGGAGAGAGTGGTAACTGCCATCCATGCGGCGCAGTCATAAACGTCAATGGGGGTGACGGTGCGGTTCTTGACGGCATCGAAGAAGGCGCGGAGTGCCAGAGCATCCATACCGCCGTGACCGCCGACCTGATTGTCGCGGAATTCTTTCCAGATGGGATGATCGTATTCCTGATAGAACTTGTCCTGGCGATCCCATTCGTGGGTGAGATAGGGGTTGCCGGCAATGTCCAGCTTTTCGTATTTCGGGCTGATGCCTTCAATGTAGATGCCTTTGGCATTTTCCAGCCAGATCCCCTTCGTGCCCTGCACGCGGCAGTTGCGGGAATAGGGACGGGGCAGACTGACACCGTGGGTGAGGGTGATGTTTTCGCCGTTGGCGCACTTGATGACGGTGGTCACGATGTCGCCCGCATTGTAGTGGGCGTTGACGCCGTGTTCTTTTGCCGCAAGATCAAAACCGCGTCCTTTGGTGGCGCTGGAGGTCAGGCTCAGGAAGCGGTTGCCGCGGTTGATACGGAGGATCTTGGAGATGGGACCGAGACCGTGTGTGGGATAGAGGTCGCCGTTTCTGTGCATATTGTGCAGGGCGCGTTCGCAGCGGGTGCCGTTCCAAGCCATTTCAGCGAGTTCATGTTCGTAACCGCATTCGCAATAGATCAGTTCGCCGAACATACCTTTGCGGACCATGTTCAGGACCATGAGTTCTTCCCGGTTGTAGCAGCAGTTTTCCAGCATCATGCAACTGACGCCGGTGGATTCGGACGCGTGAACGAGCTGCCAGAGTTCATCGATGCTGGAGGCTCCGCCCACTTCGATCCCGGCATATTTTCCGGCTGCCATGGCGTCCTTGGCAATTTCAAGATGGCTGTTCCAGCTGGTGGGGACAAGAACCGCATCCACATTGGGATCGGCGATCAGTTCCCGGTATGTTTTGTACGCTGCAGCTTTGGGCCAACCGTGTTTTTCGAGGATGGACTGGATCAGGTCGATCCGGGCATCACGGAAGTCGCAGATCGCTGTGACTTCCACTTCGCCGTTCAGGGCAAACATTGTTGCCAGAAGTGTTTCCGCTCTCGCACCGAGACCGATGATACCGATTTTTACCGCATTGCTCATTTTGTTGTGTTCCTTATGTGATGTTTTGTTGTTATGTGATGATGTTGAAATCAATTTCAGAACTGTTATCTGCCGCCGGTCTGTTTCAGCCAGGCTTCCACGAACATATCCAGATCGCCGTCCAGAACTGCCGCCGTATTGCCGGTTTCCACATCAGTACGGAGGTCTTTGACCATCTGATAGGGCTGCAGAACATAGGACCGGATCTGACTGCCCCAGCCGATTTCCGCTTTGTCGCCGGTGATCTGCTGCGCTTCGCGTCTCCGTTTTTCTTCTTCCAATTCGTAAAGACGCGCTTTCAGCATCTTCATTGCCATTTCGCGGTTTTTGTGCTGACTGCGCTCCATCTGACATGCCACGACCACACCGGTGGGAAGGTGGGTGATACGGACTGCACTGTCGGTACGGTTGACGTACTGACCGCCGGCTCCGGATGCACGGTAGGTATCGATCCGCAGGTCTTTTTCCTCCACGGCGATGTCAATATCTTCTTCCAGTTCGGGAAATGCGTCTGCCGAAGCGAAGGAGGTATGTCTGCGCGCATTGCTGTCGAAGGGGGAAATACGCACCAGACGGTGGATGCCCCGTTCCGCTTTCAGGTAGCCGTATGAAAATTCACCGGTGACTTTCAGGATCGCGCTCTTGATACCGGCTTCATCTCCGGGCTGCATATCGATGATCTCATCTTTCCAGCCGCGGCGTTCAAACCAGCGGCGGTACATCCGCAGAAGGATGCTCGCCCAGTCACAGGATTCCGTTCCGCCGGCACCTGAGTGAATGTAAAAGAAACAATTGTTTCTGTCGAATTTACCGGAAAGGAAACTGACCAGTTCGATCTTATCCAGTTCGGCGGAAAGTTCGGTCCATGCGGAATCGGATTCTTCCAGAAATGCTTCATCTTCCGCGGCGAGTTCGGCAATGGCAAGAAAATCTTCTGCTTTGCGCTGAATGGCGGCATAAGGTTCGATCACATTTTTGCAGGCGGAAAGACTCTGAACGGTCGCCTGGGCGGCTTCTTTATCGTCCCAGAAATCGGGCTTTGCCATAATGCCTTCGATCTCTTTGATTTTCGCCTTGTTTTCGTCGATCTTCAAAAAACTGGACAACTGCTCAAGACGCTGGATCACGTCCTGCCCCTTCTGCCGGATTTCTTCTATTGTCATCATAATCTGCTTGTTCCCTTCGGTTGTTTACAAGCAGATAAGATACGCCCTGAACACCGAAAATTCAAGTGCGGGAGCGGTTTATTTTAAAAAATATTTATATATATTGCAGAAGGTTCACTTTTTCATGTGCAGTTCAAAAAGACAATCGAAGTAATGCTTGATGGAATTCATGATGACGCCGCTCAGCATGATCACCATGCCGATCACGCCCAGTGTGATCGCACAGAACAGTGTGGGAAATTTCGGTACAAGCCCGGTTTCGATGTATTCGATCAGGACCGGTGTGAACAGACCGGCTGCGATCAGCAGAACAAACAAGCCGCTCCAGCCGAAAAACAGCAGGGGACGGTACGCTTTGAAAAGATGGAAGATCGTCCGCAGGACCCGGAGTCCGTCGGAACAGGTGTTCAGTTTGGAATGACTGCCTTCCGGTCTCGCCCGGTAGGGAATGGGGATCTCGATCAGGGGCAGTTTTTTATCCATGGCGAACAGCGTCATTTCCGTTTCCAGTTCAAACCCTGAACACAGGATGGGGCAATTCCGCACAAAACGGCGGCTGAACGCCCGGTATCCGGTCATGGCATCGGCGATCTTGTAACTGAACAGCAATCGGATCATGGTGCAGACAAGGGAGTTGCCGAAACTGTGGAAGGGCCGCGTGTTGACCGTATGATAAGTGGTGGAGAGCCGGTCGCCTGTGACCATATCGGCTTTCCCCGCCAGGATGGGAGCAAGAAGTTCTTTCGCATACTCTGCGGGATAGGTGTCGTCTGTATCCACCATGAGATAGCAGTCTGCATCGATTTCCTGAAACATCTGCCGGACGACATGACCTTTCCCCTGAATGGGAACATGGCGGACGATGGCTCCCGCCTGTTCCGCAAGCGCCGCACTGTTGTCCGTACTGTTGTTGTCGTACACATAGATCTCCGCATCCGGCAGTTCATTTTTGAAATCGGAGATGACTTTCTGTATGGTCAATTCCTCATTCCAGCAAGGCAGAAGTACAGCAATTTTTGTCATAGCGGAATACTCCGATTCCATATAGTTCAGGGTTGCGGTCTGTTGTTCAGTTCCATCCGGTTTAATTATAACAGCCTTTCCCGTTTTTTCAAGCCGTCCGGCTTTTTTTGACCGTACTTTTTTTGCGGAACCGCTGACTGAAGCAAAGATTCTTCATTTTTCCTGCTTTTGCATATTTTTTCCATTTGTGTCAAATCCATTCGTCCGGTATCTTATGGCACCGACAGAATTGTAAATGATTGGACCGGGAGAACCGTTATGACGAATACTGCAGGGGCCATACGCCAATATGTTGAAACATTGAGTGATGCCGAGCGGAAGAAGTTCCGCAAATATGCCATCTTTTCCAGCTGGTTCGGCTGTTTCGGAGATATTCTTCAGGACAACTCGGCGATCCTGATGCTCTTCTTTCTCGCACTGGGCGGCGGGAATGTTCTTGCGATGCTGCAGACGGGATTCCCCGGACTGGTTTCCATTTTTCTGCTGATCCCCGCATCCGGTCTGGTCGCAAAATTCGGTCCCGCAAAAATCATCCGGAATTCCTGCGTGATCTCCCTCGTTTCCTATCTGCTGATGGCGACGGCGCCGTGGCTGGGCGATTTCGGAAAATACTGGGTGGCGTTCTGGTGTCTGGTCTATTGTTCCTCCCGGATCTTCTGGAGCAGTGCATGGTATCCGCTGCTTACCTACATCCTGCTGCCGGAGGAGCGCGGCGCATTTTTCGGGATCCTCCGGTTCAGTTACTACATCATTACCGGCAGCGTATTTTTTGTGGTCGGGCTGCTGATGGGGGAGGATCCGCCGATCTGGTTCCTGCAGATCGTTCTCGCCTGTGTCGGGCTGCTCGCCTGGGGCAGGTGGATATTCATCAAAAAGATCCGTCTGCCGGATGACACGCGGGAATCTGTGGTGTACGATTTGAAGGGCGCATTCACCATTTCGATCCGCAACGCTCCGCTGGTCATGTTCAGCACATACACCTGCTTTGTGATGGTGGCGTATGCTGCTGTTTCGCCGTTGGCGCTGCTGTATCTGAAACAGGTGTTGAACTGCGGTTCCAATGTGGTGCAGATCGTATCCACTGTGACCATTGCCGGGAATGTGACCGGCTTCATCCTTTTTGCGTTCTTCCTCAAAAAACTGGGCATGAAACGGCTGCAGATCATAACCCATTTCTTCTTTATCCTGATCCCCCTGTGTCTCTTTTTCTGCGGTACTGCCACCCCTTATGTGGTCTGGGTGATCGCTGCTCTGCTTTTCTTTGGAAATATCGCGTGGGCGGCAAACTCTGCCAGTACATCCAGCGAGATGCTTGCTCTGGCAAAACCCGGCAATGCCACCATGGCAACAGCGTTTTGTCAGACGTATCAGCAGCTCGGTATGGCGGCGGGCAGAACGGGAACGTCTCTGCTGCTGGGCGGCGGGATCCTTGCCGCGCAATGGGAACTGAAGGGACTGGATGTGACGTCCTTCCAATCCATCTTCCTGATTTGCGCAGTTCTGGCGGCATTTCTGCTCACACTGCTGTTCTGTCTGCCCAGTGTCGTGCCGCGTCATGAGGACTATTACAATCCCTGAAAAGACCCCTTTTTTCTTTGACGCTTTTCACTTTTATTGGACGCGGAACTCGGTTCCGTGTTCTGAAACTTCTGCTTTCCGGCGGCGGTAAAACTTTCGTGGGGGTTGGGGGGTGAGCCGACGGAAAGCAGGGGGTGAAAACGGTCCGTTTCCAGCATCGGTGCAGATCAGTTTTTTTTGATCCCCTTCCGCAGTTGGCGAACCAGTTCCAGTACGGCATGAAGTTTCTGTTCCGGCGGATCGGATGGTTTCAGGCGGGGAACCATACCGCCCGGTTTGATGCAGGAGCCGTCCGGATACATCAGATAGATCCGGTCATCACGACATTCGATGCTGTTGATCTCCAGCGGTGCCGCGAGAATACGGAGCCGTGCGCAATCCAGCATCCGCAAAGCGCAGTCCGGCAGTTTCCCGTACCGGTCCCGCAATTCCGATTCAAAATCATCCAGCCGCCGTTCTGTTGCGATGGCGGCAAGCCGGCGGTAGGCATCGATCCGCAATCGTGGCGCATTGATGAAGGTATCGGGGAAACAGGCGGAGATCCTGCCCTTCGGCGGATCGGAAGCAAAGGCGAGAAAATCCATAAAAACTTCCACATCAGGCGGCGTTTCCAGAGATTCCCCTTTCAGTTGCGCCACGCAGGAACGGAGCAGTTCGCAGTAAAGATGAAAACCGATGGCGTGGATCTGACCGCTCTGTTCCGTACTGAGAATATTGCCCGAACCACGGATCTCAAGGTCGCGGACTGCCAGTTTGAAACCCGCTCCCAGATGTGTGTAACTGCGGATGGCGGAGATCCGTTTTCTGGCGTCACCCGTGAGAATTCCCGATTTCGGCAGCAGCATATACGCATACGCCTGCCGTGTCCAGCGTCCCACACGGCCCCGGAGCTGATACAGTTCCGCCAGACCGAAGCGGTCCGCCCGGTCGATGATGATGGTGTTGGCATTGGGAATATCCAACCCCGATTCCACAATGGTCGTACAGACAAGAATATCCAGTTTGCCTTCAATGAACCGGCTCATCACATCTTCCAGTTCGTGTTCATCCATCTTGCCGTGACCGATCCCCACTCTCGCTTCCGGGAACATGGCATTGATCTTTGCCGCTTCATCCTCAATGGTCGCCACGCGGTTGTGCAGATAATAAACCTGTCCGCCACGTTCCAGTTCACGGGCAATGGCTGTGTGGATCACGGATGTTTCGTACTGCGCCACAATGGTGCGGATGGGCAGCCGCTGAACCGGTGCGCTCATGATCGTGGAAAGATCCCGCATCCCGGACATGGAAAGGTAAAGCGTACGCGGGATCGGTGTGGCGGTCATCGTCAGAACATCGGCGGTGACACGGAGTTTTTTCAGCCGTTCCTTGTGGATCACGCCGAACCGCTGTTCTTCGTCAATGACGATCAGCCCCAGATCCCGGA
Organism: Victivallales bacterium; assembly: GCA_045589595.1. Classification (GTDB taxonomy): domain Bacteria; phylum Verrucomicrobiota; class Lentisphaeria; order Victivallales; family UBA1829; genus SIG77. The sequence continues at coordinate 25,912 of JAZNPK010000034.1, forward strand.
AACGCACATCCTCCTGAACAAGACGGTGGGTCCCGATCACAATATCAATCGTGCCTGCATGTAATTTTTTCAATATTTCATTCTGTTCCGCTTTTGAACGGAAACGGCTGAGCTGTTCAATGATGACCGGTGTGCCCGTGAACCGTTCCAGAAAACTGTAATAATGCTGTTGCGCCAGAACTGTTGTCGGGACCAGCACCGCCACCTGACGCCCCGCTGATACCGCTTTGAATGCCGCACGCATGGCAAGTTCCGTTTTTCCGAAACCGACATCCCCGCAGAGAAGTCTGTCCATGGGCTTGCCGGATTCCATATCCCGTTTGATCTCCTCCGCTGCACGCAGCTGATCGGCTGTTTCACGGAAGGGAAACGCTTCTTCAAACAGTTTCTGGGCAAGGTCATCTTTGGGATAAGGGCGACTGTGTACCGTGTTCCGTACCGCCTGCATCCGGAGCATACTGTACGCAAGCGACTGGACGGACCGGGCGGCTGCGGCTTTCGTTTTGCCCCATTTCGCCGTGGCAAGACGGCTCAGATGGACCGCCGTCTTTTTCGAGCCGATGTAACGGGATACGCAATGCGCCTGCCACAGCGGCACATACATCATGGCGTCGTCATCAAATTCCAATGCCAGCATTTCTGCCGTACCGCCCGCACTTTTCATCACGGTCAACCCGCGGTAGATACAGATCCCGTGCTGGATATGGACGGCATAATCACCTTCATCCAGATCGGCAAAAGCGGCTGTTTCACCTTTTTCTGCTGTCGCTGTTTCGGATTCCGGTCCCTGCCGTCCGGCAATCCGGCGGGGGGCATTTTTCGGTGTCGCACCGAACAGTTCACTGCCGGTCAGGAGCGCCTGTTTCTGGTCCGGCATGTAGAGTCCGCAGGGGATCTCCAGCACTTCCACCGTCAGCTGTTTCCCGTCTTCTTCCAGACCCGCCTCTGTCAGCCACTGCCGGATGTGGATCAGATCACTTTCGCTTTTTCCGGCGATCCTGATACGGACACCGTCATCCAGCCATCGGGCAAGGATCCCGCTGTTCCATTGCTGCATCAGAAGGGATGCCCCCTCCGCTGTATCGTCCGGCAATCCAGCGCGGATCAGGGCATTGACGGGATAGCACGGCAGCGGTGTCGCTTCCGGCAGGGACGCCGTTTCCGCCTCATCTGCGATCCGGAGAACTGACGGGGCTGAAAGAAGACGGTCGAATTTTTCCATCGCCTCCGCCGTGTAATACCGTTCCAGATGACGGCGGCAGAGTTCCGGATACACGATCAGAAGCCGCGTCCTCCCCGTACAGAAATCCAGAAAATCACAACGGTCCGTTTCCATTGCGGCGGTGGCTGCCGAAGAACGCATCACCACCCGGTATTCATCCGTTTTGCCGGTCGTTAATTGTGTCGCCGGATCGAACAGACGGATCGTTTCCACTTCGTCTCCGAAGAACTCGATACGGGCGGGTGAATCGCTGGAAAACGAAAAAATATCCATCAGACCGCCCCGTCTGGCAAATTCACCCGGAACGGTCACTTCCGTTTCGTCATCGTAGTCCAGTTTCACCAGCCGTTCCGCAAGATCCATCAGCGGGATCGTCATGCCCGGTTTCAGAACAAATGACGCACTCCGGAGCGTTTCCGGTGACGGCGCCGGTGACAATGCCGCGCCCACAGATGCCACCGTGATCTCCGGCGGATCGTTCAGCATCCGCGAAAGAATCAATGTCCGCGGCGCATCCGCTTCTGCCGCCGTATGGCCGGGGCGGTCCGTACTTTCCGGCAGTTCCTGCAGATCGGGTTCCCGCTGAAACAACCGGAACCACAGAGGCATTTCCGACAACAGCCGTTCTGTCAGTGCAGTATCCGGCGCAAGGATCGTCAGCGGTTCAGATCCGGCGGCAAGACGCAGCAGGACCGCCCCCAGTGCCGAACAAGTCGGATCCACGGGACCGATCACGCTTTTTCCTGCCGGAATTTGAAGATCCGGAGAAAAAAAAGAATTTTTTGTTTTCTTTTTCTCTTTGACCACTTGACTTTTTCCTCTCTATGTGCTATACTAATAAGATTGATTTTTTATGTGTGAGGTCTTATGCACCCTCCGGTCACCCCCGGAGATAAGTTTCCCATACGGTAATATACAACAACTTCCGGCAAGGTAAAGTGCAAGGAGCAAAAGAATCGGATGAAATCTGCGTCTAAAAAGATGAAACCGACTGATGCGACGATTGAAAAACAGTCGAAGAAGGCACCGGCAAAGAAAACTGCACCCGTAAAAAAGGCAGTCGCTTCTCCTCCGGTGGAGAAAAAATCGGCAGAAAAAACAGTCGCCGCCGCCTTGAAGAAAGCCACCCCCAAAAAGGCAGCGCCTGCAAAGGCAGAGGCAAAAAAACCTGCACCCAAAATGGAGCCTGCAAAGAACGAAGTGAAAAAGCCTGTGGCAAAGAAAGCCGAACCCGTTAAGGTCGAGGCGAAAAAGCCCGTGGCAAAGAAAGCCGCTCCTGTAAAGGTCGAGGCGAAAAAGCCTGTTGCAAAGAAAGCCGCTCCTGTAAAGGTCGAGGCGAAAAAGCCTGTTGCAAAGAAAGCCGCTCCTGCAAAGGTCGAGGCGAAAAAGCCTGTTGCAAAGAAAGCTGAACCCGTCAAGGTCGAAGCGAAAAAGCCTGTTGCAAAGAAAGCCGCCCCTGCAAAGGTCGAAGCGAAAAAGCCCGTAGCGAAGAAGGCTGAACCCGTCAAGGCAGAAGCGAAAAAGCCCGTGGCAAAGAAAGCCGCTCCTGTCAAGGCAGAAGCGAAAAAGCCCGTTGCAAAGAAGGCTGAACCTGCAAAGGTCGAAGCGAAAAAGCCTGTTGCAAAGAAGGCTGAACCTGTCAAGGCAGAGGCGAAAAAGCCCGTTGCAAAGAAGGCTGAACCTGTCAAGGCAGAGCCGAAAAAGCCCGTAGCGAAGAAGGCTGAACCTGTCAAGGCAGAAGCGAAAAAAACCGTAGCGAAGAAGGTTGAACCTGTCAAGGCAGAAGCGAAAAAGCCCGCTGCAAAGAAAGCTGAACCTGTCAAGGCAGAAGCGAAAAAGCCCGCAGCGAAGAAAGCCGCGCCTGTGAAGGAAGAAACGGCAGCGCCTGAAGTCAAAAAGGCGAAATCTTCCAGCAAAAAAGAAAAAGAAGAAGCTCAGGTTCCGCCCACGGAAGACGAGATGAAACTTGCCCGCGAACTGGCGAAAAATCAGATGAAGTCAGCCGGTATTGAAGAACCGGATACGGAAACTGAAGATCCGCTGGAACTGATAGCGCTCGGCAATGAACATGATCCGCAGATCGACAAGAAAAATGCGAAAGTTGCGGCGAAACACGGTTCCGTTTCCAAAAACGATACGATGAAAGTGTACATGCACGACATCGGTCAGATATCGCTGGTCACCCCGGAACAGGAAGTTGACCTTGCCGGAAAGATACATGGCGAAGACAACTATGCTCATGACGAAGCCCGCGCTACGCTGATCAAGGCGAATCTGCGTCTGGTGGTGAAGATCGCTCACGATTTCAAAGGTCTGGGGCTGCCGCTGCTCGACCTGATTTCCGAAGGGAACATCGGGTTGATGCGTGCTGTGGAAAAATTTGATCCTGCGAAGGGCGCAAAATTCAGTTCTTACGCCGCCTGGTGGATCAAACAGTCCATGCGCCGTGCATTGGCGAACCAGAGCCGTACGATCCGTATCCCGGTTCAGTCCGCCGGAAAAATCAATAAGATCAAATCTGTGCGTATGAAACTTGCGGAAAAACTCGGCAGAGAGCCGACGGACGCCGAAATCGCGGATCATCTGTCCTACAGTGAACGGACGGTTTCCGGTCTGCGTCTTGCCGATCTGCGTACCTTCTCGCTGCACGATCCCATTCAGCAGGGTGAAGACGGTGAGTTTCAGGATATTATTCCGGACCGCGGCGCGATGACGCCGGACCGTATTCTGGGCGATGTGGAATCTGTGAAGCGTCTGATCTCCCTTCTGGGTGAACTTGAAGACCGTGAACGGATGATCCTCACCATGCGCTTCGGGCTGGATGGAAAACGCGCAAAAACATTGGAAGAAGTCAGTCAGGAGATCGGCCGTACCCGTGAACGTGTACGCCAGATCCAGAATCAGGCGCTTGCAAAACTGCGTTCCCTGCTGGCGGATGAAGCAAGCTTCACCAATGAATAACTGTAAGATGGAAAGTGAATGACGATATGAACATTGCAACTGCATCGAAGGGGGGTGAATCACATGGAAGCAACTGAAGTCCGTCTGAAAAAAGGCGAGCCGATCGAACGCGCACTGCGCCGTTTGAAAAAGAAGCTCGACAAAGAAGGCACCCTCAAAGAACTCCGCAACCGGAGACACTTCGAGAAGCCCAGCGAAAAGAAGCGCCGCGTTCAGCGTCGCAGAGGCTGAGGCAGCCCCGATCCGAAAAAGACCTTTCCCCCGCGGAGAGGTCTTTTTTTTATGTCCTGACGGTTATTTTCCGGCAGAATATTTTTCCTTTATATAATTTGCGGTACACTCCCGGACATTGAGTTCCAGATCTTTCCGCCGGACGGTCCCCGAATCTGCGATGCTTTTGAGAACGGGGAATCTGCCGCCGGCTCCGCTGACATCGTAGGAGGAGAACGCAACGGTGTACATACCGGAAGTGATTTCCTGTCCGTAACGTGTCAGGCGCGACTGATGTTTGCTCTGCTGGAATGTCTGTTGTTCGTCCGTGATCTGCCGGATCTGCCGGGGCGTCAGCGTCAGGACGGTGATCCGGTTTTCGTACGGAAGCAGCCGGTGGAGTTGTCCGGCGGTAAGGGGTCGGTCTCCGCGGACATATTTTTGAGATGTTCCGAAGAACGCGCAATCGGTTTTTGCGGCGTGGATCATGGCTTTTGCGCAAATCTCAGCCAGCGGGACATTGTCCGGCAGACCGGGTGCGATGATCTGTTTTTCTGCTGTATCGGCGCGGTGGAGATTTTTCTGCCATGAGTGCGGCAGATCCGGTCCCGGCGCGGCGGCAGTTTCATCGGCGAACAGGATTTCCGACTGTATATTGATGAGCTGCTGTGTGGCGGTATCGTAAGAGATCCTGATTTTTGCCAGACCTTCCGCGTGGGGCGGTGCCTGAACGAACCAGGTGGACGGCGGCAGTGCTTTCCCCGGAACGGTTGCGTGACTGTGTCCGCCGAGAATGAGGTCGATTTCCGGGAATTGTGTGGTCAGATGGGAAAGATGCCCGGTTTCCCCGGTTCGGGTCAATCTGCGGGACGTATATTCGCCGAGATGCAGGGCGAGGACGATGATGTGCGGCTTTTCCCGGCGGACCTGCGGCATGATCCGGAGCAGGGTATCTGTGATTTTTCCGGTGGTGATGCCGGGCAGTCTTGCCAGACCCGTCCAGTGATCAAGATAGGGCGCAGTGATGCCGATGACCGCGATCCGCAGACCCTTCCGCTGTATGATCCGGTACGGAACGGTTTGATGTCCGGCGATATGCAGATTGGCGGCGGTGAAGATCTTTTCCATCTGTGTCAGATGCCGGAGAAACCGTTTTGTACCGAAATCAAAATCGTGATTTCCCGGCACATAAACATCGTACCCGTTCTGCAGAAAGAGATCTGCGGCGGAGCCGCCCTGATCCACCGTTGCTTCAAAAGAACCCTGGATCAGGTCACCGCAATCGATCAGGATCAGGTCCGGATCGGCGGCACGCTGTTGGCGGATGATGGCGCAGAGCCGGGGCAGACCGGGTGAACCGTGGATATCGGTGGTCTGCAGAACGGTCAGCGTGACATCTGCTCCGGCGCTGCCGGTGGTGACAAGGCACAGGAGCAGAAAAAGAAAAATTGCAGGGATCGGTCTTTTCAGCATGGTGTTTCGTGGATCAGAAGCATGGAAAGGGGCTGCACGTTCAACTGCTGTGCGACCGTCTGACATTTTGCCCGGAAGAGGAATGCGGTGTTTCTGGTACATCTTCCTTCCAGCGTTTCAAAGTTGCCCTGTCCTTTGGCGATGATGAGATCGGCGCTGTTGTATGCGGCGCGGAACTGTTCGCTGCAGGCGGCGGGATCTACGCCGGGCGTACCGTCTCCGGTATCGATGGCAGGAATGTGATCCAGTCCGGACGGGGCGACTTCCCGCAGGGTCATATCGTTGAGGATGGGTTCTCCGCGGACGGCAATGGTGATCCTGCCGGGATAACGGTCGATCAGCAGACGGTCGATCACTGCTTCTCCGCAATTATCCATAATATAGAGGATCTTTTCCGCCCGATCCATACGGTGCCGCAGCAGCCGGACGGCGTCCTGATCCAGCGGTTCACTGCATGCGGAAAGAATGGAACTGCGTGCTTCTTCCAGCGTGAGATCGGGTTTTGCGCCGTAGTCGATCACATTTCCGGCGATGGCGAGCCGCACAGCCGTTTCAAAGGGGGCGTCGGAATTTTCGCAGAGGGCTGTCAGTTTATCCATAAGTTGAAGTGCGCAGTCGATGGATTTATCTTTCACGGTGCGGAAGGGATCGGTGATGCCGGTGAGTTCTGCCAATTTCCGGTAGATCCGTTTTGCCAGATAAGGCGGCGGCAGATCTCTGTCAAAAACGGCAGTGATCTTTTCGATTTCGCGGGTGATGAACTCTGTTTTTTCGGGGGCGATCCTGTTGATCAGCAGGGTGATCCCTTTGCAGAAACAACTGGTGATACAGAGGGGATTTGTTTTCATAAAAAGCGGGATGATTTTGTTGATTGATCGTTTCGTGGCAAGTGGCTAATGTACGCCGGGAGCAGAAAAAAGTCAAGTGTTTTTTGAAAAAAGGTATTGAAAAAAGACTTGCAGAATGTTATATTAATAAGTTGCAGATAATGCATATTTGACAATTTTAAGGAGACCACAGACGATGGACACGAAAGCAAGGCTGGACAAACTCATTACCGATGCTTTGAAGCCGGATAATGAAATCGCAATCAGAAATCTTCTTCAGGGAATGGAAAAGATAGATATAGAGGTCCTCAAAGCCGCTTCCGCTGATCTGGCAAAACTGTGTGAAGCCTGGGAAGATGGTGCATCCCGCTCCGAAGATATTGCAAATGTGTGCGTGCGTCTGGCGGAACTTGGTGTGCTTGATACGCCTGAATTCCGCGGCGTTCTTCATGCTGCGATCCGCAAACTTCTTCCGCCCTATCTGGTCAGTTCCACCGTGGTGAAAGCCATCGGTGCGAAAGACGAAAGTGTGTCTGTCCGTGATGCCGCGCTCCGTCTGCGGAAACTGCAGCATCTGCGTTCCACGGCGGTGGTTTATCAGCAGGAAACACATCAGTGGGCAAAGATCAATAACATCGACAATGTAGTTGGAACGATCGGTATTTCCGCCATCAACGGCAGCGGCGTGGTATCTTCTGTGCCCATCGCCAGTGCCATTACCAATCTGCATTTCTTCAATATGACGCCGGATATGATGAATCTGCTTTTCCCCGGCAAAGTCAACTGCAGACCTTCTGCTGAGTACAGAAAGATCTTTCAGGCATGTACGCTTTCCGAACTGCACGAACAGAAGATGAAAGAGATCATCATGCGTCTTATGATCCCTGCGATCATGACGCCGGAAAGTTTTGAAGCGTGGTGGTCACAGGAATCTGCGGCACCCGTTACCAGAACCGGCGGCAGAGCTTTCTGGGAAGCCCGCAGTGTTCTGGAACTGCAGACGCTGCTCAAGCCCGTGATCGAAAGCGGGGAAGTCACAATCTGTGCTGAAGCGGCACAGACCCTGAAAAAACTGTTTATGCGTTTCCGCAAAGAAATGCCCGCCAAAGAAGTTGCCATGCTGACCGATTGTATTGCGGTGCTGGCAAATGCCGGAACGGATGAAGTGCTGGCAGATATGTTCAGTCCTCTCCGCGGTAAAGTACCGTTCTTCCCGGCAGAGATCTCTGCAGAAATGCCGCTGGTTCAGCTGGAAGCGTGGGGCAAACTTTCCGTCAAAACCCTGACTGATTTTGTGAAAGCCGCCGCCTTCCTTTATACGCCGGAAGAACTTGCCCTGCTGGGAACACAGCTCCCCCTCAAGTGTATGGGACCTGTCTTCGATACTCTGCCGGAACAGATCGTCCGTTCCACCATTCTGGGACTGAAACTGCTGTCCTGCGATATGATCCTCTGGATCTACCGCAACCGTGCGCAGCTGCCCAGCCAGATCTCCACATCCATTGATACCGCACGCTGTGTTGCGGCGCTCTCCATCGAAAATGTGCCCAAGGAATGGACTGCCGCTCAGCGCGACCTGAAGAAAGCCCTCTTTGACAAAGCTGATTTCCAGAAATATGTGCTGGAAAATGCAGACGGCGATATTCCCTCCATCATCGGCGGTCTCCAGCGTTACCGGAACTACCAGCCCGGCGAGCGGCAGAGTATCCTTGTGAAACTTTCCCGCTATTCCGCCGAGTTGAAAGATTATCTGGAAAGCGGTGCAGGCGTCAAACTGATGGGTGCATCCGCCAAAACAAAAGTGGAAGAAGCCCCGGTCACATCCATTGCATCCCACAAACGGCTTGCCGATGAATTGACGGATCTTGTCAGCGTGCAGATCCCCGAAAATGCTGCGGCTGTGGCACTTGCCCGCAGTTATGGCGACTTGCGCGAAAATGCGGAATACGATGCTGCCAAGGAACGCCGCCGTTATCTCCACCGCCGTCGTGCGGAACTGGAAAAGATCCTCGGCTTCATCCAGGCAACGGATTTCAAGAGCGTGGAAGTCAAAGATCATGCCGTGATCGGTTCCGTGGTGACGCTCGCCGCCGACGACGGAAAAGAAACGACCTATTACCTGCTGGGCGCCTGGGACGGTGATCCGGACAAGAATTATATTTCCTACAAGACCAAGATCGGCGAAGCCATGCTGGATCAGCAGGTTGGTACTGCAGTGGATATCCCCGGTATCGGCAAATGCATCATCAAAGCAGTTCAGCCCCTGCCGGAAGAACTCCGCAAGACGTTGGCTAACGAGGCTTGAGTTTGAACGCGTCTGAGTGGATCAGACAGAATGGCCGCTTCTGTGCTTCTTTGCGCAGGGGCGGTCTTTTGCTGCGGAAGATCCGTATTCCTGCACCAGCCATTGCGGGATTGCGGATCTTTTATTTTTCCGATCTGCATTTCCGGTCCGATACGGTCTGGAATTTTCCCTGTCCCCCGTTCTTCCGCGACGGCGCATCTCTGCCCGATCTCTGTCCGGTGATGGAAGAATTTCCCGCTGACATCCAGATTTTCGGCGGTGATCTTGCGGCAGATAGTTATCTGCTGCCGGGCGCATTTGAATTTCTGCGCCGTCTCCCTCCCGCGCCCCTGAAACTGGCTGTAAACGGCAACTGGGACCTGTACCGCCGTCCGTGGATCCGGACTGAAGTCTGGCGCGATCACTACGCTTCTGCAGGATTCCGGCTCCTCTGCAATGAACAGCTCGCGTGGCAGGGGATCACGTTTACCGGACTGGATGATTTCAAGACCGGAGTCCCTGCCATGCCCCCGCAGACGGTGGATGCGACGCAATTTCATATCGTCCTGTCACACAACCCGGATGGGATCCCCGCCACGTCCGGAGCGGAGCGGGCGTCTCTGGCGCTCTGCGGTCATACCCACGGCGGACAGTGGCGTATTCCCGGTTACGGTGCGCTCATCACGTCCAGTGTCCACGGCAAAACTTTTGAATACGGCATATACCGGAACGCACGCACGGAGATGGAGATGATCGTTTCCGCCGGGATCGGTACCACATGGTTTCCGTCACGGATCTTCTGTCCGCCGGAAGTCCTGTACATTGAGTTCACATCATGATAACGGAACCTCTGATCTTACCGGGCGGCATCATTTCCGGCAGCGATGCGATTTTTCAGCAGACCGCCGGATCTCTTTTCCTGAGTCTGCTCAAAATGGACAGCGCGGATACGGATTCCGGTCCGGGCGGACGGTTTCTTTATTTTCTCGCCCGCGAATTTGCTCTGTCCGTGGTGCGGACGGAGGAATTGCCGGATCTTGCCCGCCTGACTGCTGCCGTGCCGCCGGAAATGACCGGGTCGGTTTATGTGGACGATGTCAGCCTGACAGATTGGTTCAAGTCTTTTCTCGGTGCGCTGGATTCCCATTGCGGTGATCCCGGGGAACGGGCGGCCTGTATCCGCAATCTCCGGTCCGACTGGAAAGATTTGGGTAAGGTTACGCTGCATCTTGCTGAAAATAAAAAAGATACAGACGGTACAAAGCCGTTTGCGTTTCTGGCGGCGTGTCAGCATAAACTCAGTGAATCGGGGCAGGTGAGTCACATTCCCCTGGGTTCTGCGGTAAAACTTTATGCGGCGGACCGTGCTGCCCTGCTGGCATTTCTGACACCGTTGCGTGAAGCGGCGGAGGCGGCACCTTTTCTCGGCAGTCTGATGGAAGACAACCGTCTGTTCAAGCCCTGTCTGTTTTCTGCGGCGGATGCGTGGCATTTTCTTCATGAAACGGAAACGATCCGGAGTCACGGCATCCCGGTCCGGATCGCCGGACTGTGGAAAAAACATCCGCCCCGCCTGAAGATGGATGTGGTGCTGGATGTGCGGAAACAGCGTGGATTGCTGGCGGCGGACAGTCTGGTCCATTTTTCTGTGGGCGCGTCTCTCGGCGGTGTTCAACTGACGGAGGAAGAACTGCGGGAGATCATGTCCACCGGCGGCGGTCTGATCCGGATCAAAGGCGAATGGGTGGATGCGGAAACGGAGCGGGTCCGGCGGCTGCTGGAATGTTGGCATCGTGCCAGTGGTATGAGCTTGAATCTTGTGCAGGCATTGCGTCTGTTGTCCGGTGCGGCGGCTCCGGGTGAGGGGGATGTTCCCCGTTTGGAGGAGGACATTTGTCAGGTCAATCCGTCACCGGATTTTGCTGATGCACTTCAGGCGTTGCGTGATCCCGACCGGACGGAACTGCCGGAACTTCCGGAGAATCTGGACCGTTGTCTGCGTCCCTATCAGCGGACCGGCGTAAAATTTCTCCGGAACATGCTTCAAGCGGGTCTGGGTGTCTGTCTGGCGGATGATATGGGGCTGGGTAAAACGCTTCAGATGATCACCTGTATGGAACTGTTCCGGCGGGAGGGAACATTCCGGACGCTGCCTGCATTGATCATTGTTCCGGCGTCTCTGCTGACAAACTGGATGGAGGAATTTGCCCGTTTCGCACCTGACTTCAAAGTGAAAAATCTTCATCCTTCCGCACTTGCCCGCGAAGAGAGCCGCGAACTGGAAAGCGATCCGGAAACATTTCTGACCCGGTACGATGGTGTGCTTGTGACGTATGCCATGGTATCGCGCCGTCCCTTCCTCAAAGATCATACCTTCCCGCTGATCGTTCTGGATGAGGCGCAGCAGATCAAAAATCCGGCGTCCGGCGTCAGCCGCAGTGTCCGGTCTCTGCGCGGCAGCGGCAGAGTTGCCATGACGGGTACGCCTGTGGAAAATTCCCTCTCCGATCTCTGGAGTATTTTTGATTTTATCTGCCCGTCTCTGCTGGGCAAACCGGAACCCTTCCGTGCTTTTGTCCGGCGGATGGAAGCGGCAAAAGATTACAGTCCTCTGCGGAAACTGGTGAAGCCTTTTATTCTGCACCGCCTGAAAACGGACCGGTCCATTCTGTCGGATCTGCCGGAAAAGATCGAACGCAACGAACGGACATCCCTGACGCTGATGCAGGCGAAGTTCTACCGCCGTATCGCCGATGCCATGAAACGGGATCTTGCCATTGCCGACGACAAAAGCCGCAGTGGTGTCGTTCTCGGTTATCTCCTTCAGTTCAAACAGGTTTGTGATCATCCGTCTTTGTTCTCCGGCAACGGTGAATTTGCGCCGGAACGGAGCGGAAAACTGCAGCGGCTGGGGCAACTTGCGGATTTTGTGGCGCAGCGCGGCGAAAAAATGCTGGTCTTCACCCAGTTCCGGGAAATGACGGAAGTGCTGCATGAATATCTGGCGAACCGTTTCAAACGCCGCGGTCTGATCCTGCACGGCGGTACGCCGGTGGAGAAGCGTCAGGAGTTTGTGCGTCAGTTTCAACAGCCGGAGGGACCGCCCTTTTTCATCATCTCCCTGAAAGCCGGGGGAACGGGGTTGAACCTGACAGCTGCCGCTCATGTGGTGCATTTTGACCGCTGGTGGAATCCGGCAGTGGAGAATCAGGCGACTGACCGCGCGTACCGGATCGGTCAGAAACAGACGGTCATGGTCCATAAATTTGTAACGCCCGGCACCATTGAGGAGCGGATCGACAAACTCATTGCCGGGAAAAGATCGCTGGCGGATTCTCTGCTGGAGGAGGGCGCCGTGAAACTCCTTACCGAAATGAACAACGCCGAGTTGATGGAATTTGTCCGCCTTGATCCCGGTCTCTATGACGATGATGAGGGAAATGATGCTTGAAATCGCTGTAAAACAGTGTATGGTATGGCATACGGAAGGAATCGACTTATGCGTGAAGAATATATCAGTGTGAAAGACAGGAAACGGGCGGCAGAGATTTTTGCCGCCGAACTGCGTGCGGAGGGCTTGACGCCGGAACCGGCAGTGCCCCACGGAAAAGCCATCGCCTCCAGTTTCTGGGGGCGTGCATGGTGCAGCGCCGTGGATGTCTGGAAGGATTACGAGAGCCGTCTTCCGGCGGGACGCAGTCTGTTGAAAAACGGCGGCGTCATTGATCTGAAACTGAAAGAAAATCTGGCGGAATCCTATGTGGCGGCGGACCGTCTGTACCGTGTCCGGCTCCATTTCAAACCGGCAGATCCCTTTCTGTTGGAAGAACTTCAGGCAAAATGTGCCGGTAAACTGACCAGCCTGGTGGACTTTATCCGCGGGGATCTTTCGGACGAAGTGATGGCATTGATCTGTGATCCGGCTTACGGGATCTTTCCCGCATACGGCGATTTCCGTGTTGACTGTGACTGTCTGGACGATGCCGTGCTGTGCCGTCACGCCGCCGCCGTACTGTATGCCATTGCGCCCCGTCTGGACGATGCGCCGGAACTTTTTTTCACGCTCCGCGGGATCGATCCGGCATCCTTTTTTGCCGTGGAGGAAACATTGGAAAAACTGTCCGGGGACGATGATCTTGAAGATCTTTCGGAGACGTTCGGCATCCATATTGAACTGTAACAGGAGAAGTGATCTGTGAATATTATTGAAGCTGAAACCACATTCGGCAGAGTGATCAAAATGCTTTTTCTCTGCGCGCTGGGCTTTGTGTTTGCGCCGCTGCTGCTGCTGTTGGGCTACCGCCGTCTCCGGCAGATCCCGGAAGATGATCCCAACCACCGTTTCCTGAAGATCGTCCTGATGCTGGGCACTGTCTTCACTGTGGTGATGTTCGGATACCTCATCTGGCGTTTTCTGCCGCAGGAAGACGAAAATGTGCCGTCTGTGTCGTGGCTGCCGACGGTTGCCTCCAACATCAGTTATTACCGCCGCCCCTTTGAATGTGAATACTATGAGTTTACGGTGACGGAAGACGATTTCCGCAAGATGTACAGCCGGGAAGAACTTCTTGAGATCGATCCTGTGAAGCCGGTGAGCATCGACCGTTTTGCCAAGTTTCAGGAAGGAAGACCCGAAAAGGATCATACTGCCGTTATCACCCACGGTCTGTACCGGGATAAGGAGATCGAAACCGTTTCCGGAAAATACAATACGAAGATCGTGTTCGACCGGAAGACCTGCCGCGCGTATGTCAGTTCCCGTCCGCAGCAGTAAGGAGCGACAGGTTTCCGACGGAAAAACAGTACGGACAACGAATAAAAAGCGAATCTGCAAAGCGGATTTTTTTACAGGCGGAACACAAAAATCCCTTTTGCGGTTTTTTGTCATCTTTTCTGCGGTTTTTATCCATTGTGTTTTTTGAAACACTATGTATATTAACCATTAGTAAAAACAGATTTTTTCAGGTTCAAAACAAAATCAGAAAGAAAGGTGCAAGACGAATGAAGAAAAAGTTGCTGTTTTGTACAGTTCTTGCGTGTTTTGGCGGAAGACCTGCCGCGCGTACGTCAGTTCCCGTCCGCAGCAGTAAGGAGCGGCTATGCTGACAGACCGTTTGAAGATCTCATGGCGTCTGGTCCTGCGGGATGGATCATTGATCACGCCGGAAACAGAACTGCCCTCCGGTGCCCGGGTCGAAGCATTGTGGCACACGGGACCGGACGGTGCGATGACCGGTACTTTTTCCTTTTCCGGCATCCCGGATGTGGAGTATATTCATTTCCCCTGCGTGTTTTTTGAGAATTTTCCCGCAAGCGGGAAACTGCTGCTGCCCGATCAGTACGGCGTGGTGCTGAAAAATGTGATGCAGCATGTGATCCCTGCCGGGGAACAGTGGCTTTTTTCCGCTGAACCCCAGATCGCCGCCTCGGAGATGGTCACCATGCGAGCCAGTGCGATCATGACGGATGAACAGTCGTATCTTATTGATTTCAGAGATGATACATGGCGGCAGAAACGCTGTTTTTATGTGACGCCGTCACCGGGGACATTGCTGTTTTACGGGGAACATCTTGTGCCGATGGAGCCGGGCATGACGGCGTACACTCTGCCGTTTCCCTGCGGCATCACCCCGTTCTGCGGCGGATGGTTTCAGGCGGCAAAACTGTACCGGAAATGGGCAGTGAAACAGCATTGGGTCACGGACAAAAAGCCCCGGTCGGCGGTCCGCGATATTTCCTGTATGTGCTGGAACCGTGGGGAGAGCAGCCATGTTGTCCCGCCGGTCCTCCGTCTCAGCCGCGATACCGGGACCGGTGCAGGTCTTTCGTGGTACTGGTGGCATCACAACCCGTATGACACGGATTATCCGGATTTCTGGCCGCCCCGGGAAGGCGTGGAAACCTTCCGGAATGCCATCGGCGAACTGACTGCGAACGGGAATTATGTTCACGCCTATCTGAACGGTATGACATGGGATATGGATGGTTCCGCTGTCTGGAACGGCGCACAAGATGCTGTTGTTCGCCGCCGTGACGGTTCGCCTGAAGCGATCCCGTATAATGTATTCAACCGTCACCGGCTTGCGTCCATCTGCGGAAGTTCCGCCGGATTCCGGAAGTGCATCGAAAGAGAAGTCGGTTTTCTGGCGGGATCCGGGATCTCCGGCGTTTATCTGGATATGATCGGCAATGCCAATCACCGCCCCTGTTATCATCCGGGACACGGACACCCGTCCGGCGGTGGCGATTACCATTATCACGGCTACCGTACGCTTGTGGACGGACTCCGCAGGAAATATCCGGATCTGATTTTTTCCACGGAAGACTGCGGCGAGGATTTTATGGATCTTATGGACCTTTTCATCGGTCTGCATATCTGCCATGAACGGTTTTATCATGATCCCGATCAGGAACATGTTCCGGCATACAATGCGATCTATCACGGTATTATGCCCGTTTACGGCAGCTGTACCTTCCCGGACGGGATCCCGCCCTACGATCCCGCGTGGCCGCAGGACGGAAAATGGAAAAAGGAAGAGGACTGGCTGAAACTTTATCCCGATCAGGTTTTTCTGGAACTGGCACGGCAGATCGTGTACGGAAATATTCCCACTGTGGCAAATCTTCAGCTCCGGCACTGCACTGATCCGCAGTTTGCGGAAGTTTACGGATTTTTGTGCAGAACGGTGCGGTTCTATTACGACAACAGATCCTGTCTTTTTGACGGCGAAATGCTGGAGCCGCCCGATATCGATTGTCCCGAACTGGATGTGGATTTCATGACGCGTTCCATCTACACGAAAGAAGGTCAGATGAAACCGGTCCGCCGCCGCCGGAAAACGGTCTTTGCCTCCCGCTGGAAACGCCCGGACGGAACGGAGGCTGCCATTCTGGCAAACTGGTCGCGGCAGACTGTCCGTTTACTGTGCGATGGCAGAGAGATGACGATGGAGCCGCGCAGTTACGCCATCCTTGAAAAAGAACGATCATCAGAAATAAAATAACATCGAGAGGTATAATGATGGACCATTTGCTGAATGCCCTGACAAGACCACCTGCGGGACGGACCGTTTCCGTTTCCGGCGAAAATGTGTATGGGAAACCCGGCTGCGGTGGAATGGCAGATCCCACGCCAGGCGCACCGTATCAGGAGGATGTGGAGGCGATCGGTCAGATCCCCGATCTGGAGCAGCCGCATCCCGCCCGGGAGCTGGGACCCGGATACAAGATCCGCCCGTGGATCTACCTTGATCCCCGCAAGGAAACTGCCATTCTGGATATGGACGGACCCGGGATCCTGCGGCATTTCTGGATCACATTCCGCCCCGAACTGCTGCGGAAGATCGTGCTGCGTATGTATTGGGACGGCGAGGAGACACCCAGTGTGTTGGTCCCCCTCGGCGATTTCTTCTGCAGCGCCCCCGGATACTACGGCGAATTTCAGTCGCTGGCAGTCTGCGTCAATGCCCGCCACGCGCTGAACTGTTACTGGCAGATGCCCTTCCGGAAACATGCGCGGGTCACACTGGAATATCTGGGTGAGGAACGGTGTTCCAATATCTATTACACCATCAATCTGACGCTGGAAGATGTGCCGGAGGACGCGGCTTATTTCCATGCCTCGTTCCGGCGTACCAATCCGGTGAAATACGGAGATGATTTTGTGATCGCCGACAACATCCGCGGCTGCGGTTCATTTGCCGGATGCTACATTACATGGCAGCAGAACAACGCCGGATGGTGGGGCGAGGGCGAAGTCAAAATGTTTATGGATGGCGATACAGATCACCCCACCATCTGCGGGACCGGTACGGAAGATTATGTCTGCGGCGCATGGTGTTTCGGCGACAATACATTCTATTCTCCCTATTCCGGTTATATCTGCGGCGGGGAATCCCGTGTGGGGAACCGCCATGCCATGTACCGCTTCCATCTTGCCGATCCCGTCTGGTTCCGGAGCGATTTGAAAGTGACAGTACAGGCACTCGGCTGGCGGAACGAATCCAGATTTCTGCCGCTGCAGGACGATATTTCCGCAACGGCATACTGGTATCAGAGCGAACCCCACGCAGCGTTGCCGGAATTACCGGATCTGAACGGTCTGGAGGTGATTTGATCAACTTGCAAAAATCATTTTATGTGCTAATGTTATGATGTGACATACAGCGTTTTACTTGAAAACTCTTTCAACATTTTTAACAAGGAGACAGCTCTCTATGAAAAAACTGATCCTCGGTATTTGTATGCTGGTCGGTTCCGGACTTTTTGCCGCCGACGGGATCGTGTCCCTTTCCTCCGGTTATCCCGGCGGAAATCTGAAGATCGTCAAACAGGAACCCGGAAAAGTTGTGATCGATGCGGATCTGCGTGATTCAAAGAAATGGTTCTACTGGAACTTTGAGGCTGAAGCGAAACAGCCGGGGAAAGTCCGTTTTCTCTTTCCCGAAAAAACGCCGCGCATGAGCGCACAGGGCCCCGCTTACAGTACGGACGGCGGCAAAACATGGCAGTGGATCGGCAAAAAAAATGTAACATTCTGCAACAAAAACAATCCCAATGATTTCTTTGAATGGACCTTCAGCAAGGCTGGGGAGAAAGTCCGTTTCGCTCAGGGTATCCCCTATCAGAAAAAGAACTTCGATGATTTTATTGCGCAATACAAAAACTCGCCCGTCCTGAAACAGCAGGTCCTGACCAAAACACGCCGCGGCGTGGATACCCCGCTGCTGGTCATCGGCAACGGACCGAAAAATATACTGGTCACCGCGCGTCATCACAGTTGCGAAGCGATCCCCAGTTATGCCATGGAAGGTTTTCTGGCAGAAGCCCTTTCCGACTCTCCGGCGGGCAAAGCGTTCCGCGCTGCATATACCCTCTATGCTGTTCCTTTTGTGGACCTTGACGGTGTGGAAGCCGGTGATCAGGGCAAGGGCCGTCAGCCCCACGACCACAACCGTGACTACGGGCTGGGAGATGCCGCCATTTATCCGGAGATCAAAGCCATTATTGCACTGGACAAGGAAAAGAAATTTTTCATTGCGCTTGACCTGCATGCTCCGTCCCTGCGGAACGATATTCACGAAGCGATCTATTTTGCCGGTTACGCCACCGAGACCAACAAACTCAATACGCCCGAATTCAAATCATGGCTGGATGACGAACGCCCCGGAGATGCCGGACGGATCATACTTCTCAGCGCTTCAAAGATCCCCACACCCGACGGCAAAAACGGGATCCCCAATTCCCTTTACTTTGCGCTGAATCCCACCACCACTTACGGCATGACCATTGAAATCGCTTATGCCAATGCCAACATCAATTACAACGGCGCGGTGATCCGCGAATACGGCACTGCCATCCTCAAGGCGCTGCTCAAAACGGAATTCAGCAAGGACCTGACTCCCCGCACCGCATACAAAAAATATGCTGATTTCAAAAAATCCCTTTCCCTCGGCAGACCGGACCGCACCATTGAGAAATGTACGGAAGAACTGGCAAAAAAAGATCTGCCGCCCCATTACCGCTGTGCCGCTCTGAATCAGCGTGCGTTTTTCCTCTGCAGACTGAAAAAATATGAGGAAGCACTCCGGGACAGCGAAGCTGTACTTGCTGAGCCGGAAGCACTCCGGGAACAGAAATACACTGCAATAACCCAGAAGACCCGAATACTCTGCTCTGATCCCGATACCAAATTGGAAGTTGTTGAAAAATGGCTGAAAACCGTTATGGATCAGAAACTTGTGAGCGGCACTCATCTTTACGATACTTGCGAATTGTTTTATGGGTTCTTCCAGAAAAACGGTAAAGTTGCTGTCGCAAGACAGATGGCGGATCTGCAGCTGCCTTACGCGTCATACTACCAGATCGGCAAAATCCGCAACCGGATCGCCGCTTATGAATTGCAGCATGGCGACAAAGAAAAAGTTGCAGAATACTGCCGCGAAACAGTCGCTTTGATGAAACCGCAGTTGTTCCCGAAACTGCCGGTCGGCGTGATCGGTCCCCCGATGGCCATTGACTACATTGACGCGCTGATGATGATCCCCGGTACGCCTGCGCAGGAGATCATTGACGTAGCGGAAATGGCATTAGCCCACAAAATCTGCCGTCCCAATCAACGTGAATATCTGACAAAGATCGTGGAATCCCTCAAAGAGAAAGACAGTAAAAAATGAAAAAAAATCTGTTTCTGGTGATGGCGTCCCTTCTGGCTTGCAGTGTGTTATCTGCCCAGGAGCGGGTAGCGTGGATGCCGGAAGAGGCGACATCCGGCGATAAAATTGTGGATGGCGGTGAGCGTATCGTTCTGAAAGCCACCTATACCGATCTGCCGAAAGCCACGGCGGATATGAGCCGGTTCACGAAGATCTGGAACATCGATCTGGAGAAGTTCAAAATCAAAAATGACGGCTCTGTGGTCGTGTCCGATGAACTCAATGCCGCGCTTCAGTATGCCAAAGAACAGGGATACAACCGGATCGTTTTCCCCAAAGGAAAATACCTGATCGCCCACGACAAGCCCATTCTGCTGGATCATAAAAATACGATCATCGACCTGAATGGAGCTGAACTGGCGATCGAACCCAATGGCAAACAGCAATATAACATTGTGGAGATCATCAACGGTGCGGAAAATCTGCGTCTCACCAACGGCACACTGCGCGGCGACCGGTATCAGCACGACTACAAGACCATCAAAGGTTCCCATGAATGGTGCGCAGGTCTGCTGGTCCGCAGCGGCAAACAGCTTGAGATCGACAATCTGACCATTACGGAATGTACGGGGTCTGCTATGGGTGCGCACTCCAGCGGCACACGCAACCGCCCCGAATTGCTGTCGCGTATCTTTATGAGCATCTATCCGAAGAAACATCTGGAGCAGGGCGCGTTCGACGCCAAAGGTGCCAAGATCCCGTCCACGGAAAAGACCCGCACCATCAATATGATCGATCTGGCGAAGTTCGAAGATCATTTTGAAATCGGTTATCTTGCCGGTTATCAGGGATTCCCCTTTGTGCTGGGCAGAGTTTACCAGATCTATTTCTATGACAGCGACAAAAAGTTCATCTGTATGCAGAAACACTTGCAATACAGGAAGTTGAAGCGTCCGGAAAAAGCGGCGTTCATGCATCTGGAATTCAATCAGCCGGAAGTGACAGATATTCCCGCCCACTTCGGCGCTACCAAAAACAGCTGGGTCCTGCGGATCAATAATTTCCTGCCGCCCACCGATGTGCATGTGCATCATTGCAAACTCATCAACAACCGTAATCTCGGGTTCGGTCTCAGCGGCGGTCAGAAATGGATCGTGGAACACAATGAAGTGATCGGCAACGGCGGCGTTGCGCCGGGCTACGGCATGGACCTGGAAGACGGCTGGGAACTGACGCAGGATATGGTGTTCCGTCATAACCTGTTCAAAGGCAACCTCGCCGGCTCCATTGTGATCTGTGCGGGAAGTGAACTGATCTTTGAAAACAACCGGTTTGAATCCGATGGAAAACATCCGAACAAGATCATTATCTACGGCAGAACTTACAACTACATTTTCCGCAACAACATTGTGAAAGACGGTATCGTTTCTTTCGGTTCCCGGACCGGTATTGCCACGATTTACGGCAACACCTACGAAGATTCCACCGTCAGAGTCTATTACGACAACAAAGGTGTGGCGGATGGTCTGATCCGGAAGAAAGGCGAAGCGATCCGTACGCTGCCGCTGGTGATGAAGGATGAAAAGCTGGTCCGCGTCAAAAATCTTTCCGGGACCTATCTGTGTCTGGAAAATTGTACGCTCGACGGCGTGAATGCCACTGTGGATACCGATACCGGGCTGGTGTCCATCAAAGGCTGCACCATCAAAGATTCCACCTTGAACTGGGCGTGCGGCGAAAAGAAGCCTGCGACCATTCTGGAAAACAATACCGGCGCCTTTACGGAAACGACCGAGGCACCCAAAGTGAAAAAAGGAAAAAAACCTGCAAAAAAGAAATAAGTCTTTGAGCATCAAAGAAAAAGAACCGTCACCGGATCGCGGCGGCGGTTCTTTTTTTGTGTACCTGTTGTCAACGGGGATCAGGGCATCCGGTCGAAGACGCGGACATAGTCCACCACAAAGTTGTCCTTGCCGATAACGTCGAAGGCTTCTTTGACGGGCTGATGATCTTTGTGGCGGTATCCTCTCACTTCTGTTGAGATCAGGATGAATTCCGGGCGTTTGGATACATACTCTGAAATATGGCCGTCCTCCACACCGTCGATGTAGAAGGTGTATCCGTTTTCGTCCCAGAGCATACCGAAGCGATGGAATTCATCGGGATCCAGTCCTGTGATGCCGCCCACATGTTTGTTTTTGCAGTCCTGACCGTATCCGCCGGTGAAAGCGTTATGGGAGGCGATCTCCCCGACCTGGAAATATTCCATGATATCCAGTTCGGTTCCGCTTTCCGCCGGATCCAGACTTGCGCCGATGATGGGCGACTGCATCCAGAATGCCGCCCACCACGCTTCCGGGTGTTTCATCAGGCGGCAGCGACATTCATAATAGCCGTAGGTGTGGGTATAAAGATTTTCCTTGAGTTTGCCGATGTTCCACTGGAGATGATCGTTGCCGAATGTGGTCTGGAGTACCGGTTCATCCATAAAGTTGTGACCAGTCTGGAGCTGGGAGCTGACGGGGATGCCGTTTTCCTCCAGCAGTTCAAAGACCACATTGCCCTGTCCGTCCAGATATACGCCCTTATCGGTCCAGGCGGGATGGCGTTTGCCCATCATGGAGAGGCGGTAATCCCACTTGGAGCGGTCCAGTTCGGTACCGTCAAATTCATCACTCCAGACCAGTTTGAAATTACCGTCCGGCAGCAGACTCGGTTCATGTCCTTCGACATTGAATTCTTTCATACTCAAGACTTTCTGTTTATTTTTCTGTTGTTATGGTTATGCAAGACGCAAGGTTGTCTGGTCGGCGGAGATCGCACTGAATCTCGCCTGTACATCCTCCGGGAACCCGTAAAGAAGATTGCTTTGCCAGATCACCTGTTCGCCGCTGCCGCGATAGACCTCCACATGTTCGGCAGTTTTGGTGAATGAGCTGTTGGCAACGGTGAGTCTGCCGCAGACGTGATCGATACAGGTGATATTGTCCAGCCCGAAATGAGGATTGCTGAAGTAGGCGCAGCCGAGAAGCTGTGTACTGGCATTGATCCTGAATCCGATGGCGCCGGTATCGGCATAACATTCCCGCAGGATGTTGCCGCCCTGATTGATGTCAAAGCAGATGGAATCCTTGAGCATTTCCGGCAATTCCCCTTCCGCGGGCGGCGGCACGGGACCGCCCCACACATGACAGCGTGTCAGGCGGTTGGACCAGGCGTGATTGACCAGACGGAATCCCACGGTGTAATCCACCACCACAACATCGGTGTAATGGCTGTCGCCGCCTTCGATATGGAGTCCCACATTTCCGGCGAGACCGGGGATCACGGTTTTGCAGTAGAGGTTGTTAACGACCAGTTCGTATCCGAATTTATCATCCCCGTCCACTTTGAGACCGAACCGTTTTCCGTTGAGGCATGTGGTATCTGCCAGTGTGAAATGGTGATAACGCGTCAGAAACAGACAGGACGCCAGACCGTTGCCGTC
Organism: Victivallales bacterium; assembly: GCA_045589595.1. GTDB lineage: Bacteria > Verrucomicrobiota > Lentisphaeria > Victivallales > UBA1829 > SIG77. Next base: position 48,530 of record JAZNPK010000034.1, read on the forward strand.
AAACTGACCGCCCCGGATGAACAGATTGTAGTCTTCCGGCGCGCCGGGTTTCTTCAGATCTTTATCCCAGAGAACAGCGCAATCCATGGATACAATAAAATCGATTTCCCGGACAGCCCGCAGAATGGCGGATTTGTGCATGAGAAGAGAGCAGGCGTTTGTGATCTCCACTGTTTGGGCGATCTCATAAACGCCGGCGGGCAGATAAAGTACGCCGGAGGGACACGCTTCCACAGCACGCTGAATGCGGGGCGCATCATCGGTTTCGCCGTTCAGACGGGGAAAATCCGCCAGAGTTCTGTCAGCCGGAAGGATCATTGATTCATCTCCTGTATTTGTTTTTTATGGCGTTTGCAATCGTAAGATCATCATTGGTGAGAGTGGTATCGATTCCCATATTCCGCATCGTTGCACACAGTTACAGCTTTTTCCAGTGGTTCTTTCATACTCTACATGTCGAAGCGGACTATTGCAAGAGCAAAACGGAAAAAATCGGTATTTTCCGTACCGCAAAAAATGTGAACATATCTTCTTTCACACTTGTAATTTTTTCCCCCATGTGCTATGGTTTGTAAGCAGCATTGTATCAGAAAGCAGAAACAGCAGAAGGAAAAGCCATGAACAGAAGAACCGGATCGATTTTTGCGGCACTGCTTTGTGCCGGAGCATTTTTTGCAGCTATATCGTTGAACGGGGCAGAAGCCCCGGCGGAGAAAGAGAAACCCGCCTTCGTGCCGTGTCCTGCGGTCGTGAAAGGGAAAGCCGTGGCGGAGATCGTGATCGAAAGGCGTTATGCGTCCGAACCGGAACAGTATGCGGCGGAAGAACTGCAGAACTGGATCGGTTCCATCACCGGTGCTTTTGTGCCGGTCCGTGAATATGCCACTGAAAATCCGGCGCTGAAGATGCGTTTCATCATCGGCACCAAACTTGCCCGGAAACATTTTGCCGCGGATGTTGCAAAGCTCCGCCAGTCTGACGGGTTTGCCGTCCGTTCTCTGACGGATGAAAAAGGGATCCGCAATGTGTATCTGTTCGGTGCGATCCCGCGCGGCACGCTCCACAGTATTTATGCGTTTCTGGAACGGAACAGCGATATCATCTGGGCGCGTCCCAATGAACAGCTCGGCACGATCTATTCCGAATCGGAAGATTTTCTTGTGAAAGATGCGGATTTTATGGAACAACCCAAGACGGATTACCGCGGTTTCCAGTGGATCTTTCACAGTCCGTCCCACGAAACGGCGTGGCAGTCCCGCAACCGTCTGAACCGGATGAGCGGCGCTCATGTCAAATTTGCCAGTACATACGTGCGTGCGGGTGTGGGACACGGCATCCAGCATTATATCCCCCGCGCAAAATATTTTGAATCCCATCCGGAATATTACCCCATGCAGAACGGCAAACGCGATCCGAAAAGCGGTCAGATCTGTCTGCTGGCTTATGAAATGATCCCGGAATATGTGAAAAATATCCGGGCGGATCTTGTGCGTGTATTCCCTGCATCCCGGAATCCGGATCGGGAAAAAGTGGACTTCCTCAACCTTTCCATTGCGGATAACTGGCATGTCTGCAAATGCCCCAAATGTGTTGCGCCTTTCGTGATGGAGGACGGCAAGACCATTCAGCCGGACGATCCGGTGTTCCGTTCCGCCCAGTATTACACCTTCATCAACAAAGTCGCCCGTGAATTGCGCAAAACCAATCCCCGGGTGACGATCGGTGTTTATGCCTATATCTTCACATCCGAGCCGCCGCCGTTCAAACTGGAAAACAACATCTGCATCGAATACTGTCCCTTTGTGCTGAACGAAAAAGCCCCCATCTACGATGAAGTCACCAACGGAAAATGGAATCAATATCTGATCCGCTGGGGCAAAGCCGCCGGACATACGTGGCTCCGGGAATATCTGGGCTGGGCAAACAAGTTCCCCCGTTCCCAGGCGTACCGGATCCGGGACAACGGATTGTATTATATCAAGCACAATATCCGCGAATTTTCCGCGGAACATCCCACGGACGGTCAGAGCAGCGTCTATCCCATGGCAGAACCGACCTGGGACGTTTCCGCCATGGATGCGTGGCTCATTGCCCGTATGTGGTGGGATCCCACACAGGATCTGGAAGCATTGCGGGAACAGTACATCACCCGCGTGTACCGCGAAGGCGCACCCCACATGAAGAAATATTACGATACGCTCCGCGACAGTTTCTATTCCAACAAGCTGCCTTCCATTTACAGTGATGACATCCTGCCGCTGATCTCGGCGTATATCGTGCGTCCGAAACTGGGGAAAACCCTGACGGAATATCTGGCGGCGGCACAGAAAGCCGCACAGCATCCCAAGTCGAAGGAACTGATACGCCGTCATCAGCAGCATCTGGCAAAATGGCTGGAAATGGCGGCAAATGATAATTCCGTCCGGGCATCTGTTCCGGTGGTCACGGGCGTTAAAAATATGATGCAGTCTTTCGGTGGCGACATCTGGAAAAATGCAGCTGCCATCAACGATTTTGTCGTGGCGGACAAAGGAGCGAACTACGGTAAAACTCCCCGGTTCCGCAGTACCGCCAGACTGCTGCACGACCGTGAAAATCTGTATATTTATTACCAGTGCTACGCCCCCGATATGAAAGAACTGCCCGTCAGCAGCACGGAAGATCCCTCCATCGAAAGTATTCCCCGCGGCGATATCATGGAATTTTTCCTCGGTCATGCCGATACGGGAGTGTACTATCAGTTCATGTTCGATGCCGGGAATCCCGATCCCCGGAAAGATGTGCTGTTTGAAGCCAAAGGACAGGATATGTCATGGGATTGCAACTGGGAACGGACGGTCAAACGGTACGACGACCGCTGGGAAGCCATCGTCCGTGTCCCCCTTGCAGAGATCGGGATCAATGTGACGCAGAACAATAAAATGCTGTTTCAGCCCATCCGCGGCAAATATTATATGACGGAACAGAACGGAAAACAGGTCCGCCGTCGCGAAATGGCAAGCTGGAACGGCGGTTGGGTCCATCAGGTCCCCGCCTTCGGTGAACTGACACTCAATCAGAACTGATATTTTTCAGATATCGATACAAAAATTGCGCCGCCTGTTGAACGCTCAGCAGACGGCGCAAATCTTTTTCCCGAAGGATCGTTTCTTTCTGCTTGACCTTACTGCTGACAGCAATTTTCTTTTGCCACGGCAAAGACCTTGAAGAAGATCAGCAGCCCGATCAGCAGCACCACGGTAATGGGGAACACGATCAGCCAGCTCTGAATGATCCCGGCAAGGATGAAGCCCACAAACGAGACCGCCGCCACCGTCAGAGAATAAGGCAGCTGCGTGGAAACGTGGTTGATGTGTTCGCATCTGGCTCCCGCCGCCGCCATGATGGTGGTGTCGGAAATGGGGGAGCAATGGTCACCGCAGACCGCTCCGGCAAGACACGCAGACATGCCGATGAACAGCAGGGGACTGTCCACCGGGAAAATACTGGTCACAATGGGGATCAGAATACCGAATGTACCCCAGGATGTTCCGGTGGAAAACGCCAGAATACATGCCACCACAAAGATCACGGCAGGCAGGAATTGTGCCAGATCTGCGGCAGATCCGCTCATGAGTTCAGCAATAAATTCTTTCGCTTCCAGCAGCCCGGTCATATTTTTCAGCGCAGTGGCAAATGCCAGGATCAGGATGGGCGCGACCATGGCGCTGAAGCCTTTGGGAATACATTCCATGGCGGCTTTGGCAGTAATGACTTTTCGGGCAACAAGATAAATGATGGTCAGGATCAGCACCACAAGCGCACCCCAGGGCAGAGCCACTGTGGCGTCCGTATCGCTGAATGCCGTGATAAAATCCTTGCCTTCCAGAAATCCGCCAACGTAGATCAGAGCAAAAACACTGAACCCGATGAGCGCCAGAACGGGAATGATCAGATCGATCACTCTGCCACGCTCGTTATGTACCACTTCGATCCCGTTTTCAACTTCCCCGCCGCTGGTGAAAAGATCACCCTTTTCCAGCGCATTTCTTTCGTGACGCGCCATAGGACCGAAGTCGATCTTCATCAGAACGATCCCGATCACAAACACAAATGTCAGCAGAGAATAAAAATTGTAGGGGATCGCGCGGATAAACATTTCCAGACCCGAATATTGCGTGCCGTCTGCATACTGTGAAACTGCCGCCGCCCAGGAGGAAATGGGCGCGATCATACAGATGGGCGCGGCTGTGGCATCAATGATGTACGCCAGTTTCGCGCGGGAGATCCGTTTCGCATCCGTCACCGGAAGCATCACGCTGCCCACGGTCAGACAGTTGAAATAGTCATCGATAAAGATCAGGATCCCCAGCAGGAAGGTGGACAACGTCGCTCCTACACGGGTCTTGACATGTGTCTGCGCCCAGCGTCCGAACGCTGCCGCCGCACCCGTTTTGCTGATGAGTGCCACCATCGCGCCGAGGATCAGCAGAAACAGGAAAATACCTGCCGTGGATTTAATGGCATCGATCAACCCTTTCCCGATCACGGCATCCAGCACTGCCAACGGCGCAAAGTTCGCCGCAAAACAGCCGCCCAGCAGGATCCCGATGAACAGCGAAGAATAAACTTCTTTCGTGATCAGTGCCAACAGGATCGCCACCAGCGGCGGAACCAATGCCCAGAATGTGCCGACGAACATGTTTTTCGCTGCGGGCTTCTCCGCTTCTTCTGCAGGTGCCGCCGCCTCTTTAACAGCCTCTGCCGGAACTTCCGCTTTGATGTCGGCGGCTGCTGTTTTTACTGCGGCTTCTGTTTTCTGAACTGCTGTGTCCGCCGTTTTTACTGCTGCCGGCGGCACTGCAGGAGTTTCCCCCACAAGGCAGAAGGGCATTGCACTGGTAATACAGGTGATCAGGGCGGCGAGGAACAATTTTTTCCGTTGGGTCATAGTGGTGACTTTCCTGTTGTATTGATACTGATAAATTTTATTACTGTTCAGAATATAGTCCGTACTGCCCATCATTGCAAGAGACTTTCTGCAGATTTATTTCATCTTTTTTGGTGTCAAAGCTCCTGCACCGGAGCGGAATTTTTCGCAGGAAACAGAAAATTAAAAAATTTTAAGAAAGATTCCTGAATTTTTTCTTGACAAGTAATTTTCTGCGGGGTATTGTTACGCCGGAAGCGGGGGCATTCCCTTCAGGTGCAGACATAAATCATATAGAAAGAAATGAGGTGAACTATGGCAGATGTATCGGAAAAAGTCGTAGGGCTGCAGGTTTCCGGAGCAACGGAAAAAAAGGCAGTTCTGAACTGGAAACCGTCCACACTGGATGATGTTGCATCCTATGAGGTGACCGTCAGCGGCGTCAGCCGGGTGATCAAAACGAAAAAAACGACCGTCACGGTGAAAAAACTGACTCCCGGGGAACACACCTTCACCGTCCGGGCACTGGACCGTGACAAAAATACCGTTGCCGTATCTGCGGCAACGACCTTCGATGTCAAAGACATTACCGCGCCGAAAAAAGGCAGAATCAACCTGACGCAGACCGGTACGACGGTGAATCTCAGCATCAGCAATTTCAGGGATGCCGGCGGGATCAAAGAATACCGGATCTATCTGGGCGATAAATTGATCGGCACCACATCGGGGACGAATTATTCCTACGATTTCGGCGAGACGGCAGGGAAACTGGCATTTTCCGTTGTTGCCGTGGACGATGCGGGGAATGTGTCCAAAGCTGCGAAAAAAACGCTCCGGGTCAAGGATATGATCGCGCCGGACCGTGTGACGGGGCTGAAAGTCATCACCGCCACGGAAAAACAGACCGTCCTCACCTGGAATGTCCCCGATGATAATGTGGGCGCAGTCCGGTACGAAGTGGTGGTCAACGGCAAAACGTACAAGACGAAGAAAAACACCATCACCATCAAGAAACTCAAAGCGGGTGATACCTCTTTCGTGGTGTACGCCATCGACAAAGCGAAGAACAGAAGCGAAGTTTCTGCTGCGCAAAAATTCACGGTGCTGGACGGGACCGATCCCAAGCGCGGCAAAATCACGGTCACGCAGGTCCCCGGCAATCAGGATTCCATCCGCATTTCCATGAGCGGTTTCACCGACAATATGGGCGTGGCTGGCTACATCATCAAAGTCAACGGCAAAGTTGTTGATGACGATTTCAAAGGATCCGCCTACACTTATACAAAAGACGGTCTTGCCGGAAAAGTCAAGGTGGAAGTCAGCGCCTTTGATGCCGCCGGAAACGAATCCAAAGCGGCGAAAAAGACCATCCGCCTCAAGGATATGACCGATCCGGGCAAAGTGACAGGCGTCCGGATCGTGGGTACGCCCACTGCCGCCGCAACGGTGATCACATGGAACGTCGCAACGGACAATGTGGGTGTGGTCGGCTACGAGGTGGAAGTCGATGACAGAACGTACAAGACGAAGACGAATTCCATCACCATCAAAAAACTTTCCGCAGGTACCCACACTGTGACCGTGGAAGCCGTGGACAAAGCCAAGAATGACGGCGATGAATCCGATCCGCTGAAGTTTACCATCGGCGGCACTACACCCGGCGGCACTACACCGGGCGGCGGCACCACACCGGGCGGCAGCGAAGGCAAATATACCATCGGCGGCGTTGACCCGGTAACATTTTTTGCGTGGAGTGAAGAATACGGTTACAGTTCCATGCCGGCTTCCGCCACTGTCAATGCGGTCGTCTGTTCGGATGATGACGATGTTCTCACCTTCACCGCCAACAGGAGCCGTGTGGTCAAAAACAGCGTTTCCCTGCTGGATGGCAACGATAAAATGATCCTTGCAGACTCCACCGGCAAAGAAGAATCGGATACCGTTGTTTACGCCAATGATGATTACGGCAAAGTCGATCTCGGGGAAGGCAACGACAGTCTGTATATCGGTAAGAATACGGAGCTGGATGCCGATTCTCTGCTGTTCGGTGACGGCAATGATACCATGACCATTACCGGCGGCGAAGCGGAAGTGCGTACAGTCGATTTCGGCGAAGGCAACGATGAACTGATCCTGACCGGAGCCGCAAGTGAAGCCGCAGAAGGATATATCTGGGCTACAAAAATGACCTTCGGTGACGGTAACGACATTGTGGACATCGGCGCGTACACGGATCTGGATATCGAAGGCGCGCTCCTCGATTTCGGCGAAGGAAACGATGAGTTGATCGTCCGCACAAAAGGCGAAATAGATGCCGCAGATGGCAGGATCAGATTCGATGGTGGCGACGACGTATTTGCCATTGCGCAAGACAGCCGGGTCCAGTTGATCAGCAGTATCGATTTCGGTGCAGGCGATGATACCCTGAACCTGAACGGGACCCTGATCCTCGATGCACCCGACAGTACCGCGCAGATCGCAAATCTGGAAAAAATCACAGGCTCCGGCGAACTGGTGATCGGCAGTGCTGCAGACTATTCCGCCGCGTTCCTTGACCGGTTTGAAAATGCCGGGATCAGGATCATTGAATGCGGTGACAACTGGAGCTTCAGTACGTCACAGCGCGAAGGCGCTGACGATACGCGCGCGGACGCTGTTGAACTGGCGGCGGGTGACGATATCGATGTCTGGCTCTGCGGACAGGATGCCGCGAACGGTCTCACGTACGGCTTTGAAGATTCCGTGGATTTCATCAAGTTCACCAAAACTTCAGCGATCTCTGAGGTGTACTTCGGTACCGACGGCGACGCGTTCAATGCGCAGATCCAGGATAAATCCGGAACTGTTCTGGCGGATTACGACATTTCCGGCAGTCAGGAATATTCCCTGAGTTCCCTCAAGAACGGATCGGTGTACTACATCAGGACCAGTGTCGCATCCAACGCCCGTGCAGTCGGATACATCGAACTGGATTAAAACGGTATAAAACAAAGAACGGCTGCCGCACGCGCGACAGCCGTTTTTTCTCCCCGCAAACCGGTCAGAATGTATCCTCAGTATCCGCCGTTTTATTTGATCTCAGTCTGAAGCGGCAGCAGGGGGAATCCGAGTCCGTTGACCGTGTTCACTTCCGGGTTCATGCTGTACGCGTAGCGGAGCATGGCGGGTTTCCCTTTGACGCCTTCCGGAACGGTGAGAATGATCTTTTCACCTTCGATCTTTGCGGTGGCGCGGACATAGACATATTTGCCTTTATCGTATTTCCCGTTGTATTTCTTTTCGGAACCTGCGATGGCGAACGCGTAAGGCGTTTTGCCGTCCGTGGTCTTGAGACCCTGCGCATTTTTCAGCGTGACCGTTACCGTATTGTTTGCCGTATCAGCCACCGCGGATGTGATCTCCGGATAATGGATCACATTCTCAAAGCCCTTGATTTTGAACACATTCTGAAGAAGTGTGAGCGCAAAGCGTCTGCCCAGTTCCTGTTTGTTCAGCGGGTGGATGTTCTTTGCATCGCCGATATCGATACAGGGGGCGATCCACACATTTTCAGCTTCGGCTGCCACTTCCGCCTGATGGGCGCGGGTGATGGGCCATTCGCCGGTTTTGTTCGGGTCGGCGGCGGGCGCACGGTACGCGGCAAGCTGGGCAATAAGGATGGGAAGCTGATCGTTTTTCAGGTCGCGGCGGATGATCTTCACGTGTTCCGCGAGCATCTGTTTGTAGTGACCTTGACCGGAATTATTTTCACCCTGATACCAGAGATAAGCCGTTACGGGCAGTCCGCGGAGCGGATAGAACATGGCATTGTAAAGAACGGATGCCTTGCATTTGAAGCGGACCAGTTCGTAATAACCCGGCGGCCAGGGCAGGGACTTCATGATCTTTTCGTCTTTGATCTTCCATTCGGTTTCCAGATTCAGGACCACGTCTTTGGGGGCGCGGCGGATCATGATGTCGCGGTGAAAAATACCACCCGCGTGTCCGGAATCAAAACAGCGGACGGCGATCACATTTTTTCCCGGTTTGATCAGACGGGCGGGGATGGTGTAATTCCGGGGGACTTCCCAGCCGTTTTTGACTTCCGTTCTGCCGATCTCCACGCCGTTGAACCAGGTGATGTCCATATCGTCCACCACATTGAGTGAAAGTGTCAGATCTTCTTTCGTTTCAGGAAGTTCGATGGTTTTTCTGAACCAGTACACACCGTCTTTGTGACCGTAAATGGTTTCCAGCGTGGCGGGGAGCTTGATGGTTTTCCAGTCGCTGTCATTGAAATCGGGCTTATGCCAGTCGGCGGTCAGTTTCATGTCCTGAGCAGGGGGCTGCAGAACCATCTGTTTTGCCAATTCATCTCTGCGTTTGAAGATCCCTTCTTTTCCCATGGGACGGAATTTTTCCAGTTCATCCCGATATGCGGGGCGGATCTTTGCCGCAACTTCCATCGGCAGCCATGCCTGCTGGGATGTGGCGCCCCAGGAATTGTTGATGATGCCGATGGGGATCCCGTCCATTTCCTTCTGGATGACCCGGGCGCAATAGTAGGAAACGGCGCCGGTGTTTGCGGCAGTTTCGGGCGTGACCGGCGTCCATTTTCCGGAAAGGTTTTCCACAGGATCGAACTCAAAATCGTTCACGACTTTGAATTCGCGGATGGATGGTGTATTGGCGTTGCGGATCTCTTCTTTCGCATTGAGCGTTTCTTTGATACGCACTTCCATATTGGACTGACCGCCGGCAATGAAGACCAGACCCGACAGCACATTTTTCATCTCAACACTGGAATCTTTACCGCTGATGGTGACGCTGAACGGGGTTTTGATCACCGGCTGGGCGGCAACAGTGACACGGTATCTGCCTTTTTCGTCGGCAGTTCCCGCGTATGTTTTTCCCTGAACGGCAATGGTGATTTTTTCTCCGGGTGCTGCAGTTCCGGTGAAATCGGTGGGTTTTCCCGCACAAAATACATAGTGATCCTGAAACAGGGCGTCCGGCTGAACTGCTGCCGGCAGATCGATCGCGGGGAAAAATACGGCTGCTGTCACTGCCGCAAACGAGAGAAGTTTTTTCATAAATCTTTGATCCTTTTCCTGATGTGAAGATGGTTTCTGATACAATATAACACAACGGAATCAAAAAACAAGACGCCGCCGGAAAAAAATGAAATTGTCTCCGGTTCAGCAGACGCCGTCATTGGCGCGCGCCTTCCTTTTTTGCCGGGGAAAATAAAATGATCGGCGCAATGGAGTGCGGCGGCGCAGCAGATCTTTGTCATAACGGAAATGCAGCATTGCTGTCTCCTTCGATCGTTGTATTGGAGATAATGTACATTCAGTCCGCATAATTCAAGGGAAAAAAAGGGATGTCAGCCGTTTTGACTGACATCCCGTACAGAACTCTGTCGGTTCAGCGTCTGATCTTACTTCGACATATTGAAGAAGAGCATGAAGGGGATCTTGCCGCCGGGGATGATGTTCACAAGCCCGAACTGGAGACCTTTACCGCCGGAGGCGATGTTGAAGAAGCCGATCTGGAAACCATCGGTGGAATCTTTTGCAAGGTTCAGACCGCCGACCTGACAGCCTTTCAGCACTTTCGTGATGCTGAACAGACCCGCCTGACAGCCCGCAGATTCTTCCGTGATGTTGCCGATCACACCGGGCTGGAAACCATCCATGGTGCGGCAGATATTCAGTGCGCCCGCCTGAACACCCACAAGGTTGTTGGCAAGGTTGAACACACAGGATGCCTGCATCCCCACAAAACTGCGGGAGGAGAAGTTCAAACCGATGGCGGCTTCAAAACCTTCACCGTGTTTGTTGTAGTTCATAAGCATACTGCCCTGAACACCGGTCATATATTCGGACCCGGAATACGCCCAGGAGGATTCAAAACCGACCATCGTGGCGTTTTTGCCGGTGACAACAGGCCAACCGGTCTTGATACCGATCGTTTCGGTGTTGTCCTGCCAGCCGGGGATCTTCGGCAGAATACCGAGATTGAAGATGGTGTAGGTGCGGTACTGGGGGCGTTCCCAGTCAAGATTGCTCTTGTCGGCTGCCGCGGCACTGAAGCAAACTGCGGCAATGGCGGACACGGTCAGAAAAAATTTCTTCATCATGATTAACAGATCTCCTTGTGATCGTTTGAATGCTTAAAGACTGAAGTTGAAAAGGATCATAACAGGCAGGAAACCGTTTTCCATGATGTTGATCACACCGAACTGGATCCCGCTTTTCGCCACATTGAAGGCACCCACCTGAACACCGGCTTCTTCCGTCAGATTCACTGCCGCGATCTCAACACCGCAGGATTTTTTGCCGGCGGCAACACAGGAAATACGGACGCCGTTCATGGCTTCATCGGAAATGGCGAACGCAGTGGCATACTGGAAACCGTTCACTTTGGCGGACTGGGAGCCGATAATGGCAAAGTCCACACCGTTCACAGCTGCGGCTCCGCCGCACACCGGCAGACCGAAACGCAACCCGTAAACCGGGGCGGTGTCCTGAGTCTGGGGCGCACCCTTGAGCATACCGATCTGGAAAATGTCGAATGCCTGATCCGGTTCAATGTAATCCTGTCCGTTGACTGCACCAGCGCTGAACAGAGCGGCGACTGCGGTAAAGACCGCCAGAAGTGTTTTTTTCATACCGTTTCTCCTTGTTGTATCAAGTCGTTTTGTGTCGTTGTTACTGCAATTTGGGAAATAAAGTACATCCCCAAAAATGATTTTCAAGTCAGAACTGTTCTTTTTGCATATATTTCTGCCGGAATACGGCTCAAAAGCCCATAGACAACTGAAAATTCCCGCCGGAGTTCCGTTCAGCGCAGCAAAAAACATAAAAAACGGGGTGAAAAAGGGTGAAAGATTAATTTTTTTGTAATTTTCGACAGAGTAAGGTCAACAATATCGATAATATGTATTGTAATCCCGTTGTCAGACAGCAATATTCACAAAGCAGCGGGCGGAGAAAACAAATATGAGCAGCAAGGGACAGATCACGGGTTCCGGGGGAGTTTACGCTCCCGCGCATTCCGCAGATCCGCTTTTGCTTTTTCAAATTCGGGGCTGAGTGCCAATGCACCTGCAGGCATTACCATGATCGATTCCTTTCCGCTGTTCCGGCTGTCATTTACCATACATCAGCACAGCTGAAGGATATCTAATGTCCACTTGCGTTACGGATGCCGTTTTTTTACAAAAAAAGCTGCCGCAAAATTTTATTCTGCAGCAGCTGATGTTCTTGGAAGACGGTGGGAGCGGTCTCAGTTCTGTTCCTGGATCAGATCCAGGATCTTGAGTTCGATCGTTTCATCCCAGCCGCGTTTGACTTCTTTTGTGCTGCGTGCTTCGGAAACATTGACTGTCCATTTGGGGGACGGTTCGCTGACAGGAGTGCCGTTGAAGTTTGTGCCGAGGATATCGAAGCGGATGGCTTTCTGATTTTTTGCGCCGGGCGCTTTCACGATACATCCGGCGGTGTTCACAATGTCGCACTGCTTGAAGATCACGCTGCCGGGCTGATCATCGGTTTTCTGCGCGCGCGTATCGTACATATCGAACGTCGGAGCGGATCCGGTATCAATGAGACAATTTTCCAGCGTAATGACGCCGGTGGAATAGGACGGCGTGTTGATCAGCGGTTTATCCGTGTTTTTCACAATACAGTTGATGAGTGTGACTTTACAGGGGGTGATCCACCAGCCGTGCCGCATATCCACATTTTCCAGTGTGCAGTTTTCCAGGATCAGATGGGTTTCCTGACTGAGCTGGAAATGGGTGTTTTTGATTTTGCAGCCGGAGATTTTTTTCGTTGCCTTAAACATTGAGAACTTGCAATTATCGATGATGCAGTTCACAAAGTTGGAGCGTGCGAGCCATGTGAGGCTGGTATCGCGCAGACGGCTCATCAGCAGGTTAAAGCCGGAATCGTTCGGCATTTTGCTCAGATCGGATCCGTAAAGTGCGCCGGTTTTCCGTGCCTGGATGCCGCCGCCGGAGAAATTACCGCGTGCCAACAGCAGCCAGTTGCTGTCCAGCGGTCTGCTTTTTCCGGCAAGTTCCGCCGCATAAAGATTCATCAGATCAAGGGGGTCGACTTCTTTGTGGTCATCGCCGTAGCGGACGTTGCCGGTATAAGTGTTATTATCTTCGATCCGGACGAGACGGGTGCGTTTTCTGTTGGCATAACCGAACGAGGCGGATTTGAATTTATTTTTGCGGATCACATAAGCTGCCGTGCGGCTCCAGAGGTGAAGCGCCGCTTCATTTTCTTCAAAGACGAAATTGTGACCTGCGCATGTGAGCAGTTCGTTGCGGGGGTTGCCGATAAAACGGTTGCGGTAGAGCCAGACATCCTGCATCATATCCCAGCCGTCTTCCGCGTCGAAGGCGCAGCACGCCAGACTTTCGCCGCTGCGGGTGATCGTGAAGTTTGCGAACTTGAAGTTATACATGGCGCAGGGCGCAACACCCACACAGCGCGCGTTCTGGACCAGGATATTTTCAAAAACGCAGTTCTGGGGGACCCGGAAGAAGTTGACATAGAATCTCTGTTCCTTGATCTCCCCGGCAGCCCAGACGGTCACGCGGACATATTCGGCTTTGGCAGGCACATAGACGCGGCGGTACTGCTCGCCGTCGATGGTCGTCAGATATTTCTTTTCGCTGTCGTAGAAATGGAACATCAGATTCCAGTCGTCCATCGCCATGCCCTGATAACCAAGAGCGCGGGAGGCGGTGATGCAGCCGAATTTTTCCTTGAGCAGTTTCACCGACACCATCTGACTGATCTGGAGACCGGGCTTTTTGATCTCTTTTCCGGTTTTGCGGTTCACGGTCCCGGGCGTAAATTTCAGGGGGGAGAACCCGGAGAAGTCCGCACTGCGGAATCCGTTGGTAACGCCGTAACCGGTGATGAAACGGACCACCAGATTTTTGACGCTGCAATACTGCGATGAGCCGGAAATATCCACCCCGTTCAGCCATTCGGATTGTTTGTTGACGGAATAATCGTGTTCAAAATAATCCCCTTCCAAAGTCCCGTTGAGCAGATGTGAATCAAAACAATCCTGAAGACTGATCATCACCGCGTTCTTTTCGGTATTTCCGTTCAGCTTGATGGTGGCACCATTGAGGTCAACGGTCATTTTTGAGGGCAGCAGGATCGTGTTCTTATGGGAAATGCGGTATGTGCCGGGCAGAAAAACAACTTTCCGCACGCCTTTTGCGCTCATATCTTTCAGAAACTGATTGATCGCATTGCCGTTCTTTTCGGCGTCCGCTTCCACTTTCGCCTTGTCGTAGGAGGGATGATAGATCACTTTTGCCGTTTTTCTGCTGTAAGAATTGGGCAGCCATTCGGGCGTGGGCAGATCATACGCGCCGCACTGTTTGCCGATCAGAAGATCAGCCGGTGCTTTTGAACTGCCGACAACGATCAGATATTTTCCGGCGGGCGGTGTCAATTTTGCAGCGGCAGCCTCCACAATGGCTTTCGTTTCTTCCTCTTTTTTATCGGTGGCATCCACAAAATGCAGGATCCCGTGATCGCCGTTCCGGTCGATTCCGTACTTGGAAAGATCGTTTTCCGTCATCTTATATGTATCGGCGGCAGGAATCTCAAACGTGGTTCTGACGCGGAACAGATGGAAGATGGAAGGGGAGTAACGCTTCTGCCGGTCGATGGCATACAACCGCAGCTGATAATCGCCTTCGGGCAGTTTGCCGACCTCGAATGTATGGTCGCCGGCACCGATATTTCTCATTTCAAATTTCTGTTCTTTCTGCTTGGAATCGGTGATCCGCAGAAATACATTGAACCGGTGGCTCTTGTCCTGAAGCCGGTACTCCGACTGATGCCAGTCCGTCACATAAAATTTGATTTTGATGTCCTGATCCGTCCGCACATTCGGCTCCACATAGTAAATGGAGAGATACGGCACTTCCAGATCGGTGGAAAGGACCAGATTTTGGGCGGCGACAGTGGCCTTTTCCATATTTGCCGCTTCTGTGGGGGCGGGCACCTGAGCGGAAAGTCCGGCGGCAAACAGCATGGTAAAAGCGAGAGAAAGGATTTGCTTGAGATTCATTTGATCATCCTGCAGGTTAAGATTATTGTACAATTATTGCACCACATAATATAGCACATTGTAATATAGCACATTTTTTCTATAATACAAGAGGATGCGGCATGCCGTTTGACATCAAGCAAAACATCATAAGCCACTAAATTTTCAAAACCACCGCCGCTTGCTGCATAATTAAACGGCTTCCCATCAAGTAAAATCTGCTCTTTGTTTTTTTCGTGCGCATCGTTATTGGCGTACCACTCTGCCACGCCCCTGCTGGAAGACCCATACAGTCCCCTGCCGTAGACCTGAGCGTCTTCGCCGGTGCCATAATCCGCCGCAGACCCCGTCCGGACATCTTCAACCGAAAACCTCAGGTCATTGTCCGTATCACTTGCATTTTCAGGATTTTGTGGTATATTATTATCAGCAGCCGGAAGTTGGTGCGGAGTTTCTTCGTTTTCAAAACGGGGTCCCGTGGAGTCAGCAACATTAGTTGTATCTCGAACTTTCCGGCTGAAATTTATATGAGTTATATCATAAAATGTGCTGTTTCCGGTTTCAGGAACCCATACAATCAATTCCCCGGTGTAAACTTTTACTTCATTTGTTCGGAGCGCGGACAGTAGTGAGCAGCGGTGGCAAATCGAACTCTTTTTCAAATGGATCAAGCAGAATTTGAAAATCAAAAGTTTTCCCGGCACAAGGGAAAACGCTGTGATGTCACAAATCCGGCGGACGCATCGATGAAAATGTGGTCCGGCGGAAATCGGAAAAAAATTGTTTGCCGTATCACGGAAACTGCGCAATTCCACCAACGATTCCGACCGTCCGGGCAAGTATCCGGACCGGTTCGGGCTTACATTTGCCCGGTGTCAGAAGGCGTGAGGACGCAAAAAAAACGCAGCCGCATTTCTGCAGCTGCGTTCCGTGTCTGATATTTGACGGGTGGACGGGATTTATTCTTCCACGCCCGCAACGCCCTGGATCAGCAGAGTGGGATCACTCGCTTTGAAATCAAGAAGATCCAGTTTCTGCCGGTTCACGCCCACCGTGACGCCGAGTACCTTCACGGGGAAGTCGATCTTTTTGTTTCCTCCGCTGCTGACCCACTGATCACTGACGGGACCGGGGCTGGTGGTGGTGAAAAGATTTGTCTTCACGAGAGCGGCGCTGACAAAACTCCAGCCGTCGAAGTTCACCGCCAGTTCGCCCGGCCAGTCCATAATATCGCAGCCCCAACATTTTCCGGTGGAGAGATTTTTGAAGATCTCGCCTTCCGCATCCTGAATGATGAACCGGATCTGACCCCAGTTGGAGTTTCCTTTGACCCAGAGTCCCACTGCTTCCGGTTCGCCCTTGATGGCAATGGGGTCCTTGAGCATCACGGTGGTGAATTCCGTAATGTATTTGCTCTTGTACTTGTCGTCTGCCGTCAGCGTCAGGGCGAGGGCTTTGCCTTTTTCCGGATCGTTCACAGTTGCCGCTGTAAATTCCGCCGGTTTCAGAATGGGCAGGAAGTTGGTATGATGCGTTGTGAAATCCGGATCGGGTGCAACCGTCACTTTTTCCACATCGTCAAAGGCACCTGCAATGGTCCCCTTTGCTGCACGTGCTTCTTCTTCCGGGAAGGATCTGCCGGTGATCTTCACCGATTCCAGCGGTTTTTCTGTGGTGACATAAGTCACTGCTGTTCCGCTCTTTACGGTGATCTCTCTGCCGTCGGCATTGCTTTCTGTCCCGTAAAGTTCCGTAATCAGTGCTTTGCCGGAGGGGTTGACAACGGCAAGGTCCACATTGCCGCGGGCTGCCCAGAAAGCGGTCACGGTTTTTCCGTTTTTGATCTTGAATTCCAGCGCGTACACCGTGGTGCTGCCGGTGGGGATCTGACGCACAAATTTTGCGCCGTCCAGCACTTTTGTCAATGCCGCATAAGCGACGTATGGGCGTTTGGGATAAACGTATGGGGCACGCTGAACGATACCGGAACCGCCCCAGACGCCGTTGTAATAGGCATTGGTGCAGTCGAAGAAAAGACCCGGCCCGATGAGGGTGAAATCATTGGCGAGGGAGATCAGGGTATCGCGCATGTACCATTCTGCCAGTTTCTGTTCGCCGATGGTATGTTCGCTGCGGTAAACAAATTCCCAGCAGCCGTCCAGTTTCAGTTTGCCGTCAGTTTTGCCCAGTGCTTTTGCGGCATCCTGTGTGATCCGCATTCCCTGCAGACCCACTTCACTGAGCCGTTCCGGCGGAATGGTCTGGGACGGCGTTTCGATCCCGATACTGTCGTACCAGTTGATATCGGCACCGGCGCGGACCGGACGGACCAGAGCACCGGTACTGGAGGAACTGTTGCCGATCTGGAGCCGCAGAGTCGGGAAATGTTTTTTGATGATGCGGCGACATTCTTTCAGGTATGCCACAAAGATCTTATCCGCTTCTTTCTGTTCAATGCTTTTCTGTGAGAGGGGCATATTCAGCAGTTCTTCCGGGATCCCGCAATGGGGGGCGGATTCGTGCCAGATCATCACATAGGTGTAATGACCCCAATCATCCTTCATATCATTTTTCATTTTCCGGACGAACCATTCTTCGCCGGTGAGTTTCACCTTGATCTTCTTTTTGGGATCGGCAGGATCCGGCTGCATTTCTTCCACGTCGTTGAATTTTCCGGTTTCCGCATTGAAATGACGGATGGACGGCGTGGAACTGGTTCTGCCGCAGAGGAAATCGTATTTTTCCGACACTTCTTTTGTGGGGGCATGAGTGGATTTACGGATACCCGCCTTCTTCAGCAGCGGACCGCCGAGTTCAAAGTCGTCGGGCGAACCGTGAGTCTTGAAGAACCACCACGTTCCGTAGGGGCTTTCCTGTTTTGTGGTAATGCGTGTGTTTTTGCCGAGAATGGCAAAACGGGCGGGATGCAGAATGGACATATCATTTGCGGCAGTCACTTCCACATCCAGTTCATAGAAACCGACCGGCGCTTTCAGGTCGATCGTAAATTCCGTGGTGTCACCGGTTTTGGCAAGACTGTAATCCCGGCTGCCTTTGAATTGAACTTTGCCGTCTGTACCTTTGGCGGTCCAGTTGACTTTACCTTTTGCGGCGGGCGCGACAGCCTTCAGGGTCACGGTGGTCACCGCTTTTTCATCTTCGGTGAAAACGTTGCCGGGAGACGCCTGTTTGAAGTCCAGCAGCACCGGCATTTTTTCCAGTGTCACCGCGAAAATATTGAATGCGCTCCGGCTGTAGGGATCGGGTTTTACACTCAAATTCCACTGCTGATGATGTTCAAAGGGTTTGCCGTAAAAATCAATATCCAGATGGGTTTTCCGGGCGGCGGCATCCGAGATCTTTCCGACATTGAGGGGGATCGTTGTGCTGTACAGGGGAAGTTTTCTGCCCTTGAGCATAATGGTCCCGACCTGCTTGAAGGAATCGGGGATCCTGCCGTTTTCAACTTCAATGGTGGTGTCCGCCAACATGTTGCTGCCTACGCCGGAATCCTGATAAAAATTGGCGATTTTTGCAGTCAGGACGACATCTTTTGCCGGATCGGGATCCAGTGCAAAGATCACATGGGCTTTGTGATAAAGTGCGGCAGGAACACGGAAATGGACCGCGCCGGGGAAATTATCCGCCGGTTTTCTGCCCAGATATTCATCTCCGGTCAATCCGGATGCGCCCTGTGCTTCGTGGCAGATGGCGATATCCGCAGAATCCAGCGGATCCGCAACGGCATAAGGCACGCCGCCGATGATCTGTCTGCCGGCTTTCAGGCTGCTCGCCGTGGCATCGGCGAAGGCTTTTGCGCGGGGATTGGCAGCCAGATCCAGTGTGTAGAAACGGGGATCGGATTTTACATTTTCTTTCAGTTTGAGCTGTGCGACACCGTTGCCGATGAAATCCACTTTCTGAAGCACTGCCAGCGGCAGATCTTTGATCGCCTGATCCGCAGCTTCGAACTCAGCCCGGAGGCGTTTTGTCAGTTCCGGATCGCCGGCAGAACGGGATTTCGCCCACTTGTTCCAAGTCTCGTTGTAGCGTTTCCGCGCCGCTTTCAGCGCATCGCCGACAGCTGTTTTGCGGAGGCTGCCCGCATAACTGCCGTCGCAGTAAAAATGGATCTCCCCATCTTCCTGAAGGGCGATCTCAAGATCCAGAATGTGTTTGGAGGCGGCAGGGAGCGTGTTCCAGTCGCGGATCAGATCCTGATACTGGGGCTTGAAATTGCCGTAGGAACGGAAACGGCGGGGCATGGGGCGGACATATTGCACGACCTGACGGGGGATGACCGTAATGACACCGTCCGCCAGTTCCAGTTTTGTTTTTGCGGGGATGACGCCGCCCAGCGCACGGGGGACCGTTTCAAAAACAGATCCGGCTGTGATGGGATATTTTGTGGTCTGACCATCGCTCCATGTCATTTCCATGATCAGGGGCTTTTTCTCTTTTGCGGCAGTTTCGTTCAGGACGATCTGCACGCCCCGTCTTTCACCGGGAGCGGGAACGAGCGAAACCGTTTCCGTGGTCGCCCCTTCCAGTTTCCGGTTCAGACTGCGGAAGTCTGCAAAGAGGCGCGATGCGGGAAAACTGCGGAGTTCGCCCTGTTCTTCGATCTTCAGATCCGTAACCGCGAATCCGTTGTCGGAGCGTCCCGCAAAATTGAAGGAACTGACTGCTTCCGTGAAGGGAACAGACAGCATTTCACGGAGTTCCCGGTTGTGTCCCATGTAAACGGTCAGTTTGCCGTCTCTGACGCGGATGGCGCCTTCCTCCCACATCCGGGGCGAAACAAAGGGGACGGCTGCCGTTTTGCCGCCGACGGAAACGCTGTCGGATGCGATGGTGACTTTCGTTTTGTTGACCAGGATCAGAAAAGATTTAGCCTCACCGGGAACGGCGGGGGCGGCATTCTGTTTTACATTGCCTTTGGCGTCCCTGATCTCTTCCTTTGCCGCCACAGGTGCTTTGGAATTGGCAAGAAAATAGGAGAAGGAGAAGGTCACATCTTTCAGATCCGGGACGGCGATCCCTTTTTCATACACCACAAAATCCACCGCTTTTTCCGTCGGCTGGGGGTGGATGTTCAACTGCGCGGCGTTCGCCCAGATGGGATCGTTCCGGAGTTGGATGAAGTCATACTGCCGTGTCGCTCCGGGCGGGAAGTCAACATAATTTCTGAAATTTTCCTCCCAGCAGAATTTTTCTGCTCCGCCACAGGAAAATGCGAGTGAAAACGCAACGGCTGCCGCGCCGATACCGCACAACAAAGTTTTTTGCCGCATATTCTTACCTTTCTGTTGGTGTGTATGATCAGTGTTGGCTTATATATATCACCGAATTTACAGAATTGCAAGTGGTAAAAACTGCGTTGCAGAAAAAAATGAAAAGATGAAGGTGCTTACCTCATTTTTTCTTCGCGAAATCAATCTCTGCGCGGATCTTTATCAGCAAGTCGTGCATTTCCTGCGTCCGCGTGCTTGACATCGGCGGTTTGTGATGTTATTGTAGTCCGCCATGGTCACCAAGTACGAAAGGATTTGCAATGCGAAGAAAAATATGGGCAATTTTTGCCGCACTGGCAGCCGCCGCAGGGGTTTTTGCCACTGAGCCGCAAGTGATCTTCGATGGTTTTACGCAGAACGCAACGCCCCGGGATCAGGCGTCGTTCCGGAAATGGTGTAAAAATTTTACCCGCCGTCAGTTATCGGCAGATATCCGGATGAAATTTGACCGCGCCGGGGCAAAGGCGGATTTGGGTTTCTTTACCTGTGAACTGCTCCGGGACGGCTCACTGAAGATCATATTTCTCCCCGGCAGAACGGAATTGACGCCCGCGCCGCTGGTGTTGACTTCTCAAGATAAAGTGGATGCCGGCGAAGAATTTGATCTTGCTGTGAATTTCAGCGCGGAACGCCGCCGTTATTCTTTCTATCTCAACGGAAAATATCAGAGTGAAAATGCCATCTTCAAGACGCCGGAGACGCTCCGCTGGACAATGCCGGATCTTGCCGCAGTCCCCGGCAAAGTCTCCCGTTTCCGTATTTATGATGCCGCATTGGAATCGGAGGAACTTACGCCCGCCGGAAAGACGGCTGCCGATTTCGATGTCCTTGCCGCCCGGGCAAAGGCGATCCGGTCCGCCAACCCCCATTTGACCGGATGGTGTCGGGAACTTGCCGTCGAAGCCGGTAAATGCAAAACGGAATATACCACCATCGCCCGTTACAAACGGTTGGCGCAGCACGTGGAAAACGCAGAAAAAATGGCTGCAGATGCCGCAGCGGGGACCGCACCCGCAGTCGTGTATTCCATGTCGCCCACCTCACAGGAACTGTTGACGCCCACCATGCTCCCGAAGAGCGGGAAAATGATTTCAGCGCTGCGCCTTTTTGCGGCGAAGGGGGAATATAAACCCGCCACACTGGCGATCGTTCCCTTTCAGCCGGTCAGGGATTTCACGCTCCGGATCACGGATCTGAAAAATGAAAAAGGAAATGTTTACAAAGCGTCTGAAATCGAGGTGAAACTCATCAAGCGCTGGTATCGCGCCGGCGGCAGTTGGCTGAACTATTTTTCCGACAAACATATCCGTATCCTTGTGCCGGATCTGCTGGTGAATGATGATAAGATCATCCGGGTGGACGAGTTCCGCCAGACCAATGAATTTCTCCTCCGCTATCCCGAAGGCGCCCGTTATGCGGACATCAGCCGCGCGGAATATGATCAGACCGAATTCAGCCGCTTTGATGTGCCGTTCCGGGATGCCGATACGCTCCAGAGTGTGGAACTTAAAGAGGCGGGTCGCAATCAGTTGTATTCCCTCTACTGCCGTATTCCGGAAGATCAGGCGGAAGGCATCTATCAGGGCGCGATCGAAATGGTCGTAAACGGCAAAGTCGTCCGGACGATCCCGCTGACGATCAGAGTTCTGCCCTTTGTACTGCCCCGCCCCAGGACTTATTACGATCTCAACCGCACCTATTTCAGCCACATCAACTCCCCGTGCAGTCAAACGGAAAATCTGTTCCGCAAGTCGTTGAAGTGTTTTATGAAATACAATCTTATGCACGCGGGGAATTTCACCGCTGCGGCGTGGCAGGTGAAGATCGCGAAGGAAGTCGGTTATCCCATGGACGAGATCGTGGGGGCGTATATGCTTCCGAAGATGGACGACTGGTACAAAAGTTTCGGCGGGCCCGACAGCCTGATCACAGACGATATGATCCCGCAGCTGGACAGGATCTTTCTCAAAAAGGTTGCCGCCTCGTTCAAAAAAGTCGGACTCCCTGAAGATACCGTGTGCTATCCGGTCTTCACCAGCGAAAACGATATTTACCGCATCGTCAAAATGCGCGCGACTCATCCCGCCGACCTTCTGCACAAACATACCCGCGTCAAACGCTTCTCCCACAGTATGACGGAACGCTACATCATCGGCGCCATCGATACTGCCGATATGGACTCCAGTTCAAGGATCACCCCGGAACATGCCGATCTCTGGCATGCCGCAGGCGGCCGCATCATGAACTACTCCGAGCCGTTCCCCGGTCCCGAAAATCCCGCATGGTATCGACGCAAAATCGGTCTTGAGATGTATAAGGCGAATTACGACGGCTATATGATGCACGGATTCCGTTCGCGTCATCTCAGCGAATTTCCCGATTGGCCGGAAGATCCCGCATACAAAAATTTCGGCGTGGTCATCCCCGCAAATGACGGGTTCATCGAGCGTATTGCCCTGATCGGAACAAGTGAAGCGTTCAATGATGTGCGCTATGCCACCATGCTCTGTCAATTGGCAAAACCCCGTTTGGAATCGCCGCATCTGCCCATCCGCAAAGAGGCAAAACGCCAGATGGCATGGCTGGAAAAACTGGATGGAAAAACCTATGATATGGATGCGTTCCGCTCCGGATGCGCATTGCGGATCGTTTCCATGCTCCAACTGATCCGGAATCTGGAGGGAAAATGATCATGATGAAAAAATTGATTTTATCGACAGCCCTTGCCGCAACAGCCCTGTTCTTCAGCGCCTGTGCAGGTGTTACCGTGACGGAAGAAAAAATTGCCGCCGAAGCGAAAAACGAAAAGAATATCATCGACGCCGAATACCGTGATCTGCCCGCCGATTACTGGAATCTTCTACAGCGCGAACCGGAAAAATGGAACTTCAATTTCCGTCCTTACGACTCCCAGTTCGCAGAGATCCTCTGGAGCGATTCCCAGCTGCAGCGTAATGTTGTGGTGGGCGCCGATCTGGAAGGAAAACAGCCTACCGCACTGTACGTTTCTTTCAACGATGACGGATTCACTTTGCTGCTGTTTGCTGCCGAGCCGGACACCGTTGCCGATCTGGAAAAAGGTGCCGCGCGACCCGGCAGCGTCTTTGAATGTTTCTTTATGCCCGGTGACGCAGATTCCCAGAAGTTCGAGCATTACTACCAGTTTATGTGTCAGGCTGCCAAACCCTGCATCAACGGCGTTTTTCCGTGGATGATGGAAGATGAATTTTTCCGGTCCGTCAAAGACGCGCTGACCGCCGAAAGCCACGCCCTTTCCAACGGCAACATCATCAAGGTGTTCGTGCCGTGGGAACCGCTGTTCGACAGACTCCCCTTCCTGGGCGGCAAACGGGACAACATCTGGCGTCTTTCCGTGATCCGCTGGGCATCCAGCGGCGGTCAGACATGGGGCGGTACGGTCCATCAGCAGGGCAAGGCAGGGTATATGCGCTTCCCCGCATTTACCGATGCCATGAAAACACGGATCATGAAAAACCTGCTGGTCCGCGGATGGGATGCGTATAAACTCTATCTGCAGAAAGCCATGCTGCAGCCCTCGATCCTTCCGGTCAATGCCACACCGTACTATCTCCGCGAACTGAACCGCAATCCTCATACGGAGGTGATCTTTGCTGAAGATATCCCCTTCCGCAAAGCCGTTATTGACCCCATGATCGCGGAGATCGACGCATACGGAAAGACCATTGCCCACTTTGAAAAAATGTCCGTTGATGAACAGATCAGGTTCTATCAGATTGCCGCCCCCCGACTCTATAACGTCAGGTACATCATGCAGCAGGCATACGGTGCGTGGCAGGAAGATCTGCTTTTCGGAAAGGAGAAATAAGATGAAAAACTGGAAAAAATATACGCTGATCCTTTTTGCGTGCATGCCGGTCATACTGGGCGCGGCAGATTACAAAACTCATCAGACAGCGTTCCGGGATGCGATCAAAAAGAATCAGATCGAAGCCGTCCGGCAGGAAGCGGAAGCAATGGTGAACCTTTCCAAAGATCCGGCTGCCAATAAAGCACCCCACATGGAACGGACCCTGAACAGCATGATCAGCAATCTGAAAGCGAAGCCCCTCTTTCTGCTGGATCTGACAAAAAAGTATTACGATGAACTGATCACGATCCTGCCGGACGGATACAAAAAAGAAGCCGTCCGGATCGAACGCGCCGTGTTCCTCCATGATCTTGCCCTGCTGGATGATACCGCCCTTGTAAAAGTTTATGATGCCGCTTTGAAGGGGAAGGGCTTGACCACTGCGGACAAAGTCCGGATCCTGCTGCTGCGCGGAAAAAATTGCACGGATCACAAAGATTTTGCCCGATACCGTGATCAGGCAATGAAGCTCGCCGGTGACGATCCGGAAGCATTGGCAGCCGTCTATCAGGCGTCTGTTATGAACGGCAGACTGGTCCGCCCCGATGGTCACGAATGGGCACGCCGGATGATTGATGACAAACGCGTTCAGCCCGCTCTTTTCGGCACCATCAACAGATCATGCCGCCGCATATTTGCGCCTGTTCTCGGTTTCTCCTATCCGCTGAAGGACAGGATCGCGCTGCTGGAATATGCCTTGAGCAAAAAAGGCGTCTGGAAGAATGAAGACCTCTGCTCCATCTATGAACTGCTCAGTATCGCGTTGATGAATGAACAGAGTTGGAAGCGTTATTACGCCGATCCGGATCCTGTCGTTCTGAAAAAGGCTTATACCGCCCGTAAAAAACATTTGGAACTTTTTGACCGCACATCCGCACCCGATATGAACCGGCTGGTCCCTGCTTATCTGGCTCTTCTGTATGTATCTCTGGTCGCCGACGATCAGAAACAGTTTGAAAGCGATGTCGCCGCCCTGACAAAAGAATGTGCCGCCGTAAAAGAAAAATGGGGCCCGACTGTGGAAAGTTACCGCGTGGTCTTTGCTTATCGCCAGGAAGATTATCAGAAGGCATACGATATTGCAAAAAATATCGATACCAAAACATTCAGACCCGGAGCTGCGGGCAGCGGCTTGTTCATGGACGCGTACGCCCGAAGCGCCTGCGCTCTGGAATTGTATCCGGAAGCATACGCGCTCAAAGACGAATATGTGAGACTTTGCGTGCCGAACTGGTACTATCAGCAGAAAAACCGTGTGAAAGCGCAATTTGAAAACATCAAACTGATGTGCAAATGAGTTGACGGATCACCGCCGTTCTTCTCTGCAGAAATCACGGTGTGTTACCGTTCCGGAGGGATATCGTCATCATGGCTGAAAACAAACTGGATATCCGGTGATTTTCCATCTTACTCAATCAGAATTTGATAAATGAACAAAAAAATGTTTCTATCGCTGTTTTTCATTATCGCCGCGGTGCTTTCTGCCGGATGCATCAACACGCCCGCTGATGCACTTTCCACAGTACGCAATCGTGGCGTCCTGCATCGCTTTTGCGTTCATGGGCGTATATAACCTCAAGTTCTCCACGAAAATCTTCTCAGGGAACAAGTTTTTCAGATTCGGCAGTATATCACCGTTTTCCGTCAGATACTCCAGACGCGTTTGAGCTGCTGCGCGCGTTGATTGGTGCGGTGGCAGGCTTCACCCAACGGAACGGGAAAACCGGGATGTTCGATGCCTTGCCTCGCAGCGTGGCGCCGATCGGGCTGCCTGCCCAGGCATAGCGGACCTCGCACGGGTCGGAAACTTCGGGCGCGGCCACCAGAAGCGTCTCATTGTCAACGGATACCTTCGCCGGATGCCAGACGCCGTCCGCGCCGCGGATGACACAGCACTCGACCGGCCCCGTCGCGATGATCCCGCCTTCCGCCTCAGTGAAGCGGATGCGCACCCGGCCACCCGCCTCGATCTCTCCCGAGAGGAAGCGCGGCCCCGTATACGGACGGTCTTCGCCTTTTCCGTAAACCTCAGCCATCGCCCACCGGCAGAGACGATTGGCAACGCTCAGCTTGTCTGCCGGATGGATGTTGCACTCTTCGCCCAGATCGAGCGCCGAGACGAGGCCGACGTTCCTGACGCTCCGCGAAACGGCGAACTGCCCGTCGCGCACCTCTGCCCATGCGCAGTCGGGAAGGAAGCGCCGGGCAGGCTGGAAACTCGGAAGCTGCACGACGCCAACAGGAAAGTCGCCGAGGCCCCACTGCGCACGCCAGTCCGCGATCATCGCTCCCAGCGTCGCCCCGTAGCCGCGCGCATGCGGAAGGTTATCGGCGTTCGATTCGCCCTGATACCAGACCGCACCGCGCATCGCGTACGGAATGATGGGCTTCAGCGTGGAGTCAAACCACGAGGACGGCCGGACGAAGGTGAGACCGTCGCCATACGGACGCCTGCTGATCGTCAGGTTATCCGTCAGGTTGCCGATGTCGCGCTCGATCCTGGCGCGCCATGTTCCTTCAAGATCGATCCTGTCGTCCGCGTCTTTCGGCCCGATGGAGAAGTGATCCGCCCCCGTCATGAATCCTCCGCCAAGCTTGAAACTCCAGATGCGGACAGCGATCGTGCGGCGCCCGGGCTTCACCAGTTGTCCGGGAACGGTATACTCACGCTTCACATTCCACATCTCCCATTCAAAATCCTTGCCGGTCCGTCCCACTTCCACGCCATCGAACCAGGTGATGTCGTGCTTGTCGATTGCCGGCAGCTTCAGAAGCAGGTCGCGCCCCGCCCACTTCTCCGGGATCTCGACGGTCTTGCGGAACCAGACGGCGCCGTTGAACGAACGTCCGAACGCCATCGTGAAGTCCGCCGGTTCATCGACATCCTGCCAGTCAGCCGCGGCGAAGTCCGTCTTCGCCCAGTCGCGCGTTTCCTTCGAGGGTCCCGTATCGGGAATAGGATCATTCGGCCGCTTGGGATTCGGCGCCCAGACTGCGGGATTGGAAAGACCGAGCTCGTAGTCGTCCGTCCACTTGCGCGTTGCATCGCAGGCCTTGAGCGCCCCCCGGCTCATCCAGTTTTCCGCGTAAGTCCCGCCGCAACTCAGGCTGAGAATCCCGACCGGGACATTCAGCCGGCTGTTGAGCGCGCATCCGAAAAGCGTGGCGAGGGCACTCAGGTTCTGCACCGAATCCTTATTGGCGACAATCCACTTTTTTCCATTGAAAATACGCAGGGCGGGTATCTCCGCTTTCGGTAGAGTCTGGTTGAACTGCCGCATGGAGAAAGCCATGTTGCTTTGACCGGATGCCAGCCAGACTTCGCCGATCATCACGTCGCGGATGACCAGCGTCGCCTTCGTCGTCTCATTCGTGATGACCATCTCGTACGGTCCGCCCGCCTTGAGGGGAGGCAGATAGAACTTGAGATCCCAGCCGTGCCCGCTCTTGATTTTCGAATCCGTCTGCGTCCATGTCACGGTGTCGCCGATCCGGCAGCTGAGGCGAAAATTAAAGTTCGGCCCCACGCCCCAGACGGGTATGACTGCGCCCTGCTGGAGAACCATGTGGTCCGAGAAAATGGGCGGAAGCTTGAACTCGCCCTTATCGGTCGTCTTAGGCTCCGCGGCAGACATTTCGATCCCGGCGACTGCCGCAATGCAGATCGCGGCAAAGCGGCGGAGACCCCAGACGATGTTGAGCAGGGTGCTTCCCCATGATGTTCCGCGGAACCCGACGGGCCGTTTGTCGGCGCATAGCATAGTTTTAGTTCTCTTTTGCAGTTGGTTAGTTGTTTTCATTCGTCATATTCCTCCCATGCGCCCGGATCGCGGCGGATGTTGTCGATGATGTTAATGTATGTTAAAAACGCTCAAATCCCACTACTGTCCGGTAAAAATTACCGGAGTTAATTGAAATTGTCGGGACTTGTCATACATTAAAAACGCTCAAATCTTTAATATTTAACACGAAAGTCCCGAACGATATATTACAATAGCATCTATTCTCAACTTTTCAACTTCATTCCCCGATATCGTTTTGAAAAAATCGTGGAGCATATTTATACGAATCTAAACTTATTCTCTTTTTTTGTAACTCTTTGATTACCAAACATTCGCAGGTGATACATAGATTATAAATGGTCACGCATTGTATTTGAGAAGTCCATTCTCTGTTTCTACGGTGACACGCTATGGGGCTGATTGCGTATCAGCACTATTTTCGGAATAATATCAAAGCAATTTGACATTGTACCGCATTTTAGCTTGACAT
>JAZNPK010000035.1:0-131415 GCA_045589595.1 Victivallales bacterium
ATCGTTGTCGGCGGTGTTCTGGGCATCTGTACACTCGGCGTTATCTTTTTGCTCGGCAGTGCCGGCAGAGAGTGAAAAGGAGGACGGATAATGGATATTGAGGTGTATCAGAACGGCAGTTATGTGACCACGTTTTATGACATCCCGGATTCAGAAGAGGCTGTGCTGGATTTCCTTTGCGATTTCTGCAGCAATGAAGGATACTCGATCGGGAATCAGGAGAGAGAGGAACTGGCAGAATGTGCGCAGGAATTGTTGGCAGGGGGTGAAATCTCGCTCTGCGGGTTTGAAATGAGGCGTGATGACTGAATTTTACGCCACACGAATATGCCATCTCATCTGGAAAAAACGGAGAGTGGACATTCTGTGGGCAGTCATTCATGTTAAATGATGGATAAAATGCGCAATAAGGCGCAAAAACGAACAACATAAATGAAGGAGAAGGAACGATGAACATCATCACGAAGCCCGAAATCAAAGAAATCTGCAACGGTGAGATCCAGGATTTTCTGCTGGATTTGAGACGATGTCAGGATTTTATTATCAATGCGATTACATATAAAGAAGCAACGGCAGCTCAAGGCGGTAGAAAGAAAAGCTGATATAAGGAAATTTATTGGGAGTATCGGAAAACTTTTCTGAAAAAAACAAAAACTTTGTCAGGATTTCAAAAGAGCAGCGATTTAATAGATATAATTCCTCCGCAATGTGCGGAAAACAGATGGAACATAACGAAAGGATGATTAAAATGAACAGCAACGTTTGGAGCAACAATTTTATGCCACCGAAAGATATTTTCGATGAAGATGAACAAGGAAAAACATTTGCCCCTTTCATCTGCTGGTAAAAAAGTTGTCAGGATTTCAAAAGAATTGCGATTTAATAGGTATAAGATTTCTCTGCATGGTGCGGAGAAAATGAAAATAACACAGAAAGGTAAAAAAAATGACAAATTATCAACTCGCAAAGGCATTTGAACATGCTGTAAAAATCGGTGAAATTATTGACTTACTGCGTCGGGCATCCATGCCCAACATTCCGACAGCGACTATGGGAGGACATGTGTTCTGGAATGATCTGGCAGAATGCAACGGCTGGCGTTTGCAGAAAAATATGATAACCCATCATTGCCGGATTCTGGATCCCAATGATGTCCGGCGTGCCTGGGGCGGGGATGATGCCATGGAAAAATTGTTCGGAAAAATCTTGAAACGATAAAAAAGTTGTCAGGATTTCAAAAGAGCAGCGGTATAATAGGTGTAAATACTCCGCACAGGGCGGAGAGAACAAAATAAACAACAGAAAGGTAGAAATAATGTACGACTTAATTTGGGACATGATTATTGACGCGATCAACAATCCTGATGATGACGATCCCCCCACTCATTATTAATAAAACATCAACCTGCTCCGGGAGGACGGCTCCCAGAGCAATCTACAGAAATAACTTGTAAAAAATCAAACAGAAATAACGAGACGACATTCAGCACTTTTATAAGCGGAAAACAAACTTAAGAATAAACAGAAATACAAAGGAGAATAAAAATGGTTTTGCTTCCAATCGTAACAACACTCGCAGTAATAGTAACCAAAGGTGGTCTGATTAAAGCTGGAATCGCAGCAGGTACAATCATTTACAATGTTTGCAAAGAAGATTAAGGAGAACTCAAAAATGGCAATTACAATTCCGTGGATCGTTGTTACAACTGTCGGAACTTATGTCGTAAAAAAAATCATTGATTCAACAAAGGAGGATTGATCATGGCTGACTTCAGTATTACAATCGACGATGACGGTATCACATTTGAATGGTAAGTATAAAATCAACGGAAGGAAAATCTCAATATGTCAAATATTTCTGAAGATCCCGGTGATTGGATCAAACTGCTTGAAGATATCATCACTATCATCACCAAGTGATAATAAAACGAAATCTGGTTTTATTACAAAAAACAACTCCTCCCCCAGTCCGGGGGAGGAATATTATGAAGGAGAGCAAAATGACACAAAATAAAATATGGCAACTTCAAGCTGTTGCGGGAGTCCCTGAAATAATGGCACTTCAGGATGTTGCAGCCGAGGCAGGCAAATATCAACTTTGTTTTGCCAAGGATGAAAATTGTACTCTTGAAAAAATCATCTTCACCCTTGATGAAGATACCGCCCTTACAGCAAGAATACTGGTTAGGATCCTGCTCCGCCTCAGGATCGCTCCTGAAGCAGCGTTAGAGACTGCAAAAAAGTTTTACCGGATGACGAAAGAATTCCCAAAGGGGAATTACTCCGCAAATTCATCCACCAATGCTTGAAATTCTTTGTTGGCCTGATAAATATATTGACACATTTCCTCCTCGGCCATATTTTCAATAGGATGTTCTTTTTCCAGTTCTTTTATAATTGTCTGAAGTTTTTCTGTTGCTCGGCTGCAAATCTTATTGACATTAGCTGCAGTCAGCTCGAATACCTCGGCCACTTGGGGACCTTTTTTGCCACGCATTTTCACCTGAAAAAAAACGTTATAATGGGTAGGATTCATTTCTGCTTTTAACTCATGCAGGGCTTCCACTCCAATAAATTTCTGCCATGCATTGGCAAAGGCATCGTCTTCTTCCGGTGCATAGTTGTTATCGTTCATTGCATTCAAAATAAAGGGATCGGAAGCATCCTCTTTTGAGGAATATTTCTTCCTGAAAATGTCATTAATAGTATTATAAACTATTTTGTTAATTAATGACTTGAACCTTCCGCCAGTTCCATGCTTGCGGGCATAGATGAGTTCTTTGCGTTCTCCTTGGGAAATTTTCTCAAAAAGATCAAATATTTTAATAAATACACTGGAAACCAACTCCTCTATATCATCAGCGCATAACGTCTTACTTTTGCCGATGTTGATAACAAGTGGCAAATATTTTCTATAAATATATTCCTCATCTTGGGCGGTAGCGTTTCCAGCCTGGAAGCGGTCAAGAACAGATACACGTGTCAAAGATCCGGATGGATTTTGCGGAGGGGTAAAAAAGTTTTTTTCGCTCATTATTATTTCCTATCAGATTGTTATTTGTTTTCTATCAATTTTTTATCTCCATCAATGAAACAGTTGCAGAATATTAACAAGATATCAATAACCCACCAGATACAAA
The DNA here is from genome assembly GCA_045589595.1 of Victivallales bacterium. Taxonomy (GTDB): domain Bacteria; phylum Verrucomicrobiota; class Lentisphaeria; order Victivallales; family UBA1829; genus SIG77. The sequence continues at coordinate 3,141 of JAZNPK010000035.1, forward strand.
CACCGCCAAAAGATAAAAGCATCAATGCTCCGGTTATTTTTCTGCCGGCATAAAAACGATGTCTGCCCAATATACCAAGCAAGATAGCGTATTTCAGCATTTCTGATTTTGACAAACTGGAAACTTCCGGATGGCTTTTCAAAATTTTGCGGCAATACAGTAACTCAAATGGCGGACACAAGAACATGCAAACAGAAACAAAATACATATAACATATCTGAACGACATTCAAATCGCCAAAACCTTTCTGCAGCTGCATTTTTACCGCAGAAATAAAATACAATGCAGCAAAAGCCAAAAGTCCGATCGCAAAATACTTCTGACCATTGTAATTGCAAGATTGTCCATTATCCTGGGAATAGTTTTTTTCGGATGCCGCTTGATTTATCTGTTTATTTTTTCCATGTAAACACTTCAAAAATTTCTCGGATGAATCAATAAACCCATCAGTGTCAGAATAAATTTCTGACTGCTCTGCAAGGGTACAGCACAAACGTTGTAAATCTCCGCCGTGTCCCGACAAAGTTATGGAACAGTTTCGTTTGGCCGCCTGGGTATTAGTGGTTCCGGATAATGCGCATTGCAAGGTTACCCCCAGCGCATAAAAATCACTTGCCGGACATGGTTCATGCTCTTCGTTCCAAACATAATCAGGCATAAAACCTTTGGTCCCGGCAAACGAAGTATCAACATCCGCTTGAGTAACCAGCCCGATATCGGCAAGCACCGGTTCGCCTTTTATAAAAAGGATATTGCCGGGTTTTACATCCCGGTGAACCATGCCCGCCCGGTGCAAATACCCGAGGGCTTCGGCAATTTTACCAGCGAGGATATAACATTCTTCTGGAGAAATTTTACCTTTTTTGATCCGGTTTTCAAGCGAATCTGCAATGTATGAGTGTTCTGTTCCGGCATTGTCGGCACAATCCATTGTGTAATATAACTGTTTGTTGTCTGTTTCTCCGACATGCAGGATTTTAATCAAATTCGGATGTCGGCATTGCTGAAACTTGATAAGTCCACTTTTTTCCTTTGCGCCTTGTCCCCGGTTGGTAATGATTTTCAAAGCAACAGACATTCCGCTTACCCGATTTTTGGCCAGCCAGACTTCGCCGAAACCACCGCTGCCGCAACAGATTGTCAAGATATAATCACCGATGGTGTCACTGCTTGAATATTCTGATATATAGCCCATTGCATTCTCCGTTGAAGTGTTTTCTTTATAAGATAGCATTAAAAAAGTAGTTTTCAAATGAAACTTTGTCAGGATTTCAAATTGGAAACGATTTAATGAGTGAACAAACCACTGCACGAGGAAGCAGGTAAGAAAAACAACAAGAGAAAGGAATAAAAAATGCACTTGGAAACTATCTGGGAAATCATCGGCGGTATCGGAAAACTTTTCAGATAAAAAGATAAAAAGTTGTCAGGATTTCAAAACAGCAACGATATAATGAGTGAACAAACCACTGCACAAGGCAGCGGGGAAGAGAAAACAAACATAAGGAAAAAGAAAAATGCACTTGGAAACAATTTGGGAAATCATCGGCGGTATCGGAAAACTTTTCAGATAAAAAGATAAAAAGTTGTCAGGATTTCAAAGTGACAGCGATTTCAGGAATGAACAAACCACTGCACAAGGCGGCGGTGAAGAAAAACAAACAACAGAAAGGATCCGAAAAATGGTAAACATCATTATTATCGTCAAAACTCTTCTCGGATAAACAAAACAAAACGAAACGAATCAAACAAAAAGAACAAAGCACAGGAGATTAAAACAAGTTGGACTTTATCTGGGAATGTATTCGCCAAGCACTCATAAACGGTGATCAGCGATAAAATGTGAATTCTGCCGGGAGAAAATCAGTCTCCCCGCAGGAGATGACATAAAATGACACACAGTAAAAATTATATTGGCAGAAACAACAAAAACTTTACTTGAGGAGTTGAAAATGGGATTTTTGGAGTCGTTTGTGAAAAATGTGTTCTGTGATGTGGTCAAACCGCGTCCCGGTTCGGTAGTGAAAGTCGATTTGATCGGAGGAGCAGACCATACCGGCATTTACATCGGTAATGATGAAATCGTGGAAGTTACCAACATTGACGGTGTTGCAACAATACAGATCGTTTCCGCCGAGGAGTTTATCGAAGGTGACGGATGCGCCAGGATCGGTGCATTCATCTATGTCGCCTGCAAGCAGGATCGCAACGGGAATTGTATCGCCATGGGTAGCAAAGATATTGCCGAGCGTGCCAGAGCTGCGGTCGGGCAGACCAGCAAATATGATCTGATCTTCAACAACTGCCACATGTTTGTTGAGTATTGCATCACCGGCAAAAGAAGTGATCTTTCCGGAATTTTGCTTGGAGTTGAAAATGCGTTAGATGATAAATTTATCGAATGCAGTTATGAACGTCTTGCTGATATGTGGCGTTCAACCGGCGAAAGCCGGGGAAGCAATCCCAGCTTTTACGATGATATTGATGATGAGATGCAGTGGGAATTTGAGGAACTGTTGGAAAAAGCAGAAAGCGGAGATATAGAATCACAATTTCAAGTTGCCGAAAAGTATTATGTAGGTCTTGGCGTTGACGAAGATGAAGTTGCTGCTGCCGAATGGTATGAAAAAGCAGCATTGCAGGGACATGTTGAATCTATGATGAAACTTGGACAACTCTACTATCTTGGCGGAAACGGTGTTGACGAAAATGAAGACGAAGCAAAAAAATGGTATACAAAAGCGGCAAAAGCCGGGAACAAGGAGGCAAAAGAAAAACTGAAACACTTTGACTGATATACTATTATGATTTTTTGAATACCGGATATCTCCGGTACATACTTTCTGATTTTTAGATTTTGTTGATTCTTTGAATAAAAAATGCTCCGGCATGGATTGCCGGAGCAAACTGATGAAAAGGTATGTGCCGGAGATATCTTTTTGTCTGAAAACAGTTTCCGGCAAGAATAGAAGGATACAAATTATGTATAAAAATATCAAAAGTGAACTTCTCAGGCGAGAGATTTCATTCCGTTTTGAAGACGATGCATTTCATTTTCAGCATCCGAAGTTTCCGGAGTTGCTCGACTGCATCATCACAGAAGAGGACGGTCAAATGCGTTTTATTGCCGACTATGAACTGCTGACTTATGCAGAGATGGATGGTGATAAACTTTGCTCACTAATCAATAAAATCAACTATGACAATGACTTTGGAAATCTGGAAACTGACGGCAACGGTTTGATCGTTTTCAAACTCAATACCTTTCTGCCCGACAGTCTCAGTGGTGCAAAAGATACTTTCTGCAATGCACTGGAGTTCTTTTTGAAAAAATCTCCGCAGGAGTTCCGCAAACTTGAAATTGCAGTCAACAAAATCCGCAACCAGCATAAGGAGGAAAAATCATGCTGACAACTGTAACTGATCCTCTGACAAGTAAAATTATTGAATTGGAGTATTTGCACCACTATTGTATGCAGTTGCTGGAAATTGCAGAAGTTTTGAACGAAGAATTGCAGCTGGTCGCCAATGATGAAAAAACGCAAGCGCGACTCGGCAATGCAGGTAAAGAACGGGTAAGAAGAGATTTCAAAACGCTCTTTATGGAACAGCAGAAACTTCACCGTAAGCTTGAAATCTTTATAAGGAGCAATAACCTTGATGTAACTCTTGAAGAATTGCCCTCGGGATTTTCATCTGATGGTTTCAAAAAAACATTTGCACTGGATGGTCCATACAATATGGCGATCACCGATTTATTTGTAGCTATCTGCAAGGGGGGTTCTCATGAAGAAGAAAAGTGAATACTGGAACTGGATGGTGAGCAATCTGCCAGTGTTTGCACCGATGCCCGCCGTTGGGGTGAAGTGGGAGTTTCTCGGACATCGTGAGTGGGGATTTTCCATTGACAATCAGGTGATCGTTTACCGTGACGGAGCGATGACCTGGCAGATGCTGGAAAAATGCCGCAATATATCCATATTGAGCATTGACGAAAATCCCAGAGGTTTTGCGGACATCGTTCCCAAACTCAAACAATGCCGGGACGAGGCAAGAACGTTTGAAATGACGTGGGACTTCCTCAAATACCTGTTCGATATTCCGGAAGAGGAGATGCCGTATTTTCCAGCTTTGTTGGAAAAGCGTTATGGAGAAGTTTCCTGGCACCCTTACGCCCCGGGTTTGAATCCGGCGTATGAGGATATTTTTACCGATGTTCCCATACAGTTGAGCCCTCTTTCGCGCGGACTTGATATGCCTTCCCGGACAGAAGTGCATCATCTGCAATGCGATTGCGGCAACGCTCAAACAGTATTTCAGCAGCTTCACCGCTGGGAATATGCTTCATTGCTCCCCGAAGTGATATGCCGTTGCGGTAAAGCTATGAAAAAAGCAAACAACTAACTTGTAACCCCCTCTCCGCCGGAGTATAATAAACAAAAACTCCGGCAAAAAGATGATTTTTTATAAACAAGAAAGTAGAAAGGAAAAAGTATGCAATGTTTTAAGGTCTTTTGGACAGTGCCTGATGTAATTGAAGAAATAGATCAGGTAGATAAGGATATCAATGAGCCTATTGCAGAAATGTTGAAAGAAGGATGTCGGATTGTGAATGTACAAAGCAATATTTCCAACCCTGTAGGTACGACCAAATATAGTAATGAGTATCCGCCTTATCTTGCGGTTTCTGTACTTTTTGAAAATGACAAATGATTTTTTTTTAAGTCATTATAATTTGCACAAAAAATCCCCTTTCGATGGGGATTTTTTACTTGCTGATGCTATTATGGAATTTTTCTGCAAAGATTGCAATTATTTTTTTCTCCATTTGTCTCTGAGTTCTTCAATACGCTTTTCAATAAAGCCCGTCATCCGTAGATTGTAATCAGTTGGTTCCAGAGAACCGCCTTTATATTGGCTGGGCTTTTTTGCTTCGGCATCGGCTTGTTTTTCCCATGCTTCGCAATCGGCTATGAATGATTTTTCTATTTTGTCATAATTGGGCTGGTTCCAAATGCGGAACTCTATAAGGTACTTTTCCATATTCGCCAGTTGAAGCATATATTGACTCAAAATGGTCATTTCGCTTTGAGTCATAGCATCATTTGTTAAATAATGCTCCAGACGCCCTCTGGTCAAAAGTAACTCATCTTCAGGCAGACGGGTTGCACATCCGGTTACGGTCAGCAAGATCAGAACACTGAATATGATCTGTTTCATTGTTTTCTCCTATCGTTAAAATTGCTAAACTTCGGTCATCATTGCCCCGGGGATCGCGGCTCCAACGGGAACCTGTGAGGTAATCCAAAATATCCTGACGGCGCAACAAGTCACTTTTCAAATCGTCGAACATTTTATTAAAAATCGGTCCCGGAATCATGCTTGGCAGTTGAAACATCAAATATTCCGGTCCGTCGCTGGTTATGGCAATACCATCAATATCGCAACTGGCAATCATGCGGCGGTGATACTCTTTTTTGCTTTCATCTCCGTACCGAAGGAAAGTTGTCTGATTGTCGAATTCTCCTTTATCGGGTTCAAACACGGTGAAGCATTCTCCATTTTCCCGGACGGTGATTGCTCCGTCACCCACTTGAAAAAATCCGCACCGTTCCTTTCCCCACACCGCAAAGGCTATGGTGAAGTCAAACTCTTTTTCCGGCAAATCAAATTTTTCTGCAAGCTCAATTTTCTTTTGGCAGACAGTGCGGATCATCAATTTGCAGAAACGGTTCCAGCGGTTGTCGTTCCACTTTTCACCGTCAAGAACGGCGGCAAGGAGATCTTCCATTACCGCACATTGACTGCGGAACGCTTCCACCGCCGCTTTCGCTCCATAATGGGAGTGACTGGCACTGCCCCTGCCGTCACAGACGATGAGGCAGGGGCGAAAATCACACCAAACGCCGCAAGCATCCTGGCAGGGGCGTTCGGTGCGGATGTGTCCGTTGCCGGGAATGGAAACTGCGTGATACGCAAATTTCATTCACACTCCTCCTCTTCCGCGGGAGCAGGAATTCCGGCAAGGTCAGCCCAGCTGGTCACATTGCCCAGACGGACATTATCCTGTTCGGCAACGGAACTGGCAGAAACGCTTTTGAGTGAATCGGTGAGCCACTTGAAAAACTCCTTGAAACACAAGCCTTTGAGTTTTACCGGTCCGGGACGCTCCGGCAAGATCTTCCGCAAAGTATCAAAATCAGCCTCTTCACCGATGCCGATACCGATATACTGCAGTTTCCCCTCATCACCGTGGCGTTTCATTGAAGCGGCGGCACTTTCGTAGTCATCGTTAGGACAGCCATCGGTCATCAAAACGATCCACGGTTTGTAACTGGCGATCCCCTTTTGTTTATACAGACGGCGGCGGGCTTTGAGTTCAGAATCAGCCAGTTTCAAGGCTTCACCGAGAGGAGTACAGCCATTAGCTTCCAGTGCGGGCGGCATATCAGCAATGTCGCACACCGGAGCAAAGGCAGAGGCGATTTCGGCATCTCCGCCAAAGGTGATGATCTCCAATTCCACACTCATACTGGCGGTTTCATCATCGCTTGTTTCTTTGAGGAACTGATCCAGACCGGACTGCAGTTCCCGGAGGGGCTGACCTGACATACTGCCGGAGGTATCCAGCAGCAAAATCACCGGACAGCGGGGGGCGGGATTGGTCACATCGAGGTTGTTGCTTTCTGCGTAGTCATTCATTTGCTTTTTCTCCTTGCATTTTCCGGGCAAATTGCCCGTTGGTTTTTGTTGGTGCTTTTACGCATGATTTCTATAAATTTTTCCAATTCAGCTTTCAAATCTCCGATCAATGGTCGTTTCATCGGATCTTTGTAGCCATCGACAAACATTTTTATAAAATATTCTTTCAAACTTTCCGGCAGCCAACTGACTGACTTATACCATCCCACCGGCAGACGGACACCGGATGTTTTATTGAGCGGACATTTGCCGGATTTCAGATTTTCCACGGGATCACTGCCACCGCATTGGGCGTAAGGATGCAAGCCTGACATCAAGATCATAAAAGTAACCACAGCAAGACTGAACCGCACCTGTTCCGGCGTGCGTTCACAGTTGAAGAGTTCCGGCTTGAAAAGCAATTCAGGAGCAGTATATTCCGGCGTAAAAGTGCGGGTAAGAAAGGTGTTCTGTTTATCCCCCGCACCGGGAATTTGAAAGCTGTCGCAGTCGATCAAGGTTACTTTCCCCTGTTTATCAATAAGGAAATTGTCAGGGTTGAAGTCATTGACCAACACCCGATGTCGTGCAAGCATCTGAACTGCATTGACCAGATTGAGAGCAACTTTTGTCACCTGTAGCCGATCCCATCCCGGGAAAAACCTCTTCACCTGACACGGTGCATACAATGCACGCAACGTTCTGCCGTTGGCTCGCGGCATGACAAAACCGATCACCTTTCTGTTGACATCAAAGACGGGCATCTGGGGCCACGCTAAAAAATCGGCTTTGCGGCACTCTTCCAAAGCAAGCATGGCATCGAGCCTGTCGCAAAATGCGGATTGCTTGCGGGAATGCTTCAGCGTTTCATCCTTGCATACCTTTATAAGGTAATGGGGATTGATACCAAGTTTATAGACAAAACCTTCTCCTCCGTGAGCAAGAATATCTGATTTTTTCAGACTCAAGGGCTTTCCTGCCGGATCGTAAACGATTCTGCTCCGCTCGCCGGATGGTACCGCAAGAGTAAGCCAGTGGCTCCCCGTTTGAACTTTTCCGACTTTACGGGGAGTAACATTTCTGACAGGCTTTTGCTGTGTTGCCAAATATTTCAGGAGATTATTCAGCATCAGTATCTTCCGCAGCTTCTGCTTCTTCCGGAATATCATAGTTGAGCCATTCAAAAGAGCCGAAGCGTTCTTCCACTGCCTCATCAACTTTGACCGCCCCATCCACCGCCAGACATTTCAAAACAAAGACTTTGGTAGAAGGAAAAGTTTCTTCCTCAACCGCCATCCGTGCGGCATAGTCCACTTCATGACAGCCCACAGCAATGCGTTTCTGTGTGGCAACTTTAAGTTTTGCCGCATCGTGAAGATCAAGGAAAGCTTGCAGCTCCATATAGTCAGGTTCGCCCTCTTGATTCAGAGAGATGATATGTGTTCCGGTCAATATGCCGTAATATTTCTTACCTTCACTTTTGCAGTAAGCAATGCCGCCGGGACGCAGATATTTTACGGTAACAGTATCATGCAGGTCCTCTTTCAGTTCGCGCCACGCTGTTTCAATATCGGAAACCAGTTGTCTGGTGGCATCGCTCAAAGTATCGAGAAATTCATCAAATCCGTTCATTTTTAACTCCTTTTAATTATTTGCAGTATTCCTGAAGTTTCCAGAGTGCATCCATCAGGGCTGTTTGAAAATCGCCGATTTTTTCGCCGACTTCACAGATATTACTGTTTTGTCCGCCGTTTTCTGTATCCCATAATTCGTTACAGATGACAAGTTGCGGAAGAGTTGGTACAATTTCTGCTTTTCCAAGTTTGCCTGCGATTTTACCCAAATCCTCATGGATCGTTTTGACAAAATTCCACAAGAGTTTCAACTCCTCCACCACTTTGTGTTTGTTGGGAGTCATTTCATCCATTTCTTCCCGCGTAATGCATTTCAGCTGTCTGGATGAAATTTCAAAACAATGTTTCGTTGCTTCTGCATCTTGGGCAACCAGAGCCCAGAGTTCCTGCTGTAGCACATTTTTTTCTTTTTCAGTCATAAAAACCTCCTTGTTGGTTAGTCTGCAAATAATATAAACTCAACGGTGTGACATTTTTTGACATACTTGTTTGACATTGATTGAAACTATGGTATATTTATAAGGAATGAAAGGAAAACATTTGATGCCTACCAATAAGAAACAACTTTTTCGGATGGTTAAGATGGTTGCTGACCTGCGGAAAAACTCTTACCCGAATGTCAACACCTGGGTGAAGAAGTTTGAGGCTCTTGACCGTGATGAAAACTTGAATATCGCCTGCGGAAAACGTACGGTCATGCGCGATTTGGATGCTTTGCGGAAGGATTTTAATGCTCCCATTGAGTATTCCAGTGAGAACAATGGTTTTTATCTTACCAATCCTTACTGGGAATTTCAAGTACCGTTTTTTGATGATGAAATGATCATGTCTTCTATGCTTGGGGCACAGCTTGCAGGAGAAATTCTGCCCAGTCCCGTCAAAGAACAGATCCGGGATGCGGTGGATAATCAGATTTCCGCAAATAATTCTGAACTTCTGGATCAGACCTTTATTGAAACGTTGCTCATCGCTTCCGGAATCAAGACCACCACTTCGCCGGAAGTGTTCGGAACAGTTTTTCAAGCGTGGCGGGAGCGGCGTACATTATCGCTTACCTATCAAAAAGGCAGCACCGGAGAAGTCACCCAGCGTAAATTTGAGCCGCACATTGTAGCTTACCACAAAGGCAACTGGTACACTAAAGGCGTGGATTTGAGTGACGGCAAAGTGATAACCCTTGCCATATTCCGAATCAAAAAAGCCGAGCTTCTGCGCGGAACTTTTGAAATCAGACGGGATATCTTGCAGGAAACCAAACGCAATGGACTTTTCAATTATCCAAAGATAGAAAATATCAAAGTAAAGTGTTCTGCCGACATCGCCTATTACTTATATGAACAGCGCAAAGCCAAGAAACTGATCATTGAGCCGCAAAATGACGGTTCGCTTATCGTAACTTTGCCACCGTCCCCTGAACAGGAAGCGATCCGCTGGATTCTCGGTGAAGGCGGTAATGTGGAAGTCCTTGAACCATTGGATTTGCGGCAGAAAATCCACGATCTGGCTGTTAAAACGGCGGATGTAAATCGCATATGACATAAAATGACACCTCCATAGAGTTATGTTTATTGTTGTGCAATGAGTGCACACGCCAAATCAACTTTATGGAGGTCAAAATGGCATTTTTAGACAACTTGAAAGAAAAGGCAGCACAAGCAGTTGATGCTGCGAAACAAACCGCCCAGAATGTTAATGCCGCCCGGGAAGAAAAGAAAGAAGCCCAGGAACTGCAGAATCAGCAACGCATCGAAAAAGCATTGTCCGATGCCGCTCGAAACGCACTAACCTTTGAAATCGTCAAAAAAGAAGATATGCAATTTGTTCATATCAAACTGGATGACAGTGCTGTGCAAACAGAAGCCGGTGCAATGTATTATTACAAAGGTGATATTACAATGGATTCATCCTCCGGTCCGGGCTTGGGAGCAGCACTCTTTTCCGGAGAGTCTTTCCGGCGTCCCATCTATTCAGGAACGGGGAATCTTGTTTTGGAGCCTTCTTACGGTGAATATACCATTTTCGATGTCGGAAATCAGGAATGGCTCATCAATTATGGCAGATACTATGCTTCTGAACTGAGTGTTGTTCTCGGCATCCGCAAAAACAATATTGGCGCAGGTATTCTTTCCGGACATGGACTTTATCAAACCACGGTATCAGGGCAAGGCAAGGTTATTTTAGAATCAGACGGATCATTGGAAAAAATAGAACTCAACAACGAAAAATTGGTAGTTGATGGCAACTTTGCGATTATTTGGTCTGCCTCATTGGAATTCAAGGTTGAAAAAGCTACCAAAGGACTTCTGGCTTCTGCATTATCCGGAGAAGGTTTGGTGAACACCTATTCAGGAACAGGTGTTGTATATCTCTGCCCTGCGGCAAATAAACTGAAATATCTGACAAATAAGATCAGTAATGGTTTTGAAAGTGTACTGGAAAAAGTAAAGAAATAACTTGACTTTTGCCGTAAACCGGGAAGAATGCCACGAGCATCTCCCGGTTTTTTTTTGACTATTTTTTGTCAATGCCATATAGAGATGACAAAAAATGTCACACATTATAAAGTATATTTATTGCAAACAAACAAATTGGAGATATATTATGGAAAAAACATTGACATTTACATTGGGTCATAAAGTTGATATGACTTTCAATCTGATTTCTCCCGGAACTTTTATTATGGGGGATGAAGAAGAATTCAACGAACTTGGCTGGGCAGAAAAACCAAAACATGAGGTGATACTTTCAAAGCACTTTTATTTGAGCAACTGTCAGGTTACCCGTCAGCAATGGCAGTATGTGATGGGGTACAAGACCTACGAATACGAGGGGGAAATCCATCTGCCTGCGGTCAATATGACTTGGAAGGAGGCTCTTACCTTCACAAGGAAGATGAATGAAAAATTCGGTTCCCTTCTGCCCGAAGGATACGAATTTTCCCTGCCGACCGAAGCTCAATGGGAGTATGCCTGTCAAACCGGGATAGACGGAACTCTGGAAGAGTGTGCCTGGAGCGGCAAATTCATAAAACCCCGTCCGGTTGGACAGAAAAAAGCTGACAAATGGGGACTTTATGATATGCTGGGCAATGTCTGGGAATGGTGCTATGACTGGTACAATGTTTTCCCGGATGAGATGAAAAGATTCAATCAATATGCCAGCGAGTGGCGTGACCCCATCGGGCTTGGCGTGGAACATCCGGTATTTAGCTACCACATCTGTCGCGGCGGCCATTATCACAGCAAGAGTGAATATTGCACCCCATTTTTCCGGAAGACTCTGAACAGGGAGGTAAAGAATAAATACACCGGGTTCCGGGTAGCGATCCGCCCGAAAGACGGATACTTTTTCTGGGATGAATGGGATGAGATCGCTGATCGCGGCTATGCTCTTGAGGAAGGCGAAGACAGTAATGTCTGCGGTAAAGTATGGGGCGAAGAAAATGACAGCGGCATGAATTTCACCGTGTGTGGCAGTTTTCACCAAGATGATCCCTCTGAACGGTATTTCAAAATTTATGATGCCTGGACCTACTGGGAATCCACCAAAGTGATCCGCATCAAATTTACTGCTCCTGAATACCAGTTGTACAACAATGTTGACCATAAACCGGACTGGATTTTGAGTGAAGAAGAAAAAGTACATCTTATAAAGTTATTGACCGCCAATGATGGAAAACTTTGGAAAGATCTCATCCGTGCATACAACTGGGAAGTTTTCGGACATCGCACTTTTATTGACGGAATCCCCGAAGATCTGCCGATCCCGGACTACACAAAATTAAAATATGAAAGATAAAGTTTTATGGATAAGAACTCAACAATTTACTGCGGGAAGAAAACCTGGCTTGAAGGTCCGGCAGTTGAACAATTCAAGCGTGTTATGACCTTTCCCGGAATCATTCAGGGGGCGGCATTTCCTGATTTGCACCCCGGTCACGGTGTTCCAGTGGGAGCAGCGTTTCTGTCAGAAAAGGTCATCTATCCCGCTTTGATCGGCAACGATATCGGCTGCGGAATGACGCTTTTTTCTACCGGAATAAAGGAACACAAGTTCAAAAAAGACAAACTTTTTCGCAGACTCGGAAGTGAGCCGGAAAACTCTTTGCAATCAGCCTCTCTTGAATTGCTTGATTCTATGACGGAAAGAGTCGCAGACCCGGAAAATATGTTGGGAACTCTCGGACACGGCAACCATTTTGCGGAATTTCTGGCGGTGGGAAAGATTATTGACAACGAAATGTGTGAAGCATTGAATATCAAAAAGAATGATGTTCTTTTGCTGATCCATTCCGGATCAAGATGTTACGGCGAAATGCTCTGGCGTGAAGTTGCCGCCAAACACGGAGATAAGGGCTTGGAGTTTGACTCCCCTGACGGAGCTGATTATCTGACTAAACACGCCGAACTTATCCGTTGGGCAAGCTTCAACCGCCGTCTCATCGGCAAGGCTCTCGGCAATATGGCAGCGTGCGAATTGCGGGAGTTCCTCAATGCCACACACAACAGCATTACCCCGTGGGGTGAAAACTGCTTTATCCACCGCAAAGGAGCGAGCAATGTGGAATCCGGCCCTCCGGTCATCGTGGCGGGTTCACGGGGAACTTACAGTTATCTGGTCGCCCCAACCGGTGACGGCGTGGAAAATATCCATTCCATCGCTCACGGAGCAGGGCGCAAGTGGAACCGGCAAAGTACCCGTGACCGGGTTCGAGCCAAACACGATGATATGCAGCAGCTTTTGAAAACCAAGTTGGGAACGGATGTCATCTGTCCCGACAAAACTCTGCTCTACGAAGAAGCTCCGGAAGCCTACAAGGATGTCAGTACCGTCATTAAAGATTTGCAGAACTTCAAACTGGCAGAGGTACTTGCGGAACTTCGCCCCATTGTCAACATCAAACCATAAGGAATTTTTATGCCTGTTATATTACAAATAAGTGCCGGTCAAGGTCCGGCAGAGTGCCGCAAATTTGTTCCGCTTCTGGCAGAAATCATCTGCAAAGAGGCGGCGCAGAACGGTTTACAATGCAATAATCTCACCGAACCTCCGGCAAAAAACAGAGAAATCGCCTCCATGCGTTTTGCTATTGAGGGAGCAAACATAGATGCTTTCCGCAAGAACTGGGAAGGTACAGTAAAATGGATCTGGCAAAGCACCATCCGTCCTCATCATTTGAGAAAAAATTGGTTTGTCAAAGTAGCTTTTTTTGAGTTCGAAACAATAGATAACAGCAGTTTCAAGTCAAGCGACCTTAAAATCGAAACCTGCCGAGCTTCCGGGAATGGCGGTCAGCATGTCAACACTACCGATTCTGCGGTAAGAGTCATTCATTTGCCCACCGGCATAGAAGCAAGTGCCAGCGAAGAGCGTTCCCAGACCCGCAACAAAGCATTGGCAATATTGCGTTTGCAGGAAAAACTACATCTGATAACCGAACAACGCCAAGCCGCCGAAAAAGAATCAATGTGGCTCGATCACTACCACCTTGAACGCGGAGACGCCATCCGCACCTTCAAAGGTCTGCCGCCGAGAGAATAATTGTCTTATATCGGATGAAACGCTATTGGTTTTGCTGTAAACGCTGTACTGTCGATAAAATTCCCGAACGGTAAGATTCACTTGCAATACACTTATTTTTGAATATTTTGTTACCGAGCGGTAAGAATTACTTGATTTTTTGCTTTTTTGTGTTATATTGTTACCGAACGGTAAGAAAATATGGAGTTTTTTATGAGCAAAGAAGCATTATTGAGTTGCGAAGCTATTGGCAAAAAGGTGCGTGAACTGCGAAAAGCGCAGGGGGTTACTCAGGCACAATTGGCAGGCTTGTCCAATACCGGAGTACGGTTTATCGGTGATTTGGAAAGCGGCAAAGCGACCTGTCAGCTGGGTAAGATTTTGAGTGTACTCACAACATTGGGTGTGGATATACACATTTACAGCCCCTTTGAGGAGTAATGACTTATGGATTTTCACGATCAGCTGGATGTATTCTTGAATGAAAATAAAATCGGCACGTTGTTTACTGACAACGGCGTGATGTCCTTTGCCTACGATACGGAATTTCTGAATACGCCGGGAGCTTATCCGTTGTCAAAAAATCTGCCGTTGAAAGAAGGTTTTTTCACCGATCCGGAAGTGGAAAGTTTCTTTTCCAATTTGCTCCCGGATGAACGCATCCGCAACACGGTGGCGATGATTCTTCATGTATCGCCGGGAAACACTTTCCGTCTGCTCAAAGAAATCGGTGCGGACTGTGCCGGGGCGGTCTCATTTTATCCGCAGGGAGAAACACCGCAGTCGGCAAATAATCCTGTTTACCGGAAACTTTCAGCTAAAGAAGCCTATAAAATCCTCGATAACCTAGGACAACGCCCCTTGGATGTTGGCGATGAGGGTGTCCGCATTTCCGGTGCTGGTTCGCAGGAAAAACTGGTGGCGTGTGTGCAAAACGGTACGATTTCACTGCCCCTTTACGGAACGCCGTCAACTCACATCATTAAGCCCGTAATCCCGAATTTTCAAAGCAGTGTTCACAATGAATATTTCTGTATGAAACTGGCTAAAGCAATGGGGCTGCCGGTCGCAGAATGCGATATTCTGACCATTGATGAGGATGTCTTTTATGTGGTGGAACGCTTTGACCGCAGTACAAAAAACGGCATTACACGGCGGCTGCATCAGGAGGACTTCTGTCAGTTACTCAATGTGCCGCCTCATTTGAAATATGAGGAAGACGGCGGTCCGGGAGTTAAAGATTGTTTGCAGTGTATGAGTGATATGCATATATCTGCGATGAGCCGCTTGCAGTTTATCCGCTTGCTTATTTTCAATTTTCTTATCGGCAACTGTGATGCTCACGCAAAAAATTATGCGGTGCTTTATAACAACGGCATTCCGTCATTCGCTCCGGCGTATGACTTGCTCTGCACCATGGTTTATGAAACGATGTCACGCTGTTTTGCAATGAGTGTCGGCGGCGAAAGCCGAATGGGAATGTTGAAAAAAGAATATTTTTCCGCAATGGCAGAAGAGTGCAGACTCAACCCCAAGATGGTACTTGCCGAGCTTGATTCTATGGCGGCAAAACTTCCCGGCATTGCTGACAAACTTGACCGGGAACTCAATGCAGTACATCCGTCAACCGTTTATGGCAGCATTGCCTTGCAGGTCAAGCATCTCTGCCTGCAAATAGCCGAGTAAAAAGTTTTTTTACAAAAATCTTCTGTTCGCAATCCAATAGGCCACAAAATGTCCACTTGCGGGGTGTATATTATCCTTGGAAATCCAAGTGGAAAGTGAAGATGTTCCAGAACAGCCTGTGACACCGCTTAAAATGGCAATATTGCAAGCTCATCAGGGGATGGCACAGTTGACTTCCGGCAAAGCCTCAACGATGCGGGAAATCGCCAATAAGTTGAAAATGGATCGCTCTCATTTTAATCGTCTGGTCCAACTGGCGAACCTTGCTCCGGATATTGTCAAGTTGATATGGGAAAACCGTCAGCCGGAAACATTGACCTTGGATAAACTCCGCAGGGGTATTCCGGAAAGTTGGGACGAACAGCGGAAGTTATTTCTATCGTGAGGACACTGGTTCGTAGAAATCAAAAATGGGTAGTATAGAGTTTTGCAAACTTGGATTGGTGTTTGAGGGGGATTTGAGAGGGGGTCAAGTCCCCCTCGAAATCTGTAAACATTATAGAAAACGGCGATTTTAGAGGAAAGGGACGGTGGTAGAGGGGACGGATTAGAGAAAAGAATCGGGAAAATGAGCGTGGAATCACGCACAGATCCGGGAATCAGAAGTGGCGGTTGGCGAAAGCATGACCGGAGCCAGTTTTGAGATACGCTTCAAATGCAGTAGCTTTTTCTTTGGTTTCAAAGGCGAAATAAACTTCAAGTTTCCATGGCTTGAAAGGAGCCGTATGTGGAACTCCTCCTTCGTTGTGTTTGGCTAACCGTTTGCGTAAATCACTGGTACTGCCGATATATCGCTGACATGGATGGTTGATGCTGCGGATAATGTAGGTGTAAAACATATCTGTTGAGCCTTTTCTGTTTTCTTGGCGTGATTGCCCTCCGTCGCTAAAGCTATGGAGGGCATGATTTTCCCTGCGGAGCAGTTTTTGTGCCTTTTACAAGGCACAAAAAAAGCCGCTTGAAAAGCGGCTTGGAAAATCATGGTGGAGCATAGACGCTAAAAACAAACACCCTCTAACTTTTGGGGTATTTGTCACCCCCCAATCTCCGTAACTTGCTATTTTACCGCTCAACTCCCGCAACGGGTCAAGTTGCATACTCTACCATATTTTTTTCTGAAACTTTTATTCTGATTTTTATGCTTAAACTTTGAGACGATGTCAGGATTTTATTATCAGTGCGATTACATAAAAGAAGCAATGGCTGCTCAAGGCGGTAGAAAGAAAAGCTGATATAAGGAAATTTATTGGGAGTATCGGAAAACTTTTCTGAGGAAAAACAAAAACTTTGTCAGGATTTGAAAAAATAACGATTTAATAGATGTAATTCCTCCGCAATGTGCGGAAAATAGATGGAACATAACGAAAGGATGATTAAAATGAACAGTGACTTTTGGAGCAACAATTTTTATGCCACCGAAAGATATTTTCGATGAAGATGAACAGGGAAAAACATTTGCCCCTTTCATCTGCTGGTAAAAAAGTTGTCAGGATTTGAAAAGAATAGCGATTTTATAGGTATAAGATTTCTCTGCATGGTGCAGAGAAAAATGAAAATAACATAGAAAGGTAAAAAAATGACAAATTATCAACTCGCAAAGGCATTTGAACACGCTGTAAAAACCGGTGAAATTATTGACTTACTGCGTCGGGCATCCATGCCCAACATTCCGACAGCGACTATGGGAGGACATGTGTTCTGGAATAATCTGGCTGAATGCAATGGCTGGCGTTTGCAGAAAAATATGATAACTCAGCATTGCCGGATTCTGGATTCCAATGATGTCCGGCGTGCCTGGGGCGGGGATGAGGGCATGGAAAAATTGTTCGGAAAAATCTTGAAACGATAAAAAAAATTGTCAGGATTTCAAAACAGCAGCGATATAATAGATGAAAATACTCCGCACGGGGCGGAGATAACAAGACAATAACATAAAGGAACAAGAAAAATGCATTTGGAAACAATCTGGGAAATTATCGGCGGCATCGGAAAACTCTTTTGAGAAAATCATAACATATTGTCAGGATTTCAAAACAGTAACGATTAAATAGATGTAACACCCCCGCAAAAGCGGAAAACAAATATAAAACTGAAACACGAAGGAGAATAAAAAATGGTTTTACTTCCAATCGTAACAACACTCGCAGTAACAGTAACCAAAGGTGGTCTGATTAAAGCCGGGATCGCTGCAGGTACAATTATTTACAATATTTGTAAAGACGATGATTAAGGAGAATTCAAAAATGGTTATTACAGTTCCTTGGGGAGTTATTACTATTGTCGGAACTTATGTCGTAAAAAAAATCATTGATTCAACAAAGGAGAATTGAGCATGGCAGACTTCAGCATTACAATCGACGAAGACGGTATCATATTTGAATGGTAAATATAAAATCAACGAAAGGAAAATCTCAATATGTCAAATATTTCTCAAGATCCCGGTGATTGGATCAGTCTCATTGAAGATATTATCGTTATCATTACCAAGTGATAATAAAACTAAATTTGGTTTAATTACAAAAACAACTCCTTCCCCAGATCAGGGGGAGGAATATTGTGAAGGAGAGCGAAATGACACAAAATAAAATATGGCAACTTCAAGCTGTACCCGGAGTTCCTGAAATCATGGCACTTCAGAATGTTGCAGCCGAGGCCGGAGAATATCAACTTTGTTTTGCGAAAGATGAAAATTGTACTCTTGAAAAAATCATCTTCACCCTTGATGAAGATACCGCCCTCGCAGCAAGGATACTTGTCAAGATCCTGCTCCGCCTCAGGATCGCTCCCGAAGCGGCGTTGGAAACTGCAAAAAGGTTTTACCGGATGACGAAAGAGTTTCCGCAGGGGAATTACTCTGTAAATTCATCTGCCAATGCTTGAAATTCTTTATTGGCCTGATAAATATATTGACACATTTCCTCCTCGGCCATATTTTCAGTAGGATGTTCTTTTTCCAGTTCTTTTATAATTGTCTGAAGTTTTTCTGTTGCTCGACTGCAAATCTTATTGATATATTGTCTGCCCGGATTTGCTCGGGCATTGTAATTTGGTTTGCGCCTGATCTGATGTATTTTGCGTAAACCTAATTGAACGCGCGGATTTAAAAAGAGATACGCCCCGGACAGCGAAAAATGCTGTCCGGGGCGTTTTGCGTAAACCGTTGTTTCTGTTTTACTTTGTGCCGGAGCTGGTAGAGACGCCGGAGGTGGAGAGGGAAATCTCGCCAGCGCGTGCGGCGCGGATCAGCTCCGGAGTGGTCTCCAGGCTGTGTCCGGGAGCAAGCGTCAGGACACCTTTATCGGCGCGTCCGATGCCCATTTTGAGCGTGGGCGTGGGGTCTTCCACGGTACTTGTCGTGGCACTGATATAAGCGAGCCAGGAGTTGTCCCAGGCGAACACCGTCTTGCCCTGTGTGGACGCCGTAATGGTCTTGATCACGCTTTCACTGGTGATCGTTTCCCGGGTGAGTCTGCCGTCTGCATCAAACTCCCGCACGATGTTTTCGGTGGGGGAGAAGCAGCCGGTCAACAGGGCGGCGGCGAGCGCCGCGAGCGTAAATTTAATTTTCATTTTGCGTAAATCCTATTATTTTTTGGGGTGTCTGGAGATAGCCCTTCCAGCCGAACACTTGGCAGAGACTGGCGAGCAGCACGCCGCAGGCAGCCCGTTTCAGACGCAGCTTCGGGGGGATCGTGCGACAGCGAAATGCGGCACGGATCGCATTCCGGGCGAAGCGGATATTCGCGGCGAGAAACGCGCTGCTTGTCCGCGGCTGGTAGGTATATTCCCAATCGTGAATCAGGGCTTCGGCTTCGTAGAGGTCCAGCAGGCGTGTAGTCAGGGACCGGAGAGCGGGGCTCCAGGAATCCGGTCCGATCCCGTTGTAGCAGGCGGTCAGTTCAGCGACCGGCGTCATAAAAAAGCCGTCCGGCGTGCTGAGTTGATCTTCACGGATGCGCTCGATCAGCGTGAGGATATGCCCTTCGCTGTAATGATATTGCGCCGTCATTCGCCCAGCTGCTCCAGCTTATCTGCGTGAACGATACCGAAGCGGATAGAAGCGATTACCGGCTCCCAACGCTTACGGTCTCTGCCCAGGTTCAAATAGACCCGCTTCTGCAGCGCCTTAAGCGCAGTAACGAACTGATCTTTGGAGATCACGCCTGCCGTGTAAAGGTTGATCAGCGTCTTATCGGACCACTCCAGAGCCTGAGCCGCCGTGATGTTGGCGGAGGGGTTGGCAACAGCCCGACAGATCGCATTGTAAACCAGAAACATCTCCTGTGACAGCCTGCAACATCATTCCGGGATGCTGAATCAAATCCGCCGTTGCACTCCACCTACACGGAATGGCTTATCTTATGCCAACCGCAACCGGAATGCAGATATGGCGGAGGAACTTTTTTGGTATGTGTACAACGATTTGAAGGAATCCTATCCAAAGTTTTTCAAAAGCAACCGCAGTTATCCGGGGCTTCCGCATCGGATCAAGCGAACATTATTTGCATTTGATTCAACAACCATACAACTAACCGCAAACAGTCTTGACTGGGCAAAACACCGTCGCAGAAAAGCGGCAGCCAAAGCCCATACCAGCTTAAATATGCAATCTTTTCTTCCGGAAGTTATCATCGTTAAAAGTGCGAAAGATTCCGATCCCAAGACCGCACCGGAACTTTGTTCCGGGTTGAAAGCCGGTGAAACAGCTGTTTTTTTGACAAGGAATATGTTGATTTCAAGCACCTTAATTCTCTTGATAAACGAAGAATATTCTGGGTTACCCGTAAAAAAGAAAATATGGTCTATAAAGTTATGGGACAGCATGCGATTTCCAGCAACAGAGATGTAGCAGGAGATGAGCAGAAAGTTATGGAATAGCACCTGAAAAGACCATACAATAGAAAGAAAATCCATATAATCACTGATGAAAGAATCAAACTTACTGTAACAAACACTGCAAGGTTTTATCCCCAAGAACTTCGGTTGGTGACTGCTGAAGTTGAAGTCAAAAAGAAAATGACTCTCATAACCTTTATTACAAATAACTTTGATTGGTCACCGGTAACAGTTTGTGAGTTATAACGGGCACGCTGGGGAATCGAAGTTTTCTTCAAAGAACTTAAACAAACTCTGCAACTGGCTGATTTTATGGGCTACAATGAAAATGCTGCCAGATGGCAAATCCGGACTGGATTACTGGCGTATCTTTTGCTTCGCTTTATTTCATGGGAGAAACGTTGGAAACATATTTTCAACAGGTTATATACTCTTGTTCGCAGCGTATTACTGAACTATTTCGATTTGACAAGTGTGATTCAATCATGTGATACGATGGGACGCAGAGGTCCTAAAAAGATTCGTGGCACTCCTGAACAGGCATACCAAATGCTTTTTGACTTTGCATAACATTTCCTGCTTGAAAACGGTTATCCACAAAGACGGGGTAAGAAAAAATTGCTTCCGTCACGCTCAATCTATGTCAAAAATAAGCCTTTTTCAAAAAATTATGGGATTTTTCTGATTTTTTTTATTTTTTTCGTTATTTTTACTTGAAATTATTGAAGTTGAGTATTATTTTAACTTAAAGTTTCCCGTCGGATCCGGGGAATTTGCAAAGTTTCGGTCAGATCCGAGTTAATGTATATAGCCAAGGAGTTTGAAAATGGTTACACCTGTAGTAAAAGTCAAGACCTCTTCTGCCAATGCTTCCGCTTGCTGCGACAACTGCAGCGGCTGTGTTTGCAAAGATTGAGGTTGTGATACCATCCGGCAGAGATGCTGAACTTATTTATGGGGTAATACCGTACCGCTGGATATCTGGAGCAAAATTCCGGTAATTCAGTGGATTACGGTATTATTAGCGTTATTATCAGTTTTTCGGGCAAGCTATATTCCGGGATGGACGTGCTTTCGCCGGCAGAGGGGAGTGAACCATTGAAACCGGAATCTGGAAATCAAGAATTACACAAAACGGTGAAAGATTGAATCTCTCTTTTTCGTATTGCAAAACAGAGTTGTTCCCGATTCCTCTGCGCAGGATTGCCGGAGAGAAAACTCCGCTTGCACTGCTGTACTGCCCGCAGACCGGTGCCATGCAGCTGCTTGAGCATACGGATATCGCCGATTTGAAAATGCATGCGGACAACGGCACTCTTCCATCTGAAGAAAATGCCCGGCTCGCTTCACTTGCCGAAGGAGAAAAACTTGAACCGGAATTTCTTCCGCAGTCACCGCATGAATATACAAAGTTAACTATTTTACTTAATAACCGCTGCAACTTTTCCTGCAGTTACTGTTATTCCGCCAACGGCAGATGCCGGGAGGAACTTTCCGATACGGATATTGATCATATTCTGAAGTATTTTATCGATCCGGAGCGGGTCACGGCGCGATTTCTTACTTTTTTCATATCCGGTGGCGGTGAACCGTTGCTCTCTGGCAGCCGGCTTTTTCATCTGTTGGAACGCATCGATGCCATGTGTGCCGCCTCCGGCTTCAAATACCGGGTCATCATCGTGACCAACGGTTCGCTGATTTCCGGAGAATTGATTGACAAACTGCAGAAGTATCCGGTGCATCTTTCGGTATCGTTTGAATTGACCCGTGCCGCCCAGGAACTTCACCGGGGACATTATGATGCGGTAAAAACACATTTGCGGCAGCTCATCGATTCCGGAATGATCCCGTCGCTGACTTCAACCATCACACCGGAAACGGTCGGTTGCATGGCTGAAATGTACCG
Source organism: Victivallales bacterium (assembly GCA_045589595.1). GTDB lineage: Bacteria > Verrucomicrobiota > Lentisphaeria > Victivallales > UBA1829 > SIG77. Next base: position 25,404 of record JAZNPK010000035.1, read on the forward strand.
GGAACTGTGTGTATCTTTCCCGGAAGTACGGCACTGGAGTTGTACCCCTGTCATCGACCGCCGGATGGATGAAGATACTGCCGGAGATTTTTTCCGTAGCTTTACCGGAAACTTTTTCCGGATCAGTGACTCCCGGAAAGAAACCGATCCGGAAATCGGATTTCCGTTTTACTGGCGGCTTTCCGGTATCCGTTCGCGTTTCTGTCCCGGCAAACTGTGTGTGAATTTTCACAAAGATATCGTTATTTGCCCGTTTGCTTCAGCTCCGGCGGCGGAAGACTATTCTGCTTACACTTACGGCCGTCTGGATGATGCCGGGCAGTTGATTTTTGATTTGGAAAAATATAACGGATTGATGACCGGGCATCTGAAACAACTGGCTTCATCCCGCTGTTCGGGCTGTTTTTTGAAACTGCATTGTGCCGGTATCTGTCATAACCGGATGCTTAAGTACGGAGAAAATTTCCGGGAGGTGATCTGCCGTTTTTACCGGGATTTTGCCGCTGAATATTTTTTTCGCCGGTACGATGGGCAATTCCGCCGGCAGACCGGCATGAGTGTGGCGGAATTCATCAGAAAAGAGGTGGAAAAATGAATCCGGAACAAACGGTTGCTGATCTTGCTTCCCGGGGGATGTTTTTTATTCCGATCGGGGAATCGTACGGTTTTGCTGCGGGAGATTTCTATCTCTGCTATGTGCCGGTCACCCGGAGCATGCAAGTTGTTGACGGGGAATTTTTTCGCCATCATATCCAAACGGATTCTCCGCTGCTTCCGGAGGGCGATCCCCGGCTGGAATTACCTTCTGTGCTGCCGGAGTTCCCGGTGATCTCCGATCCCGGCGAAGTTGATGTATTGTATTTCATATTGACTTACCGCTGCAATTTCAAGTGTGTCTACTGTTATTCGGCGGAGGGGCGCAGTACCGGAGAGATCGCTTATCCGGAAATCGAAGCCATGTTGAAGTATTTTCTTTCTCCGGCTAAAAAGGGGCGCAAGATCGCGGTCAATTTCATCGGCGGCGGTGAACCGATGCTTGCCCGCGAACTTCTGCAGCGTTCCATTGCGATGATTCGGCAGCTGGAAAAGATCGGCGGTCTTGAGGTATCCATCGGCATCATCACCAACGGTTCGCTGCTGGATGATGAAATTTGCGCGATTTTGAAAAAATATGATGTTCAGTTGAAAGTCTCTTTTGAAGTCCTGCCGGAGATCCAGAATCTCCAACGCGGAAATTTTGATCTGGTTTCAGGAAATATCAAAAAATATTCTCCGGAGATCCCGACCCTTATCCGTTCAGTCATCACAGCAGAAAATGTGGAACTCATACCGGATATGGTCGAAGAACTTCTGCAGAATTATCCCCATGTAAAGCAGTTGAAGTGCGATCCGGTGGTCATTCCGGACGGATTCGATTCTCCGGAAGCGGCGGAGGAATTTTACCTCGCTTACGGCAGATCTTTCATCAAAGCAATGAAATCATGCCGCGGTACCGGATTGGAACTTGCCTGTTGGGTGACCCGGGTGATGAACCGGAATTCGGCAGCATTCTGCCCGCCGGTATTCACCGTGACTCCGCAGGGAAGCATAACCTCCTGCGTCTGTTATTCTTCACCCAAAGAGAATGGTTATCCGGAAAAGATTTTCGGCACTATCCGGAATGGTTCGGTCACTATCGACCCGGCAGCGTGGAAGCGGCTTTGCGAACGGAGTTATGCCGTTTTCCCAGAATGTGAAAACTGCTTTATGAAATACCATTGTGCCGGAGGCTGTCTTGCTCACCGGGCAGTCTATCCGCCTGAGATCAACCGGGCAATTTGTCGCGCCGTCCGGGAAATGGCGAAAAATATTCTGCTTGACAAACTGGAACAGGAGTTGAAAACGCAATATGGTCTTGATTTGTACGGATTATTGAGCGGGAAAGGAGCGGATTGATCATGGATGCGATGCACATATATGATAAACCAGATCTGTTCAGCATCCCGCTTGATCAGGAATTTCCGGATCTGCCGCAGCACTTTTCGCTGTTATATTCGCCATTGACCGACAGTGCATTGGTCGCAGACCGCCAGTGGATAACGGAGTTTGTCCGGGCATTGGAAGGAAAAGCGGTTCCGGCGGAAAATATGACCGGATTCATTGATTCGCTGAAAAGTTTTGACCGCTATCCGCAATATGAAGCGGATTTTACCGGAGTTTCTTCGCTGGCGATCCTGCCGACAGCCGCCTGTAATTTCCGCTGTTCGTACTGTTATTCGCGTTTCAGCCGCAATCAGGATGCGCTGGATCTTGATCAGATCATCGCCGTTTGTGGAGAATTCATCCGCAGAAACCGGCATGATTCCGCATCGATGATCATTTCGTTTATGGGCGGCGGTGAACCGATGCTTTTCCCCCGGCTGCTGCAGGCAGTTTCATGGTGCCGGGAATATGCGGAACAGCAGCGGCTGCAGCTTAAACTGCAGTTGGTCACCAACGGTTCACTGCTTACCGGTGAAAATATCCGGTCACTGATCAGCAGCGGTGTGACGGTGATCTTTTCCTTTGAGATATTGGAAGATATCCAGAACCGGCAGCGCAGCAGTTACTCCACCGTCCGGGAGAATATCCGGCAATTCACCGCCGCCGGAGGCAATGCAGTGATCCGTTCGACCGTGACCGGTCTGAATGTCCATCTGCAGAACCGGATGATCGACGAGGTCAGGGAAAATTATCCGGCGGTGAAACAGGTGATCTTTGAACCGGTGCTGGATACGGAAAAATTTCACACGCCGGAGTTGTTTGCCGGATTTTTCAACACATTCACGGACAACTATTTTCAGGCATTGGACAGTGCCGGGAAGTACGGCATCAAACTTACCACGTCACTGCACAACCGGGTGGATGCCGCCAGTTGCCGTTACTGTCTGCCGGAGTGGTGTGTGACTCCTTCGGGGAAGTTCACCGTTTGTCACCGTCTTTCTTCTCCGGAAGATACCGGTTTCGCCGAAAACTGTTTCGGGGAGGTCACTTCAGACGGCAGCATCATCTTTGATAACGCCCGCTGGGAAAGGATCGTCTCTGAAAATACCAACCGGGCTCCGCATTGCACACACTGTTTCGCCCGCTGGAACTGTGCCGGAGGATGCCGGATACAAAATCTGCTTTTCCCGGAAAAAATGCTTCCCGTCCGCTGTCAGTTGACCCGGGAATTCATCAAAAAAATGCTCCTGCGCCGGATCGAAAAAATGGTTCGTGAAGAAATGGGCAAAAGTTCTTTGCGGGAATTGCTCGCAGAGGGGGTGAAATGAGCGGTGATAAACTTTTTCCATCGGCGGAGATCTTCCGTCTTGACCTGCCCGGCAAACTGCTTGCCGGCAAGGTGCATTGGCTCTACTCCCCTCTGAACCGCTCTTCGGTGCTGATCGATGACAGAGAACTTGGAGAACTGCTGACGGCTCCGGAAAATTCCGGGATCTTCCGTTCTCTTGCTGACGGTATCGAAGAAGTTCATACCCGGTTAAAGCATACTCCGATGCCGTGGGATCGGCTGGTTATCGTACCGAATACCAAATGCAACTTTTCCTGTTCGTACTGCTATTCGCGCGCCGGACGGAACAACCGGGAAATAACTCCGGAAACCGGTAAAAAAGCCATCGACAGTTTCTGGGAAAACGCCCGACCGGAAAAGATCTTCAAACTGGGGATCGTCGGCGGCGGCGAACCGCTGCTTTCTCCGGAGATACTGAAACAACTTATCCGTTACGCCGGTAAAAAAGCCTCTGCCGCCGGAGTTGTTATGCAAGTGGATATTTCGACCAACGGTTCGTTTGCCGACGATGATTTTCTGGACTTTGTCAGGGAATACGATATCGGTATCGGTGTGTCGTTTGACATCATTCCGGAACTGCAGAACCGTCAGCGCGGTCATTATGAAACCGTTGCCGGAAATATCCGTAAAATGCTTCGTCACGGGATCACTCCGGGGATCAAAGCCACCATTACTCCGGATGCCGCCGCCAGACAGGAAGAGATGGTTATGGAGATCGCCAGGAACTTTCCGGGTATCCGCCATCTGGTTCTGCAGCTGGTCGTCGATCCGGAACTGCTGCCGGATGCCGCTGCTGCCGGGAAGTTTTATTCTGATGCGCTGGATTCTTTTTTCCGGGCGGTCAAAACCGGCAAACGCTGCGGGATACAGGTGCAGAATACGATGAGAGCCCACGCCGGAATGCTGGTGAACCGATTCTGTCCCGGCGAATACTGCATCACTCCGGAAGGGGGCATTTCGGCATGTGATTTTTTCACCTCATCCATTGAAAGCGGTTTTGAAGATTTCTGCTACGGCAAAATTTCTCCGGACGGCAGTGAAATCACCGTCGATCAGGAAAAATGGGAAAAAATCCGGAAGGAAAATCTCTTTTCCCATCCTGAATGTCAGGATTGTTTTGCCAAATATCACTGCGGCGGGGCATGCGCCTGTATCCGGCGTACCCTGCCGCCGGAATATTTCGCGCTCCACTGCCGCTATACCCGGGAATTTTTCCGCACGGAACTCTTTCAGCGATTCTCTGATGAACTTAAGAACCAGTGCGGCAAATCCGCCGGTGAACTGCTGAATTCTCCGGAAGTAAAGGAGGTTTTCGGATGAAGTATTATATCCTTCCCGGCAGAAAAAACGGTGAAAATATGAAATTTTATCCGGATACCGGCATCGTGCTGCCGGTTTCTGCTGCTGATAGCCCTGTCCAGCCGCCAGCCGCCGTTCCGGGAAATTTGTCCGGATTGAGCGAATTGCGGTTTTTAAGCATACTGCCGACCTCCCGGTGCAACTTCCTCTGTAAATATTGTTATGCCGCCGGAGAACACTCCGGGTGCGAACTTAACCACGCCCAAATCCGCGGGATCATCGATTTCTTTCTCTCTCCGCAGCGGACGGTGCATGCCGGACACAGCATCACCGTCATCGGCGGCGGCGAACCGCTCTGCCGTGCCGACCTGACGCTGGATACCTTTGAATATGCCGCACAATGCGCCCGCCGCTGGCAGAGAAATCTGGATCTTACTCTGGTCACCAACGGTTTGCTGCTGACCGGAGAAATTGCCGATTTTCTGCTTCGCAATGCGATCCATACCCGGATCTCTTTTGAAGTCCTGCCGGAGATCCAGAATGATCAGCGCGGCAATTACGAAACTGTTGCCCGGAATATCAGAGCTTTCTGCCGAGCCGGGGGCAGTCCCGGAATCCGGACGGTACTGACTCCGGATCATATCGGGAAACTTCCGGAAATCGTGGAAAAACTTCATGCCGATTATCCGGAGATCACCAGACTGGATTGCGATCCGGTGACGTCCAACAGTTATTTCCCTGATCCGGCATCGGTCTGCCGCTTCGGGGAGAAATTCATTGCCGCCTACTTTGCCGCTGCAGAAAAAGCTGCCGCGTTCGGCATAAAACTGCAGAATATGTGGCACCGCCAACTTTTTGCTGGAACCGCAGCGGCGCGTTTCTGTCCGGGGGAAATGTCGCTTTCGCCGGATGGTTCAATTTCCATCTGTCACCGGATATCCGACCGCTGCCGGGGGGAAAAAGCCGGTATGGTTTACGGGGAGGTTTCTCCCGGCGGGGAGGTCAGGATCGATGAAAACAAACTTGCCGGCTGCTGCCGCCCCGGAACACTGCATACCTTTTGTCAGGAGTGCTTCCTGAAAGAGATCTGCAAAGGCGGCTGCCGCTACTGCAATTTATATTATCCGCCGGAAATTTCGGCAGCCTTTTGTCAGGTGCGGCGGGAATTTTCCCTGCAGATACTGCAGAAACGATTGAATGAGAAACATTGATTTACTGGAAGGCTATATCATGTATAAAAAATTTGACGGTCTGGAAATTTTTGCTACTCCTCTGACGGATATTTATCCGGATGACGGCGGAAAATACGGGGGATACAACTTTGTTTCCGCGCCGCTGGCAAATGAGTTTATGATTTTGGACGATGCGGCAGTTTGCGGATTGGAACGTGCCGCCGCCGGTGAAACTGTTTCTCCGGAAATTGCCGCTGTCATGAAAAAATTGTGTGCCGGAAAAATCCGTCCCGCTGAAAGAAAAAAAGAACCTCCGCCGACTTCGTGTCTGGTCTATTTGCTTAATCAGAAGTGCAACTTTTCCTGCCGCTACTGCTATTCGGCTAAAGGCCGCAGCACCCGGGAACTGGATGAAAAAGCGGCACTTGGGATACTGGAAGAATTTTTCCGTAAGTTTTCCGGCAGGCAATTGACCATCTCTTTCGGCGGCGGCGGCGATCCGCTGATGTCCTGGCCGCTGATGAAAAAGATCCTTTACCGTTCCAGGGAACTGCAGGCAGTCTATCATGTTGTTCCGGAATATAATATGACCACCAACGGTTCGCTTTTCACGCAGGAGATCATAGATGTTTTCAAAGAATTCGGCATGGAAGTCCAAGTTTCCTTTGAGATCCTGCCGGAGATCCAGAACGCCCAGCGCGGCAGTTTTGACCGGGTCGCCGCCAATATCGATCTGCTGACTGCCAACGGCATCATCCCCTCGATAAGTGCGGTCATAACTCCGTTGAGTGTCGACCGGCAATTGGAAATGGTCAAATTCTGCCGTGAACGTTTCCCCGCTCTGCCGCATGCTTCATTTGATTATGTGAAAGATTATGTCAAGGATCTTTCCATGTGTGACAATATTCTGGCACTGAAAAATTTCCTGACCGCTTTTTACGACAACTTTTACGAAGCGAAAAAGTTTGCAGCAGAAAACGGTTTCCGCCTCACCACTCCGCTGGAAAAAATCGTTCACTCCTGCAAGCCGTATAATTGTCACGGCAATGTGGCGGTAACAGCTTCCGGGATGATAACCGCCTGTCCGCGGGTTTCTGCACCGCAGGAGGAATTCATCGATGAGTTGACCATCGGTTCGCTGGATGAAAACGGCAATATGAACATTTTCCCGGAAAACTGGAAAAAATGGTGTTCTTGGGAGTGGACGAAATATCCGCAATGCGCTTCATGTCCGATCAAGTGGAACTGCGGCGGCGGTTGTCCGTTGGAAAATCTGCTTTTTCCGGCGGAATTCAAAGAGGTCGTGTGCGAATTTCACCGTACTTTCACCGCCAGACGGCTGATCGCGGAAAAAAATCTGTTGGAGCAAGTCAAATGAATTTTTCCGACGACCGTTCTGTAAATGAGATTTTTGACATCGATCTTGCCGGATTTGATATGTCCGGCAGGATAATTTATGCTCCGCTGCATGGGATCAGCACTTTTGTCCGCTCTACGGAAGAAAAAAACGCATGGCTGGAAAAAATTTCTGCCGTACTTCCGGTTTATCCGCCGGAAACCGGTGATTTCCGGGATCTGACTTCGATCGTCATACTCCCGACCCACCGCTGCAACTTCAATTGCGCTTACTGTTACTCTGCCATGGGCCGCTCGACGGATACTCTTTCTGAAGCGGATATCCGTTGCGCCATCGATTATTTTCTGGCGACCCGCCGCAGTAAAAACAAACCTCTGCGGCTGAATATCCTCGGCGGCGGCGAACCGCTGACCGTTCCGCAATTGACCTTGAATACCATTGAATATGCCTGTGAAAAAGCATCCGGTCAGGGGTTCCGTCTTTCGGTCGAACTTGTGACCAACGGTTCTCTGCTCAATGACGATATATGCCGGGCTCTCTGCCGTTATCCGGTGAGTGTCGGCGTATCATTTGAGATCATTCCGGAGATCCAGCGGCAGCTGCGCGGCAGTTGTGAACCGGTTTCCGCCAACCTCGCTCTGTTGGAAAAATACCGCATCCCGACGGTGGTGCAGGCAACCATCACGCCGCAGAATGTCTGCCGGATGCCGGAAATGTATGAAATATTGAAAAACCAATATCCATGGATAAAAACTGCCCTTTTTGAGCCGGTCATATCCGGGGAATTTTTTCCGGATGCCGGAACGCTTCAGGAGTTTCACCAACTTTATATGGCAGAATATCAGAAACTCCGGCGAACTGCCGACAGGGACGGCACCGCCATCCGTCTGCGCTTGCTCAACCACTTCGACCGCCCCGGAAGGCGCGGCTGCGAAGGTCGTTTCTGTATAACTCCTCAAGCGCAGATCAGCATCTGTTTTTGTTCATCTTCTCCGGCAGAACCCCGTTTTGCAGAGATGTGTTACGGTACGATCCGCAACGGCAGGGTGGAAGTCGATGAAAATAAGTTCCGGGAAATCATCTCCCGCAATGCGGATTCTTTTCCCTTTTGCCGGGATTGTTTCGCCCGCTGGAACTGCGCCGGCGGCTGCATGCTGCCCAATCAATTGTACTCGCCGGAGCAGAAAGAGGTTCTGTGCCGTTTCACCCGGGAACTTTATGTCCGGGAACTTTTCCGGCGGCATTGTGTTTCCCGGGTCGCCGGATTACCGGAATATTATCCTTACCGTTTCAATAAAACCACCTTTTATGGGAAGTTCAAAACCGATTGCTATCTCTTTGATTGTCATTGGGGCAAAGCACATGAACCGGTTACTTATCAACTTAATTTTTACCATGCCGGCAATGGTCTGCTGCTTACCGATTTTTTCCCGTTCCACTGGCGCAACGAACCGGATTGTGTCAGGCGCAGCACCAGTGCGGAAGGCAATTTTGTCAATGTCCGCAAGATCGTGCAGACCTGTTTTATCATTTTTCTGCTGGAATACGCCGCATATTTTCCCGGCAGTGTCATGGTTATCCGCGGCAATGACCGCGATCCGCGCCGCCATTCCGACGGCATAACTTCCCAAAAGATCCGTGTCTACTACAAAATTCTGAAAAAAATGGCGGAAAACTGCGGTTTCGCTACTCTTGACCGTCTGACGGAGAACTTCTTTTTCATTCTGCCAGAAGTGCCGGAGTCCGGAATTCAGTCCCTTTTATCCCATTACGCAAATATAAAAACCGGAGAACAACAATCATGAGAAATATTCTGGCAACCGGAGTTTCCAACGGAGTCGGTCTGGCTTTTGCTTCGGCAATGCTGAACCGGTATCCGGATCTGATCATTTACGGAATCAGTAAACATTGCAGCAGCGAACTTGCTGCGCTTATTGACATGTTTCCCGGCAGAATACTCTGGCAGCCGCTTGATCTCGGTAAACCGTTTGATCTTGCCGCCAACGGGCTGAATGATTTTCTGCCGCCGCACATTGCGCTTGATGCATTTCTGGATAATGCCGGTATCTACCGTCCCCATCTGCTCACCCAACTTAATGAGGAACGGATCATGGAATCGATGAATGTCAATTTGTTTTCCCCGATGATGTTGACCAAGTTTGTGGTAAAAAATTTTCTGCGGCACAAAACTCCCGGCAGTATCGTTCACGTTTCTTCGATCGCAGCCCATATCGGTTTCAATGCCACCAGCGTTTATTCTGCCACCAAAGGCGGGATAGAAGCATTTTCCCGGAATGTCGCCCTGGAGTGGGGGTCCCGCAAGATCCGTTCCAACGTGATCACTCTGGGACTGCTTGATATCGGCATGAGCCGTCAGGTTCCGAAAAAACTGCAGCAGGAACTGAAAGAGCGCGCCCTGCTTAAAACTTCGACCGACACCGATACGATCCTCCATACGATCGATTTTCTGCTTTCTAGGCGATCTGCTTCGATTACCGGTGAAAATATTCAGATCAATGCCGGAGTTTATATGTCATGAATCCTTCCGGAGAGGCAATCGCCCAATTGCGTCAATCGCTGACCGATGCCATCAGAAAAAAAGAAAAATTCCGTTCTGTTTGCGATGCCGGATGCGGCAGAGGGGTTTTGGGCAGTGCGTTTCTGGATATTTCTGAAAAGATGCTTTTTCTGGACACATCAGCTGAAGCATTGGAAGATTTGCGCCGGAATCTTGCCGATCAGCATTTTTTGGCGGAAGTATCGTTTCACTGCGGTGAAATATTTTCTCTTGATTCCGGAAAATTTGATCTGATCCTTTTTCTGCTCTCGCTGCATCATCTGGATGAGTGGCGTACTCATTTGCATGCTGCTGCCGGCAAACTTCTTCCGGGCGGAGGGCTGTTGATCGCCGATATGTTCCATGATTTCGGCAGATTTCACCGGGAAAAAGTCCCGCATCACGGCTTTTGTCCCTATGTGATCGCGGATTTTCTGCAAAATACTCTGCACTTAAGAAGTGAAGTAAAATTTCTCGGTACGCTCCCCAAAGAACAGCACTCTTACCCACTTTTTCTGATACGTTCTATCGTTAGCAAATCATTTAATCCTGGCAATACTTTTTGATTTGAACAATAAGAACTCCTGTTTTCTAAAATTATGGGCTTGCAGACAATCCTCTGATATTTGATTATGCGTGGTATGACTGGATTGTTTATTTTCTTATAACAGGAATTTTTTGTATTTATCGATTGTTCTTGTTAAGCGGGATGAAAGTTTTGGATAACGTCCGACATGGAGCAGACTTTGGCCACCATTGGAGAAAAAGAGTTCTCCCTGCCGGAAGATCCGGAAACGGCGGCACTGGCTTTCTTGCAGTCCGTAAAGGATTCTGGAAAGCAGATCAGAAAACGATTGAAGATATTGCCAGAAATCATGTGGAATTGATGCAAAAGTTTGATCTTCCTCCGGTTAATAATGCAAAACTGCAGGAAATGATCAAAAATGCCTTAAAAGATCCGGAATTGCGGAGAAGCTTTGAACCGCAAATCAAAAAATCCCTGGATCTGAAAAAGCTCATGCAGCAAAAATACAGCAAATAGAAGAAGAGATTTCTGGTATGAAACTCAAAGAGCAGAAACAGGAAAAACCTGAAGGCGATACAGCCACTGCCTTGAAAATTCTCGGCATAATCATTGCCGGAGCAATTCTTGCAATGATTATTGGAAATATTCGAAGAAAAAAGAAGATCACACTATAGGAAGACCAGAAAAAGATGTTTGATATAGAATGACACTTTTTCCCTTGTGGGGCGGCTGGAGTTATCCTGCCGCCTTTTTGCGTTTTAATGGGCGTGGGGCGGCAATTGGCAGTCTGGGAACTTTCACATGACGTTCGAGATTATCTATTTTACGCTGCTGATCTTCAATAACTTGTCTCATTTGTTCTACATCATCGTACTGCAGCAAATCATGATCACCTACAATACATTCCAACTGTATATCCACAATATTCTGAAGATCAATCGGGCGTGCATTATCATCTGCGATATCCGTTAGCGACACAGCATTAAGACATTCTTCAGTCAGATTTTTCCGAATAAATACTTCCGGGACAAAATAAATAAACTCATTATCTGCGACCAGAGATGCGATCCGAATCCCGGATTCACATAGAAACGTGTTGACATTATATTGGTTGGCATATTGCTGCAACAATGCAATCGCCTGAGGATTGTTGATCCCAGCAACAAAAACCTCTGAAGAAATTTCGGTAATCAACTCCACTCTTCCATCTAATCTATCATACGCACGAATCATTGCCTGTGCGACAGCAACAGACCAACTCGGCGTAATAAGTTTCAAACGGTGCTCTGCGGAATTTATTTTTGAGAGTAAGAAAGCATCGTCTATTTTGAGATACAACGCTGCTGGTACAGACCTGGATATCATGGACTTTCCTTTTACTACGATATCAATAAACTCTTTCTGACACACAATATATTATTTCAACAATAAAAATGCAAACTTGAACATTTGATTTTTTTGAAAAGCCGGCTGCTTTTTATAAATTCCTCACTCCCAGATCTTGAGGATGTTGTCGAGGGGAATGGCAGCGGTTGAAAATGGTACTGTTGACCTCTCCGAAAAAACGGAATACCTCCCCTTACGTACCCGTTTAATACATTCGCCCCAGATTCAAACCTGCATCACCCGGCAGAAGATGGCGGGAAGTTTCGGTATTTGTGCTGCTTACGGCATTCCTACATAAATACCGTAAGCGGATAAATATCAGGTTCAGATTACTCTTACTGCTATGGTTCCTAAACTCCCCGTAATCTCAAACAAATCAGGTCTTTCACGTAAGATTGAGGCTAATGATCTACCATAAAGCCGCACATCAAAATCAGGTCTCATTCGTATGAGGCTTGTGCCAACTGCACTAAGACGCGCGAATCCAGATTCATCACATGAATTTTCAATCGCTTTAAGAATCAAATCATATGGTACAGTGTTTTCGCTTTGAATATGACTTGGTGCAGTAGCCTGTATATCCCTTGATGTCTGAGAGTTGTTGATAACGGAATCTGCGGATAAAACTTCCGAACTCTTCAACAGTTCAATAAATGTGAATTTGTTACAGGCGTTGCGAAAAGCTTCCGGTGTTTTCTTTTCTCCGAAACCGTAAACCTTGACCCCTTCTTCTTTAATGCGTGTTGCAAGTCCAGTAAAATCACTATCGCTGGAAACGATGCAAAATCCATCGATCCGATGAGTATGCAGCAGATCCATTGCATCTATGATCAAAGCACTATCAGTAGCGTTTTTGCCAGTAGTATATGCAAATTGAGAAATTGGTTTTATAGCGTATTTGTTGAGAACATCTTTCCATCGGGCATTTGCTGATGATGTAAAATCACCGTAAATCCGCTTTACGGTAACATCGCCGAGTTTCGCGATTTCTGTAAGTAGATCATCAAATACCTTGTCTGTGATATTGTCGGCATCAATTAAGACTGCAAGTTTTGCTTCGAAATTTTCCATTAACATTATCTCCTACTTTACTTCAATATATACTAATATTGAAGAATATCAAGTTTTAATGAGAAAAAATTGGAGGCATAGTCTATATCGCTCAATCGCAATGATACACATGCACTCCAATTTACATCAGATTCAGTTGAGTGCGGTATTTTTCAGCGGCGTATCAGATGTTACGTTTATTTCTTAAGATGTTCAACTTTCGTTGTCTTGACCTCCTTTTCGGTTCATACATCACACTGAAATCATTCGGCAAAATACCAAGGACTTTGCGTATATCAAGTGCTTTTTGTGAGAGTTCTTTGTCGTTAAGCAAAGTTTCCCATGCCGCATCGTCACGCTCTAGGGAAAGAGGTTGCGTAAGGACACAAGTTTGTAAAATGAAGGTTTGGTAAGCATAGAGTTAAGCAAACTCAACTTTGAGTTTGAGGGGGATTTGAGAGGGGGTCAAGTCCCCCTCGAAACCTGTAAAAGTTATAGAAAACGGCGATTTTAGAGGAAAGGGACGGTGGCAGAGGGGACGGGGAGCGATAAGATTTTGGAAAATGAGCGTGGAATCACGCACAGATCCGGGCAATAAAAAAGCCTATCTTGCGACAGGCTGGAATCTTTGGTGGAGTATATGGGACTTGAACCCATGGCCTTCTCGCTGCCAGCGAGACGCTCTAGCCAACTGAGCTAATACCCCGGTTGTGATACCGCTTAATATACACGATTCCGGAAAAATGTCAAGGCAGATTGTAAAAAAAACAATCTTTTTTTCACCGGTCCGCGTAAAACGATCCGGTCACACCTGTTTCAGCACCACGGCGTCGTGGGGCAGGACCGTGATCGTATAACGGCGTTTGCCCTGACCCTGAAGCAATTCTTCCGCATCCTTTTCCGGATCAAGAAGCAGGTCTTCAAAGCGGACTTCCATCACAGATTCCGTTTCGTTCAGGACTGCCGCCGCCTTTGCACCGTCGATCGTTCCCGTAAACAGCATGGGCCAGGACATACTGTTCCACTTGATCGGCATCACATCGCGCATACGGATGTTTGCGGCTTTCCCCAAAAGTTCCAGCCGTTCGGGCGCAATCGTGGAAAGGTTGTCGCTGGTCAGAGAGACGCCGGTCACGATCCCTGTCAGGGCGGAAACGCGCGCTTCTCCGATGGTGCAGGTGGAACGGTCCTGACGCGCCATGATCGTATCGGGATCGCAACGGAAAAATTTGTCGATCATCCACCAGCGGGCAAGGGTGGAACGGGCAGCGCCGCGGATCGCACCCCAACTGGCATGGGTGTCGTTGGAAACACGTGCGCTGTCGATATAACCGAGGCTGGGCAGGAACGGCGGACAGCAGCCGAGGATATGGCAATCCGGTACCGCTTCCCGGATGGCTTTCATTCCCAGACGGAATGCACTGACGGGAGTGGCATCCGGATCACTGCGGCGTCCGTCCTGGATCCCGAAGCCGAGACCATCCAGTTTGAAGTAGGTGAAGCCCCATTTACGGAATGTTTTGAATACATTGGTAATATGTTCGCGGGCGGCAGGGATGGTCATATCCAGACAGACCCACATATCATCCGGCGGCGGAGACCAGCCGAAACTGACTTTGGGATTGCCGTTTTCATCTTTCACAAACCAGTCGGGATGCTCTTTGAAAACACGGCTTGCGGTGGAGGCAAGGAACGGCATCAGCCAGATCCCCGCACGCATTCCGGAGGATGTGATCCGCTGTGCGATTTCGACAAGGGGAGTCGGCCAGTCCGCATGCTGATCGTTCCAGTCGCCCTGGAATGTCTGGTAGCCGTCATCGATCTGGATGACATCCGCACTGTAACAGCTGTCTTTGTGCTTTGCCATGGCATCCAGATTGTCGAGCAGATCTTTTTCCGTTACATCCGCATAGTAGTAGTACCAGGTGCAGTAACCTGTCAGATTCTTTCCCTTGCCGAATTCCGGAAGATTGTTCCGCTCCGCCACGATGTCCGCATACTGATTCAACAACTGCTTCCAGTCGTCCCCCTTCAGGACCACGATCTCCTCCGGCGTGTCGCCTTCCATAATGTCCGGCTGACGCACCTCAATACTGTGCATATTCGTCGCCTTCCTGCGGAGAATGAAAAATGTGTAGGAACGGTACGCCGTCACTGCACCCACAAGCGTAAAGATCTTTTTGCTCTCGTTGCCCGCAATGATCACATCACTGCTCGCAAATTCCACATCAAATCCATTGGCATGCTGGGCAACAGACGGTTCGTAATCGATCCCCATGTTGTTGTGGGAACGGTACATAAAATAAGAACCCGGCGGAAGATCAAGCTTCAATTCGCGGCGGTAACAGTTTTTCATCGGCTGCAGCATTTCGTTCATCGTAAAAATACCTCCAGATTTTATGGTTCAGATAAAACCGGCAGGGCGCAGGGCGCGGCACCCGGCGGCAGCGCCGCCGTGAAACCGCCGCGGGCGGTTCAGCGCCGGAAAAATTTCCGGCGCGTGCCGCGCCCTGCGCCGCTGCCTTTTATTTTGCGGCGATTTTTGCCCATGAATCTTTCAGGGGCACGGTGCGGTTGAACACGGGTTTGGTACCGGGCTGATGATCTTTGGGATCGGCGCAGAAGTAACCGACGCGTTCAAACTGGCAGCGGAAACCGGGTTCCACATCTTTAAGGGACGGTTCCACGAAGCAGGTGACGACCTTGAGGGATTCGGGATTGAGATAATCCTTGTAGTCCTGATCTTCGGGGATGGCGTTGGTATCGGCGATCGTGAAGAGCCGGTCATAGATCCGTGCTTCGGCTTCCACGGCGTGCGGGGCGGAGACCCAGTGGATGGTGCCTTTGACTTTTCTGCCGTCGGGTGCATTCCCGCCGCGTGTGGCGGGATCGTAGGTGCAGTGGATGGCTGTGATGTTGCCGTCTGCGTCCTTATCGACGGATGTGCAGGTGACAAAGTATGCGCAGCGGAGGCGGACTTCTTTTCCGGGGGCGAGGCGGTGGAACTGTTTTACGGGTTCTTCCATAAAGTCATCGCGTTCGATGTAGAGTTCGCCGGAGAAGGGAACCTTGCGGCTGCCGGCTTCGGGATCTTCGGGATTGTTGATGACTTCCATTTCCTCGGTCTGACCTGCAGGATAGTTGTCGATGATCAGTTTTACGGGGTTCATGACAGCCATTCTGCGGGGTGCTGTTTTGTTCAGATTTTCCCGGATGCAGAAATCCAGCAGGGCGATATCGGTCAGACTGTTGAATTTTGTGACGCCGATCTTTTCGCAGAAATCCCGGATCGCTTCCGCAGGCACGCCTCTGCGGCGGAACGCGCAGACCGTCGGCATACGGGGATCGTCCCATCCGGCAACGTAGTTGTTTTTGACCAGTTCCAGCAGTTTGCGTTTGCTCATAACGGTGTAGGTCAGAGACAGACGGGCGAACTCGATCTGGCGGGGATTGGACGGTGTTTCAAGATTTTCGATGAACCAGTCGTAAAGGGGACGGTGGATCTCGAATTCAAGCGTACAGATAGAGTGGGTGATCCCTTCAATGGCATCTTCCAGCGGATGGGCGAAGTCATAAAGGGGATAGATGCACCATTTGCTGCCGGTATTGTGGTGATCCGCATGACGGATCCGGTAGATCGCCGGGTCGCGCATGTGCATGTTCGGATGAGCCATATCGATTTTGGCGCGGAGAACTTTGCTGCCATCGGGAAACTCACCGTTCTTCATACGCTCAAAGAGATCCAGGTTTTCTTCCACAGTGCGGTCGCGGTAGGGACTGGGTTTGCCGGGGGTCGTCAGATTGCCTTTGTAATCCTTGAATTCATCATCCGTCAGTTCGCAGACATATGCCTTTCCCTGCTTGATGAGGGATACCGCATAACCGTAAAGCTGATCAAAATAATCGGATGCATGATAGAACCGGTCTTCCCAGTCGCCGCCGAGCCATTTCACATCTTCCAGAATGGATTCCACATATTCCGTGTCTTCCTTCGTCGGATTCGTATCGTCCATACGGAGATTGAACTTTCCGCCGTATTTGACCGCTGTACCGTAGTTCAGACAGATACTTTTTGCATGACCGATGTGCAGATAACCATTCGGTTCAGGCGGGAAACGGGTAATGACTTTGCCGCCGTTTTTGCCCACCGCAAGATCGTTGTCGATGATCTCATGAATAAAGTTTGCCGGTGTTTCCGGCATACCGGATTTTGTTTCGCTCATGACTGAAACTCCCAAAAATTTATGGTGAATTATGATTTTACTTGCTGATTATTAATATACGCCCGTATGCGCGGATATTCAAGCAGTCTGCCCCGTTTCCATTACGGTTTTTTGCAGGAAAATCGCAGAGACACGGGGCGCGGCTCCGTGCGGCAGCACCGCACATCCCCCGTCGCCGGGGGATCGTCAGCCCGGGCGCGGCGTTGCCGCAGACCGGCCTGACGGGAGCCGCGCCCCTGAGGTCGGTTATCACAAAATGACAGGAGAAGTGCGATTTTTTTCAAAAAAGACTTGCAATTTCCGTAAAGCGGACTAAAGTAAGAGAACAATCGCGCGTTTTCGCGGTATTTATGATGTAAACCTCAACCTTAAACCGTAGAAGGAGAACTTGAAATGGCAGCAAAAGTTGATTCTGAAAAATGTGTTGCTTGCGAAGCCTGCGTTGGTACCTGCCCGGTCAGCGCAATTTCCATGAATGATGGCAAAGCCGTTGTGAACGCAGATGAATGCGTTGATTGCGGTGCCTGCGTTGGCGCCTGCCCCGCAGAAGCGATCACCCAGGAATAAGCTGTTACACACAGTTTTTCAATAAAAGATCCGGCAATGTCCTTCGGGATGATGCCGGATTTTTTTGTCCCCACACAGAGTGTGCCATATAGTGCCCTTGCGTAACGCTTCGCTTACTTAATGGCACGATGAGGCTGTTTTGAGTTTTCCCTTATTTCCACTGTTTTTGCAACGCCGTTGCAAAAACTTACGGCAGAAAACGCAGTACGCAGTACAAGTTTTCTGCTCACGGTCAAGGGCTCGCCCTTGCCGTGGTGCAGCGGCGGAACGCTGCTCTTCTCTCATCTTCAGACTCAGGGCAGGAAGGGGGCGGATTGTTTTGCGGGCAGAGCGGTAACGGATTCCGGGATCACGGTGTGATTTCCGAATACGATCAGACTGGATTTCCCGTTGACGAACGGCACGAGGAATGTCTGTCTGTCATCGGACCGGACGGCGGTGAGAGATGTACCGGGGAGGAGGGAGAACGCTTCGAGTTTCAGTGGTGCAAGTTCTTTATCCTGAACGGTTTTTATTTCTTTTTTGATTTTGTATTCCAGCAGCCATTCTTTTGCTTTAGATCCGGCGGGACGCAGGACATCGATTTTCTGGATATAGAGACCGCCCACGGGCATTTCATGGATCTGGAGCAGCAGTTCCCGTTCTGTGTTATCGGGCAGGGTCACCGGCTCGAATGGCAGGACAACGGTCAGGGGCGCGGACTGGCATGTGACTTTTGCGGGTACAGCGGCGGGTGCGCCGTTGCGGCAGACCACAGTTGCGGGAGGGTCACCGGGGATGGGCGACTTGATCACGGTGACGCTGATCCGTTCCATTTTTTCCATATCCCAGCACAATGTGGTGGAGGCGGAAAGGTTGAGTTTCCGGCAGACGCCTTCCAGGATGGCGGCATCGCGGTCGATGACCCGGCGTCGGCATGGTGACAGCATCAACTGTTTTTCGGGGAGCATCCGGTTGTTCCGCTGGTGCAGAAAAGCCAGAAATGCCCGGCGCACATTTTCCGGATGGACGGGTGTTTCCACCTGCCGGACAAGAGATTGTATGGTTTTTATATCTTCCTGCAGATCAGTGATTTGTGCGAACGGGAGTTGTTCCGGCACTGTTTCGATCCCGATCTTTTTTGTCTTTTCGTCTTTTTCGTTTTTTTTGTCATCAGCGGGGATCGGCGGCAGATCGCGAACATCCGTCACAAAGAGGAAACGGCTGTTCAGGCGGTCGATCTCCTGTTGTTTTTCCTGCAGTTTTTCCTGATAACGTTTTTCGTTTTCCGAGATGAGCGCAGTTTTTTCCACGATCTTTGTACCGATGGCATAAAATTCGCGGTTGAGGCGGAACCGGTCAATGGCAAAGATCACGCACGCCAGAGCCAGAACACCGGCGGTAATACCGAGATAAATGTGTTTCATGGTGCGTCCTTTTCCTTATTTATCAGGGGGTGATGAGTCTCAAAAAGATGCTGTCCGCCATCTGCATAAAGGATGGCGCCTGTAATGGAAGTGCAAGTTGCAAGGAAGAGCGCAGTCTGCGCAATATCTTCCGGCGGAACGGATCGCTGAAGGGGGACCCGTTTCAGAGTGCTTTCCATTTTCAGATGTTCCAGACCGGGCGGGGGCAGGACAGGACCCGGAGCGATACCGTTGACGCGGATCCGTGGAGCCAGTGCCAGTGCCGCACTTTCCGTGGCATCGGCGAGGGCTTTTTTTGATACAAGATAACCGAAGGCGTCCGGCGCATGGCCGCTGACCGCCTGATCCAGCAGATTGATGATGATGCCGTCCCTGCCGGAGTAAGCGCGGGCAAAGGCTTTCATCAGACTGAGCGGAGCAAGGAAATTGATGTCCAGCATCTTCCGTACATCTTCATCGCTTTCGTCAAGAAACGGAGTGCGGACATAGGCGGATGCGTTGTTTACGAGAATATCCAGCGGTCCGGCATCGGCAATGAGTTTTTCAGGTGCGCCCGGTTCCGTCAGATCGCAGCACAAAATTTTTTCGGCGGGGAGCTGCGACGCTTCTTCAGCGTGTCTGCAGCAATGGATCACGACCAGCGCGCCGGCATCGGCGAAGGCTTTTGCGATCACAGCCCCCACACGGATCGCGCCGCCAGTGATCAAAACCCGTTTTCCGTTCAGAGCCGCAGTCATTGCAAATCCTCCGGTGGCAGGTTCAGAAATTCCGCCGCCACGCGGCTTCCTGATCGCGTTGTCCGGCTTTTTCGGTCAGTTCACGGATCTTTTCTTTGATGGGTTCAAAGGAATCGTCAGCAGCTGCGCTCATGGGGAAAACTTCAATATCGTCTTCCAGTTCACAGATGAATTCTTCGTAATTTTCCTGACTTTCTGGCAGATCCATCTTGTTTGCCACGATGAGCATGGCGCGACCGGAAAGCCCTTCCATATATTCTTCCAGTTCATTTTTGAGGATGCGGTAGTCCTCAATGGGTTTTCTGCCGTCAACCCCAGCCATATCAATGACATAGAGCAGAAGTTTTGTCCGTTCGATATGACGGAGGAAGTAGTGTCCCAGCCCCACATTGAGATGTGCGCCGTCGATCAGCCCCGGCACATCCGCCAGCAGGATTTTTTTGAAGTCGGGATATTCACAGACGCCGATCACGGGGTGAAGCGTTGTGAACGGATAAGGTGCAACTTTCGGCTTCGCATTGGAGACCGCCCCCAGCAGCGTGGATTTTCCGGCATTGGGATAGCCCACAAAGCCCACATCCGCCACCAGTTTCAATTCCAGAACGAGATCGATGGGCTCCACTTTTTCGCCGGGTTCGTGTTCCCGGGGTGCGCGGTTGGTGCTGGTTGCAAAACGGGCATTTCCTCTGCCGCCTCTGCCGCCGACCGCGATCACAATCTCCTGTCCGGCAGCATCGATATCCGCCAGCAGGTCACCGGTCTCCGCATTGTGGATGAGGGTGCCGAGGGGGACTTTCACATAAAGATCCCGTCCTTTTCTGCCGTGACAATCCTTCCCTCTGCCGTCGCCGCCGTTTTCAGCGACGAAGCGCCGGTTGAAAATGAAGTTCGCAAGGCTCTGTTCGCCGGGATCGCCCACAAAGATGATGTTCCCGCCGGGTGCGCCGTCGCCGCCATTGGGACCGCCCTTCGGCACAAACGCTTCACGACGGAAACTGCAGCAGCCGTTGCCGCCGTCGCCTGCTTTAATGGTGATCTCTGCCTGATCGACAAACATGGTGTACCTCTCTTCCTGGGATCTTCCGTAAAAAAAAGCCCGGACAATGATTATCCGGGCTATTCAATCGCAATTTTTCCGATTCTCTGGAAACTTACGCTTCGGCCGGGATCTCCAGGGGGATGACCTCAACCGATTTCTTCACGGCTTTTTTGAATTTCACAGTGCCGTCGCAGAGTGCAAAGAGCGTGAAGTCGCGGCCGCAGCCGACATTTTTACCCGGGTGGAACTGAGTGCCGCGCTGACGGACGATGATGCTGCCTGCGGAAACGAATTCGCCTGCATAAGCCTTGACGCCGAGCATTTTCGGCTTGCTGTCACGACCGTTACGGCTGCTGGACTGACCTTTCTTATGTGCCATTTTCCTTCTCCAATTATTGTAATGTTCGTTGTTGTTTTTTACTGATCCTGTTGCGTCTGCGCAGTTTTGAGATGTTTAGACGCGGAACAATAATATGCCACAAATTTTTTGATTTTCAAGTCCTTTCAGCAAAATCTCCACATTTTTTTATAAAAATTCCGGATTTTCCGCTGAAATTTCATTGTTATTTTTCTTTTTTCAGTTCATCCAGCACCGCGATAAAGTCGGCGGGAGGCGGTGTTTCAAAATCCATTTCCTCTCCCGTTTCCGGATGTTCAAACGCCAGTTTCCATGCGTGAAGCATCTGACGCGGCGCATCCGGCGCATGACCTCTGCCGTACAGCCGTTCCCCCAGAAGGGGATGACCGAGATGTGACATGTGGACGCGGATCTGGTGGGTCCTGCCCGTGTGGAGACGGACCTGCACCAGCGCAACTTTTCTGCCGTTCCGCCACCCCTGTTCCAGAACCCGGTAAGCCGTGACCGCTTCCCTGCCATCGTCCGCCGTCCGGAGGACCGCCATCTTTTTCCGGTCGGTCGGATGACGCCCGAAGGATGTTTTGATCACGGCACTTGCCGGGACCGGCCATCCGTGAACCAGCGCGAGATATGTTTTTTCGATTTCCCGATCCGCAAATGCCCGTGACAGACGCCGCAGAGCGCGTGGCGTTTTGGCGATGACCAGCGAGCCGGAAGTATCTTTATCCAGACGGTGTACGATACCGGGGCGGAGCGGGTCCAGTTCATCTTCTTCCATCAGATCCGGTTCTCTGCCGAGCAGGGCGTTGACCAGTGTGCCGGACCAGTTCCCGGCGGCGGGATGGACCACCATTCCGGCAGGTTTGTTGACCACGAGGATGGCATCGTCTTCATACAGCACATCCAGCGGAATGGATTCGGGTGCGGCCTGTGTGGTGATCTCCTGCGCGGGTGCATCTGTGTCAATGGTCCAGCCGGTCTCCACCAGTGTACGCTGAAGGGTACAGACTTCCCCGTTCACGCGCACGTTTCCGTTTTTGATCATATTCTGTGCGCGTGTACGGGAAAATTCATCGTTCTCCGCCATCCGCACCATTGCCACATCCAGCCGTTCGCCGTGGAGTTCTTCCGGCACAACAAAATGGTAAATATCGCGTTTTTCAGGCATGTTCCAACTCCGGTCTGTCTTTCGCAAAAATCAGCAGCAGTGCGCCGGCAGGGATCATCAGGAACAGCGCGATCGCCTGGGATGTTGTCAGCCCCAGCAGCAGTTCGGGATTGTCGCCCCGGAAAAATTCGAGGCTGAATCTGGCGATAGCGTACAGGATCAGATAGATCCCGGCGATCTGTCCCGCCCGGGGAAATTTCCGGCAGATACAGAGCAGCAGCACGCAGAGCAGAACATTTGCTCCGCTTTCCCAGAGCTGAGTGGGATAAACGGGGACCGTGAAGCCGTCCGGACACCACATTTTCTGCGGGAACCGCCCCGGTTTCGGATCAAGCGGGAAGCGGATCGCACAGGAACTGTCCCAGGCTGTTTTTCCGAAACAGCATCCCTGCAGATAACAGCCGAGTCTGCCGAACGCGTGTGCAATGGCGATCCCCGGGGCAGTCACATCCAACAGTGCAGGCACGGAGATCTTTTTCCGTCTTGCGTAGATCATGACGCAGGTGATGGCAAGGATGAACCCGCCGTAAAAGACCAGTCCGCCCTCATCAATGCGGAAGATCCACATGATTCCCCGGTGTCCCTCCCAGTTCTGGATCACATGCAGAGCCCGCGCGCCGAGGATGCCGGTGAACAGAGCGAGCATGGCAAGATCAAACACCTGATCTTTTGTCATACCGGCGCGTTTGCGTTTCCAGAGCATGATGCCGGTAGCAGCAAGGAATCCCAGAGCGATACAAATGCCGTAGTAATGGATGTCCTTGCCGAAAATCGTAAAAGCGATCGGATTCATAAAATGAGTTTACTCCTGTTGTTACAATGCGGCATCCGGTTCCGGATAAAGTTCATACAGCCGCGTCATTGCCATGGAAAATGCCGCCATGGTCATTTCCGCATCGAATCCGGCGCGGTGCGCTTCGCCGGGATAGTCGTCCGGCAGACCGAGAGTCGTGCGCAGAGCCTGCAGACGGTAACTGGTCAGACCGGGATACGCCTTACGGATCAGCACCACGCTGTCGAACGCACCGCCTTTGATCAGCGGCAACCCTGTCCGGGCAAGACTTTCCTGCATAAAACCGAGG
Organism: Victivallales bacterium; assembly: GCA_045589595.1. Classification (GTDB taxonomy): domain Bacteria; phylum Verrucomicrobiota; class Lentisphaeria; order Victivallales; family UBA1829; genus SIG77. Next base: position 48,641 of record JAZNPK010000035.1, read on the forward strand.
TCGAACCGGGCGTTATGAGCCACAAGTTTGGAACCGCGGATAAAATCGAGAAAACGGTAAGCGGCATCGGAAAATTTCGGTGCGTCCTTCACCATTTCATTGGTGATGCCGTGGACCTGCGAGACCTGATACGGGATCGGTACTGCCGGATTGACAAGGGTCTCAAAACGGCTGATGGTGCCGTCGATGTCCACACGGACTGCCCCGATCTCCACAATACGGTCACGCTTCGGACTGAGTCCGGTTGTCTCCAGATCAAAGACCGTGAACGGTCCCATCCGGTGCCATTGCTTTGCCATAAGTTCAGTCTCCGTATCCTTCCGGATGCGCCTGACGCCATTTCCACGCCGATTCAATGATCAGTTCCGGATCTTCAAACCGGGGAGTCCAGCCGAGGACCGTACGCGCTTTGTCGGAACATGCGATCAGTGTCGGGGGATCGCCCGGACGGCGGGGAACGACTTCCGCCGGAATGGGATGACCAGTCACTTTCCGTGCTGCATCCAGGATCTGTTTGACGCTGTAACCGGCGCCCGTACCCAGATTGTAATGTCCGCTTTCGGGCGCAAACAACGCTTTTTCATGCGCCTGTGCGAGGTCAAGAACGTGGATGTAATCGCGGATACAAGTTCCGTCCGGCGTGGGGTAATCATCGCCGAAGAGCATGGCATTTTTGCGTTTGCCTGCCGCGACCTGAAGCAGGATCGGGATCAGATGCGTTTCCGGATTGTGATCTTCACCGAATTTTTCCGTCGCGCCCGCCGCATTGAAATAACGCAGCGCCGCATATTTCAAGCCGTGAACATCACTGTACCAGCGCAATACTTTTTCAAAACAGAGTTTGGATTCACCGTAGGGATTGATGGGATGCTGTGCCGTCGTTTCACGGATGGGTACTTCCTCCGGATTGCCGAAAGTCGCTGCCGTACTGGAAAAAACAAATCTGCCGACTCCGCCTTTTACTGCCGCGTCCGCCAGATTGATGGCATTGCCGAGATTGTTTTTGAAATATTTGCCCGGATTCGTCATGGATTCACCCACGAGGGAGAATGCCGCAAAATGCATCACGGCATCGTACTGTTCCTCACAGAGACATTTGAACAGAAAATCACGGTCGGCAAGGTCGCCGTAAATAAATTTTGCCCGGGGATCGACCGCCTTGCGGTGCCCCGTGATCAATCCGTCAAAAACCGTTACATCATAACCATGGTCCAGAAGATATTCCGTGCAGATACTTCCAATGTATCCGGCTCCGCCGGTCACAAAAACTTTCATGATCACTGCCTCCTTCACTGTTGCGCAGAACTTGTAAAAATGAATGTGTTCTATATAAAAAGATAGCCCGTTTTTTCAAAACTTTCAAGTCCGGCACGCAGAAAAAGAAAAAAATCGGTTTTTTTCAGACATTTTTGCCAATCTGCACTTGTTATTCCGGAAAAAACAATTATGCTATCCAATGAACAAGGTAAGTTCCTACGGAATGTCAACAATCTCAAAACAAGAAAAGGAATGTCATTATGAAAAAACTCCTGACCCTCCTGATCATCGCCGGTATCGCAGGCGTCTGCGCCGCTGCACCGCCCCCGCCGCAGAAACCCGCAAAAAGACTCGCTCCCCACATGGAGAAGCCCGTCCCCCCGCATAAACAGGTGCAAAAACCCGCTCCCCCGGTGGCAAAACCCCTTCCGCCTCCTCCGCCGAAGCGCGTGGTGAAACCCCTTCCTCCCCCGCCGCCGAAGCACGTGGTGAAGCCTCTGCCTCCCCCGCCGCCGAAGTTCCATTACAAAAAACTCGATCAGAAGAAAATCGTTTACCCGATCTTCTATCCCGCTCCGAAACACTGAGCAGTGATCCTGTAAAACTACAGAAACCGGATGCCATTTCAGGTGTCCGGTTTTTTTTCGCACTTGCGACCGGCGGAACGCCACACAGAGTGTGCCATACAGTGCCATTTCATAACGCTGTCGCTTACTCAAAGGCACAATGAGTCTGTCGAGGTGTTCACTTATTTTATTCTACCGTCAATGTTGCGCACGCAACATTGACTATGGCAGAACCCGCCGCACGCAGTGCCACACAGAGTGTGCCATACAGTGCCATTTCATAACGCTGCCGCACACAGAGTGTGCCATACAGTGCCATTTCATAACGCTGTCGCTTACTCAAAGGCACAATGAGTCTGTCGAGGTGTTCACTTATTTTATTCTTCCGTCAATGTTGCGCCGCAACATTGACTATGGCAGAAAACGCCGCACAGAGTGCAAGTTTTCTGCTCAAAGTCAAGGGCTGTGCCCTTGCCGTGGTGCAGCGGCGGAACGCTGCCGCACGGAGTGTGCTGTAAAAAAAATCAGCAACGGGGCTTGACATTTCATTTTTTGCCGGTTATAGTAACGGTCAGGAAGCAGGGCACATTCCCTCTGAACATAGAATACATCAAGGTCACCAGACTTTAAAGTACATCGTTAAGGTTGGAGCGACTATGTACCCCTGCTTCTGTTTTTTTTGTTTTTTCCTTCCGCTTTTTTTCTGTTTTTATTTGACTTTTCATCTACGCGCGCTTATAATATGTCAACAAAATTTATTCCATAACACAGACATTTATCAGAAGGAGTCAGAAAAATGGAAACGCTGCATCGCACATCTGCGGATCTTTATCCGGTAAAAGTAGTTCAGTTCGGGGAAGGGAATTTTCTCCGTGCGTTTATCGACTGGATGATCGATGAATTGAATCGCAAGGCGGATTTCGGCGGAACGGTCCAGATGATCCAGCCGCTGGAAAAGGGAATGGGCGACATGCTGAATGCGCAGGATGGACTTTATACGCTGATCCTGCGGGGGATCGCGGACGGCAAACAGGTGGAAGACATGCGCGTGATCGAATCTGTCCGCGGCTGTTTCAATGCTTATACCCAGTGGGACAAAGCCATTGAGACGTTCACGGGTGCGGATCTGCGTTTCTGTTTTTCCAACACGACGGAAGCGGGGATCGAGTACAAACCGGAACCCTACACACCGGGTCAGACGCAGACCACTTTCCCTGCCAAAGTTACGGCGCTGCTGTATGAACGTTTCAAAGCGGGTCTGCCGGGACTGATCTTCCTGCCCTGCGAACTGATCGACCGGAACGGAAAGATCCTGCGGGAATGTATGCTGAAATATGTGGCAGACTGGAAGTTGGGTGACGCTTATGCGGAATACATCAACACCAAAAATATTTTCTGCTGCACGCTTGTTGACCGCATTGTTGCCGGTTATCCCCGGAACGAAGCGGATGCCATTTGTGAACGGCTGGGTTACAAAGACAATCTTCTTGACTGCGGCGAGCCGTTCCATTTCTTTGTGATCGAGGCTCCGGACGGCGTGGAGGAAGAACTTCCCTTCACGAAAGCCGGACTCAATGTTGTATTTGTCAAGGATCAGACGCCTTACCGTACGCGCAAAGTCCGTTTCCTGAACGGCGCGCACACCTCCACGATCCCGGCGGCTTATCTGGCAGGTTTCGATTTTGTGGATGAAGTCGTGGCGGATCCCCTGTTCGGCAAATACATGCGCACGGCTCTCTTTGAAGAGATCTTCCCCACTGTTCCGCTGCCGGATGAAGAAAAAACAGAATTTGCCTCCGCAGTTCTGGAACGGTTTGCCAATCCCTTTGCCATGCACCGGCTTCTTTCCATTGCGTTGAACTCCATCTCCAAATGGAAAGTCCGCGTGCTGCCCAGTCTGCTGGACTACCTGCAGATCAAAGGTTCGCTGCCGAAAGTTCTGACATTCTCTCTGGCGGCACTGATCGCGTTCTACCGGAACGAAAACGCAGTGGGGCTCGGCAGAGTCAATGCGTATCCGGTGAGCGACAGCGATGGTATTGCTCCGTATTTTGAAGAACAGTGGAAGACCAATGATATTCCCGCTCTGGTGAAAAATGTTCTCGCCCGTACCGATTTCTGGGATATGGACCTGAATACCGTTCCGGGTCTGACGGAAGCCGTGATAAAAAATCTGACCGCCATTCAGGCAGATGGTATCCGTCTCGCAGTGGGAGCATTGTTCTGATATGAGTGAAAAAATGCTTCAGATCTCCCCCGCCGATAATGTGGCTGTGGCGTTGACCGGTGAACAGACCGGACACAAATTTGCCCTTTGCGACATTGCGGAAGGGGAAAAAGTCATCAAGTACGGTATGCCCATCGGTTATGCCACGGAAAAGATCCCTGCCGGCGCCCATGTCCATACGCACAATGTGAAGACCCTGCTCAACGAACACGCGGAATACACCTATGAACCCGTACCGCCTGTGACGCTGACCACAAAACGCAATGATACTTTTGCCGGTTACCGCCGGGCGGACGGAACTGCCGGGATCCGCAACGATCTCTGGATCATTCCGACAGTCGGCTGTGTCAACTCTCTTGCGGTCAATCTTGCCAAAGCCTTCAATGCATCGGACCGGGGCGACATCAAAGCGTTGGCGTTGACGCACCCCTACGGATGCAGTCAGTTGGGCGGCGACCACGAACGGACTGCCGATCTTCTGGCTTCTTTCTGCCGTCATCCCAATGCAGGCGGCGTGCTGGTTCTGGCGCTTGGCTGCGAAAACAATACGCTGGAATCGTTCAAAGAACGGCTGGGAGATGTCTCCGGCAGAAATATTGCATTCCTCCGCGCGCAGGATGCCGGTGATGAATTCGATGCCGGTATGGCGGAACTGGAAAAACTTTACGCTGCGGCAAGCGGCGCTGTCAGAACACAGATCCCCGTATCCGAACTGAAGATCGGGCTGAAGTGCGGTGGAAGCGACGGTTTCTCCGGCATTACAGCCAATCCGCTGGTGGGACGCGTTTCCGACCTGGTGATCGCGCAGGGCGGGACCAGTGTCCTGACGGAAGTGCCGGAAATGTTCGGCGCGGAAACACTGCTGATGAACCGTTGTGTGGACCGGACGATCTTTGAAAAATGTGTGGCAATGATCAACGGTTTCAAAGATTATTTTGTGAGTCACGGACAGGTCGTTTATGAAAATCCCTCTCCCGGCAACAAGGCGGGCGGTATCACGACGCTGGAAGATAAATCACTCGGCTGCACCCAGAAAGGCGGGTTGTCGCCCGTAGTGGATGTGCTGGATTACGGCGCACAACTGGAAAAACCGGGTCTGAACCTGCTGTCCGGTCCGGGCAACGATATGGTGGCATCCACAGTCCTTGCGGCGGCGGGATGTCAGATCGTTCTTTTCACCACCGGACGCGGTACGCCCTTCGGCACAGTCGTTCCCACATTGAAGATCGCCACCAATTCCGCACTGGCGGCGAACAAGAAAAACTGGATCGATTTCAATGCCGGAGCCCTGCTGGAAGGTAAGACCATGGATGAACTTGCAGATGAATTTCTGGATCACATCCTTGCCATTGCATCGGGTACGGTCCGGGCAAAAAATGAAATCGCCGGCTTCCAGGAGATCACCATCTTCAAGGACGGCGTAACGCTGTAAGATGACAGGGAAACGGACTGTTTTTCTTCTTGTTCTTTTTGCTGCTGCGGCACTCTCCGCCGTGGAGTTTCTGCCGCAGACATCGGCAGGATTTGAACCGGAAAACGCCCCGGTCTATCCGGGTATGTCCGTTTCTGCGGTCCAGCGTCCCGACGCAAGATTCAAATTTCTCCACGATACCGCCGTTACAGTTTACCGCGGGTCGCTCTGGATGGCGTGGTATAACTGTCCCGAAAAAGAATGTGTGGGAACCAGTGTGATCCGCGCACGGCGTTCGGACGACGGCGGAAAAAACTGGAGCGAAGTTATGACGGTGGCGGAAGATCCCGATCCCCGTTTCCAGTTCGTGCCGCCTTCCTTCGGAACGGCAGAAGGCAATCTGTACATCCTTGCGCCCCGCACCTGCGATCCGCTGACGGACGGCGAAAAGAAGGGCAGTCAGACGCTTCATCTTTTCCGTCTTGGTGAAGACGGCAGATCGTGGCATCCGGTACGGAAATTCGATAACATGTTTCTGCCCAATACCAATGTGCAGAAACGCGGCGATGGCAAACTCATTCTTGCCGGCAGGGATGTGAAGCGCAATCAGCCCGCCGTGATGATCTTTGACGGCGACAGTCTGGAGCGCAGTCCGTGGCGCGTGGTGCATATGATCCCGGAAGGTGTGGCGAAAGATCCGCCCCAGCTCTGTCCGGAGGCATCGCTGACCGTGGAGGGAATGAACCTTACATCCTATGTCCGCTGCGGCATGATGATCGCGTTCCGGGTCTATACCAGCGGGGACGGCGGCGAAACGTGGCGGATGTTCCGGCACGAGATCCCGGTGCTGAAATCGAAAATGAATTCCGGCGTTCTGTCGGACGGCCGCCGCTATTTCATTTTCAATGTACGCAAGTACGGGCGCGACAGGCTGTTCCTTGCATTGAGCGGGAAAGACGGAAAAACCTATTCGGAATTTTATACTTTGCGGAACGGAGATGATCCCGCGCTGGATCTGAAACCCCAGTGGAGTTATCCCTCCAGCGTGGAATATGACGGCAAATTATATATCAGTGTCACCTGCCGGGATGGTTCACCGGCGTATGGAAATATTACAAAAAGTGCGGCGGCACTACTTGTTCTTCCGTTGAAAAGAGAGTGATTTTGCCGGAAAAAACAGAAAATTTTCTGTAAAGGCTTGACAATTTGCGGAAAAGGTATATATTATTGGTCTCTATTGCACATGCAACGAACAAAATAACATATGAAAGAACGGAGTCGAACTCCGGAGGTGAAAAAATGAGCAATGTTTGTGAAATTTGCGGCAAGAAAAAAGCCCAGGGCGCGCGCATCATCCGCAGAGGTCTTGCAAAGAAAAAAGGCGGTATCGGTATGCACGTGGTGAAAGTCAGCCCCCGTACTTTTGAACCCAACATCCAGAGTGTCCGCGTGGTCGAAAACGGCGCAGTCGTCCGTAAGAAAGTCTGTGTTGCCTGCATTCGCTCCGGCAAAGTCCAGAAGGCGTGCTGAGTACGATCCCGCACTGAAAAATCAGATTTTTACCGGAGTTTTTTCACCTTTGTGAAAAGATTCCGGTTTTTTTATGAAGAAAGATTGAAAAGGAGAAACATCAGATGAAGAAAGCTGTAAAATGGATCATTCGTATCGTCGTTATCCTGTTGATTGTCCTGATCGCGGCAGTTGTCGGCGGTATTTTCTTCCTTGATCACATCGCAAAAGGTGCGATCGAAAATATCGGACCCATCGTGGCAGGCGTGCCGTTCCAGGTGGAAAAAATCTCCATCAGTCCCCTCCGGGGCAGAGTCGAGATCGGCAATTTCATTATGGGTAACCCGGCAGATAAGGGATACCGCACAGAACATGCCGTCAAACTGGGCGATGTGGCATTTGAGATCGATGTCGCTTCCGTGATCGATGCGGTCACATCCGATGCTGAATATTCCAAGATCATCATCCGCGAAGTCCGTCTGCGGAACATTACGATGAACTATGAAACGCCTCTCACATTCACCAGCAGCAACATTCAGGACATTCTGGACAATGTGAACAAGGCGGCGGAAAAAGATGCCGCAGAACGGAAAAAACTTTCTGAAGCCAAGGCGGAAGAACCCAAGGTCGAAGAAGTGAAGGCGGAAGCACCCGAGGCGGAAGAAGCTGAGGAAACTCAGACCGCTGAAAAGAAAAAAGATATCCGCATCCAGCTGGATAAGCTGATCATCGATAACGTGCAGATGCGCGTGGCGGTGAAAGATACCGATGTGGTCCTGCCGCTGATCGTGGAACTGCCGGATATGGGTCCCCTCGGAACGTCCGAAGAAGGGATCACCCCCCTCAGCCTGACTCAGGAACTTTCTGCCGGTGTGTATGAAGGCGTTTACAATAGCGTGATCAAGTCCAAAGACGAGATCGTGAAAGCCTGCGCAAAAGTCGGCGAAGAAACGGTGAAAGCCGTGAAAGAAATGGGTAAAAATCTGGAGTCCACCGGCAAAGATCTGAAGGAAAGCTTCAAAAACGGCGGCAAGGATCTGGACAAAAATCTGGATAAAGCCGGCGAAGAACTGAAAAAGGTCGGTGACGGACTGAAAAAACTGTTCTGATTTTTGCCATCGTGAGCAGCGTTCCGCCGCTGCACCACGGCAAGGGCAAACCCCCTGACCGTTGAATTGAAAACACGGCGTTCTGCCGTGTTTTCTGTACACAGAGTCCTGACGACCGGGCAACAGTGTCGGAAGGAAGGACGATATGGCACACACACTTGTGTGGCAGCCCAAAATCAGAAACATCGGAAAGTTGTTTTTTTTATGATCAAAAAACTTGAGCAGGTCTTCCGTCCGGATGCGGGAGCCGGAGCATTTTTCTTCAGTATTCTTCTCTGGGGAATCGGTGTGGGGTGTTTTGCTGCCGCGCTGAACAATTATCTTTCCGATATTTATCACATGGACAGTATAGACCGCGGCTGGCTGGAATTTTTCCGCGAACTGCCCGGATTGGCTCTGGTGTTTCTGCTGGCGGTCCTGCATAAAGTCAGTGACTGGAAGATCATGCGTCTCGGAACGATGATCTCCATGGCGGGCGCGGCGTTGCTGTTGATCCCGGCCGACAAGATCGCTGTGGTGGCGTTTATCATGATCTGGAGTATGGGGGAACATCTTGTGATGCCCATCCGGTCGGCAGTCGCCATGCAGGTGGCGAAGCCGGGATATGCCGGTCAATCTCTGGGATTTCTGACCAGTGTGATGAATTTCGGTGCAGTTGCCGGAAGTCTGCTGGTGGCGACGATCTTCTATGCCGGTACGGTCTGGCTGGGAAAATCGGAAGCGTATCTGTTTAATGCGCTCTGGATCCTGATCGCGCTGCTGATGATCGCCAGTACGGTCAGCACATTTTCCAAAAGCGTACCGCACGGAGCCTCCAAGCGGCCCCGTCTTTATTTCAACCGGAAATTTTCCAAATTTTATGCGTTGGAACTGTTTTACGGTGCGCGGAAACAGATTTTTCTTACTTTTGCGCCGTATGTTCTGATCCGGGAATACGGGCTTTCCACGGCATCCATGGCGTTCCTGCTGGGTGTCTGTGCCTTCATCAACATTTTTGCCGCTCCTGCCATCGGGCGTTTGACGGACAAATGGGGCTACCGCAACACGATGATCTGGGATACGGTGATCCTGACATTTGTCTGTCTGCTTTACGGTTTTGCGGGGAATCTTTTTGCGGCTGGAATCGCTTTCTGGGTGGTATGCCTGAACTTTGTGCTGGATGCCATTCTCAGTACCACATCTCTTGCCACAAATATTTATGTCCGTGAACTTGCCGACGGACAGGATGAACTCACATCCACGCTGTCCACGGGGATCTCCATCAATCATCTGATTGCCATTCTTTCTGCGCCGCTCGGCGGCTGGATCTGGGTCCGGTTCGGGATCGGAGTCCTGTTCACCTTTTCCGCAGTCATGGCGGTCTGCAACACGCTGTTTGCCATGACCATCCCCAAACCGGCATTGAAAAAACAGGCTTGATCTCACCTGAACTTCCGGTACCACTGCCAGAAAGCAGCCGGAGAGGAGAAGCCCAGTTCGCCGGAAATTTCCTTCTGCGTCATACCGTATGCCAGCGCCTCGCGGGTGAAATCCAGCCGTACCATATTGATATAGGTGCCGATGGTCATGCCGCATGTCTGCCGGAACAGATGGGAAATATGAGACCGGCTGTACCCTGTCCGCCGTTCCAGTTCCGCCAGAGAACAGTTTACGCCGTTTCTGCTGCGGATGATGTGCTGAAGATTGTCTGCGATGCCGGTTTCGCTCCGGTCGGGACGCTTCAATTCCAATTCGAGCTCTTTCAGCAGCAGGGAGAAAAAGACTCTGATCCGTTCTGTATCGTGATCGTTCCGGTATTCGTTTTCCTGACGCTTGAGCAGCACGGTATATTCCTGCGGCAGCCTGCCTTTTGTTACATAGCGGAAACTTCCGTCTGCGTCATGCTGCACGAGCCCGAAAGTCATCTGATGCGCATGGAGCCAGAGCTGTTCGCCGACGCTGTCGTTTTGGCGGAATCCGTTCTGGTGTGGGATCCATGGCGAAATCAGGCAGCAATCTCCGGCGGAAAGCACAAGATCCTCCCCGTTCAGGAAATAATGACTGCTTCCGCTGAACTGACAGAGTATTTCGCACCGCGGATGCCGCTCCACGTGGACCGGGACCGGAGCCGGAGAATGGTCCGGTATCTCCGGAATATATATTTTCCTGATTTGTGGCGGTTGATTTTGCATGATTGATATATTTTTAGCATTTTTTATACATTGCAAAAAAAGATTTCTGCAGTTATAATATATCCAGAGTCGCGATCAAGTCAAACAAAAAACATCAATCTCAGGAGAAAAAATGAAAGATCTGTTTTTTTATGATGCCATGTGTTCCGTGGGGTGTACGCGGAACGGCGGCAGGGCGCCATCAACGCCCGCAGAACTCTTTTACGAAATGGATCATTACGGGATCGACAAAGCCCTGATCCAGCACGCAAACATCGCTTGCGCCGGTGCGGTCTTTTCCAATCAGTGGGTCGCCGATTTTGTGGCGCAGGATACATCGGACCGTCTCCGCGGCGTCTGGTGTATTCTGCCGGATCAGACCTGTGAAGTGCCGCTGCCTCTCTACGACCGGATGAAAGAAAATAAAATTGCGGCATTGACCATGCATCCTGCGGATCACCGTTGGATCATCAGCAAACGCTCCATCGGCAAAGTCATGGGTGAAGCAGCGGAACGGAAGATCCCCATGCTTCTCACATCTTTGGAAAATAATTTCAGCGAAATCTATCATCTGGTGGATCTGTTTCCCGATAACATTTTCATCGTTCACAAAACGAGCCGTCACAGTTTCGACAGAGAACTCCGTCCGCTGCTGGATCAGGCGGAAAATGTGTATCTTTCTCTCTCTGCATACTGGGTCCCGGAAGGGATCAGAGACCTTGCGGAACTTTACGGAGCGGACCGTATTCTTTACGGCAGTGCCTTCCCCGTGTTCAATCATGGCAGTATGATGCTGCCGGTCAAACACAGCGGCTTGAGTGAATCCGATATTGCAAAAATCGCGGGCGGAAATCTGGAACGTCTGCTGAAGGAGGCTTGGAAATGAGTATCTGGCAGGAAGAAAATTCTCTGGCGAAAGCATTCTGGGAAAATGGGATCGTGGAAGATTGCCCCATCTACGATATGCACGGTCACATGGGCAGCCACAACGGCATCTATTTCAAACGCTGCGAGGCGCCTGATATGGTGGCACATATGCGTCGGATCGGGGTGCGCAGACTGGTTTTTTCTCATCATCATGCACTGGGGGAACCTTCGTTCAGAAATGAAAAAATGCGGGATATCTGCGCAGAATATCCGGATATTCTCCGTATGTACGCGGGGATCAATCCCCATTATCCGGAGAACATCCGGGAGGATCTGGCGAAGTTCGATTCGTGGCGGCCTTATGCGGTGGGATTGAAATTTCTGGCAGATTATCACGCCGTCCCGGTCAGTGACCCGAAATGTGAATATGCGCTCTCCTTCGCAAATGAACGGAAACTGCCGGTGCTGTTCCATACCTGGGGCGGCTCCCCCTTTGACGGCTATACGGAAATGCGCAAAGTTGCCGATAAATATCCCGATATCATCATGTTTGTGGGGCATTCTCTGCACGGCGACTGGGATAATGCCGCAAAACTGGTCAAAGAAGCGCCCGGAAAAGTCTATCTGGAACTGACGGCTTTGCCGGGCTTGTATCAGATATTGGAGAAACTGACGGGCTCCGTCGGCTCCGAACGACTCCTTTACGGAACGGATCTGCCCTGGTTCGATGAATATCAGGTAGTGAGCGGCGTCCTTTCCGCACGGATCAGTGACGATGACAAACGGAATATTCTTTATCGCAACGTGGAAAATCTGCTGGGCAAGGATTGGTAATCAGCAATGCTCAAACTCAAAAATCACAAAATCTGGCGCGAAGGCAGCGGCGAAAAGACGCCCTTCCGGTTTCATGGAAAAATGTACACCGTGGAAAATGTGATGTTCAGCACCATTGCCAAAGAGCCGGTGCGGTACAACTTTCACGAAGATTTCACCCGCATCCGCGACAGCGAAACGGGGCTGGTCATCAACCATGTGCTGATCAATCATTATTTCACCTCCGCGTTTGTGAAGGATGATTGGGTCTATCTTTATGCCATTGATTACGGAACCGATCTGGGCTGGTGGGAAAGCAAATCCATCGATATGATCCGCTCCAAAGACCTGATGACATGGTCGGCTCCGGTGCCCGTCCTTCACGCAGAAGGCGAAGAACGGCTCTTCAACAACTCCGTTTGTTTCGACGGCAAACGGTATGTGATGGTGTTCGAGACCAACAACAAAGCCTACACGCCGTTCACCTTCTTTTTTGCGGAATCTGAGGATCTGCTCACCTGGAAAAAAATTCCCGGCACCATCTACGGACCCGATAAATATGTGGGCGGACCGACGCTCTTTTTTGCCAACGGCTGGTTCTACCTGACATACGTCAACCGCTGTATCGACGGCGATGATCTGTGGTACGATACCCGGATCGCACGCACTAAAGATCTGATCCATTGGGAAGATTCCCCGGAACCTGTGCTGGAACCGGACAGAACAAGAGAAACTGCGCCCGGCGTCCGGGAGATCAATGCCTCCGATGCGGAATTTCTGGAAGAAGACGGCATCGTGAAAGTATTCTGGGCGGGCGGAAATCAGCAGGGCGTTCTGGACGAACAGTATGGCGAATATGAAGGCACTCTGGCAGAACTGCTGGAATCATTTTTTGAATAATTTACAGAAGGAAAAATCATTATGTTTGGAATCGGAGAAGAAGAAATCAATGCAGTTGCAGATACCATCCGCCGGGGGATCCTGACCCGTTTTCAGGGCGGAACGGAAGGCTATCTTGCAAAATCAGAACGGGCTCTTGCGGAAATGGCAGGCGTGAAACATGCGCTTATGGTCAATTCCGGCACCAGCGCACTGATGTGCGCTATGGTGGCTCTGGGCATCGGGAAAGGCGATGAAGTGCTGATCTCGGCTTATACATGGATCTCCACTCCACTGGCACCCATGCTCCTGCAGGCGGTCCCGAAACTGGTGGAGATCGATGAATCCCTGACTATGGATCCCGATGATCTGGAACGGAAGATCTCCCCGCGGACAAAAGCCATTGTGGTCATTCACATGTCAAACCGTCCCTGCGATATGGACCGGATCATGGAGATCGCAAACCGTCACGGTATCCCGGTGGTGGAAGATGCGTGTCAGGCGGTGGGCGGTCTTTACAAAGGAAGACGCCTCGGCTCCATCGGTGCCGTCGGATGTTTCAGTTTCAACAACTATAAAAACATCAGCTGCGGCGAAGGCGGCGCGATCCTTACCAACGATGATGTTATGTTCGACCGGGCAAGACTCTGGCACGATGCCGGAACATTCGTTCAGGCTTACGACGCACCGGTGAAGATCCCGTTTTTTGCCGGACAGGATTACCGGGCATCCGAGATCGAAGGCGCACTGATCTGGGCGCAGCTCAAACGCCTTGATCCCGGCATGGCAAAACTCCGGGAACGGGTGAAACTGGCGGCAGAGATCCTGACGGAACGGGGATATAAAGTCGCACGCCACAACGATCCGGAAAGTTCCGTTTCTCTGGCTGTCCGCTTCGATACCGTGGAAGAATGTGCCGCGTTTACAGAACGGACCGGTATCGGCTGCATCCACGATTCCGCCGGCAGACATATCTACACCAACTGGACGCCGCTGGTGGAACGGAATGCGTATCGTGACGATATCAACCCCTTCCTTACTCCGGAAGGCGCAGATGCCCGCTTCGATGAACAGACTGCACCCGTTACGCTGGATATTCTCCGCCGTACCTGCTACATCCCGGTCGACTGGGAAGAATCGCCGGAAGATCTGAAACAGCGTATGATGGCGCTCTGACCGTACACAAAATAACAGAAAGCAGGGATCGCTGAAACGGTGATCCCTGCTTTTTTATGCCGGGATATCAGGGTTCCCGGGCAGTTTCATCCAGCGCTTTGATCAGCGGATAGAGAATGTATTCGATCACACGTCTGCGGTCGCACTTGATCTCACACTGGGATTCCATGCCGGGGATCAGACGGAATTTTTCGTCCAGACCTTTGAGCTGACCGCTGACCGTCAGACGCGCACGGTAATATTTGAAGGACTGTGCGCCCGCATTTTTTTCCAGCGTGTCTTCAGAAATGTTCCGGACGACACCGTCAAGCGTACCGTATTTCTGGAAGGGGTACGCCGTCAGTTTGATCCGGGCGGGTGCGCCGACTTTCACTTTGCCGATGTCTTCCGGGCGGATCTCGGCTTCCAGTTCAATGTTGCCGTCCAGCGGGATCAGCGTGATCAACGCTTCCGCTTCCCGTACGGCTGAACCCGGAGAAAATGCCGCGATCTCATGCACGACCGCATTGCAGGGCGCACGGAGATGCACATATTCGATCAACTGGGCGATCTTGTCGTATTCCTTGCGGGTGGATGTGAGATTGCGGTCGACCGTGACCATATCTTCGGAAATATCGTTGCGCCATTCCTGAATGAACGAATTTTTTTCCGCCTGTGTGGAGCCGCGCTGATGATCCAGTTCCAGAATATCATTTGCCAGCTGATCCACTGTCGCTTCCATTTCCATACGGCTGATGGACATCTGCAGGAGTTCTTTCAGTGAAACAGCGTTCTTTTCGTGGAGATCTTTGAACATATCTTCCAGTTTCTGAACGGCACCGAGACGCTCTTTCTGTTTCTCCAGATTGTCCTGCTTGTTTTTCCGGGACGCTTTGATCTGGAGCAGGGCTTCTTCAAAATACTGGAGTTTTTCCTTGTAATAGCCCTGACGCTGTACATAGATCGCATGCTGCCACCCCGCAAACTGTTCTTTGCCGCCTTTGTATTCCGTACCCAGAAATTCCGCCTGAAGACGGGCACGCTGGGCTTCCAGGGCGCTGATTTCGTTTTTCAGCCGTTCCGCTTCCGCTGTATTGATGGTGGGGTCGAACGTGATCAGGATCTGATCTTTTTTGACAACATCGCCGATCTTGACCTGGATCTCTTTGATCACGGACCGTTCCAGCGGTTTCATCACGATGGTGGGCAGGTCGGTCACCAGTTTGCCGCCGCCCTGGATCACCACATCCGTTTTTGCCAGACACGCCCATGTGATGGCAACGATCATTGCCACCAGCGGGAACCAGACGCCGAACCGGATGAAAAAGGGCAGTTTCTGATTTTTGATTTCCAATGCATCCGGTTGAAATTCAACGATTTTGCCGGGGACTTTTTCATTTTTGTTCGTACTCATGTTCAGTCCTCCACACTCATTTGCTGTTTCCAGAATTCACGGTAAATACCCGGCTGTTCCACCAGTTCCCTGTGGGTTCCGGCGGCAGAGATCTCTCCATTGTCGATCACAACGATCCGGTCCGCATGGCTGATGATGGACAGCCGGTGGGATACGATCAGCACCGTTCTGCCTTTGGCAATGGCATTCAGATTGCGGCGGATCACTTCTTCACTTTCCGGGTCGAGGGCGCTGGTCGCTTCATCAAAAATCAGGATCGGCGGATTGGTCAGAAGTGCGCGGGCAATGGCAAGCCGCTGTTTCTGTCCGCCGGAAAGATTCGCTGCATTTTCTTCCAGGACCGTATCGTAACCGCGGGGCAGTTTCTGCACAAATTCATCCGCTCCGGCAAGTTTCGAGGCGTAAATGATCTCTTCAAGCGAGGCATTCTGTTTCGGCAGAGAAATATTTTCCCGGACCGTACCGCTGAAGAAATAATTTTCCTGAAGCACCACACCGATATTGCGGCGGAGATGCGCTTTATCCAGTTCCCGGATGTCGATCCCGTCGATCTTGATGATCCCCTGCTGCACACTGTAAAGTCCCTGGAGCAGCTTGGTGACCGTGGTCTTGCCGGAGCCGGAACGCCCCACAAAACCGATGGTCTGT
This sequence comes from Victivallales bacterium, assembly GCA_045589595.1. GTDB lineage: Bacteria > Verrucomicrobiota > Lentisphaeria > Victivallales > UBA1829 > SIG77. The sequence goes on from JAZNPK010000035.1 coordinate 64,646, forward strand.
CCGGGTTGGATATCCAGATCAAAATCTTTGATGACCATCGGCAGGTCCGTGCGGTAACGGAAGGAGATCTTGTCGAAAGTGATCCCACCCTTCAGCGGATTGCGTACCCCGCCGCCCGCCGGTTCCGCCGATGTGTTCATGACCACGCCAAGCATCCGCACAGACAATGCGATCTGCTGATATTCATGGATCAGCCCGACCATTTTGACCAGCGGACCGGTAACACGGTGCGCAAGCATCTGGAACGCGATCAACGCGCCGATGGTGATCACATGGTCAAACACAAGATGCGCACCGATCCCGATCACGCAAATCGTCATCATCATTTCCAGCATCTGACTGATGCTCTGGGCGGTCATGGAGATCTTGCCGACCCGGAAATAAGATTTGATGGCGTACGCCGTGGAATCATCCCAGATCTTCCGCTCCACAGGTTCCAGCGCAAGTGATTTCACCGTCTTGATCCCGTGAATGGATTCCACCAGCATACTCTGCCGTTTGCCTTCCGCCTGATACAGTTCATCCAGTCTGCGCTGGAAGGGCTTAATCAATGTGGCGATGACCAGCGCCATCAGCGTGGAAAAACCCAGCACCACAAGCGTCAGCGTCACACTGTAAAACAACAGAAACGGAATAAAAATACACAACGCAAACAGGTCAAGGATCGTGAAAAACAGATTCCCCGAAAGAAAACCGCGGATCTTTTCCGTCTGCTGCATGTGCTTCAGCAGGACCCCGGACGGAACACGGTCAAAAAAGTCCACCGGCAGTTTCATCAGATGCGTAAACGTCTTGGTCGCTGTGGAAATATCGATCTTGTTCGTCGCAAACAGCAGCAGATAACTGCGGACATAACTGACCAGCGCATTGAATACCACCGCGATCAGGATCCCCACCCATAAAACATTCAGCGTGTTGTACGCCTGATTCACAAGTACTTTATCCACAACGATCTGGAAAAACAGCGGCACGATCAGAGAAAAGATGGTCAGCATCACCACCATCAGGGCGATCTCACCGAAAATACCTTTGTTCTTGATGAATTCCGGAATAAACCAGCGGAGACTGAATGGCTGCTCTTCATCCGAAAGTTTGTAAACTTTTTTCAGCAGAATGAACTGACCGCTGAATGTTTCTTCCAATTCTGCACGGCTGTAAAAAAGAAAGTGATCCGGCGTATTGTATTGATCGGAATCCGGATCAAGGATCACCGCTTCCGGTTCCCCGTCCTGCTTTGCCCGCAATCCGCAGAATACCGCATATTTTCCGTTTTTCTTGACCGCGATGCAGGGGAAAACAGATTCACTCTTCTGCAGATCTTTCCAGGAAAGTTTCACCTTCTTCAGCTTGAACTGATAATGATCCGCGATCTCGGCAAAAAGATTGTCGCGCACTTCCTCTTCGCCCACTGCATATTCGTGCATGATCTCACGGATGTCAACCGCCGTATTGTTGTGACGGGCAATCTGCACGAATGAGGTCAGCTTTGTCTGTTTCCGGGCATCGATCTGGGAAAGATTCCGGAAAAGAAGGACTTTCCCCGCACTCTGCGTCAGAAGATCTGAAACCGAAGCACTCAAAACTTTATTGCTTTCTGACGGATCAATGATGGATGCCGTCCCTTCCGCATCACGCATCTGACGCGAATTCAAAATCAAAACCCAGCGTCCGTCATTCAACTGAAAAAGGACCGGACCGTTGTAGATCCGCAGCGCATCCATGTCCGCAGCCATTTCCGGAGCAAGCTGCTGCTCCGCCGCAAGTCTGCTCAACGCTGATGCCGGATCCTGCTGATATTCCTCCAGAAACTTTTTCGTGATGAGCGAGGTGAAATTGACATTCCGTCTCACCTGCTGAAACAGAATACGCAAACACTGCAATCCCGTTTTATCAATCTCTGCATTTTCCATAAAGAAATCTTCTCTCTCTTAAATCCTGCTGATATTACAATCCAATAGTAATATAACTGCTCTTGAACACTTTGCAAATCAAAATTCACACACACAGAGTGTGCCATATAGTGCTGTTTCATAACGCTCCGCTTACTCAACAGCACACATGCAAATCAAGTTTCATCTTATTTCTACCGTCAATGCTGCGCAGCAGCTTTGACTACGGCAGAATATGCCCCGCATATTCTGCTCGCGTCAAGGGCTCTGCCCTTGCAGTGGTCCAGCGGCAGTCCGCTGGTCGCACGCAGTGCGACACACAGAGTGTGCCATATAGTTCTTCCTCCCAACGCTCTGCTTGGTCGTCAGAACACACAGAGTGTGCCATATAGTTCTTCCTCCCAACGCTCTGCTTGGTCGTCAGAACACACATAGAGTGCCGTATAGTTCCTTCTCCCCACGCTTTGCCTGGTCGTCGGAACGGTGAGGCAGTCAGGGGTTAACGACGGCTTGTTTTTTCTTTTTTTTGCTGCCGAACTGTTCCATGGAGTGTGCGAGATAGAATGGCTGATTCATTGCTTTTGTGATGCACCAGAGTGAGATGGGGATCAATGCGATGGTGATCAGGGCGGCAGTCATGAAGACGCCACGTATCCCGAAGAGTACGATGACCCATCCGGCGAAGCAGGTCGACATCATTGCGCCCACGTTGCTGAATGTGGTGGACCAGCCGAAGACGGAGCCGCGTTTCCGTTGCGGTGTAGCGCCGGCAAGGACTTTCTGGAATACGGGGAACAAGCCGCCGCCGAAGAAATATGTCAGCGTTCTTGACCATCCGTACGTAAACAGATCATCCGTAACTGCCTGGATCACGATCAGCAGCGCAGTCATGGCGAGAGCGGGAATGACGAAGATCTGCGGTTTCAGGCGGTCGGCAAGGTATCCGATCACGAAGCCGGACATCATTGCGCCGACGGATACGAACGCGCCGATGATACCGGTCCAGAAGGCGGCTTTATCGGTTCCGATGATCTCTTCGATCAGCATGGGGCTGTACGGGACTTCAAACTGGCGCGCAAAGCGCAGCAGAAGGAGCAGAAACAGCATCAGCCATACGCCGTAAGTGAATCCGGGCAGCGCACCGTGACGGTACCGGTGTACTTTTGCAGCATGTGTATTCGGTCTTGGCGGCGGAGCTGCGGCTTTCGGTGCATCTTTGGCAAACAGGACAAAGATCCCGGAAATAAAGTACAGGATCCCGCAGAACCAGAAAGTGCTTTTGTATCCGTAATAGTGTGCGATCAAGCCGCCGAGTGTATTGCCGAGCATCGCACCCGCCCAGACCGCCGTACTGAACAGACCGAGGGCAAATCCCTGCCGGTTTTCCGGCGTTGTTTTGACGATCAGGGTCTGTGCAGCAACGGTCGTTCCGGCGCAGGCGGCTGTGAGAAAACGCAAACCGATCAGCATCCACGGTTCGTCAACGTATGCCATCATCGGGAAAAAGATCGCCGTGAGGAACGAGCCGCGCAGGAGCATGATCTTCACACCGTAGCGGTCGGACAGACTGCCCCAGATCGGACAGAAAATCGCGTATGCCAACATGGATGCAAAGAAGAAAATGGATACATAAATACCGCGCAACGCAGTATCCGTGATCCCGAACTGGTCGCCGAGATACAGCGGAATGAAGGGGATGACCGCATCAAATCCGGCAAGTACGAGCAACTGTGAGAACCACATCAGGACCAGATTCCGCGCCCAATGCTCTGTTCCGATCATTGCCATTTTATGACCTCAAGCGTTATTCAAAAGTGAAACTTCCGAAGCACATCGGCAGGTGGAAATCCAGTTTCGGCAGGGGCTGCCAGGTGAACCAGTGGGGATGGCTGGTCTCGCCACCGCATTTGAACACATTGCCCGTCCAGGTCTGACCGGAAAGATCGCCGTTGACATTGTCGCCCAGTTTCACAAAAAGTGCAATGGGAATGGCAAAGCCCAGCGTCCATGTGACAGGATCTTTGATTTCCGGATCGATCACCGCCGGCAGAGAATGACCGATCTTCACCGTATCGCAATCTTCTTTGCTGACCGGTTTGTATTTTTTCTTGCGCAGATCCGTAACATTGTACAGGAGCATGTAGCCGCCGGCAGTAAATTCAAAATTGTAGTAGCGGACATTGTCTTTGGGGCGGATGAAAAATTCCACGCAGGAATCCGTGCACGCCTGTTCACCATACCGAGTCGAAACCGCCCGCACATACTGATCCTGAACCCGGAACAGCCCGTAAATATACTGATCATCGTACAGCAATTTCAGTTCCGTCACGGGAGAATACGGATCGTTGGCTTCCCGTTCTTCGATCCCGGTCCATTTCCGCCACAGACGCAGAAAAATATTGTATTTCGGGTACATACGGATCGACGGCGTCAGAATACCCGCATTTTTCCACTGGGGATCATTTTCAAAATCACCGTCCAGAGCAACCGCTCCGGTCGCTTTCTTCACAAGATAGTTGTCCATCAGAACTCCTCAAAAATATTTTATTTAGCCGTGCGCGGACGCACAACGGTCTGATTTTCAAAACGCAGATCGATAAAAGAAGTGAAATCCCTGCGGAGATGCTGCTGTTTCAAAGCCGGCAGCAGCCGCCCCATAATGTCATTCTGCAACTTATCCTCTGAAACAGGATACGGGAGCAGGACGGTATAAATATTTCCGGCATACTGGACCTCGGACTGAATACAACTCTGGAGCGTATCCAGTTTGATCACACGCACATTCAACTGAGGATAGGACCGGGCGATCAGCCCAACAAAGGATAATGTCAGTTTGATCCCGTCCGTGCGGATCATATCACCGCATTTCGCCTTGCCCACTTCACGGTCACTCATATCGATCACACGGGGCAGGACCACCGGCTCGCAACGGTCGGAGGAGATCACATAACCCTCCTCATCCAGATAACGGTCAATACGGACCGTGCTGCCGATTTCCGGACCGATGTTCACGATCGGCAGCCGTTCGTAAATCTCAAATTCAAGCTGATCCGGCAGGATCCGGCGCACATTCACACGGCGGATCTCCGGATGATTCTTCAGCAGCTGTTCCCGGATCCGGGCAGGTTCCAGCGTAAATAAATTCGTGCTTCCCTCCAGAATACTCAACTCAATACGCAATTCACGGAGACGCTTTTCACGGTTCTTTTCCCCGTTCCAGAAACTTTGGGAAAAGCCGTCCGGACGACAGATGCGGAGTTCCTTGAGCGTAAAATGGTTGTTCTCCTCAAATAATTGCGCCTTCAGAAAATACAGAAGAAAGGATACCGCAAGCAGCAGCAGAAATACAACCGCAAGCCCGATCCAGAGCTTTTGCGCATTGGACAACCTGTCCTTGATCCCTGTGAGTTTTTCCATAAGTTATACGCTCCGTATTGTTTCCCGTTTTTTGAGTTCGCAGCCGCGCCCTCTGACCTTATTACAGATCAGGCGAGTTTCAGAACGTCCACTGTGGAGCGGGCGATCATCAGTTCTTCGTTGGTGGGCATGATCACGACTTTGCCCTTGCTGTCATCGGTGGAGACGATTCCGCGTTTGCCGAAGCAAGCGGCATTCTTTTCGGGATCGATCTTGAAGCCGAGGCTTTCCACGCCTTTGATGATTTCTTCGCGGATGCCGACGGAATATTCGCCGATCCCGCCGGTGAAGACGATGGCGTCAGCGCCGCCGACCAGCACAAAGTAGGAGCCGATATATTTCACCACGCGGCGGACGAACATCTTCAGTGCGAGAGCAGCCCGTTCATTGCCGCCTTCTGCGGAGGCGATGATGTCGCGCATATCGCCGGAATTGATGTTGGCGATGGCGAAAAGACCGGATTTCTTGTTCAGGATGTTATCCACTTCTTTGGGGGTGCTGCCGAGATCGATCATACGGATCACGGCGGCGGCATCGATATCGCCGCTGCGGGTACCCATCATAAGACCTTCCAGCGGAGTCAGACCCATGGTGGTGTCAACGACTTTGCCGTTTTTGATGGCTGCCATACTGCAGCCGTTGCCCAGATGGCAGGTGATGATGTTGGTATCATCCAGGTTCTTGCCCAGAAATTCAGCGGTGCTGATGGTCACAAAGTGATGACTTGTGCCGTGGAAACCGTATTTACGGATGCCGTACTGCGTGTAGTAATCGTAGGGAATGGCATAGAGATAGGCTTCTTTGGGCATGGTCTGATGGAACTGGGTGTCGAACACGCCCACGTTGGGAACGCCGGGGAAAAGCAGTTCGCAGGCTTCGATACCGGTCAGGTTCGCGGGATTGTGGAGCGGACCGAGGGGGAAGCATTCGCGGATGATGTCTTTCACTTCCGGTGTGATTTCCACGGGCTGAGTGACTTTTTCACCGCCATGGAGAACGCGGTGACCGATGGCTGCCACTTCGTTCAGGCTTTTGAGAACGCCGTTTTCCGGATCCACCAGCTGTTCGCAGATGGCTTTCAGACCGGCGGCATGGTCGGCACCGGCGGCAAGCACCTGTTCTGCTTTGTAGCCGTCGGGGCGTTTGTAAATGATGTTGGGCTTGTCGCTGCCGACGCGCTCCACCTGACCGTTGGCGATCACACTGTGTTCTGCACCCTGCATGTCAAACAGCATGAACTTGAGGGAGGAACTGCCTGCATTCAAAACGAGGATCTTCATGATTTGGATGATTCCTTTTGTTAATATTGTTAAATGGTTTGATCTGTTATGTTTTTCTTTTTTCTTTTCTGTTTTTCCGGTTCCGTCATTTTATCTGTCAGACCGTCCGTCATTTTTCCGTCACACCCAAGATGTGAGTGTAATGATCACACCCGTCACAAGGGGGATGGAAAAATTGTCATCCATCCGCAACTGTTTTTCAAAAAGTTCTGCGAAAGCGGCGAGTGTCACCCCGGCAACAGCACCTGCCGCCATCAGTGGCGTCAGCATACCGGCAAAAAACAGGAGCAGATTTGCAAAGACAGACCCGGCAATGATAAAGGCAATGACGCCTTCCCATGATTTGCCGTTGATCTTGTGTCTGCCGAAACGGCGTCCGATCAGCGCGGCGGCGGTATCCGCGATCAGCATCACGCCCAGAGCGATCGCAGCGACGGGCTGGGGAAAACACAGAGTCACCAGCGCAGCAGCCGCAAAGACCGGAGGACTGCCGCTGACCACCCATTGTCCGGGTTTGACATCGTTCCGGAGCATATTGCCGAAGAAACGGTCGTACAGCGGCGTGATCCATTTGACGCGATTGGCATAGGCGTGTTCGCACAACAGGTTCAGTACCAGACAGATCGCAAAGAAGCTGAAAAGCAGGTACATGGGCCACGGAAAGAACCAGATGAGTGCCACCATCCAGAGGGAACTCAAATGGATCAGTTTCCGGTAAACTTCCTGAATGTACGGGATCGCCATGACGGATGCGCCTTGTCGTCAGAATTCAAACTTGGCATCGGAGAGGCGGTTGGCAAATTCTGCCAGGACCCGGTCCTCTTCCGCCTTGCCGCCGCGGGCAACGAATGTAGCGCTGAAGCGGACATAGGGACCTGCATCGTCCCAGGGCACGGAGCTGATCAGTTTGTTCTTGATGAGCCACTGGCTGAAATCTTCACCGGTTTCAAATTTTGTGCCGTCGGAAGATGCTTTCGGCGCGCGGACATAGAGATAGAAGGAGCCGGCGGGGACCTTGGCGTTGAAGCCCAGTTTCTTCAGGGTGTTCACCATGCTGGTCAGACGGCGTTCATACTTTTCGCTGATGGCGGGCGTGATGGATGCCTGATCATCGAGTGCGGCGATGGCAGCTTTCTGAATGGCAAGGAACTGACCGGAGTCCGCATTGTCTTTCACTGTTGCAAATGCCTTGACAGCCAACGGGTTGCCGCAGATCCAGCCCAGACGCCAGCCGGTCATGTTGAAGCCCTTGGACATACTGTGGAGTTCCACTGCGCAATCCATAGCGCCCGGAATGGAGAGAATGCTCAGGGGTTTGCCCTGGAAGTTCAGCGGCGCATAAGCGGCATCGCTGACGATCAGGATGTTGTTTTCTTTGGCGAAGGCAACGGCTTTCTTGAAAAATTCTTCCGTGGCAACGGCTCCGGTGGGGTTGTTCGGGTAGTTCAGATAGAGCAGTTTTGCGCGTTTTTTCTGGTCATCCGTCAGATCGTCCAGCTGGGGCAGGTAGCCGTTTTCTTCCAGCAGGGGCATATTGACGACTTCACCGCCGAGATATTTCGTCCAGGTACCCATGACCGGATAACCGGGAACGGTCAGCAGAGAAATGTCACCGGGGTTGATGAAACATGCGGGCAGCAGGGAGAGGGAGGATTTGCTGCCGATGGCGTGGCAGATCTCGGTATCCGGATCCAGTTCCACGCCGTACAGCGCCTTCATATAACGGGCTGCTGCGGCTTTGAAATCGGCGCAACCGTTGTCGGCATAAATGCGGTTTTCCCATTTCTGTACTTCATCGCACATGGCGTTGACGACGGAGGGGAATGCCATGTCATCGGGTTCGCCGACGCCCATATCGATCAATTCCACCCCGGGATTTGCGGCGGCTGCTGCGCGTTTTGCGCGTTTGATCTTTTCAAATTTGTAGATCTTGGTATCTTTGCCGAACTGATCGCCGCCGATCCGGTTGGCAAAATTGGTCTGCAGAAAACTTTCAGACATCGTCTTCTCCTTTGGATTTCGTTCTGGTACTGATGTTATTATGAAATTATAATCCCTATAATGTACACTTTTATTTGATAAAATACCAGTGAGGACATCAATTTTTTTTGCAAATCCCTTGCTCCGGCGTTATTGTAACGGAAAAACACGAACATTTATCCGTATATTTCCAGGAAAACAGCAATGAATATCTTCAGGGATCTGATCCGGACATTCATTCCGGCAATGTGTCCGGTCTGCGGCGGACTGCCCGCGGACGGAACCGCCAATATGTTCTGCGCGGATTGTCTGGAAAAGATCCGTTTTGTTCAGGAACCGCTCTGTCCCGGTTGCGGCGGATCCCTTACCGGTATGCTGGATATGTGTCCGGATTGTCTTCAGGCGGAAGCGGAACGGCCGTGGGCAAAAGCCTTCAGTCTGTACCGGATGGAACATTTCGGCAAGGAACTCATCCACCGGTTCAAGTATCAGAACAGTCCCGAATTGGCAAGACCGTTGGGACATCTTGCGCAGATGCGGCTCGGCGATGCGCTCCGGGCGGAACAGTTTGATCTGATCGTGCCGGTACCGCTTCACTGGTTCCGTATGATCCAGCGCGGATATAACCAGTCGGAAGTCCTTGCACAGTCTCTGGGGCGTGAACTGAACATCCCCTGCTGCAATGTGTTGCGACGGCGGAAATGGACATCGCAACAGGCAAAATTGACAAAAAAGGAAAGAATTTCCAATCTGAAAGGTGCTTTTTCCATAAAAAATTCGACAAATGTGAAAAAGCGTGCTATATTACTTGTGGACGACGTGTTGACGACCGGTTCCACGTTGGCATCTGCAACAAACTCACTGCTCGCCGCAGGTGCCGGAAGAGTCTGCATATTTGTGATCGCACGAAGACTGTAAACGGACGAAAGGATTTAGACTATGGCAGCTTTTTTTACGAAAGCGAGATACTCCACGATCAGAGCAACTGCCGCTGTGGAACAGAATAAAGATACTGCTCCGTCCGAGCTGCCGCAGCCTCAGGGACCCTCCCCGCTGTCGCGCCGCCGGGACATTCCCGAAGGTTTGTGGGAAAAATGCAAGAAGTGCGATGAAACGATCTTTGCAAAGGAAAAAGAGGAAAACCTCAATATCTGCCCGAAATGCGGTTATCATTTTCCCATTTCCGCCCCTGAACGGATCGCATTGATCACGGATGAAGGATCTTTCAAAGAGATTGATGCCGATCTGGAATCGATCGATACCCTCAAATTTGAAGGCGTTGCATCCTATCTGGATAAACTGGAAGCCAATAAAAAGAAGACCGGTATGAAAGATGCCGTGATCTGCGGTGAAGCGGAATTGAACGGCATCCGTTACGCGTTGGGCGTTATGGATTTCCGTTTTCTCGGCGCCAGTATGGGGGCTGTTGTCGGCGAAAAAATCACCCGCGTTATCGAATATGCCACCGCAAACAAACTGCCGCTGGTCATTGTGACGGCGTCCGGCGGAGCCCGTATGTACGAAGGTATGATCAGCCTGATGCAGATGGCAAAAACCAGCGGTGCCGTTGAACGCCACAAAGAGGCGGGACTGCCTTATATCGTGGTGATGACCCATCCCACAACGGCGGGCGTTACGGCAAGTTTTGCTTCGCTGGGCGATCTGATCATCGCCGAACCGGAAGCGTTGATCGGGTTCGCAGGTCCCCGGGTGATCCGTGATACAACACAGGCGCAGCTGCCCGAAGGATTCCAAACAGCGGAATTCCTTTTGAAGAAAGGATTGATCGACCGGATCGTGGATCGTAAAAAAATGCGCGAAGAACTGGGACTTTTACTTGAATATTTCGTTTCAGGGTGTAAAGTTAATAGGAAATCCGGTAAGAAGAAATCCGGAAAAACGGAATAAGCGGTATTGCCGCCGAACGCCGGACCCTGTGCGACGGAATCCCGTGAACCGAGTCAGGTTGGGAACAAAGCAGCTCTAAGCGATGATCCCGTGCGCCGCAGGAACTCTGTCGGTCGGCGGCTTTTTTTATTCAGAGACAAGGAAGGATACTGTACATCATGCCCGCAAAACGTATCGATGGCAGGGAGTGGAATCAGTCCCGCAAAATCAAGATCACAACGGATTTTCTTGCTCATCCGGTCGCATCCGCCCTCATTGAGACCGGCGGCACAAAAGTCATCTGTTCCGCCTCATTTGAAGCGGGCGTCCCCCCGTGGATGCGCGCGCAGGGCGTTTCCGGCGGCTGGGTCACCAGCGAATACGGTATGATCCCCGGATCTACCGGCAGCCGTGTGCAGCGCGAAGCCGCCAAAGGTAAACAGAGCGGAAGAACGATGGAGATCCAGCGTCTGATCGGCCGTTCCTTCCGGTCCGTGATCGATCTTCAGGCACTCGGACCCAATACCCTTTACATCGATTGCGATGTGATCGATGCCGACGGCGGGACCCGGTGCGCCAGTATCAGCGGCGCATCTGTGGTCCTGCAGATGGCGTTCCGCAGACTGTTGGCTGAAAAGAAGATCCCCCGTTTCCCCATGCGCGAAAATGTGGCTGCCGTATCCGTCGGGATCCTGAAAGGTACACCCATTCTGGACCTCTGTTACGAAGAAGATTCCGCCGCCGATGTGGATATGAATGTGGTGATGACCGAATCCGGAAAATATATCGAGATCCAGGGGACCGCTGAAGAAAATCCCTTCTCCAGAGAGGAACTGAACAGCCTGCTTGATCTGGCAAAGATCGGGACCGATAAGATCTTTGCCGCGCAGAAACGGGCTCTGGAAGGCGAACCCGCTCCCGTGTCCAATGAACCGCCGGGAAGCCTGAGCGCTGTTTTTGCCAACGTGAAACTCTGAAGATGTCCGCCCCGGAGGATTTTACCATCTATGCAGTGCCGCCCAATGAAGACGGCGTTTGCGGTATTTCACGCGATCTGAACACGGATATGCTCAAACAGGCATATTGGAACGGTTATTTCCCGTGGCCCTGCGAGGAGGAAACTGTTCTGTGGAGTTGTCCCGATCCGCGGGGCATCCTGCCGCTGACATCTCTGCATATCCCGCATACCCTCAAACGCGACAGCAAAAAGTTCGACCGCCTCTTTGAATTACGGGTCGATACCGCTTTCGATGAGGTGATCAATGCTTGCGCTGCAGCCGAACGGCCCGGTCAGGACGGCACCTGGATCACACAGAAGATCCTGCGTACATACAAGGAGTTTCACCGTCTCGGTTACGCTCACAGTTTCGAGGCATTCGACCGGATGACCGGTAAACTCGCCGGCGGACTTTACGGCATTTCCATCGGAAAAATATTCTGCGGAGAAAGTATGTTCCACCGCATCTCCGGCGCGTCAAAATTTGCCTTCCTCGGTCTGATAAACGCACTCAAAAAGAACGATGTCGCCCTCATCGATACACAAATGGTCACGCCCCTGATTCAGTCCTTCGGTGCATACGAAGTCCCGGCAGCAGAATATATCAAAATGCTCCGGGAATTGCGCGGTACCCCATTGTCCACAGAACAACTGAAATAAGTGAATACGCCGACAGCCTCATCGTGCCATTGAGTAAGCGGCAGCGTTAGGAAATGGCACTGTATGGCACACACTGTGTGCGGCAGCGTTCCGCCGCTGCACCACGGCAAGGGCATAGCCCTTGACGCGAGCAGAAAACTTGCACTGCGTGCGGCGTTTTCTGCCGTAAGTTTTTGCAACGGTGTTGCAAAAACGGTGGAAAAAAGAAAAAACTTTATCAGTCTCATCGTGCCATTGAGTAAGCGATAGCGTTATGAAATGGCACTGTATGGCACACACTGTGTGCGGCAGCGTTCCGCCGCTGCACCACGGCAAGGGCATAGCCCTTGACGTTGAGCAGAAAACTTGCACTGCGTGCGGCGTTTTCTGCCATAGTCAAAACTGCTGCGCAGCATTGACGGAGAAAATAAAGGAATACCTTGATTACTTCTTCGTTCTGACGACCAAGCGCAGCGTTGGGAGGAGGAACTATATGGCACACACTGTGTGGCGTTATGAAATGGCACTGTATGGCACACACTGTGTGCGGCGTTTTCTGCCATAGTCAATGTTGCAAGCGCAACATAGACGGGAGAAATAAAGGAATACCTTGACCACTTCTTTGTTCTGACGACCAAGCAAAGCGTTGGAAGGAGGAACTATGTGGCGCACACTGTGTGAGAAATATTTTTCAATAAAAAAAAGCCCATATCCGGTGATGATGCCGGACATGGGCGTGGGGAATGGAGTTGTTGTTATCAGATGTTCTGATAAGCAGCCCATCTGGGATCGTGAGCGAAGCTCCACTTATAGCCTTCTGCATCGGAGAGCTGAGCGGCTGCGGCTTCATCCAGGATCACAACAGCGTCTTCATGGAGCTGGAGCGCAGTTGCGGAGATCATGCTGGTGAGGGGACCTTCCACTGTTTTTGCAACGATGGAGGCTTTTTCATCGCCGGTAGCGACGAGAAGAAGTTTTTTGGCTTCGAGGATGGTGCCGACGCCCATTGTAACGGCGCGCATGGGCATATCTTCGGGCTTATCGAAGAGGGGGCTGTTCTGTTCAAACGTTGTTTTGGTGAGGGTGACAGCCCGGGTGCGGGATGCGAAAGAGGAGAGGGGTTCGTTGAATCCGATATGACCGGTTCTGCCGATCCCGAGGAGCTGCAGATCGACACCGCCGCAGGCATCCATTTCGGCTTCATATTCAGCGGCTGCGGCATCCAGATCGTCAGCCACGCCGTTGGGAACGTAGGTATTGCGTTTATCGATATTGATCTTATCGAAAAGGTGATGGTTCATGTAGAAGCGGTAAGAATCCTTGTTGGAACCGTCGAAGCCCACATATTCGTCCAGGTTGAAGGACTTGCAAAGGGAGAAGTCCAGACCTTCCGTTTTGTGCCAGTCAGCCAGATAGGCATAGAGGCGTTCCATCGTTCTGCCGGTGGCGAGACCGAGGGTATAAGCGGGTTTGGCTTTCACGGCATCGGCGATGATCCGGGCTGCCAGTTCGGCTGCTTTTGCAGCGGTGGGCATGATGATAACATCCATTGTATCATACTCCTTTGGTTGTTATGAATAAGTTGTTGGGTTGGGTCAGGGAAGATTGAAAAACTTTTTCGGTTCGCTGTAACACATGGCACGGACGAGATCCGTGGCGATTTCTTCCGGGATCCTGCCCTGTTCCACCATCGCACCGACGACACCGCAGAGAACGCGACGGAACATTTCGAAACGGGAAGCGTAACTGAGCAGTTTCCGTGAATCGGAGACCATACCTGCGAATGCGGAAAGAAGGTCCACGGTGGAGATGTATTCCAGCTGACGCTGCATGCCGACGGGCGTATCGTTGAACCACCATGCGGAACCGAGGCGGACCGTTGTGCCGAAGGAACGCGCCACCGTTGCGAGAGATGCCTGATGATGCGGTTCCAGACAGTACAGCGCTACTTTCAGAGAGCCGTCGAACTGATTGAGGAACCGGCAGAGGGGTTTGACGATATCGACCATGTGATCGGAGACATCTCCGCCGCTGTCGGGACCGAGAGTGTGGTACAGGGTGTCGCGCACATCCCGGACTGCGCCCATGTGGAGCTGGAACACCCACCCTTTTTCGGCATCCAGCATGGCGAAGTAGTGCATAAGGAAGGAACTCCACGCATCTTCTTCGGCGGCAGTGGCTTCTTTGCCGGAGAGGACTTTTTTCAGGATCGAATCGGCAGCGGCGTATGTGACGGCGCCGTCATAGGGTTTTTCCACGCCGTGGTCACTGGCGATCGCGCCGGATGCGGCGAAAAAGTCATGGGAGCGTTTCAGTGCTTCCTGCAGATCGTTGAGCGACTGGATCTCAATATCCCAGCGGGTACCGAGTGCCTTCAGGTATGCGCTGAAATCGGCTTTGCGGATCTTCATCACCCGGTCTGGACGCCATGTGGGGCGGATCAGTGTTTTACCGAAAGCGGCATTGGCTCTCGCGTGATCGGCAAGGGTATCCACGGGATCGTCTGTGGAACACATGGCTTCGATATTCATCCGGCGCACAAGGTTCTGCGGCAGATTTTCTTCTTTTGCGAGGGCGGCACAGCAACCGTCCCAGAGCTGTTTGCCGGTTGCGCCGCTGAGCAGAATGCCGTTGAAACCGAGGAAACGCAGATCCAGATGGACCCATTCATACACGGGATTCCCGGCGAGCATGGGGAAAACTTCCGCCATTGCCATCCATTTGTCGTAATTGGATGCGTCGCCGGTGATCAGATCTTCGGGGATGCCCCGTTTGCGGAGCATTTCCCACACATAGTGGTCGGTCGCGGCAAAGAGTTCCCAGGGATCGCTGAACGGGACGTTGTCGGCAATGCGCTTCACATCCGCGTGGTTGTGGGGGTCGATAACGGGCAGGGCGGCGACTTCATTCCAGAGTTTTGCAGCCGCCGGAGTGCCGAGCAGATAATTTTGATCAAGAAAAGACATGACGGAGATCTCCTTTTGTTTTTTTCGGTGTCAAATCATAATATATACTGTCTGAAACGGAAAATCCAGACGGATTTCTGAAAATATCCGGTTTTATCTTCAGCGCAGCGCGTTGATCTGATCTTTCAGCAGAACGGCAGCTTTTCCGGCAGCTTCTGCAAAATCTTCTCCGGCAGACGCGTAGATGATGCCGCGGGAGGAATTGATCATCAAGCCTGTTTTATCGGTGGTGAGACCGTTTTTCAGGACGCCTTCCAGATCGCCGCCCTGTGCGCCGATCCCCGGAACAAGCAGCGGGGTATCACCGACGATCTTCCGGATCTCGCCCAGTTCTTCGGGGAATGTTGCTCCGGCGACCAGCATGGTATTGCCGTTGTAATTCCAGTCGTGAGAGATCAGTCTGGCAATGTGCTGATAGAGCAGTTCGCCGGTGGCAAGACGCAGTTCCTGAACTTCTTTTGCGCCGCCGTTGCTGGTGCGGCAGAGAACGATCACGCCCTTGTCCGCGCGGTCGAGGAACGGTTTGAGTGCATCCATGCCCATGTAGGGGTTCACGGTAACGGCATCGGCATTGTAGCGTTCAAACGCTTCTTTTGCGTACATGGCGGTGGTGTTGCCGATATCAGCGCGTTTGGCATCAAGGATCACGGGGATGCCGGGCGCGACTTCGTGGATGTAGTTGATGGTCATGCCCAGTTCTTCATCGGCGTTCATACCGGCGTACATGGCAGCCTGGGGTTTATAGCAGCAGACATGATCCTTTGTGGCATCGATGATCGCCTTGTTGAATGCGAAAATGGGATATTTTTCCCCTTTCACACATTCGGGCATCTTTTTCAGATCGGGGTCAAGTCCGGCACAAACAAGAGAATTGTTTTTCTGCCAGGCGTTTTTCAGCATTTCCATAAAAGTCATGATCTGTCGGTTCCTTTCGTTATCGTGAAGTTGTGTTTTGTTCCGGTTCGTTTTGTGCTTTGGCGGATTCATGGAGATATTCCCGCCAGAGGGAGGGATCCCGCTGAATGAGTTTGGTCAGACGGCTGCGGCTGATCCCCGCCCGGACTGCCGCTGCTTTCAGATCCCAGTTGACTGATGCGATCAGGTCAAAAAGATCTGCGATCCACTGAGAATAATGTTTGCCGGAAATGGATGGCGCAGGTTCCGGTTTGAAACTCTCTGCCGGTGTACAGCGCTGACTGACCGCGATCCGGAAACGCAGTTTCTGAAGCGCAAGATGGCGGTTCACACTCTGACTGCGGGATTCAAAACAGTTGACGCTGATCCCCGTTTCTGCGTGAAACAGCCGTACTGCTGAAGATGTCTTGTTCAGTTTCTGTCCGCCGTTCCCGGTCCCTTTGCGGAAATCGGACATACATTCGCCCCACAGGGCGGCATCGTCCATGGCAAGCAGTTCCGCCCGGTTCATTTCTGTTCTCCCTTGAGGCGGAGCGTCTGGCGGTAGATCACTTTCTGATCCGGCGTCAGCAACTGCAGCGTATATTGATTTCCCGTATGGCTGCCGCCCGCAAGCAGATACTGCCGCCCCTGACGGATCACTTTACTGCGGAGAAGTTCCCGGTAAACTGCAAAACAGATGGCAAAATCCGCATCTCTGCCCTTTTCCGGCATCACCGGCAGGACTTCCGGCTGACCGGAGATGGAAGAAAGTTCAAAAATCAGCGAATCGGTGAAACGGGCAACCGCTTCCGTTATGGTGTATTCCCCGGGCATCGGTTTCGGCGCCGGAGCGATGGGGACAGTGGGCGGCGGTTCATTTCCGTAGAGCAGATCGTGACACCAATCCCGGACAATACAGCCGGAAAGCAGGCAGAGCGCGAGCCCCGCCGCCGCAAAAAACAGAACGATCCTGAAAAATTTTTGATTCATATCAGCCGCGACCATTTTACTTCGTTATACACAGGAAATATACAGCGATCTTGACTTTTTACAAGTCGTTCTCCGAAAATTTACATTGGAGAAAACGCTTTTCCCCGTATTGGTCCGCCAGAATGGTGATATCTGTGTAATATCCGGTCTCTGCCGCAAAATCCGACAGCGGTCCGGTTTGTTCCGGTCCCATCTCAAAAAAGAGATATGCCCCCGGTTTCAGATAAGGCGGAGCCTCCCGCAGCGCACGCTTGATCAGTGCCATTCCGCTGTCATCCGCAAACAATGCCAGTGCCGGTTCGTGATCACGGACATTGGCAGGCAGATCCGGTTCAGCCGACCGTGGGATATATGGCAGATTTGCCGCCAGAACATCCGATTTCAAACCGGCAGGGAACGGCGCAAAAAGATCACCCGCAAGCAGCGTCACATTGTTCAGAGCGTGCCGGAGCCGGTTCTGTTCCGCCACAGCCAATGCATCCGGTGAGATGTCGGACGCCCACACGCGCGCATCCCGCCGTTCATACCCCAGCGACAGCGCAATGGCGCCGCTGCCGGTTCCCAGTTCCAGTGCAATGCCGAACGGCGGCAGATGTTTCAGGATATGATCGACAAGAAATTCAGTTTCCGGTCTGGGGATCAGACACGCCGGGGATACGGTCAGTTCCAGTTCCCGGAATTGTGTCCAGCCGCAGATGTACTGGAACGGTTCGTCTGCCAGACGCCGGACAAGATAGCGTTCCGCTTTTTCCATTTCCTCCGGCGTCAGACGGTGTTCTTTGTGCATCCACAGCAGATTGTGGCGGAATCCGGTAACTTCCTCCAGAAGGTATGCCGTTTCGATATCCGGTGATTCAAATCCGGCGTCGGAGAAGCGTTTTTCCAGTTCTTTCTGCAGATCGGCAAGGATCATCATGTGATTCCCGGTGTCCCGTATCAGTTCACAAAAAAGGCGGACCGGTGTCCGCCTCTTCTTTCAGGTATCAAACCGTCTCTGCGGCTTATTCGTAATCCGCAACGGAGCGGACGGTGGGGTCGGCTTTTTCGCCGAAACCGAATGCCACGTTGGTGAATCTGCCGAAGATACCCAGATAGTTTTCGATGTGGAGCGTAGTCCAGGAGATTTCATCCAGATTGCCCGCTTTTGCCGCCAAGTTGTGGGAAGCATTGCCGCCTGCAAACCAGCCGAGGAAGCTGTAGCAGCTGGAGAAGCCCATACAGTTGTACTGGATCTTGCCGTTGCCGAGAGCGCCGGGCATGTAAACATTGGTGTACAGGCAACCCAGCGGGAACGGAGTTCCGCAGGAAGTCGTCATGACGGCGCCGGAGAGAAGTACCAGTGCCAGGAACAGGGCTTTGATTGTGGTCTTCATGGATTTTTGTCCTTTTCGATAAAATTGTTTTCGTTAACTGTAAATTCATTCACAATGAAAATATACCCTGCCATAACTGCAAATCAAGCAAACTTTCAAAAAAACATCGTGAATTTTTTATTTTATGCCTTTTTTTAAGTGAGAATGTGTGCTATATTGTGCCGTGAACGGAGAATAAGAAATCTTTTATCATACGAAGGAGCAGTTGCATCATGGCACTCTGGGGCGGCAGATTTTCGGAAGATACCGGAAAAAATGTGCAGGATTTTACCGAATCCATATCTTACGACAGACGGCTTTACAAACACGATATCATGGGCAGTAAAGCACACGCCGCCATGCTGGGCGCAGCCGGGATCATTCCCCGGGAATCTGCATCTGCCATCCGGGAACAGCTGGATAAGATCCTTGTCCGGATCGAAAACGGTGATTTCACTTTTACGCCGGAACTGGAAGATATCCACATGCACATCGAAAGTGCATTGATCGAAGCCCTCGGCGATGAAGGTGCAAGAGTCCACACCGCACGCAGCCGCAACGATCAGATCAATCTCGATATCCGCCTTTATCTGCGGGATGAGATCGATGTCATTTCCGATGCCGTCCGTTCTCTCCAGAAAGCACTTGTTTCCAAGGCTGCCGCATATCCCCGCACGATCATGCCCGGATTCACCCATCTCCAGCACGCACAGCCCGTTCTGTTTGCACATCACCTGCTCGCCTATGTGGAAATGTTCGACCGGGACCTCGGCAGACTTGCTGATGCCCGCAAACGGATCAATGTGCTGCCTCTCGGCTCCGGTGCCATTGCCGGAACGACATTGCCCATCGACCGGGAATTTGTGCGGAAAGAACTGGATTTTCCCGCAATGAGCCGCAACAGTATGGATGCCGTGGCGGACCGGGATTTCTCCTGTGAACTGCTCAGTGCGTTTGCCATTTTCGCCATGCACATTTCACGCCTTTCGGAAGACCTGATCCTGTGGATGAGTCAGGAATTTTCCTTTATGGTCTTCTCCGATGCGTACTGCACCGGATCCAGTCTGATGCCCCAGAAGAAAAATCCCGATATCGCAGAGATCTCACGCGGAAAAACTGGTCGCGTTTACGGCGATCTCGTGGCGCTGCTCACCCTCTGCAAAGGATTGCCCCTCACCTACAACCGGGATCTGCAGGAAGATAAAGAACCGCTCTTTGATGCCATCGATACCGTCCTCGGCATCCTTTCCGTTTATCCCGGTATGATCGACGGAATGAAACTGAACGAAAAAAATATGTACGATGCCGCATCCGATCCCGGTCTGATCGCCACCGATGTGGCGGAGGCACTCGTCCGCAAAGGTGTTCCCTTCCGCCATGCGCACCATAAAGTCGGTGCCCTTGTCCGCTACGCGCAGGACGCCGGAAAACCGCTGGATCAGGTCACACTGGAAGAAATGAAAAGCGTCTTCCCCGAAGCGGATGCAGCTATGCTGGATCTGTTCTCGCCGGAACGGTCTGTTGCCGCACGGGATGTATTCGGCGGAACCGGTTACGATCAGGTTGCCGCACGCATCAACGAATGGAAAGGGATCCTCGGACTGTGAAAACACTGACCGCTTCCGTACCGTTGTTTCTGAGTCTGCTGTTCTGCTCCGCCGGTATGGCAACAGTTGCCGGACCTGTTGCTGTCCCGGCAACGCCCGTGGAAAAAATAAAAATCGTTCACCGCAGTGCCGACGAAGTGTACAAAGACAAAAAGACCGGACTGGAATTTCCCTGTCAGCTCGGAGCATATCTGAAAACCCGCGTATCGGAAAACGTCAATCCCGTGATCGGTACGTTGATCCTGTATCAGAACGAAGCCGATTTTGCTGCGGATGTCTGTATTTACAGCCTTGATACAAAAGGTTCCCCCGTGACCGATGATGCCTTCCAGCTGGAAGTCAATCGGGTCGTGGAGTCTATCATGAACCTGCCGAAACGGAGTCGCAGTATTGAACGTGTAGCCTGCGGGACCGTTTCCAGGATCATGCCGGAAAAAGTGGCATATCATACTTTCCAGATCCGGGCGGGCGGCGAAGATGTCACTTCCTGCCTGATGATGTTTCTGTGCAAAGGAAAAATCATCAAATGCCGCGTTTCATACCCTGCCGGCGATCCGGAGGAAATACAGGCGGCAAACGATTTCTTTACCGCGATCCTGAAAATCGCCCGCATACACACAGGGAGTGCCCAATAGTTCCTCCTCCCCACACCACACAGGGAGTACCCAATCGTGCCATTTCATAACGCTGTCGCTTACTCAATGGCACGATGTGGCTGTCAAGGGCTTTGCCCTTGCTGCGGTCCGGCGGCAGTCCGCCGGTCGCACGAGTGCGAAAGTGCGAAACATTAAAATCCCAGAGATTTCATTTCATCGGTATTGAGTTCGCGGATGGAGCCGATGGGGAGGGAATCGTCCAGTTTCAGGTTGCCGATGGCGATCCGTTTCAGTGACAGGACATTTTTGCCGACCTGTTCGCACATCCGTTTGACCTGATGGAATTTTCCTTCGGCGATTTCCACGAATATGTGATTGGGATTTTCCGGATCGATCTCAAGTCGTGCGGGTTTGGCAGTAAAGTCTTTGAATGTCATGCCGGACTGGAATTTTTCCGCATCTTCCGGGCACGCGGGTGCATCCAGCGTGGCTTCGTAGCGTTTATAGAGATTTTTTTTCGGCGACATCAATTCGTGATCGAAATGACCGTCATTGGTAAGCAGGAGCAGACCGGTTGTATCCTTATCAAGTCTGCCGACGGGGAAGGGCGCAAAATGTTTGAGTTCTTCCGGCAGGAGATCGGTTACCACCGGATCGTGATCGTCTTCTGTTGCGCTCAAATATCCGGCGGGTTTATTCAGCATCAGATAGATAAATTTCCGGTACCGGATCAGTTCGCCGCAGACGCAGATCTGAGCCGTATTTTCGTCCACTTTCATATCCGGTTGTGCGGCGGCGACACCATTCACGGTGATCTGACCGCGTTTTACCAGATCCCGGACTTCTTTCCGGGACCAGGGACTTGCTTCCGAGAGAAATTTATCCAGCCGCATCATGTTTGACATACGCCGGTCTTTTGTTTTTGAAGATCCAATGTTCCAGAAAGATGATCGCCGCAAAGAAGATCAAAGTTGACGGGATCAGCAGAAATGCGTTCTGCAATCCGTATCGGTCACCGAGGACCCCCATGATCCATGTAAAGAACCCGCATCCGGGTACGCCCCACGCAGAAAAATAAATATACAGCATGGTGGAATCCAGTTCGGGCAGATTGTTGACGCCATGCACCTGCAATGTGGGCCAGAATGGAGAGATCCCGATGCCGCAGAGGAACAATGTCAGAAAAAGCAATGTGAAAAGAAGTGCTTTATCGGTAACAGTTTCCGGTGTCAGAAAAGCCAGAAGCAGCGTGACCGGGATCGTGCCGAGACCTGCTCCGAGAAGAATGCGCGGCATCCTGCGGCGGTTGCCGAAATATCCGGTCAGATTGCGTCCGACAAACATACCGACCGCCACCGTTCCGGTACCGAGTCCGGCAACAAATGCAGAGGCGGAAAAATTCAATTCAAGAAACGATGCCGCCCAGAATGTCAGGCAGAATTCCGAACCTGCCCCCATAAACATACCGGCACTGTACACCCAGAACCGGGGCGTTTTGAAAATCGCGATACTTTGGCGTATGACTTCGCCGGTATCGACCGTATTGCTCCGTTCCGGATAGTTCCGCCATATAAAAAACGGAACTGCCGAGAGCAATGCCAGAACTCCGCAGAAGCAGAGGACCACCCGCCAGGAAATGCCCAGCGTCAGCAATCCGCCGGAAAAAAGAACACAGATCACGATCCCCACCGACCAGAAGGAATGGGCAATATTCACATACCGTTCCGGTTCATCCGGATGAAGCTGCTGGACAAATGGCGTTGCCACACCTTCGCAGAGACCTTCCCCGAATCCGGCAAGCAGCAGCAGCGGGATCAGCAGCCAGTAAACATCAGAAAATGCACAGAACAGGATCCCCGTTCCCATCAGCACCATACTGCCGCCCATGGAAATACGGTTGCCCAGTCTGCCTGCCACCGAGCCGCACATCAGCAGTGCCACCACCATGGCAATACTCCGTGCCATATGCAGACCGCCGCCCGCTGCCATTCCACCGTCCGCCAACGGAAAATGCAGATCGTTCGCCATTGCCACCAGGACAAGGGGAATGGAGAGAGAACAGAGTGCGTATGCGGAAAATGCGCCATAGGCAAAAAAATCGAATTTTGTGGGTTTCAGCGATTGTGACATATTGCATAAATCCTTTCATAAAATCTTGCAGAGTTATAAAATATACAGTTCTTCCGGATAAAAGCAAGGAGAAAGAAGGATTTTTTCACTGCCGCCCTTGAATATTAAGGTTTTTTGAAGTACATTTCCATACTATGAAACGCAAAGAACTCCAGCAAATCCTTTTGACGATCCACGAAAAACTCCTGTCGGCACACGGTCCCCAGGAGTGCGCTCTCGTACACAGCAACGCTTTTGAACTGCTGGTCGCCACGATCCTCTCCGCACAATGTACCGATAAAATGGTCAATACCGTTACACCGGAACTGTTCCGCCGTTATCCCACTGCCGCCGCTCTGGCAGCAGCAGACCGCGCGGAACTGGAAAAAATCATCCACCCCTGCGGATTTTATCGGGCAAAAGCCAACAGCTTACTGGGAGCCGCACAAAAAATCGTGTCGGATTTCAACGGGGAAGTGCCCGGAAATATGGATGATCTCACATCCCTGCCGGGCGTCGGCAGAAAAACCGCCAATGTGGTTCTGGGCGATGCATTCCATGTGCCGGGGCTCCCGGTGGATACACACGTCAAACGGATCACAAACAAAATCGGACTTGTCCGCAGCGATGATCCGGTGGAGATCGAACGGCGTTTGTGTGCCAATCTTCCGCCGGAACTGTGGAGCAGTTTTTCCCATCTGATCATCATTCACGGCAGAACACGGTGTCCCGCCAGAAAACCTGATTGCGGAAATTGCGAGATCAAACTCTGCTGCAAAACCGGAAAGGCTGAAAAATAAAATGAACGGATTCGTACACTGGTTCCGCCAAATCAAAAAATTTCCCACATGGATCTATTATCTGCCTGCATGGATCATGATGCTGCTGGCAAAAATCATGCGCCATCAAATCGTTGACCCGAACGGATATTTTGAAAAATACGGAAAACCCGACGGCGGAAAAGCTGTCGTTGTGATCTGGCATAACAGACTCCTTTTCTTCGCGCCTATGTGCAAAAGACCCGCCAGACACCGGACCGTCGCCGTGATCAGCGCATCCAGAGACGGACAGTATATCGCCGATCTCGTCCGGAAATTCGGCGTGAAAAGCGTCCGCGGCAGTTCGTCACGGAACGCCGTAAAGGTTCTTCACGATGCCTTCAAAACTATGAAAGACGGCAACCTTATCGCAATGACTCCGGACGGACCGCGGGGACCGAAATATCATTTGAATAAAGGCGCGATCCAACTGGCATCCAAATTGGGCGTACCCATTATCCCTATCGCCGTGAATTATTCGTCTTACTGGCAGCTCAAAAGCTGGGACGCTTTCCAGATTCCGAAACCGTGGTCAAAAATCACCATCGAACTCGGTGACGAAATCCCGATCCCCGCAGACCTCGATCACGAAGAATTCGAGGCCGCCAGAGTCAAAGTCGAAAACGCACTCAACGCAATTACACGCGATACGATCCCGCCCCCGCCCCCGCGCATAAAAAAATAGCACACAGTGTGTGCCATATAGTGCCTTCTCCCGACTCTTCGCCTGGTCGGGTATGGCACACCCTGTGTGTGGGGTTGAAAAGGTGTGAAGGTGTGCTATTGTAAACAGTGACGGGTATGATGATGGGAATGATGGAAAATTTACAGACAGGAGTTGTGATGATGAAAAAGATTTTCATCGTGTTCGCGGCGGTATTTCTTTGTGCTGCCGGATATGGTCAGGATCAGACAAAAGAACTGAAGATCCTGATGATCGGAAACAGTTTTTCGGTTTCTGTCGCAAATGATCTGCATCAGATCGTGAGAGCGGCGCCGGATTGTAAAATGACGCTTGTCAGTGCTTATATCGGGGGCTGTACGCTCAATGGACACTGGAAAAATATTGAGAAAGCGGAACAGGATCCCAAGCATCAGCAGTACTGGGTCTCTGTATGGAAAAGTGATGCACCCAAAGGAGTGTCCCGGACAAAGGGCAGTGTCAATCAGTTGTTGAAGCAAAAATGGGACATCGTCACCATTCAGCAGGGCAGTCATGAATCCTGGGATCTCAAGTTTTACGAACCGGCTGTGGAAAAATTGATCGCCTATATCCGCAAAAATGCGCCGGATGCAGAAATCGTGCTTCAGCAGACCTGGGCGTACCGGATCGATGATGCCAGACTGCGCAGCTGGAAGCTCACTCAGACGGAGATGTATGAAAAACTGAATCATGCTTATACCACCATAGCGGAAAAATATCAGCTCCGCATGATCCCCGTGGGGAATGCGGTCCAGATCGCGCGTAAAGCGTTGAATATTCAGAGTACGGCACCTGCAGCGGATCAGCTCCCGTCGAAACTGAAACATCCGGATCTTCCGTCTTTCAACAATGATATCGTGGGGCAGTCTCATTGGACGCAGAACAAAAAGACACAGACGATGGTCATGAAAACGGATCCGTTCCATCTGAATGATCGGGGCAAATATCTACAGGCGTGCGTCTGGTTCAGTTATCTGTTCGGGAAAAATGCAGAGGAGATCAAATATATTCCCCCGTACATTGAGGCAGAATATGCGGCTTCTCTGCAGAAATTTGCCCGGGAAGCCGTGGATGCCGCAAGCGCAAAAAATGTTGCAAAATAAGCGAAACGGAAAGGTGATCCCATGGAAATGATTCAGCCGGATTTCAGAGTGTTTTCCGATCAGACGGAGATCCCGGTATATCGTGTTTCTGCCACATTTGTGCCCTCCCGCAGAGAGGATGACGGCAATTGTTACGGGATCGGCGTCATTGATTCCGATGAGGCTGTGACTGTTGAGATCCGTTGCACCAGAGGTTTGGGATCGACCGTGATCCTGCCGGAAAATGCGGTTGCGGATGCGGTGATCACGCCGGAAAAGATCCAATGCCGATTGACCCGGCACGGAACCTATATTTTTGAACCGCAGGGGTACAAGGAGACGCCCCTTGTTCTGTTTTTCAATCCTGTGGAAAAGGATGCACCTGCGCCCGATACGCCCGGAGTCCGTTATTTCGGACCGGGTCACCATTCACCCGGGAAGATCGAATTGGGATCGGATGAAACGCTTTATCTGGCGGCGGGTGCGGTTGTGGAAGCGTCGGTTTTTGCGCACGGCAGCAATATCCGGATCTGCGGACACGGCATTCTTTCCATGCGTAATCTGCCGCGTCAGTCGGTGCGGCATTGTCTGGATTTTTATAAATGCACTCATCTGGAACTGCGCGATTTTATTTCCACGGATCCGTGTCTGTGGCATCTGGTGCTGCGGGATTCCCATGATGTGCTGATCGATCGTGTGAAACTCTGCGGCGGCAGAATGTTGAACGACGACGGGATCGACATCTGCAACAGCACGGATGTGGTCATCCGCAATTGTTTTATCCGCTCCCAGGACGATGTGATCGCCATCAAGGGTATGGATGATCAGAAGGAACATTTTTCACTGGACAGCAAGGAGACTGTTGCCGCATTTGAACCTGACCGGCGGGGGATCCGCAACGTTCTGATCGAGGATTGTGTGTTCTGGTGCGATGCGGCAAATGTTTTCCGATACGGCTACGAATGTACCGCTGAAACGATGGAGAATATTACCGTGCGGAACTGCGATATCGTTCATATCTGCGATGTGTACCGTGAGCCCTCGGCGTTCTGGTGCAATACCGTATGGTTTCTCCAGCCCTCCCACCGTATGCCGATCCGGGATCTGCTCTTTGAAGATCTGCGGATCCGTATTGATGTGCCCGATCTTGTGCTGATGAAACTTGTTCCGCTGGAATGTCCGCCGTGGATCGATTTCGGCAGCCTGCGGAATTGTACGTTCCGCAATATTTCCATTACCGGTGACACACCTTCCTTCCGCGGGGAGATCCTGATCGCAGGAAATGATCCGGAACATACGGTGGAAGAGATCCATCTGGAGAATGTGACCATCAACGGCAGGACCATCGACCGCAGTTTTGAATATCTCACCATCGGTGACTTTACGGAAAATGTGACCTTTTCCTGACGGATGGGGATAGAACTGTATCAAAGTTGAGGGAGATCGCAGCAGAAGTCTGCTGAATTGGTGTAGAAGCCGCCCTCGTCTTCGTGTCTGACCGCCTCTTTGTCGATCGCGACGGGATAGCGCTGGATGAGTTCCACGCAGCGGGTGTGTTCCAGTGCTGTCTCCAGCGTACAGATGCCGTAACGGGGCGCTTCGCCTGCTGCCATTTCCGCAACGGTCCGGAACATGTGATACTGGGGATCTTCCGCAAATGTGATCCGTTCCAGCACATTGTCGCCGGGATCAACTGCGATCCATTCCGATGGCGACCAGATGATCCGGTTGCCGCTGTCAAATGCGAAACAGAGGTTGGGCCATTCCGTTTCGGCGGTGGTGTGACTGAAAAAGACATCAATGGAAATCTCTTCCCGCGTCCACGCCCGGAACGAACAGGAATCAAAGTTTTCGATTTCCGGCCTCGCTTTGACCAGCCGGACATTTTCCAAACGCTCCACGCACGCGCTGCGTTCCAGCTCCATTCCCGCACAGTAGAGCGCAAGATTGAGATAATGGGCAAACGCGTTGCTCAAAGGAGAATCCCAGACCGGTTGTCCTGTACGGGGATCACGGATGCGCCCCGCCCAGTTGTTCCGGTTGTAATAGGCATCGTTCCGCTTGACAGCGCCGCGGACACGGATCGACTGCAGTTTCCCGTATGTTCCGTTCAGGATCGCCTTTTTGAGCATTTCCGTTTCCGGCGTATAAAGAAACTGAAATGCGATCAGCGCAAAATTGCCGGCGTAGATTTCCGATCCGAATTTCATGGCTTCCACTTCATCGCCGGTGGCGGCGGCAGGTTTTTCCAGCAGAACAGAACAGCCGTGAGCGAGGGCGTTCAGCAGCAGTTTCCGGTGTACGGGGATCCCCGCTGCGATGCTGACCACATCCGGCTGAACTGCATCATAAAGCGCGTCGTCCGTGGCGAAAAAGGGAACGCCCGGAACCTGATTCTCCGGGTTGACATCGCATACTCCGGCGAACGTGATCAGCCCCTCCGATTCCAGCCGTTTCCAGTTCGCCGTGTGGGTGCTGCCCCAGCCGCCGGAACCGATCAGTGCAGCACGGATGCTCATAAGGTTTCTCCGTCGCAGCAGATCTCTGCCGTGCCGTCCTGCGTGTGGACGGTCATGGTGTATGTTCTGCCGTCGAATCCGGTAAAGGTGAGGCGGCGGAGTGGTCCGTCAGATGTCATTGTACCGCAGGGGTGACGCAGCATATCATCGGCAGTCGTATCCGCACTGACAGCGCAGGCGCTTTCATAGATCACATCGCCCGGCATCAGGCGGACGGGATCAAGAACGGAATCCATACAGACCACATCGGCGTACATGCTCCACATTCCGCAGCTGAGCATCACATTCTGTTTTGCAGAGCGTTTGATGCGGAAGGGCGACTGCTCCTGCAGAGAGAAGAAAGACAACGCATTGTCGCAGTTCAATTTTGCCGATCCGGTTTCCAGAAGATCGTTGACGCCCGGCAGATTGACGGTCTGGAAAAATTTTCCATCTTCTGTTGTCCAGAGCCGTTTGTGCCCGTTGTAAACATCATTCGGGATCTGGCAGTTCAGCGCCCGGAACCCGAAGGTGAATGTCGTTTCTTTTGTCATAACAGCACGCTCATAAATGAGCAGGGTTTTTCCGTCCGGCAGCGCGGCGGCGGCGTATTGGCGTTTTGCCACCTGATAGATCTCTTCACCTTCCCCCATGGGCGCCTGTTCAAAAATATCGGAAGTGCGGGTGTAGAGAAAACCGCCGTCAAATGTTTTCCGTGCCGCATCGCCGTTTTCTTTGATGTAGTGACATCCGATATAGCCGGTGAGATTCCCCGCCCATTCCGCCATATCACTGCGATCCAGCGGAACACAGAGGATCTCCTGTCCGTGATTTGCCCGCTGAACGGCGGACCGGACGGTATTCCCGGTACGGATCAGGTCTGCTTTGTGGAAGTCGTCGCCCCAGTGCGCGTCCGGCGTTTTTTGTTCCGGCACATCAGAAATGATGTCGAATTTTTTCCGCCACCACGCACCGGTGGAAAGCGCGAGCATGGGATCAGCCTCCAGTCGGCGGTAGTAATAACAGGAATAATTTTTCAGTTCAGTCAGCCGTTTGCCGTAGAAGGAGCCGTCCTCATTCTGCGCCTGTTCCTGTTCGATGAGATCCAGATACCCCGCCTCAAAGCGGACAGCGTCCGGATCTTTGAACAGTTCAGCCGCCAACAGCCACGCATTGACCGCAAAGCACTGGCAGTAATTGTATCTGGTTCTGGAATCTCCGCCGATCCGGAGCAGTCTGCCATCCGGGAATGTCAGGTGTTTCACCGTTTCCCAGAGGGGCTTGATGTTGTGGAACAGTTCCGGCGGCGGGGTTTGACCGCGTTCTTTGAAGTTGAAGTACAGCAGCGCCAGATTGGAAAGGCAGATAAAGGAGTACCCCACATTCATATAGCCATGATGATCAAGGGAAAAGTTTTCCGTAAAGTTGGGACCCACATGCCGTTCTGCAACCGTTTTGCCGCGATAGACTGTTGTATTCTGCGCATCCTGCGGTGCGGACAGCCCGTTCAGCATCAATGTACAGGCTTTTTCAAGATAATCTTCCGCCTGCGGCAGTTCGGGATGATCCAAAGCCGCCCGCATCAGAAAAGCGGCGTTCCAGATGTTGCTTTCAGGCACATTCGGACCTTTGGATGCGTCCATACAAGCCTGGACCGGATATTCGTGCAGACGGTAATCCGCTTCAAAGATCCGGAATTTTCTGTACCGTTCCCGGTCATCGTCGGTAAAATACGGTTCCAGTGCGTTCAGTCCGGGCGTGGCGCGTTCCATTCCCAGTACACTGATCCAGTGTTTGCCCCACTGTTTGCCGTCGGTACAGACCATATCGCCGGTCAGGTGGGTACGCATGGAGTAACGGAACAGCTCCAGCGCCGTCTGACGCAAATCGGTGTTCCCGGTCAATTCCGCCTGAACTGCCAATGCGCCCAGCATCTGCTGATTGCATTGTACAGCCCAGTGTCCGGCTTCACCGGTCCCGTAATAAGTAAGTCCTTCCCCGGCGTTCCGCAAGGCATCGGGCAACCCCTTCAGAAAGGTCTGCATGGGGCGGAGATAATCAGCGAACCCAATCGTCTTCAGCATAATGTTTATTGCACTCCGTTTTGCAGTTCAGCCGCAGGTTTTTCAAAGCCGTGTTTATCAGCAAGGTCCACATGGACCGGTGAAACATACCAGATCTTTTCCGCATAATCGCGGATGGAACGGTCGCTGGAGAACATGCCCATTTTTGCGATATTGCACAGACATTTTTTCTGCCACTCAAGGGGCGATTTGTAAAGTTCCGCCACCTTTTTCTGGGTTTCGGCATAAGAAGCAAAATCGGCTGCCGTCATATACGCATCGTAGTTGAAGGAATCGATGATGGGACGGAACACATCCAGTTCGCCGGGCGAGAAGAAATTGTCGCGGATCAGTTCCAATGCACGGCGCAGCAGCGGATTTGCCGCAATGAATTCGCCGGGATTGTAACCGCAGGCACGGCGCTTTGTCACTTCTTCCACATTCATGCCGAAGATGAAAATATTGTCCTGTCCCACTGCATCATGGATCTCAATATTTGCACCGTCCATCGTGCCGATGGTCAGGGCGCCGTTGAGCGCAAATTTCATATTGCTGGTGCCGGAAGCTTCTGTGCCGGCGAGCGAGATCTGTTCGGAAACATCGGCTGCGGGAATGATCTTTTCCGCCAGAGAGACCCGGTAATTGGACAGGAATACCACTTTGAGTTTATCGCCCACAGCAGGATCTTCATTGATCACATCCGCCACGGCATTGATCAGCTTGATGATCAGTTTCGCCATATAATAACCGGGAGCGGCTTTTGCCCCGAAAATAATGGTGCGCGGCACAAAATCGCCATCGGGATTATCCTTGATCTCCAGATAAAGCGCAATGGCGTGGAGAATGTTCATCAGCTGGCGTTTGTATTCATGCAGACGCTTCACCTGAACATCGAAGATGGAATCCGGATTGACTTTCACACCGTTGTGTTCCCAAATATATTCCGCCAGACGTACCTTGTTCTCACGCTTGATCGCGGCAAGTTTTTTCAGGAATGTCTTGTCATTGGCAAAAGGAAGGATCTTTTCCAGCTGATCCAGATCACTGATCCAGTCGTTGCCGATTTTGCTGCTGATGAGTGCAGAGAGACCCGGATTGGCTTTGCAGAGCCAGCGGCGGGGCGTGATCCCGTTGGTCACATTCACAAATTTGCCCGGATAATATTCGGCAAAATCCCGGAACAGACCGTTTTTGAGCAGCTCCGTATGAAGCGCGGCAACACCGTTTACATGTCCGCTGGCAACAACACACATGTACGCCATGCGGACCATTTTTTCGTGTCCTTCCTGAATGAGAGACATCCGGGTGAGTCTGTCAGAATCGCCGATATAGCGTGTGGCGACACCGCGGAGGAAACGGAAGTTGATCTCGTAAATGATCTCAAGATGGCGCGGCAGCAGTTTTTCCATCAGGCTGACGGACCATTTTTCCAATGCCTCGGACATCAGGGTGTGGTTGGTGTAATTGAAGGTCTTGCAGGTGATGGACCAGGCTTCATCCCAGGTGAAGTTTTCCACATCGATCAGCAGACGCATCAGTTCCGGGATCGCCAGTGCCGGGTGGGTATCGTTCAGCTGGATCACACATTCACGGTCGAAATCACTGAGCGCTTCGTTGTAATATTTGATCCTGCCGATAATGTCCTGAAGCGTGGCGGACACCAGAAAATACTGCTGTTTCAGACGCAGTTCCTTGCCCTCAAAATTGTTGTCGTTGGGATAAAGAACGCGGGTGATGTTCTGGCTCATGGCGGATTCCAGATTGGCACTGATGTAATCGCCCTGATTGAATTTGACCAGATTGAACCCGTAAAGCGATTCCGCCGACCAGAGACGCAGGGTGTTGACGGTATTGTTGTTGTAGCCCGGGATCGGGGTGTCATAGGGCATCGCCAGAACATCCTGTGTATCGACCCATTTGCGGCGGTAGGGATTTTTTTCATCGGGGTGGTGTTCCACTCTGCCGCCGAAATGGATGATGCGGGAAAGTTCCGGTCTGCGGATCTCCCAGGGATTGCCGCGGCTCAGCCAGTTGTCCGGTTCTTCCACCTGTTCGCCGTTCTGAATGATCTGTTTGAAGATCCCGTAATCGTAACGGATCCCGTACCCGAAACTGGGCAGTTCCAGCGTTGCCATGGAATCCAGGAAACAGGCGGCAAGTCTGCCGAGACCGCCGTTGCCCAAACCGGCATCCACTTCTTCATCGCGGAGTTTATCGGCATCGAATCCGAGTTCAGCCATGGCTTCTGCGGCGGCATCGTAAACGCCCAGATTGATCATGGCATTGCCCAATGTTCTGCCCATGAGAAATTCCAGCGAGATATAAGAAACGGTGCGGGGATGTTTTTCTTCGTATTCGTCTTTGGTTGCGATCCAACGCTGCATCATCAGGTCACGGATCGCCAGAGCCAGTGCGTGATAACGGTCAAGGTCCACTGCCTTTTCCGGGCGTTTGCCCAGCGAGCAGGTCAAGTGTCTCTGAAATGCTTCACGTATCTGATCCTTCATGGAATTTTTGTTTTTGCTTTTCATGTTTCCTCCTGTCTTCATTGTATTAGGTCCATCAATCGACCGCAAGATCTTCTCTGAAAAAAGAGATCCGGATGGTATAAGATCCGTCATCGCGGTATTGTACTTCAAATTCACCGCCCAGTTTCCGGGCTGTACGGAACGCCAGATTCAAAAGGATCACATCCTCCGCCGTTTCTGTGCCGGAAATATGCCAGTTCCCGGTACGGCACTGGAGATAATCCAGCAGTGCACGGTTGGAGCCGCTTCCTTCCAGACTGATGCAGAGCCGCTCAGTTCCGGCGTGATCCAGATCCACCGTAAAACGGATCCTGCCGCTGCTGTGTTTCACAACCGCCTGCAGGGTCCTGGCGATCAGATTATGGAACAGTTCCCGGTCGGCGCGGATCAGTTCCGGGATATCCGAGGCGTAGCGGACATCCAGATTCCGGGTAAAGGGCATGATCTCCGACCGGAAAAACGCGAACACATCAATGACTTCCGGTACAGGTTCCTTATCGCTGTCCAGTTCAGCCAGATCCCGGAGCAGATTTTCGCATTGGGTCAGTCCCGCAGCAAGTTGTGTCTGATCGGCAGGGACTTTGCGGATCAGTTCGCGCAGATTATCTGCCAGCGCATAAATAAATTCTGTTTTCTGTCCACTGGCACTTTCCGCATCCTGACGGGCATGTTGTTCCCGCAGATGACTGCGACGCAGTTTTTCAAATGTGGCAAACAGACGGTCCCGCATCCGGTTCAACGCCACATAAAGACGGGCAGTTTCGCTGACGCCGGAATGTTCCGGGGGCAGGGGCTGGGGAAAATCTCCGCCGGCGAGCGTATCGGCGAATTCAGCCGCTTTTGTCAGCGGAGCCGCGATCCTGCGTGCGAAAAGGATCAGTGCCAGCATCAGGAGTCCGCCTGCAACAGCAAGCAGCAGAAAATGGAAGATGTAAAATCTGTTCAGACTGTGATCGATCCCCGCCACAACTTCCGGCACCATTGTCGGTACATCATAGATCCGCAGCAGCAGCGCATTGCGCAGACCGAATTCCGGAAAATCCAGTTTGACTGCCACACAGAGCCAGCGGTTCAGAGCCAGCGTGAATACTTTGTTCTCCGCCCGCATGGCAGTCCGGGAAAGTTTTTCCATATCCGGATGTGTCAGAATGGGCAGTGCATCATCGCTGTCGCCGCTGCCGAGAGTGGAAAGGACCTGTTTGCCGTTTTCGTCCAGCAGCACAAAATGGGTCATGGTATTGTTGAGGATATATTCCTCCATGGCGGATTTATTGAACCGGAGAAAGAACCAGCATCTTCCTCTGCTGCAATGCGCCCACAGGTCACCCGCAAGCATCAGAAAATGGGATTCTCCATGCTGATGTTTTTTGTGATGATCCGGATCGCTGTGGACTTTCCGGGAGACTTTATCCAGTGCGGCGATCTCACCCGGCGTCATGGGGCGGATCGTGCCGTCAGAACTTTTGATCAGTCCGTTGACGACTGAAGGTACGGTATGTTTCCCCGCAGTTTCTTTGCCGCGGGGAGCGGCAGGCGCAAATGCAATGGCATCGATCCGCGCGGGCAGATCTTCCGCCTTCATATCCGCGGGGGAACAATTATCCGGCAGCGGAGCCTGAGCAAGACGGTGATAGTCCGACTCGATGATGTGCCGGAACATTTCCACCGTGTATTGTGCGCGCTTTGTCAGCAGCTGGAGAGAATAGGTTTTCCCCAGCTCCTGCACACTGTCCGTTGTATGTTTCAGATGCACCAGACTGACGCCGAGAATGCCGGCAAGGACCAGCAATGCCACCCCGCCCATCAGCAGGATCAGTTTTGTCCGGAGCTTCATATTCATCATACCATTTTACTTCCTTTCAAAGCGTTGCGCTTAATCTTCCTTCGGTTCTTTCAGGAAGATCTGTTCCACCTGACGGACCGTTTCCTGATCTTTGGACTGCTTCAGTGCATTGGTAATGGCTTCTGCAACCAGATCCAGTTTGCCGTACCAGTTCGCCACATACGCAATATTCATCCACACTTTCGCCCGTTCGCGTTTGTCCGTTGCCACACCTTTGGTGCCGACTTCCTCTTTGGAAACGGCAGGTTTTTCACAACGTCTGACAGCGATCGCCTTCATGAGTTCCAGCAATTGATCAAGTCCGCACTCTTCCCAGCGCAGCAATTCGTTTTCGCCGCTTTCCGGTTTGAAATCCACATTCCGTTCCGTGAAGGTGATCTTGCCCGATGTGAAGGAAACACGGTTGCGCTTTCTTGTCCATTCCAGACTTTTGATTTCCAGCGGTCCGTCATCCGTTGTGGCCTTGATCATATCCGCTTTGATGCCGCGGAGATTGTTCAGAATGATCGTTTCAGCCATGATGAGTTCCTGTGAAAGACCGGAAAGTTTTGATCCGTACCGCTGCATCCGCGGGAAGGAATCAAAGAATGTCATCGGCATTTCCGGCTGGGGACGTTCAAGGTCTTTGAAGCGCACATAGGAATCCTTCACACGCATGGGTGAAATGATGATTTCGGGCCCCTCTTCCTCTTCCGATTCTTCATCAGCTTTCACAATGCCGATATGATCGGATTTCTTCCGGAGTTTTTTCGGTTCGCGGAACGTCCATTTCGCTTCTTCCTTGATGAAAGGACGGAACAGAGGCTCGATCTCATCAATGATCCCCTTCTCATCGGTCATGACCTGACGCCAGTAAGGCAGACGGTCTGCGAATGCCGCGAAAAGCCAGGAGGGGACGGCTCTCAATTTTTCCAGTTCCACTTCAAAATCATCCAGCAGGGACAATTTTGTGGTACGGAGCATATCTTTTTCTGTTCTGATCCGGTACAACAGGTCTGCCAATGCCAGTTTTGCGGCGAAGTCCTGCGCATGTTTGAACCGGGTTTCCGCCAGAATGTTTTCAAATGCCAGGTCTCCTGCCAGAAGCCGCAACAACAGCAGATTGTCCTCATAGACGATCTTTTCGTATGGCGTGGTACTGTTTTTGACAGAGACATAGATGGCATTGACAAACTCTTCTGCGGGCTGTTCCGGATTGTTGATCAGATACGCCGCGAATGCCGTTTGAAGTGCCGCCTGGATCCGTTTTCCGCGGGTTTCACGGCGGATGGTTTCCTCCCCTTCCTTCAACACCGTTTCCGGATCGCCGCTCTGGAGACACTGAATAAACATTGTATTCAGACGCCGTTCCGCATCCAGCGGTTTCTTCCGTTCCTGCATAAATTCCGGCAGATAGTGGATCACATGATTCAGACGGTCGTATTTGTCAAGAACAAAGATCGTCAAAGTCAGCAGGAGCGTCAGCGAAAGCAGATGTGAAAACAGTTTCAGCAGGAAAATCAAGAACCCGCCCTGTTTTTTCACCGGAGGAGTCGGAGCGTGTGTTCTTGCTGCAGGTCTCGCTGCGCCCGCCGGTCTGCGTGCCGCGCCGCCCGGAGTATGTTTTTTCTGGAACTGTGCGGGATTGGCAAGATAACGGTTCAGCGTCGTAAGAATTTCAGTATATCCCGGCCGTTCCGCAGGATCGATCGCCAGCATGGACAGGATCAGTTTCCCCAGTGCCGCCGGGATTTCTTCGCGGAGCAGAGAGGGATTCGGCGGCATTTCATTGACCCGGAGCCGCAACAGCTCATCAAGATTTTCTGCATCGTGCGGCGTTTTGCCGGTGGCAAGATGATAGAATGTTGCGCCCAGACTGTAAATATCGCCGCGGAAATCTTCTGTTCCGTAAAGGATCTTTTCCGGACTGACGTAATGGGGACTGACCCAGGCAAGTGCTTCCGCCGTTATGGCATTGCCGGAATTGACGATCTGGGCAATCCCGAAGTCGCCGATCTTTGCTTTGCCGTCCTGATCCAGCATGATGTTCGCCGGCTTGATGTCGTGGTGGACGATCCCGTGCTGACAGGCATTTTCCAGCCCTGCCGCCACATCCCGGATCCAGGAAACCACATGAGGCAGCGGCAGCGGTTCCTTCACATTTTCCAGCAACGCTTCCAGAGAGCCGCCGCTCATATACTGCATCACGATGTAGGTCTGATTTTCAAAAATACCGCAGGTATAGATCGGGATCACCGCATAATGATTGATGGTGGCTGCCGTCCGCGCTTCCTGCAGAAACATTTCGGACCGGTCCACCTGCAATGCCAGATCGTCATTCAGGACTTTGATCGCCACTTCACGGTCCAGAGCAAGGTCCAGAGCACGGTACACTGTTGCCATACCGCCGATCCCCGCAGTTTCTTCCAGCAGATAATTGTCGAACCATCTCGGCACGATCAGTTCCGCACCGCACGCCGGACACGCCACACGGGAAAAAGATTCCATGTGCGACATATCCAGTTTCTGTCCGCACGAATGACAGGAAATTTTGACCGCTTTGGTATTTCCGGCAGTTTCTTCGCCGTTATCCAGAGCCGCCACCATCACCTGATTGGGCGCTGCGCCGTCTCGCGAGCGCATTGCTTCGTAGTCGTTGTGGAATGAAACATCTTCCGGAAGATCGGAAGTTTCCACCATGTCCTGCGGTAATTCAGTGCCGCTGTTTTGTGATTCTTCGTCAGCGATCATTGCCTTCCTGCTTTCTTTATTTTTTATTTCTGTGTTCGATCATTGTTCATCGTTCATTGTCCGCCCCGGGATCCAATATGTTTCCAACGGGGTTTCCTGAGAGGCGACCGACAGAAGAATATCCTGCCGCTGCATTTGTCCCAACGCCTCCTGCGTCATTTTTCGCACAAGATCCGGACAATTACATTCTCTGCTCAAGTGGGCAAAGATCAAATGTTTTGTGTTGCAACTGATCAATTCTTCCAGTGCCGCCATAGCATCCTGATTGCTCAAATGACCATGTCTGCTCATGATCCGCCGTTTGGTTTCCAGCGGTCTGCCGGATGCGCGGAGATATTCCGGTTCATAATTGGATTCCAGAACCAGTGCATCGCAATCCCGGAGTTTTGTCATGACCAGCATATTGGTGCAGCCCAGATCCGTGGCATATCCCAGTTTCGCACAGGGCGTCCGGAATGTATATGCCACCGCATCCACATCGTGGGAGATGGAAAAGGGATCGACTGTCGCACCGCACAATTCAAATTTGCAGCCGGGACTGATCAGAATGATTTCCTTCGCATTTTTCTTCCGGGATGTGATCGCTCGCGCAGTCTCCGGCGTTTCATAAACCGGGATCCCGTGCCGGTCAGCAAAAACACGGCAGCCGCGGATATGATCATCGTGTTCATGTGTGATCAATACCGCTTCAATGCTGTCCGGCGCGATCCCGCACCGGTCCATACGGACACAGAGTTCCTTCGCGGAAAAACCTGCATCCAGCAGCACATTGCCACCCGGACAGTGTATCACAGTGGCATTGCCGCTGCTTCCGCTGCCCAGAATGGTGAAACCGAGTTTTGAATGTTCTGAAACCATTGCGAATCTGCCTTTCGGAAAATATTATGCCTGTTGTTTTTCTGCTTCCGCTTTGCGTTCCTGCGCCACCCGATCCGCAATCTTGCGCAGAACGGAGAGATCCAGTTTTCCGCTGCCCAGCAGAGGCAGTTCGTTCACCGGATAGAAGTTGGTGGCTTTGGGGATCCACAAGTTGGAAATACTGCGTTCGCGGAGCTGTTCCACCACAGAGGCGGGCGTTCCGGGCATTTCCGGGGTGTAAAGGACCAGCAGCGCTTCCCCTTTCTGCTGATCGGGGATGCTGGCAACTGCCACCACACGCGATTCCAGACCGCAGGATTCGTTGATGATACATTCCACCAGTTCGTGGGGAACCATTTCGCCGGCGATCTTGCTGAAACGGGAAAGACGGCCGCAGATCGTTACATAACCGTGTTCGTCCATCTTTGCGATGTCACCGGTATTGTAGAAGCCGTCAAACATCACCTGTGCCGTCTGTTCGGGATCGTCCAGATAACCTTCCATGACGGTGGGACCCTTGACAAAGAGCAGCCCTTCCGTATCGGGCGGAACCGGCTTGTAAGTCAGGGGATCCACGATCTGGGTGCAGATGTTTTCCAGTGCCAGACCGATGGCGCCCTTCTTGCCGTAATGTTTACCGGTGTCCATCACATTGGCTGCGAGGTTGACCGTCACCACCGGAGAAAGTTCAGTACAGCCGTATCCTTCCACCAGTTCCAGTCTGCCGTTCAGGGATTCACGGAATTTTTCCGCCGTATCGGCACGGAGTTTTTCCGCACCGGAGATCACCAGACGCAGCACATCAAAGGTTTCGGGTTTGAATTTCCGCAGATAAGTCTGCAGGAAGGACGGCGTCGCCACAAGGATCGTATTTTTGTACTTCAGGATCGCATCACTGATCAGGTTCGCATCCAGAGGACTGTGGACAAATACCACCGCCTGTGTCGGCAAGATGAACGGCAGCAGTACGCAGCAGGTCATACCGAAGGAATGGAACATGGGCAGATTGCCGAAAATACTGTCCTTCTTCAGATTCAATGCGATCGCCTGTTCCATGGACGCAACGTCAGAATAAATGTTGTGATGCGTCAGACGGACACCTTTCGGGATCCCGGTACTGCCGCTGGAAAAGAGCAGCACTGCATCGCCGTAGCAGTTGTTGCTTGTGAGCGGGGCGATCATGTTCAGCAGTTCTTTGTAAGGCAGCAGAATGATCCCCAACATGGTCATGATCTTTTTCCATGTGGGTACACATTTTGCAATGTCTTCCAGAAATACCATTTCAGGCGTGGCTTTCAGTTTCACCTTCGCCAGAAACAGCCGGCTGGTCAGAACCAGTTCGATCTTCGCCTTTTTGATGGAAAGTTCCAGGATCTCCTGGGATGTGGTGAAGTTCAGCGGACAGGGTACTTTATCTGCCAGCAGAGACCCCATCACGCACAATACACCCGCCGTACAGTTGGGCATCAATACGCCCACATACTTGCTTTTGGAGCTGGTGCGTTTGCGGATCTCACGGCTGAAAAGAATGGATGCCAGATACGTCTTGAAATAGGTGAAACTCTTGCCGTCTGCCGCATCACGCATGACCACATGGAACGGACGGCGTTTTGCCGCGCGTGCCAACAGATGATGGACAGGATGTTCATTGGATTCCAGCTGTTTTGCATCGTCCGCCGCCAGTTCCGTGATGCGCTGACGGACTTCAAAAGGCGTGATCCCTTTCTGAAGCGGTTCGCCGATCACGATCGTGGCAAAATAGGGGAAGGATTTGGGCAGACGGAAACTCAGCGGTCCGCGGTAGTAGGAGAAAATACTGCCCCAGACTTTACCCACATGGACCGGGATCATCGGCACATCCATATCCGGCGGAAGCATCTTTTCAAAACCGCCGGAGAATTTACCCACGATCCCGTTTCGGGTCGGTGTCCCTTCCGGAAATACGCAAACGATGTCGCCTTTCCGCAGAGCGTCCTGCACCAGTTCAAACATCTGCCGCGTACTCTTGAATTTGCCGGAGGACGGCACTTTGATGAACCCGGTCAGTCTGGCGATCCAACGCAGCAGAGGCTTCTTGAAAAATTCCTCCTGCATCAGAAAACGGACACGCCGCGACGTGCAGGAACTGATCAGCAAGCCGTCAATGAACGATGTGTGGTTCGCAAGAAGCAGCGCCGGACCGCGTTCCGGAATGTGTTCCGTACCGGTAGCACGGATGCGGTAGAAGATCCGTCCCAGCGTGATCAGCAGAAAACGCAGCGCAAAGTCGGGCAGGACCCACATGGTAATGAATGTGACCGCCGCCATGACGATCCCCGCCAGCAGGATCAGAAACTGGGGCGGGATCTCCGGCAGACTGCTCACAAAGTTACGCAGTCCTTCCGGTAGATTCGGAGATTTTTCCGCGATCCCCACCGCCAGAAGCAGCACAAACACATTCACGATCGTCAGCATAAGGTAGTTCAGACAGTTCAGTGCCGCAAGCGCAGCACCGCGCACCACCGGACGCAGACGCTGCTGATAAAATGCACGGACCGGCACCACAAACAGAGCGCCGCTCAAACCGGCAAGGAAAAAGTAGAGGATCGGCGCCCAATACAGTTTCAGCGTTGCGGACCAGAAATTCGGGATGGAGATGCTGAGATAGGAAACTTCACCCGGGAAATACGCGCCCAGCAGCAGGAAGATCGCAAGTCCGGCAGCACCGAAGGGAACCAGACCAAGTTCGATCTTTTTCCGGCTGATCCTGCCCACAAGCAGACTGCCCGCGATCATACCAGCAATGGGTGACAA
Source organism: Victivallales bacterium (assembly GCA_045589595.1). GTDB lineage: Bacteria > Verrucomicrobiota > Lentisphaeria > Victivallales > UBA1829 > SIG77. Next base: position 105,168 of record JAZNPK010000035.1, read on the forward strand.
ACGGAGCAGCGCCACGTCTATCGCCGTCAGATCGTTCTGAAGCGTGTACTTGGCAAAGAAGCCGAGAAGGACCAGAAATGCCGCGCCCAGCGCATAGAAAAAGATGTCGCCCAGCGCCGCCAGAAGGATTCCCTTCGTGCGGAACAGTTCCCGCCACCCTGCCGCGATGGATGTGCGGAAGGGAACTGCCAGTTCACGGTGCATCTGCACCACGGAGATCATCTGCGTCAGGAATGCCGAACTGATGAATCCGACTGCCGAAAGAAGCGCCAGCAGATAAATCACGGAACTGATGCTGCAATGGAATCCGTAATGCAGAACCGGAACCACCATGATACCGAGGGCTGCACCCAGCATCGTCGCAACACTGAACGCACCGTTGGCGTTAGTCAGTTCTTTTTCGTGAAATGTTTCCGGCAGAAGCCCGGAAAGCGCAGGAGTCGCAAAAACATTCAGCGACGATAACAGGAACAGACAGATGAAAACCGGAACAAGACCCCAGGTCCCGATCCGTGCCAGTGCCGTCGCACTGAACAGAAGAACGCCGAATTCCAGCAGTTTCACCAGCAGCAGAACATACCGTTTGGGAATACGGTCGGCAAAATATCCCGCCGGAGCTCCGAACAGAACCGCCGGGATCAGACACGCTGCCGTGAAGATCAGAAACCAGAGTCCGTTGATGATGGAGTTTGTGAGTGAGCCGCATAGTGCAAGCAATACGATGAGTTTGAATGCGTTGTCGTTGATGATTCCGGAAAAATGTGTCGCTGTCAGCGGCAGGATCCTCCGGCTGAACGAGTGTTGTTCCTGCATTGTCATGTTGCCTCAGGGGTTGTTTTTTACTATGTTTATTTTTTGTTTTTGCGTAATCGGGGGCGGCTTATTTGCCTTTGACCGGGACCAGAAGTTTCTGTCCCACACGGAGACGGTCATTTTTCAAATTGTTGATCCGCATGATCTCGGAGACCGTTGTCTGGAATGCCTGAGCGATGGCACTCAATGTGGCACCGCGCGGCACTTCAAATTCTTCAAATGTGCCGGGGACTGCCGAATCAACAGGACGGAGTTCCTTGCGTTGGGGTTGCGCGGGCGGCTTCGGCGGTGCCGGCGGCGGCATATTGGCAAGTTTGTCCAACTGACCTGAAAGTTTCCGCAATTCTTTTTCACGGGCGGATGCATCGTTGCGGACAAGTTCCCGGATCTCATCCATTTCTTCCAGAAGCCGTTTGTTGCTGCGGACAAGTTCCGCCTGATTCTGCTGAAGTTCATTCACTTTCGCATCCAGTCGGGCATTTTCGTCCTGAAGAAGACGGACCTGACGGGTCATGTTCCCGATCAGTTCCTCGTAGTAACGGATCGCATCTTTTTGTTGTGCTGAGAGAAACGGGACCGCTGCGGTCACCGCCAGAAATATCGTCAAAACTGTTTTTCCTGTCATGTGAAAGTCTCCATAACTGTTTCAAAATTGCAAACTTAATATATAATATAATCCTGATTATATAAAATGCAAACCGGAACGGAAAATATCATGGAATTTGGAGCCATTCCGGCAACTTTCTGTTTTTTTCGTGCTTTCAGAGTTGAAAAAAACGCAACGGCACACTATTGTATGGTTCAAACATCAACCGTAAATCAAACAAAAAATAAAGGAAACGAGGCACGAATATGGCTACTCTGCTCAAAAACTGTCATCTCATCTCCCCCGATGTGGATCTGGACAACGCGGCTGTTCTGATCGAAGGCGAAAAAATCAAACGCATTTTTGCTCCCGGCGATACTCTGCCTGAAGCAGATACCGTGATCGATCTGGAAGGCGATATGGTCATGCCCGGATTCGTGGATGTCCATTGCCACGGCAGAAGCGGTGAAGATTTCTGTGATGCCAACGACAACGCTATCACCACTATGGCGGTCGATAAACTCAAAGAAGGCGTCACCATGCTGCTGCCCACAACGCTGACGCTTGCCGAAGATACACTGGCAACTGCGCTTCAGACCGCTGCAAATTATGTGAAGTCCGGCGTGAAAGGCTGTAAGATCCCCGGCGTTCATCTGGAAGGACCCTATATCAACCCCAAATGCCTCGGCGCCCAGAACCCTGACTTTGTCCGCAAGCCCGATATTGATGAAGTCATGCGCTTGAATGCCATTTTTCCCGTGAAGAAAGTTTCTTTCGCCATCGAAATGGAAGGCGCTCCGGTTTTTGCATCTGAACTGCTCGCTGAAGGCATCACTCCCTCCTGCGTTCACAGTGCCGCTACATTCAAACAGTTCCAGGAAGGCAAAGATCACGGTTTGGTCAACCTGAGTCATTTCTGCAATCAGATGACGGCGCTTCATCACCGCGATATCGGTCTGGTGGGTGCGGGTCTTTTCTACGATGATGTCTATATCGAATTCATCTGCGATACGCTCCACATCTGCCCCGATATGATCCGTCTGGTGTTCCAGCTCAAAGATCTGGATCACATCCAGCTCATTTCCGATGCCATGCGCGCTGCCGGTATGCCCGATGGCGATTATACCCTCGGCGGTCTCCCGGTCGTCGTCAAAGGCGGCGCTGCCCGTCTTGCCAGCAACGGCGCGCTCGCCGGAAGTACGCTGCAGATCTGCGATGCGCTCAAGAATGTTTACGACATCACCGGTTATGATCTGGCGGATCTGGTCCGTACCACTTCCTGGAATCAGGCTCGCGCGCTCGGACTGGAAAATATCGGAAAGATCGCTCCCGGTTTCTATGCCGATATCGTCGTTCTCGATGGCGATTTCAAAGTCAAAAAGACTTTCGTCAACGGCGAACTGCGCTACTCTGCATAAGACTGCGCCCGTTTGCGGCTTTACTGAAAACACCGGATGTGACTGGATCATGTCCGGTGTTTTTTCTTGCACGCATATGCGCAGGCGGAGAAAAAAATGCAAAAAAATCGATCGCCGGTCTTGTAATCTTCTGCGAGTGCGGTTATAGTGTTTTTCAGCAGATGAAAGTGAGGTGGGATCATGACAAAAAGTGTAACGATCCGCAAATTGCGCCGGATCAGTGATCTGACATTTGAATTTCCTGAAAATCGCGGTTGTGTTTATCTTCTGACGGGTGCAAACGGTGCCGGTAAATCCACATTGATCTCCGCCCTCGCGCAGATCGGAAATCCCGGCGCGCTTGATCATTTCTTTCAGCCGAATATCAATTTCAGAGATACGGAAAATATCCTCTCAATCTCGCAGATCTGTTATAATGCGGGCGATGATCTGAGTGCGGATTTTTACTTTTCCACTGAACAGAACAAGTGGGTTTGCAAAGGCGACAGCGCCGCCGTTTTTGCCGCGTTCGGTTTCGCAGAAACACTTTTCGCCGGAGCAAAACCGAAGCGGAAACCGGTCCCGGGCGAACTCTTTGAAACGGGTGATGTCAGACCCGCTGATCCCGAAATCTGCAAGGCGGCTGCCGAAATTTTTGATGACGATATTTTTCAGCAGCTTTCCGTCATTCAAAGTCCTGTGACCGGCGAAGAGGTTTTTTTGCGTCCGCTGAACATTCACGGGAAACAATATTATTTCAGCGAAAATAATTTCAGTGCCGGGGAACGGGCTGTCATAAAATTGTCCGACCAGCTTCTCCGCCTTTCCCGGGGTTCCCTCGTGCTGATCGATGAAGCGGAAATGGCGCTGCATCCCAAAGCACAAAAACGATTGCTGCTCTACCTGAACAAAGTGGCAGAACGGAAAAATCTTCTGGTGATCATTTCTACCCAATCCGCCAGTTTGATCAAGATCACCGATCCGCGCAGGATCCTGTTTCTGGATCAGGACGAAACCGTTGGAAAAATGGTCTGCCGCAGAAATGTTTATCCCGCTGCGATCCTCGGTGAAATGGCGTTTGCGGAAGAGATCCTGCCGGAAACGATCCTGCTGGTGGAAGACGGCGAAGCCGCCATGCTGCTTGAGGCGATCGTTGCAAAATTGAAATCCGTTATGCCCGGTACCGATTTCCCCTATACAAAAATTCTGCCCGTCGGCGGCTATATGCAGGTGGTGATCCTGATGGATAATCTGGAACGGGTGTTTCCGCCTTTTGTACACCGCCGTGCGGTCCTTGACAAAGATGCTGAACACAATATCAGAAGAACTGCCGCCGATCCCGGCAGATCACAGCACAGCGTCGTCAGCCGGAATCTGGAACGGATCTATTTCCTCCCGTGCGCCCCCGAACAGGGGGTGATCCGGCTGCTGGAAACATCCCCGCGACAACATAATATCCCCCTGCGGAAACTCTTTTCGTCGGATGCTGTCGATCTGATGGATGTGATGCGCGGAAATTATCACTATCGCGAGATCACCGGCAGTTCCCGGAGCGATTGCAAAGATAAATTGTCCATTCTCGTTTCCGCGATCGCTTCCATTTCCGGCGAACCCGAATACCTCGTCCGGAAAAAACTTTATCACTATTACATCGAAAAACATTATAAAAACATAACACGCCTGAAAGAGGAATATTGTCCACTGATCTTCCGCCGTTATTAAAGCGTTTGGTTTCACGCTCGGAAACCTCGTCGTGCCCGGGCACGATATGGCACACACTGTATGGAGAATGGATATGAAAAAATGGATGTTGCTTTGTGTGATTTTGATTCTGGGCATTTCGCTTGAGGCGCAGAGTCGTGTGTGGCGCGGCGGCTATACGAAGTACAGCGGCGATGCGGTGTTTACGGTTCAGGAATCGGGCGGAATATACCGTATCTGGCGCGGCGGCTACACGAAGTACAGCGGCGATGCGGTGTTCACCATGCAGGATTCCGGCGGTACGATCCGGGTATGGCGCGGCGGCTACACGAAGTACAGCGGCGATGCGGTATTTACAGCATCTTCCGATTCGTCCGGCGTGATGCGTATCTGGCGTGGCGGTCAGACAGGATACAGCGGCAGTGCAACGCTGACGGGTTCAACGGATTCGTCCGGGATCCTGCGTGTCTGGCGCGGCGGTCTCACCAAATATACCGGTGATGCGCTTTGTGCCGCGCAAATGGACCGGTCCGGTGTATTGCGGATCTGGCGCGGCGGACACGTTAAATACACCGGTGATGCCATCTTCACTGTGGGGGACGCGGACGAACTGACACGCCGCAGTATCTTTACACTGGTTGCGATCCTGATGACAGATTGAGCCCGGTCAGACTGCGGTATGATCAAAGACGCAGTTGCCGTTGACAAAGGTCGCTTTGACTGTTTTCCGGTCCTGATCCAGCACTGTGATGTCGGCTGCGAGACCTGTCTGAAGGCGTCCTGTCCGGTCGTCAAGATGCAATGCTTTTGCGGGATTGGCGGAGAGTGACAACGTCGCTTCAGACGGAGAAAAACCGAACCGTTCCGTCATATTGAAGAATGCCAGATTCATGGAAAGGGATGAACCCACGATCGCGTTATCGCTTTCGCGCCGTGCCAGTTCGCCTTCCCGGATGATGTACCATTCGTTGCCGTCGCAGAATCTGCCGTATTTCAATCCTGCGCCCTGCATGGCGTCGGTGATGGCGATAATGTGTTCAGCTCCTGCTGCGCGTCTGGCAAGATGTATCAGTTCGGGCGGGACGTGAAGTCCGTCCATAATGATCTCTTTCATCACCCGGTCATCGATCAATGCCAGATCCGTCAGTGCGGGCTGCCGCACACCGGAATCCGTGGTGGAATCGGCGTAAGCGTCATAGAGATGACAGAATTGTGTCACTCCTGCCGAAACGGCATCTTCGTACATGGCTGGCGGACAGGCGGAATGACCTGACGACACGGTGATCCCTCTGGCGTTCAGATCCCGGATCATATCCAGTGCCCCGGGCAGTTCGGGGGAGATGGTCACGATCTTGACAGTATCCTCCCCGGCGGCAAGAAACGCTTCCATTTCTTCCGGATCGGGCATCCGTATCTGATCGGGAGCCATACCGCCCCGGAATTCGTAACTCAGATACGGTCCCTCCAGATGAGTTCCCGCGATCTTTGCTCCTGCCGGTTCTTTCCGGGACGCATCCCGGATCACAGTCAGTATCTGCAGCGTCTTTTCGCGCGGGGCACTGGCGAGAGCCGGGCAAATGGTCGTTACGCCGGTCTCCGGTGCGAATTCTGCCAGTTTTTCAATTTGGTCCGGATTTTCGGCGCTGTATGCGCCCAGACCGTGAAAATGAACATCGATAAAACCGGCAAGGATCCAATCCGTTCCGGGGCGGACATCGCCGGTTCTTCTGATACGGGTGATCTGTCCGGCATCCCAACTGATCTCTCCGTAGAAAGTTCCGTCAGGCGTGACAATGTTTCCTGCAAGGCTGCTGCAGTTTTTGAACATGGTTTTACTCATCAATGGGTGACAGGGTGGAAGATGTGCCGCTTTTGTGTGCCAGTCCCGTTGTGTGGGTCTTGAAGGGGATCAGCAGAACGACCCAGTTCACATATTTGGAATAGGCATTCAAGCCGGTGATCGTCTCCAGCGGTTTTTCAGTTTTGCCGTCTTTGATCGTCATGTGGAAACGGGCGTGGGCGCTGCGGGTATGCTTCATCAGCAGCGGGATCTCCGGCACAACGATATTGATATCGGTATCGGGGATCGGAACAGGACAGGTCGGTGACCCGATGAGAAACTTTTCCACATCCGTTGCCAGAACTCCGCAGAACAACTGGAAGATCACATCCGATTTTGCAGATTCTTTGACAATGATCATGCTGTTTCCGGCACACAGGTGTTCCATGTACGCCATGACGAGTTCTTTATGGACCTGGGGTGCCAGATAGCTGTAATCCATATACACTTTTTTGCCGTGGTAGGCGCTGATATCTGCTTTGGAAAGCGCCTCTTCGATGGCGTCGCAGGTCAATGCCTCTTCCACCGCGGATCTGCCGGTATTGGTCATATGCGGCGCAGAACATGCCGACAACACGACAAGCACTGCAACAAGAAAAATCGGGAGGAGTTTTTTCATTATAACACAGTCAGTTCAATTTTTCGATAAAACAAAAAGCGCGGATGGCGAATACACTGCCATCCGCGCAGGATGATACGGGATTACAGACCGCCGCAGAGTTTCAGCAGCACGCCTGCAGCCACAGCGGAACCGATCACGCCGGACACATTGGGGCCCATTGCCTGCATGAGCAGGAAGTTCTGGCTGTCGTATTCCAGACCCACCTTATTGACCACGCGGGCAGCCATCGGCACAGCGGAGACACCGGCAGCACCGACCAGAGGATTGATCTTTTCCTTGCTGAAGACGTTCATCAGTTTTGCCATCAGCACGCCGGCGGCAGTACCGATACAGAACGCCACGCAGCCGAGAACCAGAATACCCAGTGTCTGAGCGCTCAGGAACTGTTCCGCAGAGAGCTTGGAGCCGACCGCGATACCCAGGAAGATGGTCACGATGTTGATGAGAGCGTTCTGGGCGGTATCGCTCAGGCGGTCAACAACACCGCATTCCTTCATCAGGTTACCGAACATGAGCATACCCATGAGGGGAGCGGCATCCGGCAGCAGGAACGCGCAGAGCAGCGTGATCAGGATGGGGAAGCAGACCTTTTCGATCTTGCTGACCTGACGGAGCTGTCCCATCCGGATTTTCTTTTCCGCATCCGTGGTGAGCATCTTCATAATGGGCGGCTGAATGATCGGCACCAGCGCCATGTAGGAGTATGCCGCCACCGCGATCGCACCCAGCAGAGAGGGGGAAAGGCGGCTGGTCAGGAAGATGGAGGTCGGGCCGTACGCACCACCGATGATACCGATGGAAGCGGCATCTTTGATATTGAATTCAATACCGGGGATGAAGTTCAGCAGCAGCGCGCCCAGCAGAGCGGAGAAGATACCGAACTGTGCAGCACCGCCCAACAGCGCCATCTTGGGGTTGGCGATCATGGGGCCGAAGTCGGTCATGGCACCCACACCCATGAAGATGAGCAGCGGGAACACGCCGGATTCAATACCCACATTGTAGATCATCCACTGCAGACCGCCGGGCGCACCGATACCCGCCAGCGGAATGTTTGCCAGCAGAGCGCCGAAGCCGATCGGGAGGAGCAGCAGGGGTTCAAATTCTTTCACGATCGCCAGATAGATCAGCAGGAGAGCCACCATCATCATCAGGACTTTACCGAGACCCAGCAGCCAGGTTTCGCTGAAGTTGGCGCTGGTCTGGTGAATGATGTCGTAGATTCCCGTGCTGGTCCACAGACCGTAGAGGGCTTCACCCCAGCCGGGAAGGGGTTCAGGCTGGGAGCCGTTGGGCAGAGAATCGTGATTCACCAGACTGGGCTGGAACTCGGCAATGATGTCGCCGGGCATCAGCGTGGCAGAGGATTCCAGTCCGTCGCGGACGGAGATGACTTTCGCCGCCTGAGCCATTTTTACTTTGCCTTTGGTGCGTTCCTGCGGCTTGATCGTCATGATCTCGGCGCCGTCATAATGTTTGTCACCGGTCTTCAGGGAGCTGGAGTAAACCGTGCCGGGTTCTTTCCACACATACACCAGATACAGATGACCGTTTGCCGGGTTTTCATAGTAATCGAAAACATCGTCCGCGTTGGAGCGTTCTTCGTTTCGTTTGAGGTTCGCGCAGAGCTTTTTCAGTTCGCAGAGTTTCTGGGGCATTTTCGCCTTTTCTGCAACTGCTTCCACATCCGCCTTTGCGTCTGCAACTGCCGCTTTTGTGTCAGCTTTCAGTGCTTCCACATCCACGGTCTTGATTTCTGCAAACACCATTGCCGTGCAGAACAATGCCGCAACAGCAAGAAGGTTTTTCAGGGATTTCATCGTTTCAGTTCTCCTCACTTGACCTTACTTGATGGTCATGATCGCCTGACCTGCAGTCACAACATCTTTGGCGTTGACGAGGATGCTGCTGACCGTACCGGCGGCAGGGGATTTGATTTCCGTTTCCATCTTCATGGCTTCGATCACAGCAACCACCTGTTCCGCTTCAACGGCATCACCTTCCGCCACTTCCAGACGGACGATGGTACCGGGCATGGGGGCGGCAACTTCCGTACCGCCTGCGGGAGCAGCGGCGGCTGCGCCTTCTTCCACAATGGAGATGATCGCCTGACCGGCTGTCACGACTTCTTTCGCGCCGACCAGCACTTCTTTCACCGTGCCGGATTTTTCAGCCTTGATCTCCGTTTCCATCTTCATGGCTTCGATCACAGCGACCACCTGACCTGCTTCGACCACATCACCGGCGTTGACTTCAATGCGGACGATGGTCCCGGGCATGGGCGCATTGATGGATGCGGCAGCACCGGCTGCGGGAGCAGCTTTCTTCGCACCGCCGACAACCACCTGACTGTTCAGATCAGCGGTGATCACGCCGCCTTCTTTGACCTGCACATTGAAGGTTTTGCCTTCCACCGTGACGGTGTAAGCGGCGGGAACGCTGTCGTCTTTCTTTGCCGCAGCAACATCGGCGGCATAGCGGATACCCATGGGTTTGTCGCCCTTGAGGAACGCGATACCTTTATCACCGCAGGCGGCGGAGATGAAGATGTTTTCTTCGGTGACTTCCAGACCGTTCTTCTTCAGGATCTCGGTGTTGTATGCGATACCCAGTTCCGGGTTGGCATCGTTCAGTTCCACAACGGATTTCGTGGTGGGTTCCAGACCGAGCTGTTCGGCTGCCCACTGGACGAGGACCGGGTCCGGAGCGACCGGCGTTTTGCCGAAGTAGCCGAGGACCATTTTGCCGTAGCCCTTGGGATCCATTTTCCAGGAACCGTCTTTGTTCTTGCCCTGAACGGCGTTACGGAACGCCTGCTGGAAGTAGAACTGGGAGACCGGTGTGACGGAGGTACCGAAACCGCCGCGGGCAACGACTTCACGCATTTCCGCGATACAGGCATCGTATTTGTCCAGACAGTTGTTGTCGCGCATCATCTGGGTATTGGCAGTGAGCGCGCCGCCGGGCATGGGGCTGAAGATGATTTCAGGGGAGACCTGCATGGATTCGGGAGGCATGAAGTATTTGCTCATGCACTTCTTGAACAGATTTTCCACCGCGAGGATCTTTTCAGGATCGATGTCAAGCGTGTAATCCGGATCGCCGTCCAGCACATGATACATGGCAAGGATGTCGGCTTCGCAGGTGCCGCCGGAAAGGGGCGCCATGGCGAGGTCGATGATGTCGGCACCGCCGCGGATGGCAGCGTAGTTGCAGGCGATAGCGCCGCCGGCAGTATCGTGCGTATGGAACTGGATCTCTTTCGCACCTGCACCGTAGGTCTTATCCAGCAGTTCGCGCGCCATTTTGACTGTTTCGTACACAGTCTGGGGCTTGGATGTGCCGGAGGCATCTTTGAATGCCAGAGAATCGAAGGGGATACCGCTGTCAACGATTTCCTGCAGACGGTCGATGTAGAACTTGGGCGTATGAGCATAGGGTTCGTTCAGACCGGGAGCAAGCCCCATCATGGTGACGGTGATCTGGTGTTTCAGACCGTGTTTTGCGATGGCTTTACCGGAAACATCCAGGTTGCGGACGTCGTTCAGTGCATCGAAGTTACGGATCTGGGTGATCCCGTGTTTGGCGAACAGTTTCGCATGAAGATCGATGATATCGGAGGACTGGGAGGAGAGACCCACTACGTTGACGCCGCGGGACAGCGTCTGCAGGTTCACGTCCGGACCGACGATTTGACGCCATTTGTCCATTTCCTCAAACGCATTTTCCTGCGTGTAGAAGAACAGACTCTGGAAACGGGCACCGCCGCCGATCTCGATGTGATTGATGCCGGCTTTTGCAGCGGCTTCCAGGGCGGGGGCAAAGTCTTCAGTTTTGGCGCGGGCGCCGATGCAGGACTGGAATCCGTCACGGAAAGAGCAGTCCATGAATTTGATCTTTTTCATAGTTCTCAAATTGCCTTTATGTTGAATGTTTTTTGTAAGATTTCAAGTTCATTTGCTGCGGTGGAGTTTCACCGCTTCGATGGCTGCCTGCGCAAGGATCTTGTCCTGTGCGGAAAGTCCGCCGTCTTTCTTCGCGGGTGCTGCGGCTTTTTTCTTCGCCGGCTGCGCTTTCATCAGTGCATTTTTGTACGGTTCGAGCACTTTGGACATGAGTTTCATCAGCAGGATCATGATGACCAGGAATGTGTACACCATGCCCATACCGAGAACCATCGCCTTGAGACCATCCAATATCATCTGGCCCATTTGTGTTGTTCCTTTCGGTTTTTTGCGGCTGTGCCGCGTTTTTGTTATTTCAATGCGTTTTGTTTTTTGTTCAGCCATGAACCTTTGACGATCCGCACATCGCCGCAGCGGAAAGTCAGAAGATCCTGATCATCCGTTCTGACTTCGATGGCACCGTCCTCAAGGATCTGCGTCAGCACACCCCTGATCCGTTGTCCGTCCGGCGTATCGAAAAGGATCTCTCTGCCCAGCAGACGATTCTCCTCTTTCCATCGTTCAAAAATCAGTTCCGGAGATTTTGAGTAAGTAATATAGCACGCGTTCAGTGATTTTGCCAGTTCAGAAAGTAAAAAAGTTACATCTGTTTTCCGCTTCAACAGAGAATAAAGGGAGGTCGCCGCCTGATCAATGGATGCAAGATCTGTTTCTGTGAGATTCACATTGATCCCCATACCGGTGACCATGCCGCCGATCTTTCCGCCGGAGATCACGCCTTCGCTGAGGAGTCCGGCGATCTTGGCATCGCCGCAATAAATGTCATTGGGCCACTTGATGAAAAAGTCCGCCTCCGGCGCGATGGAACGGAGAAGATCCAGCACCGCCAGCGAGACTGCGCAGGTCGCCCCGAAGGGATCAGTCAGTTGTTTCATCACAAAGGTCGCGGTGAGATTGGTCCCCGGCGGCGAGATCCATTTTCTTCCGAGTCTGCCCCTGCCGGCTGTCTGATATTCTGCGCTGACAAGTGTCCCGTCCGCCAGTTCCGGAAAATGATCTTTCGCATAAGTGTTTGTGGAATCAACTTCTTTCAGTGAGAGTATTTCTGTTTCCATTGCAGTGACCTCCATATCCCGGTAATATACTCCATCCCACCCCAAAATTCAAGCACACAGAGTGTGCCCACACACACAGAGTGTGCCATATAGTGCCATTTCGTAACGCTGTCGCTTACTCAATGGCACGATGGACCTGTCGAAGTTTTCCTTATATTTCCACCGTTTTTGCAACCGCGTTGCAAAAACTTACGGCAGAAAACGCGGCACGGAGTGCCGCACAGTGTGCGCCATATAGTTCTTCCTCCCAACGCTTTGCTTGGTCGTCAGAACAAAGAAGTGGTCAAGGTATTCCTTTATTTCCTCCGTCAATGCTGCGCAGCAGCTTTGACTACGGCAGAATATGCGCCCGCATATTCTGCTCGCGTCAAGGGCGCTGCCCTTGCTGCGGTCCAGCGGCAGTCCGCTGGTCGCGCAAAGCGCGAAACGATCACACTGTCTTTTACCCCTGCGCGTGTGCGTACGGGATGGTGGAAACGCACGATTTCTTTTTGACGCTTTGTTCTTTTATTGGACGCGGAACTCTGTTCCGTGTTCCCGGGCAACTGCTTTCCGGCGGGCGACTGGATCTTGCGGGGGTAAGGGGGGAGAACGCCGGAAAGCAGAACTTTTTCTGTTTTTTTGCCGTTTTGCGGCTGTTATGGTGTTTTTTCTGACTTATTTTACAAAAAAATGGAATTTTTTTAATTTTTGCAGTTTTTCTGCTGTTGACATTTTCCGTATCATGCCTATAATTAATTACTATGATATATGTTATTAAAAAAATTTTCATAGAAAGCTGCAGGAGACGATCATGGGCAGACAGCACAAGCAGGATTTCAGATTGGAAGACCGCGTACTTTTTGAAGCGGGGGCAGTCATACAGGCGGCGGAAGCCGCAGCCGCAGAAAACAATGCGGCGGAACAGAACAGCGGCGCAGAAGATGCCGCATCAGCAGACGATAACGACTCCGCAGCTGCGGAGTCTCCGGTGAGCGCACCGGAGACTGAAAATGTCCTCCTTGCCGATCCCGGCGCAGCCGGTATTGAGACGGATCCGGCGCTGGACGGTTTGCTTCAGGGTTTGACGCAACAGGACGGGGAAGACCGTACGCTTGTGATCATCAACTCTTCCGTGCTGGGTGCGGATGATATCGTTGCAGCGATCTCCGAACATGCAGATGTGCTTCAGCTCCGTTCCGGCGGCAATGCACTGGACCAGATCAATGCCTATCTGGATGGCAAAAGCGACGTCTCCTACGCTGCCATTCACATCGTCTCCCATGGCAACGACCGGTCCTTCACGCTGAGCGGCGAAAGTATTGACAGTGCGTTTCTTGCAGAAAACCGGGATGCGTTTGCGGAAATCGGTTCTCATCTCACGGACAATGGCGATATCCTGCTTTACGGTTGTGATCTGGCAAGTACGGCGGAAGGCAGAGCATTGGCGGCTGATCTGGCGGAAATCACCGGCGCAGATGTGGCGGCAAGTGACGATGCAACGGGCGCGGCGGGCGACTGGGATCTGGAATTTACTGTCGGCACCGTGGAAAGCGATTCCATCCGTTTTGACAACTACCGGTACAGCCTTACCACGATCACGGTGACGGAAGCGACTTCTGCAGCGGTGAAAGCAGCCATCACCAGTGCCGCAGACGGCGATGAGATCCTGTTGAGTTTTGCAGAAAATACCCGGATCGAGGGCGGTTACGAAATTTTTGACGACAAGAGCATCACCATCAATGGCGGCAACAATGTGACGCTGGCAAGCAATGACTGGATTTTTTTTGCCAAGCACAGTTCTGCCGGCAGCAAGGAAGTGGACATCCGGTTTGAGGATCTTTCGATCGAATGTACGAAAGAGAACAAGACCGCCATCAATTTCGGCAGCATTGGTGAGGGCGGCAATTTTTCGCTCACTCTGGAAAATGTGGATCTGTCTTCGACCAGCGCAAACGGTTCAGCTGTCGGGATCTCTTTCTCGTGTTCGGATCTGACATTGATCAATACGGATATCACCGGATTCGCGAATCAGAGCGTTTATTTCACTTCCCCGGAAGGTACACTGACCGTTCAGGGCGGGACGATCGAAGTCCATCCCGGTTCCAGCAATCAGAATGGCAAAGCCATCCGGACGAAATCATGGCGGACCGAGGTTGACGGTACGGTTTTCAAAATTACCGACGGCACCACTACCCGCAATGCCGCAGGTGCCATCATTTATGCAGAGGCGGGCACCGACAGTACATCCGTGACGGATGGAAACAATCTGATCCTCCGCAACATCACCATGCAGGGGATGAAATTCACCGGAGTTGACACAAGTCTGATCTATCAGACGGGCGGTACCCTCCTGGTGGAAAACTGCCGGTTCGGTGCGGCGGATGTGGTTGACGGCGAGGGCAATGTGACAACATACAACGGGCTTACATTCGCCGCGACTCAGGGCACCGATGCGCAGCTCGGCTCGGTACTCCATCTGATCAACTGTTCTGATGTGACGATCAAAGGTACGGCAACTGCCGGAGGCGGCGGAACAGTTTTTGAAAACATCACATACGCAAACCGTGCGATCGTCGGGGTCACCGGCGGTACCAATGTGCTGATCGAGGGAACGGATTATGTGGATCCGGTGTCCGGCGAAGTGACGCGCGGCGTCCAATTTCTGGATTCCGCCGCGGCGGAAGGCACAGCTGTTACTGCGTCCGGCAACAACAAAAGCGGCAGTGGTGCGCTCGGTCTGCAGGATGTGCAGCTTACCATGGATGGTGTTCTGTTCCAGAATATCGATGCCATGGGCAGAGGCGGCGCGGTCTTTCTGTACGCTATCAGAGAAGACGATTCAAGAATTTCCGATACGGACTTCATCAACTGTTCCGTGACCGGCGGCACCGGCGAATTGACGGACGGTTACGCAGCGGTCGGCGGAGCCATCTTCAACTATTCCAGTTCCCCGCTTTCAACGCTCCTGATCGAAGACTGTCTGTTTGAAAACTGTTCTGCCATTGCAGTGGATGGCGGTGTGGCTTACGGCGGTGCGATCGCATCCAAAAATGCGGCGGCGTATGAGATCCGGAACACCGTTTTCCGCGGCAACTCCGCTTCCGGTACCGCTTCCGGTACCGGTTTGGGATACGGCGGTGCTTTTGCTGCTGTGAGCAATGACAGAACCAAGCCGTATCACTACGTCAACATGGAAAATGTTGTATTCGAGAACAACACGGCAGATTACGGCGGAGCAGTATTCAATGCGAACCATAAACTGATCTACGGTACGGATGACCCTGCTTACGCTGCGGGCGGCAATGTGTCCGGTTCCGCCATGAACGTCAAACTTTCGTTCACGGATGCAGAGTTTATCAACAACAAAGCCACCGTGGACGGCGGTGCGATCTATGCGGCGATCTATACTTACTACTGCAACAGCGGTCTGGTGGAACTTCACAATGTTGATTTCAGCGGAAACCGTGCCGGCGGACACGGCGGCGCCATCTTTGCATCAGCAGTGTGTATGACGGTCGAAAATACTGCATTTACCAACAATACCGCCGGAGATGACGGCGGCGCGCTGTACTTTATGGGGCAGAGCGCAGAAAGTGCAAATTCAGTGTTCTCCGCTTCCTACGCATACAGTTCTCTCGCCGTGGAAAACACCTCCTTTGAAAACAATACGGCGGCGTCCGACGGCGGTGCGATCTACTTTGCCCGTATGAGCAAAGCAGACGGATATACCAAAGATGCCATAGGTTATCTGAAAACATCCTATTTCACGGTGGAAAATTCTCTGTTCAACAACAACAGGGCAGCCGGGACCGCGACAACGGAAAATACGACTGCAACCGGCAGAGGCGGCGCCATTTATCTGACGGACAGAATGGAGGCTGCCATCATCAATTCCACCATCTCCAACAACAACGCGCTGACAACGGGCGGTGCCGTTTACCTTGCGAATACCGAAGCCACCACCGGATTTTTTGCATTGCTGAATGTGACGACTGCCAACAATACCACGGCAGCCACCGGTGCAACGTACGATCTGCAGACACTCAAAACCACCGAGATCCTGAACAGTCTTTTTGCCGGCAACACCGGAGCATACGATATCATGTTCGGCGCGGCGATCAGTGCCACGACCCATTTTGCCATTTACAACGTCTTCGATAAAGCAGGCGACAAAGCTGCCAATTATGCCATGGGCGGCGTTGCAGAAAATTACAACCTTTTTGAACAGAGCGTTGTTTTTGCTTCCGCCACTCCCGCAGATAACGGCGGCGGACAGAAAACACTGGCGGTTACCAAACATTTCGATCCCGCTTCCGCGAGCGGAACGGATTTCCGTTTTGCCTATTCAATGACCGGACGCAATAACTCGCCCCGGTTCTTTCTGCGGAGCAACGGCGCAAACAATGCTTCCTTCCAGCCCCTGTGGATCAGATTGGATTCCTACGACGCCAAGAACAATACTGCCGAAAAGTATTACATGTTCTCGGATGCGCATCAGCTGAATGAAATGGTGACGGACGGACGCGGTTTCTTCCGCGGCAACGCCGATCCCGCCGGAGATACCGGCTGGACCGTCACACCGGGCGCATATCAGTACAATGCGGCAAAGGTCATGATCGGCAATTACGGTTATGATTACAGCAACGGTTCCTCCTATGTGGACAATACGTTTGCCAATGAGCTGCCGTCAACCATTGTCAGCACGATCCATATTGCCGATACCACAGTCAGCAGCAGCGGACCTGTGACCATCGGTGCTTCTGCGGCGATCCGCGGTACCGGTACGCTCTCCAAACTGACCGGAGCCCAATTCGCCGATACAACGGAAACTTATACCTTGACGGTTTCCGATCTGGCGGTGGAATCTACCGGTGTGTTCTTCAAAGGTTTGAACCTGAATCTTGCCAATGTGAAGTACACCGGAACCGGTTCCTCCAAGCTGTATTACGGTGCAGTCAGCGGGACCGGCACACTCAATATTTCTTATTCCACGCTGGATCTTGAGGGGAACAGCATTATTACCGACTGCTACGGCGGCGGTGCGGACCTGCTGTTGCGCAATACGGAGATCAATGTTAACGGCGGTACTGTTGCGTTGCTTTCCGGTTCAGCGGATTCCCTGCGGCTGGAAGATGTTGAATTTGCAGGATCGGTCTATATGTTTGCGGATCTGACCGGACTCAAGAGCGTGCTGGTGAACGGGTTGACTGTCGCCGCTGCGGATGCCGGATCGGAACCGCTTTTCCGTCTGGTTATGGCAGACGGTGCATCTGTGGATCTCCGTGACATTACGGTGCGTGAACTTCAGGCGGATCTGTTTGATATTTCTGCGGGCAGCACCTCACCTTTTGATGTGGAACTGGATGATGCGCAGATCAGTAACTTCGACGGTACATTGTTCCGGATGTCCGGCGATTTCAATATTGCGGTGAGTGATCTGACTGTCCGTGATTCCTCCGGCATGATCCTGGATCTGACCCTGGGTGGCACACTGGATCTGGCGGATGCGTCTGTCACGCGGCACAGCGGAACGCTGCTGAGTATTTCCGGCGCGGAATCTGCCAATGTGGAACGGCTGACGATCTTTGATTCGGATTTCTCCGGCGCGACCATTTCCGGCAGTACGGTCACGGGTGCGCCCGTTACCTTTACGGATAACGCCGCATTGACGCTGTCCGATATCCGTATCTCCGGCAATACCAATGCGTTTGTGCAGACGGTGTACACCGGCTCCTATTCGGGCGCGGCTCCGGAGATCGCATTGTCCCTTTTCCGTTTCCAGAAGAATACGAATGGTGCGTTCCTGTTTGATGCGGGCGGAACGGCGGCGGTCCTTTCTCTGGTCAGTTCTGTTTTTGCGGGCAACAATGTTTCCGGCACATCCGCCTATACGGGCGGTCTCCTTCAGGTGAAGGGCGGCTCCGGGGCGACGGTATCCGTCCGCAACAGCAGTTTCCTGCTGAACACCGTACCCGGAAGTATTCTTGATGCGGATGGCATCGGTACGCTGGAATTGAGCGGTGCGACATTTGATCTGAACGAAGCCTCCGGCGCGGTGGTCCGTTTTACCGGAAACGATATGTTGAGCGTGAACAGCACATTCAACCGGAATACCGGGACATCCATGATCGACAATGCGGGCAGCGGAAAAGTTGTGGTGATCGCCAATACATTTGCCGCTTCTGCGTTTTCCGGGGCAACGGATCTTCACATTACCGGCAGCAATATTGAAGTTGCCGCTTCGCTGGTGCTGGACGGCAGCAGCAATCTTTTTGATACATCCGTTGCGACCAATCTGCAGAGCAGCAACTATATTGATTCCGGTTCCGGCGTGATGTCAACTATGACCGGCAACGCCGTCAGTTTTACAGATGACTACGGCGGACTGATCGGGACGCGTACGCTTCAGGTCACATCCGGCGTGCTGGATGTCAACAACCTTCAGGTGGGTCATTACAACGGATCTGCCGTGATTTCTACGGATGGCGGCACCACGTGGACCCGTCTGGGCGGTACTGCTCTGACGGCGGCGGAAGTTGCTTTGATCCAGCGGATCGGTTACGATGCGCGCGGGTACGGGCGCGCGTCCGGTTCCTTTACATACGGTGCATTTGAACGGGAAGGGATCGTGGCGTATGTGAACGGGACCGGATATACTGCGATTGCCACGGCGATCACAGCGGCGGGCGACGGCGGCACGGTTGAGATCGTGGATGCCATGATCCTTCAGACAGCCGAACTCGTACTGAATCAGAGTGTCACCATTGTGGGTATGGGTGAAAATTCCGGGATCCGCGCCAAAAATTCGGTAGCGGAATACGGCATCTACTGGAGCAAGTTCAATACCACTGTCGGTGCCAATCACCGGCTGCTGACTGCAGCGGTTTCCAACGGTGCGACAGCCGATACCGCCATTACGCTCCGGGATCTGACCCTGCAGGGAACGGTTTACACCAAGGGCTACAATGGCGGGATCGCTTATTTCAGCGGTGTCGGCGATGTGGTGATCGATCATGTGACGTTTGACGGCGCTTCATTGGTCAACAGTTCCTATTACGGCGGCGGTGCATATTTTGAGAAAATGGCAGGGGACATTACGATCACGGACAGTACCTTTGTGAATCTTCATTCCTGTCATGGCGGCGGCGGTGCGATCTATATTCTCTCCACCAATCCTGAAGCGGCGAAATTCACGGTAACCGGCAGTGTATTTGAACGCAATTCCGCGGGTATGTTGGGGCTTGGTGCAAACGGCATCATAACCAATGCCAATGCAGCCGCCAGCAATTTCGGCGGTGCGATCGCGATTTACAACAATACCAATAAGGACGATATGTTGTTCAATCTTCAGGTCGTGATCGAAGACAGCACCTTTACCGGAAACAGTACATCCGGCAACGGCGGTGCGATCTATTCAAGGAATGCCGATAGTTTCTATGTCAACAACTGTGAATTTACCGATAACTTTGCGTTAACGAGCGGCGGTGCCATCTATGTCGACTCAATCCTTATCGATAATGTGATCCAGACGGAAGCCGTTATTGAAAACAGTCTTTTCCACCGCAACGTTGCAAAGAACGGCGGTGGCGGCGGCGTGTGGATGAATGCTGCCTATGATTCCGGCGTGTTTGATTCTGTCTTTACGGAAAACGAAGCCTACAAGGGCGGCGGTATTGCGTTCAGCGGTCCGGTGACCAAGGGGCAGACGGCATCTGTGCGGCTCAGTCATCTTGTTCTGGATTCCAACTATGCGGTTCTGGCGGGCGGCGGTGTTTTCACATCTGCCCATTCCGGCAATACGAGCAGTACCTTCAGTTCGATGGTGATGATGGATCATCTGATCGTTGTGAACAACCGGGCAGGAGTGGGCGGCGGCGGTATCGCTGTCGGCCATACCAACCAGAAATTCTCGAACAGCATTGTCAACTGTACCATTGTCGGCAACACAGTTGATTTCGCGCACGGTTCCAGAACGGGTTTGGGCGCCTTCGCTTATACTGGCGGTGCCGGTATCGGTGCTGCCCAATATTCCACAACGAGCCTCTCCTCATATTTCGGCGACGGCGGTTACAACGGAATTTATCCCACGATGGAAGTTGTCAATTCGCTGGTGGTCGGAAATGACAGCGGTCTTGCCGGCGGTTATGGTTCGGATGATATTTTCCTTATGACCCCACTGGTAGAGGCAGGTTCAAATCCACCCCCAAACACAACCATCACCCTGAATACGGACGCCTACAGATACTCCACGTACCTCAGTTTTTACAGTGTGTACGGCACGAAACACGGTGCCACATGGCATTCCCGCACCAACAACGGCGTCAATGTGGGCGATGTGGAAAACAATGCCAACATTTTTGCCGACATGCTTTACAATCCGGCGACTCAGATCCTCGGCGGAAAATATATCCTGAACAATGACGGTTCGCTGGATTTCAATATCAGCAATTCTGTCGCTGCCGATACCATCAATCACGAAGGTCTTTCCGTTGCGCTGATCCAGTATGACGGCGGTTACTGGTACTACGGTTACAAAGATGCTGACAAAGGCGAAACCGCCTGGACGATCCGGTTTCACGGAACCGATAGCAACGTCTGGAGTTACACCGTGATGACGGATGTGAATGATTCCTTTGTGAGCGAAGAATTTGAAATTGACTTCTCCGGCAGACAGAGAATCAAATATTACACCGCAGGTGCGCTCCAGTACGGCGAGGTCGTGGCATGGACCGATAACGATAACGACGGCGTGGAAGATGAGGTCTTTATACAGAGTGAACTGGTCAAGATCCTGAACGGCACGACTGCCATGGCAGACGGTACGGTCATCTATACCCGTTACGGCAACATCGATCTCACCGGTGTGACCATTTCCGCCAGTGTGGTCCTGGACGGTTCCGCCGGAACACTCCTGAACGCAAACGGCGTTACGGTCTCCGCTGCAGATGCCGTGTTCCGGAATATGAATATGAGCATCACCGCTGCTGATATCACCATTTCCGCCGGCAGTGTCCTGACCATTTCCCATTCGTATCTGGAAGATCCCGCACTGACGGTCAACGGCGATCTCGTGCTGGTCAGCTCCACCGTTTACGGCGCGGAAACGCTGTTTGACGGCTCCGGCTCCATTTCTGTGGCAAGTTCCACGGTCGCAGCCGGTGAGATCAGCGGTTTGACTGCCGTAAACACCGTCAACAGCATCCTGCTGGCGGGGATCGGCTCCGGCATCACGGTCAATGCCGCATACAGCATCACTTCCGCGGTAGTTTCCGGGACCGGAAATACCACAGCGACCTATGCCGATCTTTTCGGCGCATCTGCCAAGCCCGATGAAAACGGCACGCTCACGCCTGCCAAAACCACTGCGGCATACAAGGATGGTGTCCTCGCCGGTTACGAAGGAAAATATATCTATTATTCCACCGATAATCAGACCACCTGGATCTCCGTCAACGGCGGCACCGGTACGCCTGCTGCCATTATAACGGACCAGTTGGGCAATACCAGAGCCAACAAGCCTTATGTTGCCGGAAGTTCCCATTATAATGCCAGTATCGGTGCCGTGACCATCATGATGGAAGACAGAAGTCTGGTGGTGACCACTGCCGATGATGTGGTCGATGAAACGGACTTCGTGACCAGTCTGAAAGAAGCGCTCATCTATGCTGTGGAATTGAGCGCACTGGATCCCTCTCAGACCATTACGGTCACATTCAGTTCCGATGTGTTCTACAGCCTCACCGATCCCGCAGTTTATACCGAATTCTCCTCTGCCGGGTCCTCTTTCTTCTTCGCAGTGATTGATTGCGGTGATCTTGTGATCGACGGCGCACTGCATGATCCCGCCGGAACCGGCGCGGATAAGTGCATCTCCATCGTCAATGCCGTCAGAGACAGCAGCGGAACCATTATTGCCGCACAGAACTTCCTGAGCATCAACAGTACAGCAGTGACGCTGAAAAATGTGATCTTGCAGGGTGCGGGTGTCGGGATCGAATATGCTCACGGCGGTATGGCGGTCGTCAGCAACGGCGGCACTCTGATCATAGAAGATTCTCTGATCCGCGGCTATGATGTCGCCAAAGCAGACGAAGCTCTTATCCTGCTGCAGGGCGCAGACGCGATCACATTTGACAATGTTGAGATCACGGACAACCACGGTACAGGTAACGGCGGATTTCTGGTCTATACATCCGTCAAAGCCGCAAAAGTCATCTTTGTGGATTGTTTGGTTCATAACAACGGCGACTTTGCCACCGGTGATACATTCGGTATGCTTCTCGGCGGACAGGGTGCTGTTGCAACTCTGACCGTGAAAGATTCTGTGTTCCGGGACACCAATTTCGGAAAATATATGTTCCATTGGCACTATGACGGACAAGTACTTGTTGACGGTTCGGAATTTATCAATGTCACTGCCAGTTACTCCGGTTCGCTCTTCTATTCCAATTACGACGCATACGGTATCCTGGTCAATGACTGCGTATTTACCGGTAACAGACTGAACGGGTACGGCGTTGTTTACTCTGTGAGCAATGTGGTCATCAATAACACGCTCATCGCCGGAAATACTCTTGTCAATGCCACTGCAGACAGCGGTATCATCCAGAACAAAACGTGGACAAGCGCGGCATACAATACCTACCGGATTTATCTGTTCAACTCCACCATTATCAATAACGTGGTGCAGTCCGACCATGCAACGGAGTATCGCGGTGCCGCATTGAACATTGTCCCCTCCGATCATTTCACGGAAATCTATGTGGGCAATACGATCATCGTCGGCAATACACGCGTACTCAAAGATGGCAGCGGTGCAGAATCCGCAGACTTCCGGATGGAACATGGAATTACACTCAATGCCATGGGGGTTCTCACCGGTTCGGTGATCGGAACGAATGCAAGTTCCTTCGTCGCTGACGAAGAAACCAACTTCTCCGGCGTCACTTATCGGGATATCTGGGGAACAGATACCGCGCCCGCCGTCACGGTAAATGCCGATGGAACGCTGGATCTGACCGCCTTCACGCTCCCCTATCACTCCCTCGCATTGCGCGCCGGTGTGAGATTCATGTACGATGCCGATAATGTCAAACTCCTCTATGCCGATACCACCGACGAATCCATTGCCGATGACGCATGGAAGGAATGGGGCACTGTCACCAGCGGCGTTTTCACTGATTTGCGCTTCACCTATCTGGATTTCAGTCTGGATATCGAAGGCGCTTCACGCGGCGGCTTCACCGCTGCCGGTGCTTTCGACGGCAATTTCACCGTTGAAAGTGCTTTCACCGGAAGAGATTGGCGCACCATTCAGGAACTGGGGCTGACATGGGTCGGTACCTCATTCCAGCTCAGCGATGGAAACGGAAACTGGATCACGCTCAAAGGATGGCATTCTGAAGCCGTGCCCGATGAAAACGCAACGTCCGTCACCATCGTCAGCGGTTCCAGTATCTCCACCGGTGATATCGCAGATGCCATCGGCGGTCTGACCGTGGAATACGGCGGATCCATCGAACTCAATCACTCTTCCGGCGTGACACTGCACGGTATCAACAGCAATTACGGTACCATGAACATCACGACTCATGTGGAACTCGCATCCGGCGCAACCTTCGATTGCGGCGTCACCGACGGCAATTATTCCACCACTTCTTACAGCGGATACGCCGATGCCATCCTGGGTCTGAACAGCTCCAACTACGGAAATCTCTCGCTGGACGGCACATTCACGGCAAACAGCGCGCTGAAAGTGGATGGCGATTTCGTCCTCGCCGCCGCATCCACACTCACTCTGGCTGCAACCGGCAATTCATGGACCGCCGCCAACGCAACATTTGCCGCTGACAGCACCGTGATCTACAACGGGACCGGACAGAGTATCAACAGTTCCATCTTCGGAAACCTGACCGTCAACGGCTCCGCCACCGCCAGCAGTTCCCTGAACGTGGCTGGTAAACTGACGGTCGGCGCCACCGCTGAACTGTCTCTGAAAGGCGCCGCCGTATGGGCATCCGCCGATCTCAAAGACGGCAGCACCGTCATCTATTCCGGTACTCTGAACCAGAATATCGCATCCGCCACATACAGCAACCTCACCGTCAGCAGCAATGCCACCGCCGCAGAAGATCTGACCGTGAACGGTACCCTGACCGTGACTAAACAGCTGACTCTTCTCGGCAACAGCAATTTCTGGGACGGCACAAAATCCGTTCTCGACGGCAGCACCATCATCTATGCCGGCGATAACTCCGCGATCGTGACGGATTCCTACAACAACCTCATGATCACAAAAGCCGCAGCATCCGCTTCCGCCACTGCCACTGCCTCCGGCGCGCTGGAAGTGAACGGCACCCTCACCGTTGCCGCCAATGTGACGCTCGTTCTCTCCGCCGCAAGCGGAAACAGCTGGAACACAGGTACTTTTGCTGATAACAGCACTGTCCGGTACACCGGCACGAATGCCGCTTTGGTCGCCGGAAATTATTACAACCTCGATCTCGCAGGATCCGGCACCATGTCGGTCACCGGCCTCTCCGTCCGGAACAGCCTCGCCATCGGCAGCAGTCAGACGCTGGATGTTTCCGGCGATCTCGCCGCCGCAGCACTGTCCAACGCCGGGGAATTGATCCTGGGCGGCGCCTTCACTCTGACCAACTCCGGCACCACGCTGGGGAATGTCACTTACGATGGTGCGGATCAGTCCGTCCTCGCCGGAACTTATGCCGATCTGACGCTCACCGGCTCCGGAACCAAGACGTTCGCCGGAAATGTGACCATCACCGGCGAACTCTCCGTCAGCGGCACTTCCGTCACCGATTACATCACGGTGGACGGCGGCAGCAGGACCCTCACGCTGGATGCCGCTTACGGCGGATCGGCTGACGCTCCTGTTACCGCGATCACAAATGCACACTTCCGGAATCTGACGGTCTCCGGTGCAACGCTGTATCTGAACGGCGCATCCAACTCCGCCGAAACGGTTACCGGATTGAATGTGGTCCTTACGGTCGTCACTGCTCCCACCGCCTCGGAAGTCCTGATGGGCGATACTCTGGCGCAAAGCACCCTCACCGGCGGCGAAGTCTCTGCCGCCCGCGGCAGTGTCTCCGTCACCGGTTCCTTCAGCTGGAGCGATCCCACCACCGTGCCATACAACGGTCAGGCATACGGCGTCAGCTTTGTCAGCACAAACGGCATCTATATCGCCGCCTGTCAGGTCTCCATCAAAGTCAATGAACGCCCCTCCACCATCGTGACAACACTCAACGATGTGATCAGCAGTGAAGACAGCCAGATCTCTCTCCGTGAAGCCATCGGCTACGCAGGAACAAACAGTCTCGGCACGGTCATTACTTTCGCTGAAAATATCTTCGATGCCGGGGCGATCCTCACGCTCACAAGCAATCTGGTCCTGAATAAAGCCATTACCATCAACGGCGATCTCGGCGGCGGAAAAGGTGCAGTAACATTGTCCGCAGGCTCCGGCGTGGAAGTCGTGATCAATGCCGGCGCATACGATATCACTCTCGAAAATGTCAAACTCAACGGCGGAAAAGTTCAGGCAACGACCGGCGTTTATACCATCGGCGCCGGTGTCGGCGGTACTGCCATTGCCGATAACATCTCTGCCGTGACAAAAGACGGCGATACCGGACTTTTTGCCGGGACTTACACCGACCTCACCGTCTCCGGCTCCGGCACCAAAACCGTGTCCGGCGACCTGACCGTGACGGGGGATCTTGTCAGCACCGGAAACCTGGCAGTCAGCAACGCCCTGAATGCCGCGGATATCAGCAACGGTACCGGAAAACTTTCCGCGATCTCCATCACTGCGGCGTCCGTTACCGGCAATGCCGGAACCATCGAAACCACCGGCGCGTTGACCCTGACTGGTGATTTGGCGAACACTGCGGAAGTTTCTGTCGGCGGCAAACTGACGGCGCAAACCATCAGCGCGGGTACGGCATTGAGCGCGGCGGAAGTCGAAGGCGTAAGCCTGAGCAACGACGGCGGCACGGTAACTGTCACCAATCTGCTGAAACTTTCCGGCGCCCTGACCAATATCAGCGGCAGTCTCACCGCCGGATCTGTCGAAGCCGACAGCGCCACCAACGGCGGCACAGTCAGCGTCACCAACGACATGACCGTGACGGGGGATCTTGTCAGCACCGGAAACCTGGCAGTCAGCAACGCCCTGAATGCCGCGGATATCAGCAACGGTACCGGAAAACTTTCCGCGATCTCCATCACTGCGGCGTCCGTTACCGGCAATGCCGGAACC
>JAZNPK010000036.1:0-15196 GCA_045589595.1 Victivallales bacterium
CAATCTGTCCGCTCCCAGACGTGCAATGTTAATCGCCATAATTTACACGCTGTTCGCAGAAACCGCGAATGTCAGTTATTTATCATACCATCTCCTTTTTTATAAACTTATTTCGCCGTTAAAAATTTCTGTGGCATCACCTGTCATAAAAACAGGTGTTTTAATGTTTTCAAGAAGATCATGTCTGATGAACAATGCCCCGCCGTCAAGAACGATTTCGGCTCCGTTCCCGGCAAGATCACGCTTTTGGGCGGCGATCAATGCCGCACAACTGCCGGTACCACAAGCGGCGGTGATCCCGCATCCCCGTTCCCAGACTCTCATTCTTAATTTACCGGGCGCAAGAAATTCAACAAGTTCGATGTTGCGGCGATCCGGAAATTGCGGATCATGTTCCAATACCGGGCCCCATTTTTCCAAATTTACATCTTTCATATTGTATACGAAAATTACGGCGTGGGGATTTCCCATATCCACGGTTTCAGCTTCAAATATATGACCGTCAGCTTTAAGCTGGATCGTTCCGAGAAACTCTTCGGGGATCCCCATATTGACAGTAACTCTTCCATCCGGTTTGACTTCGGCGGTGACGACCCGGCTTATGGTGTGCAAATTAAACACTTTTCCCGGAGCAAGTTTATTTTGGTAAATAAATTTTGCTGCACAGCGGGATGCGTTGCCGCACATTCCGGCTTCTGAATTGTCAGAATTGATTATCCGCATACTGAAATCGTTATCTTTCAAATGCCTGAGTATAACGACCCCGTCTGCGCCGATCCCATTCTGGCGGTCACACATAGTGGCCGCATCAACATTTTTAGCTTCGGATTCCATCATGATTATAAAATCATTCCCACAACCACTCCATTTGCTGAATTTCATTTTTTGCTCCTTTCTCAGTACAAATTGGTTTTTTGTTGTGCATCTGCCATAGCCTTGACAACCAGAGAGGCTCCGTTGGCACAATCTCCAACTGCAACCACTTGAAGCTGATTGTAATATGGCAGTAATTTTCTTTCATTATGATCAATATTCAATTGAGAAAGTATTTCAGCCGCCTTTATGCCGCAGAAACCTAACGCCAATAGAACGATATCCGCTTTTATTATTTTTGAGTTATGCAGATCCTGTTCAAAGCGAAGGGGTTTTCCTTCTTTGGAGCAGCTCCAATTTACAGGACATACCTCTACGCCGCCAACAGCTCCGTTTTTTTCAATAAAACGAAGCGTTGACAAGCTCCATAAACGCTGACATCCTTCCTTATGACTTGAACTTGTACGCAAAATGTAAGGCCATTGAGGCCATGGTGTAGATAATGAACGCTGTTCGGGAGGCTGCGGCATAATTTCAATTTGAGTTACAGATTTTGCACCTTGTCTGACAGCGGTCCCGGCGCAATCACTGCCGGTGTCTCCACCGCCGATAATCAAAACATCTTTGCCGTGGGCATCGATCGGCAATTTTGAAAGTTCCCCGCAATTTACTTTGTTTTGTCCCTGCAGGTAGTCAAGGGCAAAATAAATACCTTGCAGATCTCTTCCGGGAACAGCAAGATCACGAGCCTGGGCAGTACCAATGGCGAGGATCAGATGATCGTAATGACGCTTCAGGTAAGATGCCGAGATATCTTTGCCTGCTACTGTGTCACAAATAAACGACACGCCGGATCTTTCCATAAGATCAATTCGCCGATCAATGATGTGTTTTTCTAATTTGAAATCAGGAATACCATAGCGTAATAATCCTCCCGGACGGTGGTTTGCTTCGAAAACAGTGACGGTATACCCCTTACGGTTCAAGTTTTCTGCCGCATAAAGTCCCGATGGACCGCTTCCAATGATCGCAACTGTTTTTCCGTTACGTTCATTCGGCACAACCGGTTTCACCCAATTATTGGCAAAAGCTGTTTCAATGATCATTTTTTCGCACTGACGGATCGTGACAGCGTCACCATCAATATTGCAACAGCAACTGCCTTCGCATAATGCCGGACACACGCGACTGGTAAATTCCGGAAAGAAACTACTTTCGCTTAAAAGATTCCATGCCAATCGCAGATCATTATTGGCAACTGCAAGATTGAATTCGGGAATCAAATTGCCAAGGGGGCAACCATAACCATGACAAAATGGGATTCCGCAGTTATGACAACGCTGCAGTTGAGCAAGCAATTCATTTTGCGTCAAGACTTTTTCAACTTCATTAAAATCCTGAACGCGTTCATTTGCAGGACGATAAACTTCCAGTTTTTTATTCATTTTCAGATCATCTCCAATCTTTTCTCTAAAGCGTGTCTGTATTCGACCGGGTATATACGGACAAATTTACTTCTGTGACATTCCCATTCATCTAAAATATGTTTTGCCTTGGGACTGTGAGTCGCATCAAGATGTTCTTTAATCAATTTTTTAAGTTCTTTTTCTGCATCAGAGTTGCATTCAACACTTTCCAGATCAATTCCATCCATGTTGCACGACAGATCAAAATGTCCGTTTTCATCATAAACGTATGCAAAACCTCCTGTCATTCCAGCAGCAAAATTAACGCCTACTTTCCCTAAAATCACGACTGTTCCGCCTGTCATATATTCACATCCGTGATCCCCCACACCTTCCGCAACGCAATACATACCACTATTACGAATTGCAAAACGCTCACCGGCAAGCCCATTGATGAAAATTTTTCCGGATGTTCCTCCGTATCCGATCACATTACCGGCAATAACATTCTCTTCCGGAATAAACGTACTGTTTTCAGGAGGCCGTATGATGATTTTTCCACCTGACAAGCCCTTCCCGACGAAATCGTTTGCAACTCCTTGCAGATCCATTGTAATGCCGGGAGCAAGAAAAGCACCAAAACTTTGTCCGGCACACCCTTTAAGATGCAAATAAATAGAATCTTCATCCAAACCGCATTCTCCAAATTTTCTGACGATACGATTGGATAATTCAATTCCGGCACTCCGATCCACATTGGAAATTTCAAGATCAAGATTTTCACTTGAACCATCAAGACGGAGATATGGCAGAATGTGCTTCCGGTCATAATTTTGTAATTTGTTTTGAGCGCATAAAGGATCAAAATGCACATCTTTACCATTTGCTATTTTCAAAACTTCTGTGAAATCGAGATTCCCCTTTTTGGAAAAAGCATCTGTTTTGCCGGTTGATAATAAATCACACCTGCCGCAGGCTTCCTGTAAGGAATGAAGCCCCAATGCGGCAAGATGTTCTCTGACCTCTTGAGCAATAAAATGTAAAAAGTTTATAATATATTCCGGTTTCCCTGAAAAATGCTTACGCAATTCAGGATCCTGTGTAGCCACACCAACAGGACAACAGTTGCTGTGACATTTACGCATCATTACACATCCGAGGCAAACCAGAAGTGTTGTAGCAAAGCCAAATTCTTCTGCCCCCAGCAATGCCCCGATGACAACATCCCGTCCAGTTTTCAGCTGACCGTCAAGCTGCAGTTTTACTTTTCCACGCAAATTATTGATAATAAGTGTCTGCTGTGCTTCAGCCAATCCAAGTTCCCATGGTAATCCGGCATATTTAATACTTGTCAGGGGAGATGCCCCGGTTCCTCCATCATGTCCGGAAATAAGAACTACATCAGCATGAGCTTTGGCAACACCGGCAGCAACAGTTCCAACTCCCGGTTCAGAAACTAATTTTACCGAAATGCGTGCATCCGGATTTGCATTACGCAAATCGTAAATCAGCTGGGCAAGATCCTCAATGGAATAAATATCATGGTGCGGAGGTGGAGAAATCAAGGATACTCCCTGCGTGGAATGTCTGATGGCAGCCACGAAATTGTCAACCTTGTGAGCAGGCAACTGTCCGCCTTCTCCCGGTTTTGCCCCTTGTGCCATTTTTATTTGAATATCTTTGGCATTGGCAAGATAATTGATTGTAACACCGAATCTCCCGCTGGCTACTTGTTTTATGGCACTGTTGAATTCTGTTCCAAAGCGTTCTCTGTTTTCTCCGCCTTCGCCGGAATTGCTCATTGCTCCGCAACGATTCATTGCCTGAGCAATCGTTTGGTGGGCTTCGGGACTCAATGATCCCAGGCTCATTGCGCCCGAAACAAAATGTTTCACGATATTTTCGACACTTTCCACCTCTTCGATCGGAATACTTTTTTGAGGGACAAATTCAAATAATCCGCGTAACGTACAAAGATGTTGTGCCTGTTCATCAATCAGAGCTGAATACTTCTTAAACACCTCATAATTATTCTCCCGAACTGCCTGCCGGAAATATGCAAGAGATTGCGGCGTCCACAGATGAGCTTCTCCATTTTTGCGGAATTGGTATTGCCCTCCATCATCTAAAAGTCCCATATTCATGATTGCATGAGCCCGCATATTGGCATCATGTGCGATCTCATTGATCCCAATTCCGCCAATACGGCTGATCGTTCCCGGAAGGAACTCATCTATAAACTCTTTGCTCAGCCCGACTGCTTCAAATGTTTGTGCGGACCGGTAACTTCTTAATGTGGAGATCCCCAGCTTTGACATGATTTTAAGTAAGCCATTATCAACAGCTTTTATATAGTTTTCTGCTGCGGACACCGGATCACAGCATATTTTTTTCAATTGTGAAAGTGCAGCAACAGTCTGCAATGCCAGATATGGATTTATGGCTGTTGCGCCATATCCCAATAACAATGCAAAGTGCATAATTTCGCGAACTTCACCGGATTGAATTATAATCCCGGTCTCGCTTCTCAAATTTTCTTTTATCAATGCCCGATTGACAGCAGACAATGCGAGCAGCGAAGGTATTGCTGCAGAATTTGCAGGCAAGTCCCGGTCAGAGAGAACAATAATTTTTTTCCCGTTTTTAACAGCTGCGACAGCTTGTGATGCGATTTCAGATAATGCTCTTCTCAATGACTCGCCGTCACCATCCAAGGGAAAGGAACAAATAATTGTTTCAGATTGATAATCCCCGTCACTTACTGTCTCAAGTCGTGAAAGTTCATCGTCCGTCAAAATTGGTCGTGGAAGTTTTATCAGACGGGCATGTTCCGGTGTTTCAGCGAGAATATTGCCTTTGTTTCCGATATATGTCATCAGACTCATTACCAATTCTTCCCGGATTGGATCAATGGGGGGATTTGTGACCTGTGCGAAAAGCTGTTTGAAATAATTAAACAACATTTGCGTTTTATCTGATAATACAGCCAGAGCCGCATCATTCCCCATGGAACCTACAGGTTCTTTCCCTGTTTCTGCCATAGTTTTTATTATGATATCCAGATCCTCTCTGGTGTAACCGAAGAATTTTTGTTTTTGCTCCAAATCTTTTCCCGGTTCGGAAGGAGTCATTTCTGAAAAAAGACCGTGTACCGAGATACGGTTTTCCTCAACCCAGCGCCGATACGGCTTACTTCTTGCCAAACGGTTTTTTATTTCGGAATCCGGAACAATTCTGTGTTTTTGCAGATCAAGAAAAATGATTTCCCCCGGTTTCAACCTGCCGTGCTGAGAAACATTCCGGGCGTCAATGTTCAATACTCCGGCTTCACTTGCAAGAACGAATGTGCCGTCTTTATATAATGTAAAACGGGCGGGCCGTAATCCATTGCGGTCCAAAATTGCTCCGGCATTTATTCCATCTGTGAATGTGACGGCGGCAGGACCATCCCAGGGCTCCATCAATGCGGAATGATATTCAAAGAACCCCCTTACATCGCGCCCCATATAGTATTTATTCCCCCATGCCTGAGGCAGCAGCATCAACATGGCATGTTCAAGACTTCTGCCGGAAGCGACCAGAAGCTCAAACATATTATCCAGTGCGGCTGAATCACTCAAACCATCTCCGATCAAAGGCAGGAGTTTTTTAATATCATCTCCCCACAGCGGAGACGCGAGTGATCCTTCCCGGATTTTTAATGCATTGAGGTTTCCGCGCAGAGTATTGATTTCTCCATTATGTGCAAGATAACGGAAGGGATGAGCCAGCTGCCACGATGGAAATGTATTTGTACTGTACCGCTGGTGGACAATTGCCAGATGCGAGGTAAAATCTTCATTTGAAAGATCAGGATAGAAATTTTCCAATTGTGTTGCCATCAGCAAGCCTTTATAAACAATCGTCCTTGAAGACATGCTGCAGATATAAAGATCAAGAGATTTTTTTTCAATGATCCTGCGCATAACAAAAAGTTTGCGCTCAAACTCATTTTGATTGGAAAAAACACTTCCGTCAATGAAGAGTTGTCTGATTTGAGGCACGGATTCACGTGCCAATTTTCCTATAAATGCCGGTTTTACAGGGACATTTCTCCAAAACAGTATTTTTCCACCTTCGCTTTTTACAGTTTCTTCGATTTCCCGTTCAACTCCGGTTCCCCCAAAAATCATTGCAACTGCGTAACTTCCGGGAGCTGGCAGAACCGAACCGAATTCTTTCCTGAAAAAAGCGTCTGGCAAAGCAAGCAAAAGTCCTGCTCCGTCTCCAGTTTCCGGATCGCTGCCGGCAGCTCCCCGATGCATCAGTCTGCAAAGAACATCAATTCCCTGCGTCACTGTCTTATGACTGCTGATCCCGTTCAGATTGGCGATCAAGCCAACCCCGCAAGCATCATGCTCAAATTCAGGATGATATAATCCTTGCGGCATCTGATGAAAAATTTGTTGTGCCATAAAAATATTTCCTTATGTTGTTGAAATTGCCTCGTTGGTCAAAAAAAATCTCTGAACTTCTATTAGCAAAAAGCGTGCCAACTGCTATCAAGCACAAAAACAAAAACATCTTTTACAAAAATTGAAAAAAAAGCACTCAAGCAGTTTTACAATTTATGTAAATAAAGATATACCTCTTTCATGTCTGTTTTTTTCTTTCAAAAAATTTCAGGCGAAAAGAGTTTGATTCAGCTTAAAGAGAAATACAGTTGGCACGATTTTTGCTACATGTATGGCAGAAACA
Organism: Victivallales bacterium; assembly: GCA_045589595.1. Classification (GTDB taxonomy): domain Bacteria; phylum Verrucomicrobiota; class Lentisphaeria; order Victivallales; family UBA1829; genus SIG77. The sequence continues at coordinate 6,957 of JAZNPK010000036.1, forward strand.
ACCTGAATAACCCAATAAGGAGTTTGATCATGAGTAATTCAAGTCGTAAGCATGCTGTTGATGCAATCGCAAAGTGTATTGTACCGGAACCGGAACCCGTTGAAAATGTAACGCTGGATGATTATGCCGGAGATGTTTTTGACGCACAGGCAATGCAAAAGTTTTTATCCAAAGATATTTGCCGGAAACTTCTTGCTACCATTGAGAACGATGAGCAGCTTGATCCCGCCATTGCCGGAGATGTTGCCCATGGCATGAAGGAATGGGCATTGAGCCGGGGAGCGACCAGTTACACCCACTGGTTCCAACCATTAACAGGAAGTACGGCAGAAAAACACGACTCTTTCCTTGATCCCGATAAATGTCATGTAATGTTCAGCTTTTCCGGCAAAAACCTGATTATGGGCGAACCCGATGCCTCCAGTTTCCCATCTGGCGGCTTGCGTTCCACTTTTGAAGCCCGGGGATATACGGCATGGGATCCTACCAGTCCGGCATTTATCAAGCGGCACGGCAACGGAGCGACTTTGTGCATCCCGACTGCGTTTTGCAGTTATACCGGCGAGGCGTTGGACAAGAAAACGCCGCTCTTGCGTTCGATCCAGGCTCTTTCTGCGGCAACCAAACGGTTGATGAAATGCTTTGATCTGCCGGATGAAAAAGTTTCAGTAACTTTAGGCGCGGAGCAGGAGTATTTCCTTATTGATAAACATTTTTATTTGCAGCGGCCCGATCTTTTGCAAACCGGCAGAACCCTTTTCGGTGCGCCGCCCGCCAAGCACCAGCAGCTGGAAGATCACTATTTCGGCTCAATAAAAATGCGGATCCTTAATTTTATGACCGAAGTTGAACAGGAGTTGTGGAAACTGGGGATCCCCGCCAAAACCCGCCATAACGAAGTGGCTCCGGCACAATTTGAGCTGGCTCCGGTATTTGAGGAGTTGAACCTTGCCTGCGACCACAATATGCTGGTTATGGAAATTTTGCGTCAGACCGCCGAAAGACACGGGTTAGTCTGTTTGCTCCATGAAAAACCCTTTGCCGGGGTCAACGGTTCCGGCAAGCACAATAACTGGAGCATCAATTACGGTAAACGCAATTTGCTCAATCCGGGAAATGATCCACACGAAAATGCGGTATTCCTGACTGTATTATGTGCGATCATCGAAGCTGTCGATATACATGCCGATTTGCTGCGGGCAGCAGTGACCGGGGCGGGCAATGATCACCGGCTGGGAGCAAATGAAGCACCTCCGGCGGTTATTTCCATCTATCTCGGGGATCAGCTTGCCGATGTCATCCGGCAGCTTGAACTGGGCGAAGCCAAATCCAGCAAACACGCTCACCCCCTGAAAATCGGGGTGGATACCCTGCCGGTTTTGCCGCAAGATGCCACTGACCGCAACCGTACCAGTCCATTTGCATTTACCGGCAACAAATTTGAATTCCGAGCCCCCGGTTCAAGCCAATCCTGTTCCGGAGCCAATATTACGCTGAATACGATCGTTGCCGAAGCATTTGACAGGATGGCAGAAAAAATTGAAGCATTCCCCCGGGAAGATTTTCTGGTTTCCCTGCAATGCCATTTGCAGAATGTTGTTACATCGCATAAAAGAATTATATTTAATGGAGATGGTTACAGTGATAAATGGCTTGAAGAAGCTGCCCGACGGGGACTGCCTAATGCCCGCAGCACAATGGAAGCCCTGCGGTGCCTGACCGATAAATCCAATGTGGCGATGTTTGAAAAATACCATGTTTTCAATTCCCGTGAACTGGAATCCCGTTTTGAAATATTTCTGGAAGATTATCACCGGAAGATCAAAATTGAGGGCGAAGTTGCCTTGGAAATTGCCAATACCATGATACTGCCAATTGCGAGCAATGAATACTCTCAAATCGTTCGCTCTGTCAATGATGCAAAAAAGGCCGGAGTGAAAAACGGTTCTTCAGTACAAGCTGAACGGGCATCTTTGCTTGGCAAGGAAATAGAATATTGCTATTCATGTATTAAAAATTTACAAACAGCTCTGGGAGGGAAACACGAAGACATCTTGAGTGCGATGAAAGAGTTGCGTCACTCTGTTGATAAATTGGAGAAAATTTTGCCCGATGAACTTTGGCCATTGCCTAAATACCGGGAAATGCTCTTTATTTATTGAAAGATATGCCGGAGGTCCGTTATGTCAGAAAATATCAAACACGAGTGTGCAGTGGCATTTCTGCGCCTGCGTAAAAGCAGAGAATATTTTGCAAGCAAGTATTCCACATCCGATTACGCATTGGAGAAAATGACCATTCTGCTGGAAAAACAGCATAACCGCGGACAGGATGGTGCGGGTATCGCCGCACTCCACCTTGCCCCGGAGCCGGGGAGTGCTGCATACAATATTGAAAAATCGGCAGCCGGCAATCCCTTGAACGATCTGCTGAAAAAAGTGAGTTTTCATAAAGCAGAATTTCAGGGAGAACTGCTGTTGGGGCATTTGCGTTATGCCACCTTCGGCAGAAACGATATACATTGCTGCTACCCTTTTGTGCACGAAAACAGCTGTCTGGAGCGGGTGCTGCTGCTTGCCGGAAACTTCAATTTGACTGATAACCGGAAATTGCTGGAAAATCTTGTCAATTCCGGTCATCACCCCGCCTGCAGTTCCGATGGCTATTTATTGCTGCAAACCATTGCCCATTATCTGGAAAAAGAGGTCAATATCCACGGTGACTCCCCGGATTATGCAAAAATACTCCGCAAGGCTCTGGATGATCTGGATGGAGCTTTTACTTTATGCGGCATCACCGGCAATGGAGACGCTTTTGCCATCCGCGACCCCCACGGCATCCGTCCAGGATATTATTATATGGATGAAGAGGTGATCGCCGTGGCGTCGGAACGGTCAGCCATTCAGGCGGCATTCAACTGTTCCAGTGCCGAAGTGCATGAGCTGGTGCCGGGCAAGGCGTTGATTATCAGCAAAAGCGGAAATGTGGAGTTTGCCGATTGTCTGACGCCCCGGGAACGGCGCAGTTGTGTTTTTGAACGGATCTATTTTTCCAGAGCCAATGATTGCGATATCCACCGGGAACGGCGCAAGCTGGGAGCCGCGTTGGTTCCGGCGGTGCTTGAAGCGGTGAAAAACGATTTCCGCAACACCTTTTTCAGCTACATACCCAATTCGGCACAGGTGGCTTTTCATGGCTTGTTAAGCGAGTTATGCTGCATTGCCGCAAAGCAAAATCAAACATTGCGTTTCGGGCAAATCGCCGTCAAGGATGCCAAATTCCGGACATTTATTACTGATCCGGCACACCGGCAGAGCATATACCAGCATGTCTACGATGTAACCTACGGTCTGGTGCATCCCGGCAGCGACAATCTGGTGGTGCTGGATGACTCCATCGTCCGGGGCAACACCATGCGCAATGCTATATTGCCCATGCTTGACCGGCTGGATCCGGCAAGGATCATCGTGGCAAGTTCGGCACCGCCGGTAAAATATCCGGATTGTTACGGTATAGATATGGCAACGGCGGGAGAGTTGATCGCTTTTCAAGCCCTTATAAGCTGCCTGAAAAAGCGTTCGCAAACAAATTTGCTGGATCAGGCGTATCGGGCGGCAAAGCAAGAACTGGCATCTGGCAAGTGCCGCATAAACTGTATGAAAATATTGTATGATGCAGTACCAAATGAAGAGTTGTGCCGGGAAGTTGCCCGCTTGCTCAAACCGGAAGGTTTGAAGTCAGAACTGACAGTTGTTTATCAAAGCTGCGAAAACTTGCAAAAATGCTTGCCTGACCATACCGGCGACTGGTATTTTACCGGCAATTACCCCACCGCAGGCGGAGTGAAAGTTGCCAATCAGGCACTGGTCGATTTTGTTGAACATGTAAACAAAAGGGCATATTGAAAATGGATCTTTTGTGGAAAGAAAAAAGAGCAAGAGAGGCATTTCTTGCCTTGGAAGATGGTACGGTATTCAACGGATATTCGGTCGGATACCCCGGCGATCAACCGGGCGAAGTGGTATTCAATACCGGCATGACCGGCTATCAGGAAATTGCTTCTGACCCCTCATACGCCGGACAAATGGTTTGCCTGACTGCTCCGGAAATCGGGAATTACGGCTGCAGCGGAAGCTTTATGGAGTCAAGAACATGTTTTCTCCGGGGATTGATCACGCACGAGATAAATGAACCCTCAAACTATCGCAGCGAAAAAAGTCTTGCACAATTTTTGTACGAGCACCAGATACCGGCGATTTCCGGTGTGGATACACGAAGTTTGACCTTGCATCTGCGGCAAAAAGGCAGTATGAAAGGCTATTTGCATGTTGAGTCATCGCCTTTGACTGCCCCGGAAGCTGTGGCACTGGCAAAGGAGTGGCGGGGGCTGGATGATCAGGATTATGTGCAGGAGGTTTCCACGCCCCAAAAATACCAGTGGAACCGCGAAGGAAAATTCAAAGTTTTTGCATACGATTTCGGCATAAAGTACAACATCCTGCGGCGGATGGCGGCTTATGATATGCAAGTAACGGTAGTGCCCGCAACTACTCCGGCAGAAATACTTTTGCAGGAAAATCCCCACGGCGTGCTGCTTTCCAACGGCCCGGCTGACCCGTCGGCATTGCCTTATGCTGTAGAAAATATCCGCAAATTGCTGGGCAAAGTACCTTTAATGGGGATCTGTCTGGGACATCAGCTGCTGGGGCTGGCGTGCGGGGCAAAGTGTTCACGGCTTAAATTCGGTCATCACGGCTGTAATCACCCGGTGAAAAATCTGCTGACAAATCAAGTGGAAATAACCAGTCAAAATCACAATTACGCCTTAACAGATTTGCCGGAAGAGCTGGCACTTACGCATATAAATCTGAACGATCATACCATCGAAGGGGTCAGGCATAAATTTCTCCCGGCATTTTCAGTACAATATCACCCGGAAGCCGCGCCGGGGCCTCACGATGCGGATCGCCTTTTTGATGAATTCATTCACCTTATGGAGCAATAAGCAATGAAAACCAAACATATTTTTATTACCGGAGGCGTCGTTTCCAGTATCGGCAAAGGTATTACCGCCGCCGCCCTTGCCATGCTGCTTAAAGAGCGGGGCTACAGTGTTGCCATGCAGAAACTGGATCCTTATTTGAATGTGGATCCGGGTACCATGAGTCCTTACCAGCACGGAGAAGTTTTTGTAACCGACGATGGTGCCGAAACCGATCTTGATCTGGGGCATTACGAACGATTGGCCAATATCACTTGTACCCGGCAGAGCAATTTTACTTCCGGCAAGATTTATTCCACCGTGATCAACCGGGAGCGTTCCGGCGGATATCTGGGGGGGACAGTTCAAGTCATACCCCACATAACCGATGAAATAAAATCGGCTATCCGTTCTCTTGAGTCAGAGCAAGTCGATATAGCCATAACCGAAATCGGCGGCACCAGCGGCGATATCGAAAGTCTGCCGTTCCTCGAAGCTGCCCGCCAATTCAAATTGGAAGCTCCCACCGGTGATGTGATTTTTATTCATTTGACATTGATACCCTATATCCGGTGTGCCAAAGAACTTAAAACCAAACCGGCACAACATTCGGCAGCCACTCTGCGGGGGATCGGGATCATTCCCGATTTGCTGATCTGCCGCAGTGAAGTGCCGCTGACAGAGGAACATTTGCAAAAACTCTCCTGTTTCTGCAATATTCCGGAACGCTATTGCATCGAAGAATTGGATGTCAAAAATTCCATTTACGAAGTTCCCCTTGAGCTGGCACGGCAGGCACTGGATCGCAAGGTGCTGGAGCTGCTGCATCTCCCGGAACGCTCTCTGGACTTGACGGACTACCGCCGCTGGCTGGCAGGCGTGCTGGCTCCGCAAAAAAAATGTACAGTGGCTGTCGTGGGCAAATACATCCGCCATCAGGATGCTTATAAAAGCATTTACGAAGCTTTGCAGCACGCCGGAATCAACAACTCATGCGATGTTCAAATCAAAAAAATCGAAGCAGAAGATTTGGAAAATTCCGATCCGGCTCTTTTGTTGGCTGATGTCGATGCCTTATTGGTTCCCGGAGGTTTCGGCAGTCGCGGTGTCAACGGCAAAATACGGGCGATCGGATATGCCAGAACCCGCAAACTGCCCTTTTTAGGTATTTGCCTTGGTATGCAATGTGCGGTCATCGAATTTGCCCGGAATGTTTTGCATTACAGCGATGCTGATTCCAGCGAGTTCAATGCCGCATCCACTTGCCCGGTCATCGACCTTATGGACTCCCAGCGCGCTGTCGGGAAAAAAGGCGGAACCATGCGGCTGGGTGCTTTTGATTGTGTCATAACGCCGGGAACTTTAACAGAGCAGCTTTACGGCACGCAAAAAATAAGTGAACGCCACCGCCACCGCTACGAATTTAATAATGCCTACCGCAAAGAGTTTGAAAATGCCGGCTTGAAAGTTGCCGGAGAAAATCCGGAAACTGAACTTGTGGAGATCGTTGAACTTACCGATCACCCGTTTTTTATCGGGTGTCAGTTCCACCCGGAATTCAAATCACGCCCCCGGAAAGTGCATCCGCTTTTCGATGGACTTATAAAAAGTGCTTTACAGAAAGGCTGCTGATCATGGCAAAACGCACAGATATAAAAAAGATCATGCTCATTGGTTCCGGTCCTATCGTTATCGGTCAGGGCTGTGAGTTCGACTATTCAGGTGTTCAAGCCTGCAAGGCTCTGAAAGCCGATGGCTTTGAAGTGGTGCTGGTCAACAGCAATCCTGCCACCGTAATGACCGACCCGGATCTGGCAGACCGGACTTACATCGAACCATTGACCTGCGACATCCTCCACGAGATCATCCGGCGGGAACGCCCTGATGCGTTACTGCCCACATTGGGCGGGCAAACAGCATTGAATCTGGCAATGGAACTGGAGGAAAAAGGTATTTTACATCGTTATAATGTGGAAATGATCGGAGCATCTGCCCAAGTCATCCGCCGGGCAGAAGACCGGCAGCTTTTCAAGGAAGCCATGCAGAAGATCAATTTGGATATGCCCCGCTCCGGTTCGGCACATACCGCAAGCGAAGCCTTTGCCATTGCCAAAACCATCGGCAGCTGGCCATTGGTGATCCGCCCCGGCTTTACGCTGGGCGGTACCGGCGGCGGCATTGCCCATAATGAGGAGGAATTTGCTGCAATCGTAAAACGCGGTCTGGAAGCGAGTATGAATTCTGAAGTATTGATCGAAGAATCGCTCCTGGGCTGGAAAGAGTTTGAAATGGAGGTCATGCGGGATAAAAAAGGCGACAGCGTGATCGTTTGCTCCATTGAGAACTTTGACCCCATGGGCGTTCACACCGGCGACAGCATAACCGTGGCTCCGATCCAGACCTTAAGTGACCGGGAGTATCAGACTATGCGGGATAATTCCTTGAAAGTCCTCGCTGCCATCGGCGTGGAAACCGGCGGCAGCAATGTGCAATGGGCGGTAAATCCTGTTGACGGCAGGCAGATCATTATTGAGATGAATCCCCGGGTTTCCCGTTCCAGTGCTCTGGCGAGTAAAGCTACGGGCTTTCCCATTGCCAAGATCGCCGCCAAGTTGGCTGTGGGCTACACTTTGGAAGAGCTGCGCAATGATATAACGACCTCTACACCCAGCTGCTTTGAACCATCCCTGGATTATGTGGTCGTAAAGGTGCCGCGTTTTACTTTTGAAAAATTCCCCAATGCTGATCCTGTTCTTGGTACCCAGATGAAATCGGTAGGCGAAGCAATGGCGATCGGGCGTAATTTTAAGGAAAGTTTGCAAAAAGCCTTACGCAGTCTGGAAACTGGCAGAGCCGGATTTGGAGCCGACGGCAAAGATGAACTGTTTGAAAATTGTGATGATACGGAGTTGGAAAACAAATTACGGAACCCCACCGCAGAGAGGATCTTCTACATCCGGGCTGCCTTGAAACGGCGTTGGAGCATAGAAAAAATCCACCGTTTAAGTATGATCGACCCATATTTTTTGCGGCATTTATCCGAACTTGCGGCATTTGAAGATGAAATAAAGTCTGCCGGAAATATCGGCAGCTTGCAGAAAGATCTGCCGTTTTTCCGCCAGAGCAAAGAACTTGGGTACAGCGATAAACAGCTGGCTTTTCTGCTTGATACGACCGAAAATGTTGTCCGGCAAGCCCGGTATGCGGTAAATCTGTTCCCTGCATACAGCGCAGTCGATACCTGTGCCGGAGAGTTTGA
>JAZNPK010000037.1:0-122132 GCA_045589595.1 Victivallales bacterium
GATAAAGTCGCCAACTATTATCTCAGCGCAGACAGTCAGGCGGAAACCACGGTGGATATTGCGAAACGCGTGGTGGAAGTGACTGCCTCCAGCGAAGAGATCGATACCGGTGATGTTCCGGTCCTGAACTATACGTACGATGCAAACCGTTTGGTCGGCAGCGACAAGTTCACCGGCGAACTCACCTTCACGGGCGAAGTTGACCAGAACGGCAAAGTGCAGAAGGCAGGTGTGTACGAGATCACTCTCGGCACTCTGGCGGTGACGGATAACTATGATGTGCAGCTTGCCAATAAAGCATATCTGACGGTGGTAATGACGGGCGGCGGTCTGACAACGGAACAGTTGAGTTCTCCGGCGAACCCGAACATTTCTTCCGGCAGTTTTGCCATCAACTCCGAACATCATCTGGATCCTTCCTCCGGAAATCTGGTGAACATCTCCAGCACCAGCTACACGAATCCCCAGGATCTGAGCCTGCTGTTCAGCACCGAACACCGGAATGTTCAGCAGCATCTTTCCGGCTTGATCGCACCTGCGGATACCATGGAAGTGATCGGCAGACCTGAAAGCAGCCGGATCCATGTCGGCGATGTGCCGGACGGCGAAAATGCCATGGATATCTTCCACGAAGACAGCGGACTGCGTGATCTGGAGGACGAAGAACTGCTGCCGGATGGCGATCTGCTTTCCGTCTGGAGCAAGCACGATGTATTTAAAGATGAATTTGATGAAGCGGTGGAAGAAATGATCCGCTTTGCATAATCATACAAACGAAAGATAAGGAAAAAACATGAGCAAGATTCAACTTCCGATCGCGTTGCAGGCATATTCCCTGCGCAGTATTTATTGCGGGAATCCGCTTCAGGGACTCCGTGCCGCCAAAGAAGCGGGGTACGATGGTATCGAATTTTTCGGCAACGATTTCTGCACGGATTTTTATGCCGCGCTGCTGAAAGAAACGGGGCTGGTTTGCGCCGGATGGCACACCATGGTGGAGGATCTGGAAGGGGATGCCTTTGAAAAGACGCTCCGCCGGAATATTGCTGTCGGCTGCAAATATGTGATCGTTCCCTGGTTCGGAGCTGATGATCTGGACGGCTGGAAACGCTTTGCCGACAGACTGAATGTGATCGCGGCAAAACTTGCCCGTTACGGTATGCGCACCGGTTATCACAGTCATGCCGGCGACCACAAAAATGCGAATGGCTATATTCCGTGGGAAGTCGTTGCAGCCAACACAGATCCGCGTGTGGTCCTGCAGCTTGATACCGGCAATGCCATGGCAGGCGGCGCAGATGTTTGTGAAGCACTGGCGAAATTCCCCGGCAGAAATCAGAGTATTCACCTGAAACCTTATGCGGTGGAAGGCGGTTATGCTCCGGTGATCGGCAAAGATGATCTGCCTTGGGAAAAGATCCTGAACTGGTGCGAAAATGACGGCGCAACAGAATGGTGTGTTGTGGAATACGAAATGGAAGATGATCCTGTGACGGCTGTCGCTCAGTGTCTGGCTCATCTGCGTTCTCTCCGTCCCTGATCGCATGGAGTATTGAACTATGGCATTGATGGAATGTTCATTGTTTGCCGAATCCATCGGCATGTGTACGAATGTGAATGTGATCCTGCCCCAGCCCACAAGCGGACAGATCGGTCTGACCGGTGTCGGTTCGCCCGACGGATGCCCGGTGCTGTATCTCCTGCACGGACTTTCCGACGATCATTCGATCTGGTTGCGCCGTACCTGCATTGAACGGTACGCGACCCAATTCGGGATCGCAGTGGTGATGCCCAACGGACACCGCAGTTTTTATGCCGATGTGGAAAAGAACGGTTTGCGTTACTGGAACTATATCAGCGAAGAACTGCCTGCATTGATCAACGGTATTTTCAAGTTCTCCCAAAAGCGTGAAGATACATTCGTTGCCGGACTTTCCATGGGCGGATACGGTTCTTTCAAACTGGCGTTGAACAAACCGGAGCGGTTCGCGGCTGCCGGATGTTTTTCCAGCGTGATCCGTCCGTGGCGGTTTGTGGATGCAGCGCCGGACAGAAAACTGGAAATGAGTTCCATTTACGGGGACGATACCGGTTTGATCGAAAATACGTTCCATGATCCCTACTGGTTGGCGGAACAGCATGTGAAAAACGGTACGGCTCTGCCTGAATTTTATATTGCCTGCGGTACGGAAGATTTTCTGTATCAGGAAAATATCATGTATCGTGATCATCTCCGGCGTCTGGGTGTTTCTTTTGAATATGTGGAAGGACCCGGCACCCATGAATGGGGCTTCTGGGACCGTCATGTTCTGGCGTATCTGAATTGGCTGAAAACAAAAAATCTTTTGCATTGAGGTTGCTGTAATATGGGTTTGTTTGATAAACTGGGCGGAAATCTGATTGCGGACCGCATCCGCGGTGAAGCATTGAAAGCGATCGACCGCTATGTGGAAAGTGCAGTGATCAATGCCGTGCTGCCCCATCAGGACGGTGCGGAACAGAAGATCCGGATTTCTGCCGGATTGAAGACCGTTCTCGCCGAAACGCTTGTCGAATATACAGAACACATGGGGAAAGATACGGTCAAAACTCTGACCATCCCCCTGACGGAAAAAGAACTTGCGCTGGATACGGTGATCGCGGCAAAACGGCCCGGCGTTATGGCGGAATCTGCGGTGATCGGAGCGGAAGATCTGAAACTGGATCTTTCCGGCAGGATCTCCGGGATCGGGTTCCGGCAGATGATGATGGGTGTCGGCGCGACCATCGACGCAGTAACATTCAAGGTATCAGTCAGCGGCAGTGCGTCCGGCACATGGCTGCAGACGGAGGAACAGAACGCATGAGCAGTAAAAAGATCGTGATTATTGGCGGTGGTGCAGCCGGCTGGTATGCCGCAAAACGGATCCGCAAAAATGATCCGTCTGCGGAAGTTTTTCTGTTTGAAGGTACGGAAAATGCTCTGTACGCCAAGGTGCGTCTGCCCGAATATGTGGCGGGCGTTCTGCCGCGGGAAAAACTGTTTCTGCCCGGAGCCCCGGACGAAGGTCTGAAGGTTTTTTCCGGAACTCCGGTCCTGGAGATCGACCGTACAAAACAGCAGATCGTCACGGCAGATGCCCGTTATGATTATGATGTTCTGCTCCTTGCCACCGGTGCGTCTGCCAATGTGCCGCCAGTGCCGGGATTGAAAAATTCCGCCTGTGTCCTGCGTACCATTACCGATGCGGATGCCCTCTGCTGCTGCAAGGCGGAAAACGCGATCGTGCTGGGCGGCGGTCTGCTCGGTTTGGAAGCCGCCTGGGCGCTGAAAGAACGGGGCATGGCTGTTACCGTTGTGGAAATGGCGGACCGTTTGCTGCCCCGGCAGTTGAACGAAACGGAGTCGGCGCGTCTGCTGACGGCGTTTACAGCGTTGGGGATGAAAGTCATCCTCGGCGCGTCCGTTACCGGATGCCGGGATTGTAAAGAACTTGAACTGGCGGACGGTACGACCATTGCTGCGGATCTTCTGCTGGTCTCAGCCGGGATCGCTCCGGAAAAAACGCTGGCGGAAAAAGCCGGACTTCTCTGTGGCAGAGGTGTTACGGTGGACCGTCAGATGCGGACATCCGATCCGTGTATTTATGCCGCCGGTGACTGTGCCGAGATCGATGGCAGAACGGTCGGTCTGTGGATCGCCGCCAAAGATCAGGGCGAAGCTGCCGCCGACATCATTTGCGGGAAACGGGAGACCTTTGAGCCGCCGGTTTATATGCCGAAACTGAAAGTCAGCGGCATTGATTTCAATCAGATCCGGGGCGCATGATCCATGAGCGTGGAAACTGAACGGAAATTTCTGGTGTGCGGTGACGCGTGGAAAGCACTGGTGCAGAAACGCGAACTGATCCGGCAGGGATATATCTGCCGGACCGCCGCCGACCATAAAACCGTCAGAGTCCGGATCAGAGACGGAAAGGGCTTTCTGACGCTGAAAGCCCCGAAATCCGGTGTGGAACGCTTTGAATATGAATATGAGATCCCGGTGGCGGATGCAGGGGAATTGCTGGATCGTTTCTGTGTGCCGCCTCTGATCGAAAAATACAGAAATACCGTCCCCGCCGGAAACGGACTCGTCTGGGAGATCGATGAATTTCTCGGCGATAACGCTCCGCTGGTGCTGGCAGAGATCGAACTGCCGGATGCAGATGCTTTTTTTGAACTGCCGGACTGGATCGGCAAAGATGTTTCCGATGATGTCCGCTACTACAATTCCAATCTGATCAAACAGCCTTATTCCTGCTGGAAGAGCAGGGGCTGATCCCGTCAGTCACCCAGTTGTACGGTACGGTCGCAATGTGCCGTGCTGGAGAGTCTGTGCGCGATCATCAGGATCGTCACTTTTCCCCGGAGGGAATCCAACGCATCCACAAATGCTTTTTCCGTGCCGGGATCAAGGGCACTTGTCGCTTCATCCAGAATCAGCAGATGCGGATCGTTGTAAAGTGCGCGTGCAATGGCGATCCGTTGTTTCTGACCGCCGGAGAGACGGGACCCGTTTTCGCCGATCCCTGTATAGATCCCGTCGGGCAGGGCTTTGACAAAATCTCCGATTTGTGCCATTTCCACCGCCTTGCGGACTTTTTCATCATCAATTTTTTCAGGCGATACGCCGAAAGCGATATTTTCCCGGATGGATGTGTTCAGCAGATAAATGGTCTGGGGAACATAGCCGATCATTTTCCGCCACGCGCCCATATTCTCCTGTATATCGGTTCCGTCTGTGCAGATTTTTCCCGCATCGGGCGTGAGGAACCCCATGATCAGATGAATGAGCGTTGTTTTCCCGCTGCCCGTCTTTCCCGTCAGGGCAACACTTTCCCGCGGGTGGATGGTGAAGTTGAAATCTTTCAGCACCGGCGCATTGCATCCGTAGGAAAATGTGAGCTGTTCCACGGTCACCGCGCGGTCGAAAGTGATGGCTTTATCCGTTTCCTGCAGATGTTCGTGGGGGAAGCCGGAAAGATCAGAACAGATCTGCTCAAATAAATATTTTGCGCCGCGGATCTGCAGCAGATTGTACTGGATCCGGGAAACGCTGGGCATCAGCCGGATCAATGCGGCAATGAAAAATGCCGCCCCTGCCGCCGCCTCCTGAAATGTCCGGTCGGAAAGAACGATCAGGATCACCACGCACATGGCAAGAAGAATGCCGAATGTTTCCATGGCAAAACGGGGCGTCTGCCCGATGTCCGATGCCTGTTTCTGGGAAAGACTGCGCTTGTTCTGTGTCTGCTCAAAGCATTTTGTAAAATAGGATTCTGACTGATTCAGACGGATCATATCCAGCGACCCGAACACCTGTTTCAGCAGCGTCAGCAGTTCGCCGGACGCCTTGTGATTCCGTTCTCCGTACGCCTCCTGACGCTTTTTTACCGGCAGATAAAACAGCAGCAGCGCCGTCAATGCGGTAACCGCTACAAATGTTGCGATCAGTGGCTCCAGCACAAAAACGGCGCCCGCGATCACGGCAAACACACAAAGTTCCGTACCGATGAACATCAGCGGCAGGATCAGCTGACTGATGAAATCATGGACCCGGTTCACCTGCACCGTCAGTGCCGATGTGTCAAGATTGGAATAGGTCTCGTAAGGCGCAGAAATATAATTGCGGAACAGCCGTTTCGCCACATCATTGGTCAGTTCCATGGAAAAACGGGATTGACAACGCACCATGACAAGGGAGATCAGGTTCTTGATGAGATAGAAAATCACCACCGCCGCCGCACAGAAAACAATAAATGTTTCAGGATCGTTCAATGTGCTCCAGCGGTAAAGTCTGCCGGTAATGGATGCACTTTCCAGCGATGCCGGGTCCGCAAATGCCGTAACCGCCGGCATCAGCATGGCAAGACCCGCCAGTTCCAGCAGCGCGGAAAGAACCATGAATGCCAAGAGCCAGACTGCCCTGTACTTCAGGCGCGGCGGCAGGTTTTTGCGTAATTGAAGCAAGATATTCCACATGTTTTTTCTTCTCCGGTTCAGATTTTGGTGTCATAAAAACAATATACGCTGATTTTTCTGAAAAACAAGGTGTAAATACTGGAAATTTCCGTGCGATGGCTTATATTATGGAAGTCTTTGAATAAAAACCGGAAAGGTCTGTTTATGCCAACTGCATTTTTTCTGATTCTGTTGTTCCCGGTGTTCCCGTCATTCAACGATGCCTGGAACGCGGAAGGAACTATCGATCCAATCGTACTGGAAGCACCTGTAACCGCTGTCGCACCCATGAGCGATAAAGAACTGGCATTTCAAGCGGAACAGTTCGGAAAATTCAGCGATCCCGCTATGCGGAGCCGCATCGCTTTCGATATCGGAAACAGCCTGAACCCGAAACTTTTTGACGCCCTGGACAATGCCCTGACAAATGAAAAAGATCCCGCCGTCCGCGCCGATATCATGACCGCTATTGCAAATGCACCCGTTGCCTCCGCCGCCGATATCGAAAAATATGTGCCGGGTACGTTTGTGAAAGTGGAATGGAAACCGCGGAACGGAAAAATGATCAGCGCCGCCGCAAATGCATCGTTCCAGCCGGAACAGTTTGCCGCAAAACGCGTGATGAAACTGGGGCAGAAAGATCCGGTACGCACAACATTGAAAACACCTCCGGTCAACCGGTCCGCCACACCGGAACAGTTGATCGCTGCCGCAAAAGGTCTGGCGGCGCATGAAGCATACAATCTTATGCGCCTGAACCCGAATGCCGCTTATCTGGATGTCCTCCTCAAAACGATCCGCAGTGACAGTGCCTCAGCCCAGATGCAATTTGAAGCATGCCGCGCTGTCAGCGCACAGCAGAATATCAATAAGGACGCAATCGCGGCATTGAGCCGTCTGGCTTCAGATAAGTGCTGCGACGGCGGCAGCCGGAACAAAGTTTATGCCGCGCCGATCGTCCGCGCAGCCGCATTGATGACATTGAAAAAACACAGTCCCGATACCTATAAGAAGGTCGTTAAAGAACTCCGGAAAAAAGAAGACGATCTCGAAGCCATGCCCGCCATACTTCAGGATTATATGAAACAGATCGAAGGCGCGAAACCGGGTCTGATGCCGCGCGCACCGCGGATCTCCACCATCCAGAAATGGTGATCAGTTACAGCAAAACCAACCACATCATAAAACAATAAAACCAGAGGAATCAGAAAAATGTCCGTTGAAAGTGCAAAAGCATTCTGCGTCCGTATGATGAGCGATGAAGATTTCCGTAATGTGATCGGCAGCGCCGGTACAGCCGATGAAATCGCCGCCATCGTGAAAAAAGAATATGACTTTAATAAGGAAGACCTCCTGCGGGTCATCAGCGAACTGACCGGAAATAAAGTCGCTATGGAAGACTTGAAAGCCATGGTCTGCGAAGTTTACGAAGAAGAGATCAATACCGAAGGCAAAGGCTCTACAGAAGCTGTAGCCGGGTGGCTCGACAGCTTGAGTTGATCCCGTCTGCCGTAGAACGCGCCACAGAACGGCGCAGCCCTTCCGCCCGCCGTCAGGCGGACGGAAGCGCCCATAAAAAAAGCCCACAGCACGTGGGCTTTTTTTATGGGTGAGCCGGAGCTCTGCTCCGGCGGCTGCGCCGTTCTGCGGCGCGTCATTGATCCCGTCACCGATCATTGCCACGGCGTTATTTTTGTCGGTGAGGCTGCGGATGACAGCTTCTTTATCGGCGGGCATGACTTCCGCCCGGACGTCATCGATCCGCAGTTCGCGGGCAATGGCATCGGCAGTCCGCCGGTTGTCGCCGGTAAGCAGGATCGTATGGATCTTCATCTGCTGGAAGGATTGAATGGCATATCGAACAGCGCAACCGAAGATCTGAACAGCAAAATTGAGGTCATCAAACGCTCTGCGTGTGGATACAGAAACAAGGACAATTTCAGAACAGCGATCCTCTTTCACTGCGGAAAACTGAATCTGATGCCGGAAATGGGGAGGTGACTCGGAAACATTTGATTTTTTCAACCGGGTCAAGCATTTCTCTGCTTGACAAATGAACGAACAACTATTACATTAAACGGAAAGATTCAGGTTAGATTGATGTGCGGAATGCTTTACCCACAAAAATCCCGGAAGAACCCGAATACAAGGGACCGCATCATGAAATTCATCGAAAAACTCAACCGCATCTGGAACTACAACGGCAGCAACATGCTCATCGCGGGCGCGACCGCTCCGGCGGAACCCGGCGAGATCCGCAAGCTCAAAGACGCCATCAACGCCCGCCGGAAAGACGAGGCGCGGAAATGAGTGCAAAAGTCTGGAGCAAAGCCAGGGCGAACGACTGGTATGCCCGTATGCCGTGGATGCGCGGCTGCAATTACATGCCGCCGGAATGCGCCAACCGCATCGACATGTGGCAATCGCTGAATTTCGAGCGCAATCTCGAATCCATGAAGCTGGATTTCGCGCTCATGCGGGAGATCGGGTTCAACTCCGTCCGCGTGATCCTCGAATTCATCGTCTGGGACCGGGAACACGATGCGTTCATGGTCAACTTCGAACGCTTCCTCGCCCTTGCGGCCCGATACGGCATCTCCGTCATGGTCTGCCTGGCGAACGACTGCGAACGGTCGCGGTATCATGAAACTCCCGCGCAGCTCGGACCGCAGCACTGCGACCCCGGCTGGCACGGCGGCAGAAAACCGCAGCCAGCACCGGAAAATCCGCTTCATCCGCTCGGTTACTACCCCGAACTGGACGACCCGGACACCCGGGAACGTTTTTTCGCAATGGTTCGCGAGATCGTCGCGAAATACGCCGAAGACCCGCGCATCGCGGTCTGGGACCTCTGCAACGAACCCGGCTACGCGCCCGAACGCTCGCTGCCCATGCTGAAACGAATCTTCGAGGAAGCACGGAAAACCGAGACCATCCAGCCGATGACGTCCGGAATCTGGTGGACTCCGCTCTGCATCGCTCAGGCGGCGGCGCTGGAACTTTCCGACGTGATCTCCTATCACAACTACCGCGACTACGAGAGCAACATCGACGAGATCGCCGAATTGCGCAAGTTCGGACGGCCCCTGCTCAACACCGAATGGCTCAGCCGCGGAGCCGGCAATTCCGTGCAGGAAATGTTCCCGCTGTTCTATCTGGAAAAGATCGGCTGCTGGAACTGGGGCTTCACCGCCGGGCAGTATCAGACTTACGAGCATTACAACTACCTCATGACCTCGATCAAGCTCGGCGAACGCCGGCAGGACTATGATTTCACCAAGTGGATGCATGACCTCTTCCGTCCGAACCGTCTGCCGTACGACCCCAACGAAATCGCGGTCATCATGAAATACACGAAGAAAGCCGATGCCGCGTCTCCCGAGCCCGAATACACCCGGGTCGAACACAACTGAACACCGGAAAACTTTTCATCCGTTCCCGATACCGGTTTATGATCCGGGAAAAGACGTCTGTTTTCCAGCTTTTTTTTTGCGTTTTTTCGGGCTTTTTTTATGGGTGAGCCGGAGCATTGCTCCGGCGGCTGCGCCGTTCTGCGGCGCGTTATTTTTTGCGGTGAAAATTTCTCAGGCGCAGAGCGTTTGTTACGACGCAGACGGAGCTGAGACTCATTGCCAGAGCGCCGAACATGGGCGGCAGCCGCCAATCCAGCCAATGATAGAACACGCCGGCGGCGAAAGGGATCCCGATGATATTATAGATCAGCGCCCAGAACAGGTTCATCCGGATATTCCTGATAACGGCTCTGCTGAGTTCAACGGCTTCTGCGGCGGCTCTGGGGTCGCTTTGTGCGAGGACCACATCCGCGGCTTCCACTGCCACATCTGTACCGGCGCCGATCGCGATGCCGACAGTAGCTCTTGCGAGGGCGGGCGCGTCATTGATCCCGTCACCGATCATTGCCACGGCGTTATTTTTGTCGGTGAGGCTGCGGATGACAGCTTCTTTATCGGCGGGCAGGACTTCCGCCCGGACGTCATCGATCCGCAGTTCGCGGGCAATGGCATCGGCAGTCCGCCGGTTGTCGCCGGTAAGCAGGATCGTATGGATCTTCATCTGCTGGAAGGATTGAATGGCAGCTGTCGAACCGCTCCGGAGGGTATCGGCTACGGCGATCAGACCTGCCACCGTTCCGTTGCGGAAGAAGCGGATGGGAGTCTTTCCGTTATCCGCCAGGATTTCTGCCTGACGGGTCATAGTCTCATCCTCTTTGACGGCGAGTTCCTGCAGCATGGCAGTATTTCCACCGCCGATGGTTCCGCCGTCTTCATTTGTTCCGCAGACACCCATACCGGGATTTGATTTGAATCCGTTTACGGGGGCAGGGGAGATATTTTTTTCTGCGGCATATCTGCAAATGGCTTTTGCGTGAGGATGATCGGAAAAATGTTCCAGTCCGGCAGCCAACCGGATCAAATCCGCTTCCTGAACACCTTCTGCGCAGATGACATCGGTCACAACGGGCTTCCCGGTTGTCAGGGTCCCGGTCTTGTCAAAGACTGCTGTGCGGATACTCTGGAGCCGTTCAAGGGCTTCTGCATTTTTGAACAGGATCCCAAGTTCTGCGCCACGTCCGGTACCGGTCATAATGGCAACAGGTGTAGCCAAACCCAGTGCGCATGGACAACTGATCACGAGTACGGCGATCGCGGATTCCAGTGCGGCGCCTGCACCCGCACCGGCAGCGAGCCAGAAGATGAATGTTGCGAGGGCGATGGTCATAACGACCGGCACAAAAACGGCACTGACTTTATCTGCCAGTCTTGCCACCGGTGCTTTGGAGCCTGAGGCTTCCCGGACCATGGAAATGATCCGGGCGAGCGTGGTGTCTTCCCCGATCCTGTCGGCACGGAACCTGACGAAGCCGCCGCAGCAGATACTGCCGGAAACAACAGTTGTTCCCGCCGACCGTTCCACCGGCAGACTTTCCCCGGTGATGGCGGACTGATCAAAGGAGCCGTTCCCTTCCAGAATGGTTCCGTCCACCGGCACGGCAGAACCTTCCCGCAGCAGTACGGTTTCGCCGGATCTGATATCTGACACGGGGATCTCGATCTCTTTTCCGTCCCGTTCCACGGCGGCAGTTTCGGGTGTCAGCGCCATCAGTTTCACAATGGCGTCACCAGTTTTTCCCCGACTGTGCATTTCCAGATATTTCCCAAGCGTCACGATCACGAGGATCATACCGGCAGCCTCAAAATACAGTTCATGGAGCAGTTCCGGCGTATTATCGACCAGAATCTTTCCGCAGATGATGAAACTGTAAATCACTCCCGCACCCGCCCCGGTGGCGATCAGGGAATCCATATTCGGTTTGAATTTTACCAACCGCATAAAACCATTGATGAAAAAACGGCGGTTCAGCAGCAGGATCGGTACCAGCAGAAAAAATTGAAGCAGGGCGACAGCCGTGGGACTTTCTTTCAGTGCGGTCAACTGGGGAAGCCCCAGCATACTGCCCATAGCGATCCATGTGAGAGGCAGCAGAAAGATCAGGGAAAAAATGAACCGCCATTTCAGTGCGGCACATTCTTTTTTGTCTTCTGCAAAAGGATCAGCGGCAGGTGCGGGATCGTCAATGGTGAAGCCCAGCCCCGTAACTGCTTTTCTGATCTGATCCGGTGTGACTTGATCCGGATCGAAGGCAACAGTCATTTCTTTTGCCAGCAGGTTGACATTGGCATCAGAAACGCCGTTCAACGCGGCAACAGCCTGTTGAACGTGAGCCGCGCAGGCGGCACAAGCCATACCGCCCACATGAAACAATTGCTTCTTTGTCATTCCGGATCTTTCAATCCTTATCTTCGTCAGGAACAGCGTCCATGAGTTTGCAGCAGGCGCGGTTGTCGAGCTGCGTCACTTCCATCGTCACGGTATCGCTGCCGGAAATTTTGACAGCCTTCAACGCTTTGCCCAACAGCGCGGCTTCGTGCCGGTCGTCCAGTTCATCACGGAGTTCGCGGATAATGGATTTTTCCGCCGCGGCGGCATCGGTACATTTCCATGTGACACGCAGTGTGAATTTTATTCCTTTGGCGGAAAAAACTTCCTGCTTTGTTTCGCGGATGTTGTCGCTGCGCTTGTCATTCTGTTCCACACTGAACAGAACCAGATCTTTTTGTGCAAGTTCCGTCTGGTATTTCTGACCGAAGGTCGTGCCGGATGAAATGGCAGGCTGACTTCTGCCTTTGATCTTTGTGTAAATGAGCGTTGTCGGCGATTCAGCAATCGTGGTCTCCGTCTCGTTATCGTCACGGTCAAAGACAACGACAGCTTTTTTGCCGTTGATCTCTTTCACCGTTACGGTTTTATCATCATCGCCTTTATTCTTTTCTGCAATGAGGTCAAGCATATCTCCGGCGGGGAGGGCATCTTTCAGGATCATAATGCCGCTTTCCCGGTTTTTGTCCCCGGCTTTGCCATAGGGACCGAATGTCATTTCTTCGGACGGAACACCAGTGGAGACAACGACTTTCTGATCAGAGGACGGCAACCGACCGGCAAGCTGCTGCAGTACACTGTTATCCGCTCCCTGCGCGAAGACGGTGACAGCTGCAAAAAGGATCGTACCTGCGGAAAGGATGTGTTTTTTCATACTTTGCCCCTTTCGTTAAAAAAAAGTTTTGTTAGTGTAAACTATCTTTTTCAGCGTTATTGACTGAAAAATCAAAAAATACACATGTAAAATCTGTTAGGAGTCTCTATCTCTCTGTCCGTAATATAACATGACGGAAACAAATATCAAGGGGAGAGCGTGAGCGTTTTTCCGTTTTTTTTACATCTGCGGAAAAATCTTCAAAACAGTTACCCGATACTGTCAGACAGAAAAAAATGAAAAAAGTCTGTTACTTCTTGCTGTTTTCAGCCTGTTGGACAACTTCTTTCAGGGCGTTCGTTTCTTTGTACAGGACATCCTGCCGTTTTTTCATAAACGGTTTTGCGCGCTTGATACATGCAGGGCAGACCATTTTTTGGGTATTGCGGCATGCTTTGCAGAATTTCGGGCGGCGGGGCAGTTGAGGCATATTTGCATCACCTGCAGATTTTCTTGAAGATGTGGTGCCGACGGGTGTGCGGCTGTTCCCTTTCAGACCGAGCCTGATGGACGATTTTGTTTTGTCGGCAGTGAAGCGTTTGCCGCCGGGTCCCATAAGCCCGCCGGAACTTTTTCTCTGCGCCTGTTTTTCCTCTTTTTCAGCCATTGCCTGTTCTTTTGCAGCGGCGGCGGCGGCTTTTGCTTTTTCGAGTTCCATCAGGGCGTCATTATACTTTTTCTCAAATGCTGCACATGTTGTACAGAAGATGAAAAGGGAGTCATTGCAGTGTTCGCAGACGGAATCTTCCGTGCCCCATTCTTTTTTCAGACGGGCGACATAACCGCCGTCCTTTTTGGCTTCTTCCACATCCTGAACTTTTCCGGATACGACTGCGGCATTGTCCAGATAGGGCGCAACGTGTTCATCAAATACCGGACTGGAAACGGGCGGCTTTGCCAGTTCTGCCCGATTACATTCTGTGATGGCTTTTTCAAAGGTCACAAGACGCCAACGGAGTCCTTTCAGTTCTGCTTCAGATTTATCCGCGATCGTTTTGCGGAGTTCGTCCAGACTGGTGGATTTGAAATCGCGAGGCACTGTTTCGTCTATCAGCCCCAGCGGACCGAGGATCGCCCGCCGTGTGGGATCATCGGGATCCATCACCAGATAAACATATCCGAAAGCCGCGACTGCACCGGCGATCAGCAGAGTGAGAAGGTATTTCATAAGCCGTACTCCATTTTCTGTTTAGTTGCTTTGTTACGGTATTCCCGGACTATAATACCGTTATGTGAGGCAGTTGTCAAGTGTTTTTCGTTTTTTTTGCTTAAAATTGTTGCAAGTTGCGCTTCGCCGTGTTATAGTATCTGTCTGTAAATGAAGATGACCCGAATCAGCGAAAGAGTGCGAAAGATGAAACTTAAAAAAATGATATTTGTCCTGTTCACAGCCCTGCTGACATGCAGCTGTGTTACTTCCTGTTCCCTGCGTGAAGCCGCGTACAACCGGCAGAATATCTCCAAACTCCGGATCGGTATGACCCGCAATCAGGTGCGTGAGATCATGGGCGAACCCCTCAGCGGAGAAAAATATGCGGCAGATGATGCCTGGTTCTACTTTACCGATCCCAAATGGTTTGACGGTATGAATACCAGAGATGAATGTACGCCGCTGATGTTCGATGAACTCGATACCCTGCGCGGGATCGGTTACGAATACTACAAAGATGCGCTGAACAAAAAGCCGGAAGACCGCAGCCGCCTGGATGTCCAGCTCTGATTTTTTTGTCCGCAGTACCCCCCAAGCAGATTTTTCTGAAAAATTTTTGCTTTATTCCATCATTTCTCCATTGCTTTCTGTTGCCTTCTGAAAAAAACGGGCTATATTTTACCGTGTCAGGCGTGATATGACCGCCGATCGTGGATCCAGAAACAGACAATTTATATTCCCGGAGGAAAGACAATGAGTGAACGGAAGGTGAAAATCGGAGTTGTCGGGCTCGGCAACATGGGGTCCGGCCACATGATGTGGTGCAGCGAGATCCCGACGATCGAACTCGCAGCGTGCTGCGACAGCGTGCAGGAAAAAGCAGAAAAATTCGGTAAACAGTACAACATTCCCTACTTTACCGATGCGGAAGAAATGATGAAATCCGGCTTGATCGAAGCCATTGTCATCGCTGTTCCCCACTATGATCACACCACGATCACGGTCAAGGCATTTTCTTACGGACTCCATGTGCTGACCGAAAAGCCCATTGCCGTTCACAAGAACGACGCGCTGAAAATGATCAAAGCCCATGAGGAACATCCGGACAAGATCTTTGCGGCGATGTTTCAGCAGCGTCTGAGCAGCGTTTACCGGAAATTGCGCGAACTGATCCAGCGCGGTGAGTTCGGCGAGATCCAGCGTATCAACTGGATCGTGACCACCTGGTTCCGCTCCCAGACCTATTACGATTCAGGTACATGGCGCGCCACATGGAAAGGCGAGGGCGGCGGCGTGCTGCTGAATCAGTGTCCCCATCATATTGACTTGTTCCAGTGGTTGTTCGGGATGCCCTCCAAAGTCCGTGCGAATTGTGCCATCGGCAAATATCACAAGATCGAAGTGGAAGATGAAGTGACGGCGTTTTTTGAATATCCCGATGGCAAAACTGCGGTATTCATCACATCCACCGGCGAAGCTCCCGGCACCAACCGGCTTGAAATCACCTGTCAGCGCGGACGCGTGGTGCTTGAAGATGAAAAAATCAAGTTCCTCCGCAACGAGATGCCGACGGCTGAATTTCTTGTCACGACCGATACCATGTTCGGTGTGCCTCCCGTCTGGCCCATTGATGTCCCCGTTCCCGCAAATCCCGAAGGTCCGTTCCACAAGCAGGTATTGACAAATTTTGCCGATGCCATCCTGAACGGGACGCCCCTCGTTGCCAATGGCGAAGAAGGCTTACATTCTGTGGAATTGGCGAACGCCATGCTTTATTCTTCCATGAACAATGTGGATACGCCCATCCCGCTGGATGGTGACGCATACGAAAAGATGCTGCAGGATCTGATCGAAAAATCCACTTTCCGGAAAAATGATGAAAAAACCGGCAGCTTGAATATGGCTGCATCTTTCGGTAAATAATTGATCAGAAAGGAAAACCGACAATGTATATGACCGGTTTTGCGGACGAAGCGTCCGGAAATATTGATGTGCAGATCGCCGTCACAAAAGAATTGGGCTGGAAATATATTGAATCCCGCTCGCTTTACGGCGGTAAAAATATTGCCTCGATCTCCGATGCGGAATTTGAAGAACTCCATGGCAAACTTCAGGATGCCGGAGTCTCCGTCAACTGTTACGGAAGCGGTATTGCGAACTGGGCAAAACCCATCAATCAGCCGCCGGAGAGCAGTTATGAAGAATTGAAAAATGCGATCCCCCGTCTGCAGAAACTCGGCACGAAACTGGTCCGGATCATGAGTTTTTCCGTACCGGTGGAACTGCGCTGTGACGGCGGCTGGGCGCTGGAGGAGGAAGTGATCCGCAGAGTGACGCATCTGGTGAAAATGGCGGAAGATGCCGGATTGCTTCTGGTCCATGAAAACTGCAACAACTGGGGCGGACTCTCTTATGAACATACGCTGCGGCTGATGGACCGGATCCAGTCCCCTGCGCTGAAACTTGTTTTTGATACCGGGAATCCCTGTTTCAATATCGATTACCGTGGGGATGCTCCCTTCACCAAGCGTCAGTCGGCGTGGGAATTTTATAAAAATGTCCGTGAATTTATCGCCTATGTCCACATCAAGGACGGCTATGTGAACGAAGACGGGAAAAACGTTTACACCTTTGCCAACGAAGGAAACGGCGAAGTGAAACGGATCTTTGCCGATCTGGCTGCCAACGGTTATGACGGCGGATTTTCCATTGAACCCCACATGGGCGCAGTGTTCCATGATGGTTCGGTATCCAATCCGGAAAAATTCTGTTGCGAAAACTATGTGGAGTATGGCAGACGCTGTGAAGCCATGCTCACGGAAGTTTACGGGCGGAAACCGGAATAAGTTTCCAATTATCAGAACGGCCGGGCTGCTGCGGGATCTGCTCCTGCCGCAGCCTTTTTTGTGTTCAATCGTTGTCAGCCTGCAGCCGGTAATCTGTCGGCGTCATGCCGGTACAGCGGTGGAATACAGTGGAAAAATAATTGCTGTCCGGGAACCCGCAGAGTGTGGCAATGTGTGCAATGGAGAGATGCTGCTGCCGTTTCAGATATACTTTTGCCTCATCCACCCGCCGTTCTGCCAACATGGTCCGGAAACTTTTTCCGCAGGCTTTCTTCAGTTGTTCGCCGAGATGTCCCTTGTGAACGTGGAGTGTTTCCGCCAGTTCGGCAATGCCGATATTTTCTGAAAAATGGTTGTCGATGAACCGCCGTGCATTTTCCGCATAATAATTTTCGTTATGTTTTTTTTCCGGCGGAGTCAAGGCGAGGATATCAAATTCCCGGCGCAGAAATTCAATGGCAAACGCGGCTTTTTCCTGAACCGCTTTCTGTTGTCCGGCTGAAAGTTCCTGCTGATTGCTGCTGAAATAGAGAACTGCCGCACATTTTTCCTGATGAAAAAAGGGGATCACATACTCCGTAATGCGGAAGGGGCATATAAAAAATTCTGCTTTTCCGCTTGCGGCATGACGCATGGTTTGGGCTTTCCAGCGCGCACACTGTTCGAAGGAACTGGTCAGTTTTTTGTTCCGGCAGAACGGTGCGTGATGAAGATACTGATCCGGCTGGAGATGCAGCCGTTCACTTTCCAGAAACAGGGAGTGGATATATTCCAGCGAAACGGAACAACCGGTTTCCGTTTCCAGACATCGCAGCAATTCGGAAAGATTCATAAAGTTGATCCTCAGTTTCTGCGCTGATCCGGCAGTTGATAATGGGGCAGGGGAGTCGGATCAGGGCGCGATCTGCATCAGAACGGCAGTTTCATCGCAGCAGTGCTTTTTGGGACAGCGTTCACAATCGCTCCAGATCTTTTCGGGGAACAGATCTTTGTTCACGATCTCAAATCCCAGCCGCTTGAAAAAATTGCTCCGGTATGTCAGCGCAAAAAGTCTTGCGGGGATCTTTTTTTCGCGCAGGGAACGGATCTGATCATTGACCAGCGCCGAGGCGATACCGCCATTCTGAAATTCTTTTGCCACTGCCAGAGACCGGACTTCGTAAAGATCGTTTCCGTAATTTCTGAGGGCGGCACAACCGGCGAACACGCCATTGACTTCCGCCACACGGAAATTCCCGATCCGTTCCAGAATATCCAGATGAGGACGGGGCAGAAGAAGTTTTTCTTTTGCAAAGACTTCCAGAATATCGTAAATGTGATTCACGTCATCGGCACAAGCCGGACGGATCTGAAGAGCGTCTGTCATTTCGCAGCTTTCTTTGCCGTTTTTTTCATGGTTTTCTTTTTTGCCGGTTCTTTGAAAAATTCAATGGCGCGGAAATGCTGATAACGCTGTTCCCGGAGTTTTTTCGGTGTCCAGCCTTCAAATTCCGCCAATGCACTTTCAACAGCGGCTGCCAGATTCGCGGCGGCACCGTCGAAGTCTTTATGGGCGCCGCCCAACGGTTCCGGAACAGTTCCGTCAATAATACCGAGCCGCTGAAGATCGGCAGCTGTCAGATTCAGCGCTGCCGCTGCTTTTTCGGAATATGCCCGGTCTTTCCAGAGGATCGCGGCACAGCCTTCCGGCGTAATGACGGAGTAATAGGCGTTTTCCATCAGCAGTACCTTATTGCCGACGCCGATACCGAGTGCGCCGCCGGAGCCGCCTTCACCGATCACGATACAGATCACCGGCACATCCAATGCAAACATATCCCGCAGATTGACGGCGATGGCTTCGCCGATATGCCGTTCTTCCGAGGCAACACCGGGAAACGCACCGGGCGTATCAATGAATGTGACAATGGGCAGTTTTGCCAGATTCGCCGCCTGCATCAGACGCATTGCTTTCCGGTAGCCTTCCGGGTGGGGACAGCCGAAATTGCGGAACACGCTTTCTTTGGTGTTTCTGCCTTTCTGGGTACCGATGACCATCAGGGGCTTGCCGTTGAGTTTTGCGAATCCGCCCACGATCGCCGGATCATCTGCAAAACGGCGGTCGCCGTGAAATTCCAGAAAATCCGTAAAGATCCGTTCGATGTAATCCAAAGTGTACGGGCGGTTGGGATGCCGGGCAAGCTGAACACGCTGCCACGGTGTCAGATTTTCATAGATGGCGCGTTTGGTTTCGTCAAGTTTCAGACGGAGGGCATCCAGTTCATTGTTTGCATCCATGCTGTGGGCATTGCTGAGTTTTTCCCATTCGTGGAGTTTTTCTTCCAGCTCCGCAATGGGCTTTTCAAATTCAAGCACAACATTTGCCATATTTGATGTTCTCCTGAGTATCGTTTATTTGCTGATTTCAACCGTTGTTCCGACCGGTACAAAGTTCCGCAGACTGCGGATGTCGGAAATACCGAGACCGTAAATTTTCCATTCCTGATTCTCGCTTCTCACCTGGAATTTTCCGGTGGTGGGGAGATTCGGCAGTTTCGAGATGTTCAGGGAATAGATACGGACAAGTTCACCCTGCTGGTAAACAAAAAGTTTCTGTTTGCCGACGGAGATCAGGACTTTCCATGTGTTCACCGGCACGGTCAGCATCTGACCTGCAGAAAGCCGGTTCGGATTCTTCAGATTGCTCGCCCGTTGGATCGCCGCGGTACTGACTTTGTATTTTTGGGCAATGCCGGAAAGATTTTCTCCCGGTTGGACCATGTGTTCAGTGGAAGAAGATTTGAATGCACCCTTGCTGCGGAGAACTTCTGCACACATCGCCAGATACTGCTGCGCGTGGGGATAAAGAGCATCGTTCACATCCAGATTTTTCAACGCCGCCGCCAATTCTTTCCGGGCTTCGCTATGCTGTCCTGCCAACATCCGTTTTTCAATGCCGGAACAGAAGACGGACTGCGCCTGTGTCAGAGTCGTTTTCTGATCCCGCACAACAGAGACTGTCGGGACTTTTTTCGCTGCCGGTTTGACTGCCGCAGGCTGTTTTGTGCCGCTGATCGCAACAGGAGTTTTCTGTACCGGTTTCGGGGCGGGTGCTGCCGGAGCGGGTACTGCCGGAGCCTCTCCGGATTCTGCGGCTGTATTTTCCTGTTCGGCAACGACTTTGCTGTTGTCTGCCAGCAGATAATAAACGGCATAACCCAAAACGGCAAGGATGATGATGATCGCAAGAACTGTTTTCCAAGTCTTGCCCTTTGCCTGATTTTTTATCGCAAAATCCTTCCGGTTCTTCGGAGACCCGATGGGGACCCCTTTATAACTGTATGGCAGTTTGATCATGTCAGTACCTTTGCTGTCGGAATTTGTTATTCTGTCATAATATACACCGCGTGAAGTGTTTTCGCAAGTCAATATACCCAAAAAGGCGGAGTTTCCACCCGATCTGTGCGCCATTGTTCCGGTTCGTAATAGACTTTTTTCAGGAAAAGACCTTTTGCCGGGGCGGTATCTTTACAGGCAAGACGGTTTTTTGCTTCCAGCATTTCCCGGATCGCCACGGGGGGGAGTTTGCCCCGTCCCACGAAGACAAGCGCGCCCACCATGCTCCGGACCATCTTGTAGAGAAATCCTGTCCCGATGAACTGCATACAGACCAGCGGACCGAAGGTGATCACATCTGTTTTCAGGATATGCCGCACGGGATCATCAATTTTTCCCCGGTCAACGGTGAAGGTGGAAAAATCGTGTTCCCCCTGCAGAAACGCGATGGCTTCCCGCAGTTCATCGATCCGTGTCATATCATCCAGCAGCCAACTGTAACGGTTGGTGAAGGGGTTGATGTCGCCGGTATTGACAACATAAACGTATGATTTTGCGTGAGCTGAAAAACGGGCGTTGAAGTCATCCGGCATTTCTTCCACGGAACGGATCCGGACATCCGGCGGGAGCAGTCTGTTCAGCGCCTTGTGGACTTTCCAGAGGGGAATGATCGGATGTTCCGGCAGACGGCAGGACGCCACCAGCCCCAGAGCGTGTACCCCGGCATCTGTCCGGCTGCTGCCCTGAATACGGATGGATGCACCGCCGAAAAGTTTGCTCAGCCGGTCCTCCACCACTTCCTGCACGGTGATGCCGTTCGGCTGTCGCTGCCAGCCGTGGTAAGCGGTGCCATCGTATGCCAATTCAAATTTTACGGTCCGCGCCGGAGCATCATCTGCGGGACGGGCAGGGTTCTGAAATTGTGTTTCTGCGTCTGTCATATCATATCGGTCCATCGTTGCTTTTGTCAGAAAATATGCACATACTTTACTGCAATCGTTTAAAAAATCAATCTCTTTGCAGAAAAAGGGTTGAAAAATAACCGCTTTTATGATATTTTACCAAGATATTTATGAAACAGAGGGTAACAGAAAAAAAGCCCGGAGAAATCGGAGAAAAAATGAAAAAACTGTTTTTGCATATTGTTTTGACGGTCCTGTTTACGGTGACAGGATTCGCTGCCGGTACTGCGCCGGTCATGAAGCAGCCGACCAACGAATTGCGGGGGATCGCCGCTCTTGCCATTTCCTGTTTTGCGCGTCAGCATTACAACGGTACGCCGCTGAATGCCCGCAAATGTGATCTGGCGTTTCAGGAATATCTGCAATCGCTCGACCCGGCAAAAATGTATCTGACGGATGAAGATGTGCAGGAATTTCTCAGCGGTCGTGAGAAATTTCCCCGGATGTTTGCCTCCGGCGATCTGCAACTGCCTTTCGGGATTTTCAATCTCGTTCACAGCCGTCAGCGGCTCTATGCGGAGTTTGCCAAACACCAGATCGCTCATGTGGTGCTGGATGGAAACGATACCATACAGCTTGACCGGAAAAAAGCACCCCGGGCGAAAAATGTCAAAGAACTTTTTGAACTCTGGAAGAAAAAACTGACAAACGATCTGATCCTGATCCATCTTTCCGACCGCGCCATTGCCCGGGAGATCGAAGAACGGAAAGCCAAAGGCGATACAAAAGATCTGCCGGAGATCCCGAAAACTACTCCGCAGGAACGGCTGTTGAAACGGATCGACCAGACCATCCGTTACTATGCCGGGATGGAACCGATCGATGTTCTGGAGATCTTTCTCAATGCCGTGGCGGCGGCTTATGACCCCCATACAGCATACCTGACTCCCGTCAGTGATGAAGACTTCAATATTTCCATGAGCCTGAAACTCTTCGGGATCGGTGCCGTTCTCACCAGCGAAGACGGCTATACCAAGATCGTGGAGATCATTCCCGGCGGCCCCGCCGCGAAAGATGGCAGATTGCAGCCCGGCGACCGTATTTCTGCTGTTGCTCAAGCCGGAAAAGATGCAGAAGATATCATCAATATGCCCCTGAACAAAGTTGTCCGCCGCATCCGCGGACCGGTGGGGACCGATGTGATCCTGACGGTCCTTCCGGCAAAGAACGGCGGTGTGAACGCAGTTCCTGTTAAGATCCGCCTGACCAGAGCGGAAGTCGTTGTCAAGGACAGCGAAGCGACGGGTGAAGTCCGCACCATCAGAAGTGCATCGGGCAAAGACCGGAAACTGGGGGTCATCTCCCTGCCGTCCTTCTACATGGATTTTGACGCTGCGCGGAAGGGCGATCCCAATTACAAGTGCGCATCCCGCGATGTCCGGAAGATTCTGGAAGATTTCAAGAAACAGGGCGTGGACGGCGTTGTTGTCGATCTCCGTTCCAATGGCGGCGGAAGTCTGCCGGATGCTGTGGCGCTCTCCGGTTTGTTCATCAAATCCGGACCCGTTGTGCAGGTGCGGACGCCTTCTGAAGTGGAATCTTACGACGATCCTGACAAAGGTGAGATCGTTTACGATGGTCCGCTGGTCGTGCTGGTCAACCGTTTGAGTGCGTCCGCGTCAGAAATTTTTGCCGGTGTGATCCGCGATTACAACCGCGGTATCGTGGTGGGCGATTCCAAAACTCACGGCAAAGGGACCGTCCAGAATATGAACAGTCTGGATCCCCTGATCGTTTATCTTCTCGGACGCCGCATCAAAGCCGGGTCCCTCAAGATCACCTGCGCAAAATTCTATCGCGTGAACGGCGAATCCACACAGCTCAAAGGCGTTGTGCCGGATATTGTGTTCCCCTCTTTCTTCGATACGATGGATATGGGCGAAGACAAACTGGACAATCCCCTTGAATGGGACAAGATCGCGCCGGTCGTTTCCGGCAAAGACGGGCTGCCGCTGGATCGGATCCTGCCTTCGCTCCGGGAAAAATCTGCCGCCCGCGTTGCTGCCAGTGCCGATTTCAATCTGCTGAAAAAAGATATTGAACGCTTTGAAAAGATCCAGGCAGAGAAAAATGTTCCCCTGAATCTTGAGATCCGGTGGAAAAAATATCTGGAAGAAAAGAAAATCGCCGATGAACAGGCAAAGTTGTTCAAGTTGGAAGACCGCACCACCCAGAAGAAGGATAAGAAAAAAGACGATCAGAAAGATCTTTATCTGGACGAAACACTGAATATTCTGAACGATCTGATCGAAAGTCCCGCAGCGTAAAAACAACCACCAATATATCACAACAAACTGAAAGGAAATCATGAACATCAACCCCACTTATGCCATGTTTGGCGTCTATCTGATTCTGATGCTCGGCATCGGTTTCGCATTCTGCCGCGGGATCAAATCTCCCGGTGAATATTTTCTCGGCGGACGCGGTGTCGGCGCATGGGTAACTGCACTCTCTGCTCAGGCGAGTGACATGAGCGGATGGCTCCTGATGGGGCTGCCGGGCGTGATCTATATCTCCGGACTCTGCGAGTCCTGGGTCGCCATCGGTCTCGGTCTCGGTACGATCGCAAACTGGCTTCTCATCGCACCCCGTCTCCGCATCTATACGGAAAAGACAAATTCCGTGACGCTCTCCACATTCTTCACGGTCCGCTTCCGTGAAAAATACGGCATCCTCCGTGCGGTCTCCGCTATTGTGATCCTTGTGTTTTTCACCATCTATGCCGCTTCCGGTCTGGTTGCTGCGGGCAAACTCTTCAACAGTATGTTCGGGCTTCCCTACGAATGGGCAGTGCTGATCGGCGTAGCTGTTGTGCTCGCTTATACGATCCTCGGCGGTTATCTCGCTGTGTGTTGGACCGACCTGCTGCAGGGCAGTCTGATGTTCTTTGCCATTATCGCCGTTCCCATCATGGCGTATTGCTACATCGGCGATATGCAGGATCCGGACGCGCTGCAGAAAGCATTTACTGCCGATGACGGATCCAGTCTGCTGAGTCTGATCCCCTCCGGTAAAACTGCCACTGCCGCCCTGATCGCCATCATTTCCAGCGCGGTCTGGGGGCTGGGCTATTTCGGTCAGCCGCACATCCTGACCCGTTTCATGAGTATCAAAGATGCCAAACTTCTGCCCCGCAGTACGGTGATCGCATCTGTCTGGGTGGTGTTTTCTCTGGCAGCCGCCGTGGTGATCGGGTTCCTCGCCCGTCCCATCTTCCCCGGTCTGGACAGTGGTGAAAGTGAAAAAGTCTTTATCAAACTGACGGAACAGCTGTTCAATCCGTGGATCGCCGGTGTACTTCTGGCAGCCATTCTTGCCGCGATCATGTCCACCATCGATTCCCAGCTGCTTGTTTCCTCCTCCGCACTTACGGAAGACTTTTATACCAAAGTTCTCCGCAAAGAGGCATCTGTGAAGGAACAGGTCATTGTCAGCCGTCTCTGCGTGCTGGTGATCACCGGTATTGCCACGGTGCTGGCTCTGGCGCCCAACGATACGATCTTTGCGATCGTGAAATTCGCATGGGGCGGATTCGGTGCTGCGTTCGGTCCGGTTGTCATTATGGCTCTCTATTCCCGCAAAACATCATGGCAGAGCGCGGTTGCCGGTATGATCGTCGGCGCCATCGTCATGCTCACATGGTATTTCCTCGGCTGGGGTGCATATATGTATGAATTGCTGCCCGGTTTTGTCGCCGGTATGATCGCAATTCTGATCTGCAATCAGATCTGGCTGCAGAAAGATCCGGAGATCCTTGCAGAATTTGATGCCGTCAAGGCTGAACTGAAATAATCCCGATCCCTGATGGATTGGAAACGGTATTTGCGGCAGTTGGTATCTTGTCTGATACCGGCTGCCGCTGCTGTTTTTCTGTGGTCCTGCAATGAGGCGGAACCGCAGAACGATGCGGGATTCCGTCAGATATCCTGCGAAAAAGAATTGTTCCGTCTGACGCGCCGGACACTGAAAAAAGAGATCGTCCGACTGGATTTTATGATCCCGGAAAAGAAAATGCGTTTTACTGCCGCCCCTGCCGGATCACCTGCCGCTCTGTGGAATGATTATCTGCAGTTCGGAAAAAATGTTTATGACCTGAACGAATACAACCGCTGTATCGGCAGATTCACAGCAGAACCGGAAACGTTTTATTCCGACTTGACATTCCGGACATGGAAGAAACGTTGTGAAACGGAATATCAGATCCTATCCGGTCATTCCATCGCGTGGATCCTGAAGATCCCCGGCGGCGACGGCTTGTATGCTGTCTGTACGCAGCCGGAGGAAATACTGGTCCAAAACAAGATCCCGATCCTGCAGAACGGACGCCGTCTGTATGTGCGGCAGCACCGCGGCACGTGGCAGATCGTAACTGATGAACCGTCAGCCGGGAAAGCATTTTTCAAACGGTGGCAGCAGCATCTGGATTGCGGCGGGGAAGATCATTTTCGCCGTGAATACCGGAAAATCCATTGACGACCAAATGTAAGCGTTGGAAATATGGACGCCGTCTGTTTGTCAGAATAAAAAAAGAGCGCGGGCGTTTCTGTCAACCCCGCGCTGTGTGATCAGAAACCGAATTTGAAATTTTCGGCTTTGATGCCCATAAATTCTTTGCTTTTTCTGCGCCACTGACCGGTGGTTTCGTTCTTTTCCATGGTGTAGGTATCAATGGAAGATTTACCGTTTTTTGTGCGGCGCACTTTGACTTCCGCCAGAGAACCGGTGATCGTTTCATCCAGAATTTCGATCTCGATATCTTTCAGATCTTCCACCATATCTGCGGCTTTTTCGTCCAGAACTTTTGTCGGAATATTGTTGATCCTGTCCGTTTCCACGCGGATCAGATATTCCCGGAGTTTTTCACCCGTCATATTTTTGCGGACATCAAAATCGTTTTTGATCACATCGCCGGGGTTGGTACTGCTTTCGCCGCAGGAGCAGAGAACTGCTGCCAGTACGATGCTGCCGAAGATTGCGGTAAGTTTTTGTTTCATCTGTTTTTCCTTCCATTTTATGGTGAAAAGGTTGATTGTTTTTCAGATCGTGATCTTCATGCCGTCATAAAGCGGCGTGAATCCGTATGGCATCATTGCCGCTGTCAGATCCCGGTGAATACAGCCGCTGTGATGATCAAAATGTGTGCCGAACGCGGGGGCATGATCTTTCAGGATCTTCCTTGAAACGAGTTCGTCATAAAACCGTTTCATACTGTTGAGACCGAGATGTGCCGCGGTGGTATCGGGATCAGCGATCCCGCCGTAGCAATCGATCACCGCCACATCGCAACAGTATCCGGCGCGTTCCGCCGTCTGCCACGTGTCATCGTGCCACCAGCCGGTATCATTGGCGATGAGCAATGTTCTGCCGTTTCTGCGGAGAATGTAATTCAGCGGCGTTGTCGCCGGATCGTGGGTCGCCCGCAGGGCAAAGATCTCCAGCGAGCCGTCTGCACTGATCCGTTTTTCGCCCGGATGAATGGGGCTGGGCGTTATGTTGTAAAGGGGGAAACGGTCAAGATCACTGCCGCCGATACATTTTGATCCTGCATCATCGGCATAGAAATCCAACGGGGGCGGATCTTCGGAAAATTTCGGGGCGATCCTTCTGCCGATACTGTTCATATCCAGATGGTCCCCGTGACTGTGTGTCAGAAGGAGCTGCCGTACTTTTTTGAGATCGACAGCGTTCAGACGCACCTGTTCCCGGAAATCGGGACCGAGATCGATGAGCGTGTCATCGTCCAGCAGATAACAGGTGCATCTGCGATAATCCTGACTGTCCGGATTGTTCCGCGCGTTTTCACATACCGCGCAGGAACAGAACAGGGATGGCACACCTGTGGAACCACCGCTGCCGAGAACAGTCAGGATCATGATCAGTAATCCAGTTGAATGGATTTTTCAAATTCTTCGTTGATGAATGCGGCGCCGACAGGACCGAGTGCTTCCATCAGCGGATCATCGTCCGCTTCGCAGAAACCAACGGGATTGTGCCGGATCCAGCCTTCCGCGATCGCGTACTTTCTGGAAAGTTTACCAATGCGTTTGCCGCCGTCCACCAGCCCCTGGATATAGGAGTTGGTCGCCTGACTGATGTCAAGCCAGGACTGCTGACTCTTGTGACAGGAAAGCATCTGTTTCTTGATTTCGATCACGGGTTCCACATCCACGAAGATGCCCGGGATCACAGGACGGCGGAGGGGATCGACCATCGCGTGGGGCATGGCGTGGTAAACGGTCAGGAAATCATCGAACTTCCGGGACGGACGGGATGTTTTGGCATTGCCCATTCCGCGGCAGAACGCGGCAGAAACTGCAAGACGCCCGGCATTGACATGGTCTTCCATATAGTCATAGGGACCGTGAGTCAGAACGATCTGAGGTTTGACTTCCCGCACTTCCGGCAGAAGTTTGCCGAACAGTTCAGAGTTGTAAAACACTTCCAGGTCGTTGCAGATGCTTTCGTGAAAATGGAAATTCACAAGTTTGCAGGCATTCATCGCTTCTTCACGGCGCATACGGACGATGGTTTCGTAATCGTATTTTTCCGTGCCGAGACTGCCGTTGGCAACATTCATGTAATGGATCTCCCAGCCCAGTTTCTGGAGCTGAAGGAGCGTACCCGCCATCTGGAACTCAATGTCGTCCGGATGGCAGGCAATTGCCATTGCTACTTTGCGTGACATGCTGTTACGCTCCTTTCAGATCAGTGCATTTCAACATCGCAGACGCCGAAGCCGCTGCGGAGGAAGCTGAATGTCACATCAGGATGATCCGCAAGCAGACTCATGGGAACTGCACTGTCAGCGATCTTTTTGGAGAGCATGTAGGTGGTCAGGCGCATACCGAAGGGATTGTCGTGATGACCCGGATGCCAGATGGAAACTTTTTCCGCTTTCCATGTCTGGACAGGACCGACGGTAACGGCGCTGGTGGGAACGTTCTGGACCGTGCCGCCGCCGGATGTACGGGCGTTCTGGATCAGCGTGATCGGGTGCAGATCAACAACGCGCGTGGAGAGTTTGCGGTATTCTTCGGGGCTGGGCGGGTTGTCCTGATAAGCACCTTCACGGCGGACCGGGTCATTGAATGCCCAGTGTTTCGTTTCGCCCTGACCGCCCTGCATCAGCACGCAGCGGATGTTTTCCCAGGCGTTGTTGTATTCGGTGGGATCTTCCGTGGGGAAGTGGAGATTTTCTGCGGGCATACGCAGTTCGGGGCGGATGCGGTTGAAGCAGAGGTCCATATCGCATTTCGCAAAACCCATGGGGAAATCCATACCGGCGGCTTTGCCGTCGATCATCCATTCGTCCATACCGAAGAAGTGGCAGTTCTTGAGATTCAGCCCCATTGCGTTGACCATCTGGGCAACGATGGGGAGCTGTTCCGTGGGACCGATGGGGCCGCAGACGCCGCAGGGCTTGTCATCGGTTGCCTGCTGCCAGGCGGAGATGTATTCCAGTGCTTCCGCCGCATAAAATTCCTGCACGGTGTCATAGATGTTGATCTTGAAACCGGGGCGTTCATAATCTTTCAGGGTGTCGATCGTGATCTTGGCTGCTTCGTCCAGAATGCTTCTGTCAAGCGTGGTGTAATCCCACCAGCCCGGTGCAAGTTTACTGATTGCTCTCATCTTCGTTTTCTCCTTGTTGATAACGATTTTTGTGTGTGTTATAAAAATTGGTGTTTTGCGTAATGTATCACGCCGGACTGCAATGTCAAACTGCAGAACCCGGCTTTTTGAAATTTTTCAGTTGAAAGAGTTCTCTTCTGTGGGGAACGTCCGGTTTTTGACATCTGCCACGTATTCCTGCAGCGCATTTGTCATCGCACTGCCGAGATCGGCATAACGTTTTGCGTGTTTGGGAACAAATTCCGTGAAGAAACCGATGGTATCCGCCAGAACCTGCACCTGACCGTCACAATCCGCACCGGCTCCGATACCGATAGTGGGGATCTCCAGCGCTTCCGTGATCTGTTTCGCCAACTGGCATGGAACACATTCCAGAACGATACAGAATGCTCCGGCATCCTGCAGTGCTTTCGCATCGGCGAGGAGCGCGGCGGCATCTTCCGCACTTCTGCCCTGCACATGGTATCCGCCGGAAGATTTGACCGACTGAGGCAGCAGACCGATATGGGCACAGACCGGGATCCCGGCATCCACCAGACGGCGTACTGTGGGGATCAGGGTGTGATCCACTTCCAGTTTCACGCAGTCGCCATCCGTTTCCTGGATCAGTTTCGCCGCATTGGTCAGTGCCTGTTCCGGACTGATGTGATAAGACATGAAGGGCATATCGACCACAACGAAGGTATCGGGTGCGCCGCGGCGGACCGCCTGGGAATGACGGATCATATCGTCCATCGTCACGGGGATCGTGCTGGAATAACCGAGCGATGCCATGCCGAGAGAATCACCCACAAGGATCATATCCATTCCGGCAGCTTCAGCAAAACGGGCAGTCGGCGCGTCATAAGCAGTGATCATTGCAATGCGGACATTGTCCGCTTTCATTTTCCGGAGGGTCCGGACAGTTTGTTTTTTTGCTTTCTTCATAGGAACAATACCTCCGATTGAAAGTCTGTATTCTCCGGATTAATATACTGCTGTCTGCGCGCATTGCAAGGCGTATGTATATATAAAAAGTTGAAAAAAATCATGATTTTGATTTGAATTTTCAGCCGGAGCGTGTACATATATCAGTAAACATGGAAGAAATGAGCCGCACAATGTCCGGAAAACGCACAAAAAAGAAAAACGAAAAACAGCAGCCGCCGAAGAAAAAGGTGCAGCCTCTCATCCGCGCACGCTTCGCCGCCGCATCCGGCGGATTCGGCTTTGCCACCCCCCTTGATCAGGATGGATCCGATATCTTTATCCCGCCGCAATACACTTTGAATGCCATCGACGGCGATATCGTGGCGCTTGCTCTGTCAAAGTCCGACCGGCACGATGACCGGGGACCTGTCGGGATCGTCCGGGAGATCCTGGAACGCCCCAGATCTGAATTTGTGGCTGAACTGAACAGTAAACGGACAGCGCGGCCGCTGAACAGACATCTGCCCGAAGAAGTCCGGGTCACGCAGCTGCCCAAAGGCGCAAAGACCGGCGACTGGGTCCGGCTGAAACTTCTGACTCCGCCGGGAAAACGGACCGGAAATCTGACCGCGGAAGGTACGCTCCGGATCGGGAAAGCCGGGACCGTGAAAGCTGATCTTGATGCCGTCGTTTCGGAATTCGGTATTCCCGATCCCTATACTCCCGCGCAGGAAAAAGCCGCAGCCGCATTGAAGCCCGCCGCCATCGAACGGGTGAATATGACCCGCGCTTTCACCCTGACCATTGATCCGGCGGATGCTCACGATTTCGACGATGCCATTTCTGTTTCACGCGGTAAAAAAGCAGGCGAGGTCCTGCTGGGCGTCCATATCGCGGATGTGGCGGCGTTCATCGGTATGGATACCACATTCGACAAGGAGGCGAAGAAACGGTCCTTCTCGTCTTATATCCCCGGGATGTTCCGCCCCATGCTCCCGAAAACGCTCACTGCCCGGATGAGCTTGAGGGAAGGCGTGGATTCTCCCGCACATTCTGTGATCTTCACCGTTTCCGGAAAAGACGGTTCGATCCTTTCCGTCAAACGGTGTCATACCCTTGTCCGGATCAAAAAACGGCTGGATTATACCACAGTTCAGGCGTACCTTGATGATCCGGGATCTGCTCCCGCCGACTGGACTCCGGCGCTGAAACGGAACCTGAAAATGCTGTTGAACACCGTCCGCGCCATGCGTGAGAACCGCAGGAAACGGGAACAGTTCCTTGATATGCCGCTGCCGGAGATCCGGGTGCTGTGCGATGAAAAAACATTTCAGGTCACCGGGATCGAACGGAAGATCCAGAGCGAAGCCGATGCTCTGGTGGAAGAATGTATGCTGGCGGCAAATTCAGCCGTGGCGGAAGAACTGATCGCAAAAGAACTGCCCGGTCTGTTCCGGATCCATCCTGAACCGGACCCGGAAAAAATCGATCAGTTCGCCGAAGTCTGCCGCGATACTTTCCGCTTCAGCCCCGGCGATATCCTTTCATCGCGCAAAGCGTGCTGTCATTTTCTCGACACGATCCCCGATGATTCCCGGCGACCGGTGATCCTGTCTCTTTTTCTCCGGTCATTGCCCCGCGCGTCCTACGATGTGACGCCCGGTCTCCATTACGGGCTGGGCAAGGAAAAATATTCCCATTTCACCAGTCCCATCCGCCGTTATCCGGACCTCTGTGTTCATCAGCAGCTCTGGAATGCCGATCTGAACAAGCGTTTCCGTTCCAAAAAGAAACTGGCGGATATTGCCGCTCTTTGTTCCACGCTGGAAGAAAATAATGACAACGCTTATTTTGCCGCAAATGACCGGTTGAAACTGCATTTCCTCCGGGAAAGCGGCGCTCTGGACAACGGTTCTGTTTATGAGGCGGTCATCAGCCGCATCAACTCTGCCGGGATCCTGTGCAGTATTGATGAGCTGGGCGTTTACGGGTTCATCCCGAAAGAAAAACTGCGCGGCGGAAATTACCGCAGGGCAGGGCGCGGCAGACAGCGTATGAACGTGGACCGCGGCCATGGTTCATACAAAGCCGGAGACTTTATTTATGTCGCTCTGGATTCCATTGATCCGGTGCGGGGGACTGCCGTATTCAGACCCGCGATCTGAACTGAAAAAAATCAGGTATTGAAAATAAAATACAAACACCAAACAACATAAAGGAACAAACATCATGCTGGTAAACACTCCTCCCATGGGCTGGAACTCCTGGAACACTTTCGGCTCACAGATCTCGGATAAACTTCTCCGGGAGATCGCAGACAAATTCATCGAACTCGGTCTGGATAAAGCCGGTTACAAATATGTGGTGATCGATGACTGCTGGTCGGAAATGGATCGCGATCCCAAAACAGGAAAGATCGTTGCCGATAAAAAGAAATTCCCCAAAGGCATGAAAGCGGTGTCCGATTATATCCACAAAAAAGGTCTGAAATTCGGCATGTATTCTTGCGCCGGTGTCCGCACCTGTGCCGGTTATCCCGGCAGTTTCGATCACGAATTTCTGGATGCGGAAACTTTCGCTGAATACGGCGTGGACTTCCTGAAATATGACTTCTGCAACAAACCCGCCACCGCCGACGGTCCTCTCCTTTACCGCCGGATGGGACATGCTCTGCGCGCCTGCGGCAGAGACATCCTTTTCTCCGCCTGCAACTGGGGACGGGACAATGTCTGGGGCTGGATCCGCTCCGCCGGAGCCCACATGTACCGTTCCACCGGAGATATTTTTGACAATGCCGTGTCTTTCTCCGAGATCGCCAAGAGTCAGATGGATAAATTCTGCTACTCCGCCCCCCAGTGCTTCAATGATATGGATATGCTCACCGTCGGTATGTACGGCAAAGGCAATGTGGGGAAAGGCGATGGCAAAATGACGAAAGCGGAAAAAGAAGTCTGGTTCCGCCGTTATCAGAATCAGTTCTCCCTCTGGTGTCTGATGGGATCCCCGCTGATGCTGGGCAGCGATATCCGCAAAATGGAAAAAGATATTCTGGAGCTGATCACCAACAAAGACCTGATCCGGATCAATCAGGACCCGGAATGCCGTCCCGCATTTCTGCTGCAGGATTATCCCAAAGGCTGTGCCTGTTCCATGGCAAAATTGCTCAGCGACGGTACGATCGCTGTCGGGATGTTCAATTTCACGGAAGACCGTCACGGCATCAGTGTTTTTCAGGAGGAACTCGGTTTCCCCTATGCCTCCGGTTACGTTCTCGAATACAAAGATATCTTCTCCGGCGAAACGGAAGTTTGCACGCAGGAAAAATTCTATCAGATCGTGCCGCCTTACGGATGCCGTATGTTTATCGTGAAACCGGTCAAACGGGCAAAAGCCGCAAAGAAATAAGATGCCGGATTGTTACCGCTGCGGTTCCCGCGTCACTGCTGATGGTGTCGGCTTGAACAGAAAACTTGTCAACCGGGGTATCACCGAATACCTCTGTATGAGTTGTCTGGCTGAACATTTTCATACAACAGAACCGGAATTACAGAAGATGATAGAACACTTCAGGGCAGCCGGATGTCAACTGTTTGCTCCGGCTGAACCTGAAAAACAGAAAAGAAAAAGGTGAATACTGATGAAGAGCCTGTTGATCGAAGGCCCGTCAAAAATATCCGGGACCATCATTCCCGGTGGAAATAAAAATGCCGCACTGCCCATCATCTCCGCCTGTCTGCTGACACGGGATGAGGTCGTGATCCATAATATGCCGGATATTCTGGATGTGCAGGTGATGCTGGATCTTATCTCCGGTGTCGGCGTGCAGGTGGAACGGAACGGAACGACCGTAAAGATCCGGGCGGAAAAGATCCTGTCGTCTGAACTTTCTCCCAAACTTTGTGCAAAAGTACGCGGCTCCATCCTCTTTGCCGGTTCATTGACATACCGCTGCGGTGAGGCGCATATCGGTTTGCCCGGCGGAGATTTTATCGGAAGACGCCGTCTGGATTCCCATTACTACGGACTCGGTAATCTGGGGATCTCTCACAGAAATGAAAACGGTATCGTTCATTTTGTGATGAAAAACGGCAAAATGAACGCATCCGATCTCTTCCTCGATGAAGCCAGTGTGACGGCGACAGAACAGCTGCTCATTGCCGCCGTCGTGGCAGAAGGAACAACATATATCCGGAACGCCGCCGGTGAACCGCACGTTCAGCAGCTCGGCGAACTTCTGAACGCCATGGGCGCAAAAATCAAAGGCCTCGGCACAAATACCCTGACCATCCACGGCGTTTCCGAACTGCACGGCGCAGAATATACCATCGAATCCGATCATGTGGAAGTGGCATCCTATCTCGCCCTCGCAGCCGCAACAGGGGGCGGGATCGAGATTAAAGGAAATTTCAGAACTGCACATTACTGGATGACACGCCGCGTTTTTGAACGGTTCGGAATCAAATTCACCCTGAAACCGAATCATATCATCCTGCCGCCCGGACAGGAACTGAAAGTGAAAATGGATTCCGGCGATGCCATCCCCACCGTGGCTGACGGTCCGTGGCCGCAATTCCCCAGCGATATGATGAGCTGTATGATCGTTGCCGCCACTCAGGCACAGGGGACTGTTCTCTTCTTTGAAAAGATGTTTGAAAGCCGTATGTATTTCGTGGACAGACTCATCTCCATGGGCGCGAAAGCGATCGTTTGCGATCCGCACCGCGCCGTCATTATGGGACCATGCAAACTCGACGGACTGGAAATGTCAAGCCCCGATATCCGCGCCGGTATGGCACTCGTCCTCGCCGCCGCATGCGCCGAAGGAAAATCCGTGATCCATAACGCCGATACGATCTACAGAGGTTACGAAAATCTCGTGCCGAAACTGCAAAGCATCGGCGTCAATGTGGTGGAACAAATCTCCTGACCTGAAATAACACCACAGGCGCGGCTCCAAAACCCCGGATGCGGTCACCGACCGCATACCGGGGTTTTTTCCGTCCATCCGCAGCCGCTTTCAGGCGGCGGCTGCGGATGGAGCGGATGCGCGGCGCTGCCGCGCGGAGCCGCGCCTGTGGTGTTCCCTTCAAAAAAAATCAAAAAAAATCAAAAACGGCTGCAATAAATTCCGTTTTGGTTCGTTATTGCGCTGAAAGTAGGGGTTTTTGCAACATCAATCAAAACAAACAAACAAACCAGAGGAGAAGAGCGATGAAGAAAATTTTAGCGGCTCTGTTGGTTGCCTGTGTGGCGACTGTCGTGTGTGCAGAAGCGCCGAAAGCGGAAGGAAAATGTCCTGCAGCCAGGAAGGAAATGAGACACCCCTTCAAAGCGTATTTTGATGCGGCGAAGACGCTCAAGGAAAAATATCCGGCTGAAATGGCAGAGATCGATGCGCTCCGCAAAGAATCTTTTGAAAAGATGAAAGCTGCGAACCAGAAATTCATGGAACTTGCGAAGAAGGAAAACATTCAGCTGCCCGCAATGAAGATGATGGAACGCAAGCAGAAAATGGACGCTCTCAAAGCCAAGTATGCTGATGATTTCAAGGCGCTGGAAGATGCCCGGAAAGCGGAAAAGGCTGCCCGTGAAAAAATTGGCGAGATCATGAAGAAGGAAGGCATCGAATGCCCCAAGGGGCCCCGTGGTCCCAGAGGTCCCCGTAAGTAATACTGCCCCCCTGCTTATGGAAGGTCGCCCGGATCTTCCATAATTCTGAGGTGCGGACTCTTGCAGTCCGCGCCTCTTTTTTTGTGTTTTTCACAGATTTGCACCTTGTATTTGCTGTCAGGACAGATATCTTATGGATAAATATTCTGAAACAGATGTCTCTGACTGTAAAAATTGAAAGGAAACAAATATGTTGACTGCACGGAATCTCAGGGTCGAATACAAGACCAATCCTCTCGGCATGGATGAAAAAATGCCACGTTTCTCTTATGAACTGGCGGGAACATCCCTGCGTCAGAGTGCTTACCGGATCGTGGTGACGGAAGACGGTGGTGATGTTGTCTGGGATTCCGGATTTGTTGCGGACAGCCGCTGTGCCCAGATCGTTTACGGGGGTGCGCCCTTCAAAAAGTTCACCCGTTACAACTGGTCGGTCCAGGTCAAAGATGAAAATGGAAAACTTTCCGGCACAAGACCGGAAAAGGCATTTTTTGAGACCGGTTTCATGGATTCTCCGTGGACGGGTAAATGGATCTGCGCAAGAGCCGGTGATTTTGTGACCATGCCGCCCCAGCGTCTCCTCCGCCGTTTTGAAATTACAAAAAAATTGGTTCGTGCCCGTCTTTACACGGCGGCACTGGGACTTTATTCCGCCTTCATCAACGGAAAAAATGTTACGGAAGATATTTTTACGCCCGGCTGGACGGATTATCACAAACGTGTTCAGTATCAGGCTTACGATGTGCTGAAACTGATCAAGCCCGGAAAAAATATGCTGGCAGATGAACTGGCGGAAGGCTGGTTCTGCGGTCGTATCTCCCGGCATTGGAGTGCGGGGAAAGTTTCCTACGGACCGCACCAGCTGATCTGTCAGGAACTGCACCTCACTTATGAAGACGGCACCACGG
Organism: Victivallales bacterium; assembly: GCA_045589595.1. Classification (GTDB taxonomy): domain Bacteria; phylum Verrucomicrobiota; class Lentisphaeria; order Victivallales; family UBA1829; genus SIG77. Next base: position 35,988 of record JAZNPK010000037.1, read on the forward strand.
AGATCATTGCTTCTGATGAGCAGTATCACACATTCGGCGGTGTTCCTTCCATCAAGATGAGTGACATCTATATGGGCGAAACGTATGATGCCACGGAAGACAATGTTTCCTGGAAACTGCCGGAGAAAGACAATGCCGATGAGGGAACTGCGCTGGTGTTCACGACACCGTGGGTGGAAGTCGGTTTCTGGGATTCGTTCCCGAAACACATCGGCAGAAACAAACTGCCGTCTATCGTATGGCAGAGCGGCGCTCCCGTCCGCCGTATCAAAACCATCAGCCCGGTATCTATCAAAAAGCGTTCGGTCTCAAATACTTATGTTGTTGACTTCGGACAGAACCTGACCGGGCGTGAACGGATCAAGTTGAAAAAGACCGGGCAGGGGACCGTTATCGTGATCCGTCACGGTGAAATGCTGAACAGCGACGGTTCCGTTTATACCGCAAATCTCCGTTCTGCCGCCGCCACCACGACCTATATTGCGGCGAATGAAAAAAATGTGGTGTATGAACCTTCCTACACTTATTTCGGATTCCGTTATGTGGAGATCAGCGGTTGGCCGGGCGAACTCAAAGCCGATCAGATCGAAGCTGTGGTGATCCATTCCGCGCTGGAAGATACGGGCGCATTTGAATGTTCCAATCCCCTCGTCAATCAGTTGTTCAGCAACATCGTCTGGGGGCAGCGCGGAAACTTTCTGGATGTGCCGACAGACTGTCCCCAGCGGGATGAACGCATGGGGTGGACTGGCGATACGCAGGTGTTTTCCAATGTGGCGACCTACAATATGTTCAGTCCGGAATTTTATACAAAATGGATCCATGACCTGAACAGTTGTCAGCTCGCCGGTGGCGGATATCCTGCGATCTGCCCCGATCCCTTCCATTTTGACTCCGGATTTTTCTCCGGTTTCGCAACAGGCTGGGCGGATGCCGGTATCATCTGCCCCGATGTCATGCTGAAAAAATATGGTGATATCCGCCTGATCCGTAAGTATTTCGATAATATGAAACGGTATCTGGATGTGCAGATCAAGGCTGCCGGAAACAGTCTGATCGTCAACAATGCCACATACGGCGACTGGCTCAATATCAACGACGGCACCACCGGACCGCTGTTGTCCACCGCTTATCTCGCCGGTATGTCACGGCTTCTGGCACATCACGCCCGGTTGCTGGGCAGAAGCGATGACGAACAGATGCTGCTCCAACAGTATGAAGCCGTCAAAGCCGCATTCCGGAAAGAATTTTTCGTAAAAGGGCATCTGAAAGAAAAGAGTCAGACCGCCGCTCTCCTGACCCTGCATTTTGATCTGGCAGACGGAAAAGATTATAAAAATACCTGCGCGGATCTCGTCAAAAGTATCAAAGTCACCCATAAGGTACATCTCTCCACCGGCTTCCTCGGAACGCCGCTTCTGCTGAAAGTCCTGACCAAAATCGGTGAGGTGGATCTCGCTTACGAACTGCTCCAGCAGACAACATATCCCGGTTGGCTTTATCCTGTGACACAGGGCGCTACCACCATGTGGGAACGTTGGAACAGCTGGAATGAAAAAACCGGATTCGGCGATATCCACATGAACTCCTTCAATCACTACGCATACGGCGCAGTCGGCGAATGGTTCTATGAAACGATCTGCGGCATCCAGCCGATGGCTGAAACACTGGAACAGGCAGGATTCCACCACTTCAAACTGGCACCGGAATTCGGAAAATCCATGGAATATGCATCCGCCGCATACCACTCCATGTACGGTTTGATCGCATCCGGCTGGAGACGGTGCGGAAAAAATATCCTCTGGATGTTTGAAGTTCCCTGCGGCACAACAGCAGAAGTCGAACTGCCCGGCGCTGAACAGGCACTCCTGAACGCCGGTGTGGAAAAGATCAACGGCAAGTTTATCGCCGGTCCCGGCGAATATCAGGTGGAAATCGTCAGAGATTAAAACCGGAAAAACAAAACGCGCAGGGGCGCGGCACCCACCCCCCCGGGGGGGTGAAACCTGACCGGGCGGTCAGGTTTTGCGGCGGCATCAGCCGCCGCGGTGCCGCGCCCCTGCGCTGTTTTGTTTCCGGTCTGAGCTGAACTTTTTTACTGCCCCAGGAACGACTTCCAGTTTTCGCTGGTCGCGAGTTCAAAGATGTTGCTGAGATCGGGATTTTCCGGCTGGCTTGGCTGACGCGGCAGCCATGCATCTTTTGCCAGACTTTCCATAAACATTTTATCCCGTTCCAGCCAGTATTGCGGCAGTTTTGTGCTGTATGAGCCGGTGATATTATCTGTTCCCCAGAGGACCCAGTGTTTGACGCTGTATGCGGTGAGATAAAGTTTTCGCAGGGCGTCTTCGCGATAGAGACCGGGAGTACCGGGTGTCAGGTCGATGTACATTCTGTTGCCGAAATCGGGATCGTAGGTGAAGGATGCTTTTGCCACCATTGCCATATAGTCATCGATCCACGGCCACCCCATGTGTGCGAGGGAGAACCGCAGATTCCGGACGGCGAACATACATTCAAATTCGATAGGTCTGTTGTATTTGCCGCAGAGCCGTTCCCGGCTGCCGCCGAGGATGCCGCTGTGGAACATAAGGGGTTTTCCGGTGGCGGCGACTGCTTCCGCTGCGCGCATACAATCGACAGGATAACAAAGTTCGCAGATGATCTTGTAGCCTTCGATCCCGGCTTCTGCGGATTTTTCGATCTGTTCCGTCACATCGGGTGCGGTGGGGTCGATCCAGAGGAAGGGATGGAATCCGGGAACTTCTTTTGTGAGGTTCATCACGTGTTCCATGCGTGCCTGCCAGCGGTAATCGCCTTTTCCGCTGCTGGATTCGGGGGTCGGTGTTTCGCTGAATACGATCCCGCCGTCGATCCCGGACTGTTTTGTCAGTTCGCAAAATGTTTTCGGATCATCGGGGTAGGCGTAGTGTTGATGGATGTGTGCATCAAAGACCATTTTGTTTCTCCTGTGTTTTATTTTTTGAAACGTTTTTTGCCGTTGAATTTATTTTTATCGTTTCTGCCGTTCCGGAAGGAATTATTTTTCCGGGGGGGTCTGCCGGCGTTATGCCGTTGTTCTTCCAGCGTTTCGCCTTCGCCATCCCGTTTGCGGCGGAGCATATTGCGTTGGGGACGCCGTTCCGCCAGACCGCGGTTGACCTGGATCTCCGATCCGTCCGGTGCTTTTCCGGCGCAATACATGGCGGCGCCCATCGTCATCGGCAGTGGGATGTAGTCCTGAACCTGCTGCGGGCTCCAGTTGTAGCTGGAAAGGAAATCGTCCACGACTTTCATTTCCGCCTCGGTACAGCCGGGGAAGTTGGAAATGAACAGCGGGATCAGATACTGTTCTTTGCCGCATTCTTTGCTGACACGGTCGAAAATCGCTTTGAAGCGGGGAAATTCATCCGCTTTTCCCTTGCGCATGAGTTTCAGCACTCTGGGATGAAGATGTTCCGGCGCGACTTTTACATGGCCGGAAACGTGTCTGCGGATGATCTCTTCCGTCAGTTTCGGCTGCATCAGGGCGAGGTCAAGACGGATGCCGGAGTTGATGAAAAGATTTTTGACGCCTTCCGTACAACTGATCCGGCGGAGCAGACTGATCAATTTTTCCTGATCTGCATGATAATTGGGGCAGGGACTGGGAAAGAGGCAGGTGGGACGGGCGCAGCGTTTGCATTTTTCCGGATCAAAGGGGCCGTGTCCGTAAATGTTTCCGGCAGCCCCGCCGATGTCACTGATCGTCCCGTGGAAAAATTTCTGTTTCTTCAGTTTTTCCACACTGCGGAGAATGGAGTCTTCCGACCGCGAAACAAGAAAATGATTCTGATGTGAAACGAGTCCGCAGAATGCGCATCCGCCCGGACAACCGCGGACGACAGGGATGGAATCCTTGATCGTTTCAAAGGCGGGGATCCGTTCCGTATAACTCCAGTGGGGTTTGCCCACATAGGGAAATTCGCAGACTTTGTCGAAATCTTCCTGCGACAACGGCGGCTGGGGCGGTTCGACAACAAGCCAGCGGTTTCCGTACCGCTGAAGCAGACGCTTGCCGGACCAGGGATTCATCTCATGTTCCACCTGGATCGTCTGATGCAGAATGGCATCTTTATCGTTGATGATCTCTTCCATGGTCGGCAGGATCACCGCATTGTCTGTCGGTATGGTCTCCGATTCTTTCGCACCGGGGAACCGAGCCGTGCCGGGGATCCCTTCCAGAGAAACACCCCGCTTCAGACGGTCGAAGATCTCCAGCGTGGCACGTTCACCCATACCGTAGATCAGAATGTCCGCTTTGCTGTCGACCAGAAATGACGGACGCATTTTATCCTGCCAGTAATCGTAGTGCGCCACACGGCGTAAACTCGCTTCGACCCCGCCGAGGACAGTCGGGATACCGGGGAACGCCGCTTTGCAGAGCTGCGTGTAAACGACCGACGCATGCGGCGGCTTCAAGCCCGTTTTTCCGCCGGGCGAAAACATGTCTTCGTGACGCATCCGCCGTCCGGCAGTGTAAATGCAGATCATGGAATCCATATTGCCGCTGGTGATGGCACATCCGATCCGCGGCGTCCCGAATGTCTTGAGCGAATCCGGATTTTTCCAGTCCGGCTGGGCAACGATTCCCACCCGGTAACCCGCATCCATCAACAGACGCCCGATCAATGCCGCACAGAATGACGGATGATCCACATAGGCATCACCTGAAACAAGAAGAATATCAATGGCATCCCATTTGCGCGCCTTCATCTCTTCCCGCGTCAAAGGAATAAAATCTGTCAATTTGTCCGACATAAAATAAGCCTCCGGAAATAGTAACTCGTAAAACAGGTAAATATAACGCAGAAGAAACAGAAATACAAGCCGGTTGCAAAAAAAACACACGCCCGGAAGGCGCGGCACCGGACGCCGGGGGGCGACACCCCGGCGTCCTGCGCGTCCTGCGATTGCCGCCGCTGAGTGGCGGCGGCGTCAATCGCAGGACAGCGTTGCGCGGTTTCCGCGCTGTGCCGCGCCCCGGGCGTGTGTTTTTTTTGCCTTCAGCGGAGTTTTTTCTCCATAACAAAATCGTCCATAAAGAAGCCGGACCCGATGGGGTTTTTGACAGCTTCCACAGTTTTGAATCCGTTTTTGTTATATGCTTTGATGGCTTTTGAGTTCTGTTTATTGACATTGAGCCGGAGGGTTTGAAAGCCCAGTTCCCGGCTGACTTCGCATGCGTGATCGAGCATCTGCTGGCCGATACCCTGACCGTGAAAACGGCTCCGCAGGTAAAGTTTATGGAGTTTCATCGCATCGGGCTGACTGGGGCAGGGGGAACACACGATATATCCTGCGTTTTCCTGATTTGCCCGGACCAGTTCAAAGCGGTATCCCTCTGCCAGTTCCTGTTCCATAACATCCGGCGCGTACATCATATTCATCATGTATCGGATCTGTTCTTCCGACAGGATGCTGCGGAATGTTTCGGGCCAGACTTCGTCAGCGATCTCTCTGACGGCTGCCAGTGAGGCGGGTGTTTTCAATTCGACAAATTGGAGCTGCATTTTCAGTTTCATCTTTCCGGTTTGTTTTCCGGTACTTTACGCTGTCAATTCAAATTTTTCAATATTATTTCCTTTTTTCTGCCGATTTCTGCTTGAAAATATTGCGCCGGAGATTATGATAACATGGTAACATAATCACATTCACGATCGTTTCAACAAACCATCAACAGGAAGGTTACAGAAATGGCAAGTACAAAACGTCCGGAAAAGACATCGAAAAGCAAGAAAGATGTCAAACCTGCAAAGACATATTTCACCAATAAATTCGAGCTGCCGCCCAACGGTATTTTCGTGGGATCCGGGGTTTATCCCCATGTTCCCGGCGTTCTGTTCGGGGGGCGTTGCTTCTCCTACTGGGTCGCACCGGATTCACCGAAGTACAGTGAGATCGTTCAGCTCTGTCTGGAAGAAAATCAGGGAAATGTTCTTCAGGTGTGGAGCAAGGACAACGGCATCTGGGAGATCATGAAAGAAGCGCGTGAAGCGGGACTTTATTCCATTGCGTTCTATGCGAATGCGGATGAAAAGACATCCAGAAAGTTCAAGAAACTTGGCAAATACTATCTCGGTTACGACTTCGGTGAGCGTTTTTCCATGGGGATCATCCGTGGCAATGATGCCTTGAACGACGGTAAAAAAATGACCCGTGAACAGGCAATGAAGACCAGTCTGCAGGATGCCGCCGATGCCTTTATTGCCAAAGTGAAAGCGTGGGTGGATGACCGTCACGAAAAAGACTGGGGTCTTGTGATGGCGACCAGTGCCAATTATTACATCGACTACGAAGTTGCTGCGGGCGTGGAGATCCCCTGTACGGAAGACTTCCCCTTCGGCAACCTGACTACAGCTTCTGCATTGAATCGCGGTCTTTACCGTTCCTTCAATCTGCCCACATGGGGATCTCATCTGGCTCACGAATGGTATTCTTATCTGCCCCACAAGAATCCCCACAAGATGGAATCGCTCAAGACTTCCATGTATCTCAAGTACATGACAGGCGCGAAAATGATCCTCAACGAAAGCGGCAACTGGGCGCTGCAGTCCTCGCTTTGCGAAGACTCCCCCATGCACACCATGCCCCGTGCGGGTGACCGTCTGCATAATCCCGGGATCGGCAGAAAGATCCCGCCGGAAATTTTGCCGCCCCTGATGAAAGAAGCGGAAAAACTTTATGTGAACATCAGTCACCGTTCACCTGTCGCCACAGAATACCGCAGGATCATTTCCGATTTCTACGATTACACCAAAGCCAATCCTGCCCCCGCCGGTCAGCCGGAAGCGGTCATCGGTATTGCCAAAGGTAATCTTGACCTTGCAGGATACAGCAGCGGTGGAGCCGGTTTGAACGGAGCGATCGCCGCCGCTTACGATGTGCTTGAATACAACCGGAACTGGATGTACGGCGCACCGGAAGCCGGATACAAGATCCTGGAAAATGTGCTGTTCCCCCGTCCCCCGATGTTCCTGCCGAACAAAAATCTGCATTTCGGGGCAACGCCCTACGGTCAGGCGGACATCGTCAGTTTTGTCAACGACAACGTAACGGCTGATTTCCTTATCAACAACTACAAAGTCCTGATCTTTTCCGGCTGGAACACCTGCTCCGATAAACAGTACAAAGTGCTGTGCGATTATGTGCAGGCGGGCGGTAAACTCTGTATTGCCATCCCCCATCTTTCCACGGACAAAACACGCCGTCACGATTCCTTCACGCTGGATGATCTGGTCAACAAGGGCGACTTCAGCGAACTCTGCGGCTTGAAAGTGACCGCAAAAGGACGCCGTTTCTACTGGGCAACCGGATACACGCTCGACCATAAACCCAATGCGATCGGGATGTCTCTCGCACGCCGTATGGGGATCATTGCCGCTCCGCTGGGCGAACTGGAATACACCAACGGACCGGAAAATTATGAACTCCTCGCCGTGGATGACGAAGATATGCTGCCGGTCATTCTCCGCTGCAAGAGCGGCAAGGGCGAAGTCTTTTTCATCAATACCTGGGCGTATCCCGGCAGTCTGAACCAGAACAACGGTGCCGGAGCCATGGCGGATGACCGGGGAATGATGGACTATCTGTATGAATACGTTGCCAAACTGGGGCGCGGTCATGCATGGATCACAGGTCCTGATTTTGAAAATCCCGATGAAGATTGCAAATGGATCGTCTTCTCCTACTTCCCCGATGCCGGTAAGGTCTGCTTCCTGAATCTGGACTACGACAATCCGCGCAAATGTGTGCTGCATTACTTCGGCGACAAGAAGTTCATCACCCTTCAGCCGGGCGAGTTTCTCCAGATCGATGCGCCTGTCCTTTATCCTCACGAAAAGTACAATCAGCGCTGACCGTTTTCATACGGAAAAAATCAACGGTGCGGGTCTGTTTTATGATCCGCGCCGTTTTTTTTGCGCCCTGACGGGAAAAAGTTTGTTTTTTGTGCTGAAAATGACTTGAACCCGCCTTGACAAAACTGTGATGGTGTGCTAATTTTCCGGCGTGTTGGGCATCCAAGTACAAAAATAAAAAATCAGCCAATCTGACAGGAGGTCACAATGGCAGGTCAGAAAAGCCCCAAAAAAGCAGTTAAAAGTGCCAAAAGCACGAAAGCAAAAAGCACGAAAGCAAAAAGTGCAGCTCCCGCAAAGTATTTCACCAACAAAATCGAAATGCCTGAAAACGGTATCTTCGTCGGGTCCGGCGTCTATGGTCATGCCGGCGGAAAAGGCGGCGTTTTCTGCGGCGGACGCTGTTTCTCTTACTGGTGTTCCCCCGATGCCCCCCCGTATGACGGGATCGTGGATCTCTGCCTGAAAGAAAATCAGGGCAACCTGCTGCAGTTCTGGGCAAAACATGATACCCTGTGGAAAGTCATGCAGGAAGCGCGTGATGCCGGTTTGTACTCCGTGGCGTTTTATGCCGATGCCGATGTGGAAACATCCAAAAAATTCAAAACTCTGGGCAAATCCTATCTCGGTTACGACTTCGGCGAACGCTTCTCCATGTCCATTTACAGCGGCAGCACCAATGTTGACCGGGATATGACGCCTGAAGAAGCCAAAAAAGCAAGTCTGCAGGATGCTGCCGACAACTTTATGAAACAGGTCAAAGACTGGGTCGACAACCGTCACGAACGGGATTGGGGTCTGGTCATGGCGACCAGCGCAAACTTCTATATCGACTACGAAGTTGCAGCCGGTGTGGAAGTCCCCTGCACGGAAGATTATCCCTTCGGCAACCTGACCACCGCATCCGCTCTGAACCGCGGTCTGTTCCGCTCCTTCAATCTGCCCATCTGGGGGTCTCATCTCGCGCACGAATGGTATTCCTATCTGCCTCACAAGAATCCTCACAAGATGGAATGTCTCAAGACCTCCATGTATCTGAAATACATGACAGGTGCCAAGATGATCATCAACGAAAGCGGCAACTGGGCGCTGCAGTCCTCCCTCTGCGAAGACTCCCCCATGCAGTCCATGCCCCGCGGCGGCGACAAACTGAGCGAAAAGATCCCGCCCGAACGGATCCCCGAACTGATGAAAGAAGGCGAAAAACTCTTTGTCAATATCGGTCACCGTTCACCGGTCGCCACGGAATACCGCAAGATCATTTCCGATTTCTATGACTACACCAAAGCCAATCCGGCACCCGCAGGTCAGCCGGAAGCTGTTATCGGTATCGCAAAAGGTAATCTTGACCTTTCCGGCGGTTCCGCATTCTACAACGGCGCGATCGCAGCCGCGTACAATATCGCGCAGTACAATCCGAACTGGGTCCCCGGCGCACCTGAAAACGGCTTCAAGATTTTGGAAAATGTGCTGTTCCCCCGTCCCAAAATGTTCCTGCCGAACAAAAACCTGCACTTCGGAGCAACGCCTTACGGTCAGGCGGATATCGTCAGCTTTGTCAATGACAATGTGACTGCCGATTTCCTCATCAACAACTACAAAGTCCTGATCTTCTCCGGCTGGAACACCTGCTCTGATAAACAGTACAAAGTCCTCTGTGACTATGTGAAGGCAGGCGGTAAACTCTGTATCGCGCTCCCCCACCTCTCCAAAGACAAGACTCGCCGTCACAATACGTTCACCATGGATGACCTTGTCAATGGCGGTGACTTCAGCGAACTCTGCGGTCTCAAGATCAAAGGAAAAGGCGACCGCTTCTACTGGGCAACCGGACCGTCACGCAAACCCAACGATATGGGACTTATCCTCGCACGCCGTCTCGGCATCATCGCAGCACCTCTGGCTGAACTGGAATACACCAATCCGGCAGAATGTTACGAAGATCTCGCCGTTGATGACGAAAACATGCGTCCCGTGATCCTCCGCTGCAAGAGCGGAAAAGGCGAAGTATTCTTCGTCAATACCTGGGCGTATCCCGGCTCCCTCAACAGCAATAACGGTGCCGGAAGCCTCGATGATGAACGCGGCTTGATGGATTACCTCTACGAATACGTCGCAAAACAGGGCCGCGGTCACGCATGGATCACCGGGCCTGATTTCGAAAATCCCGACGAAGACTGCAAATGGATCGTCTTCTCCTACTTCCCGGATGCAGGTAAAGTCTGCTTCCTGAACCTGGACTACGACAACCAGCGCAAGTGCGTCCTGAATTATTTCGGCGATAAGAAATTCATCACGCTCCAACCCGGAGAATTTCTCCAGATCGATGCCCCCGTCCTTTATCCTCACGAAAAGTACAACCAGCGTTGATCATACCGTAAAAACTGAATTGAAAAAGCGGCACGGAACTTTCGGAACCGTGCCGCTTTTTTGTCGCTCAAAAAAAAGGGAAACCGTAACATAAGCCGGATTCTGTAACCGCATTGCTGCGGCGGCGACCATCTGTCTGCGCGACCAGTACCCGGGATTCAGACGCTGCGGGCAGCAGCTCATCCCCTATTTGGTCTTGCTCCGGAAGGGGCTTGCCATGCGGCATGGATCACTCCAATGCCCGGTGGTCTCTTACACCGCCATTTCACCCTTACCGGAATCACTTCCGGCGGTATGCTTTCTGTTGCGCTTTCCTTCCCGGAGATTTACTCCCCGGCATCCTTCGTGAGAAGGACTTCCCGCCCTGCGGAGTCCGGACTTTCCTCACCGGTAAAAAACGGCGCGGCCGCCGTTACGGTTTCCCATACCCATATACTTTACATCATCTTTCCGGAAATACAAGAAAAAACCACCGCTTTTGTACAGGATAAACAAACGGACGGCGCGATCCCGCAGATGCACCGCATCTGCGCCCCTGCCGTTTACACCGCCTTCCGGGCGGGCGGTGTAAACGGCAGTGTGCCAACCGCAGGTTGGCGGATCGCGCCGTCCGTTTGTTTTATTGCTGACCGGTTATGTTATCAGGCGAGAGTTTTTCCTTCTTTGAAGGCTGCTGCCAGTTTACCGGCGGAGACTTTGGGTGTACGGTCGTAGTTATAGACGCCGTTCTGTTCCTGTTCCACGTCGGTGAGCTGTGTATAGCAGTATCCGCAGATGCGGTCATCGTTGATCATGATGGCGACCTGTTCTGCGATTTTTGCGCAGAGTTCATCTTCATTTTTCAGATCCAGACCGTGATAGCCCCATGTATTTGCTGCGAATTTCTGCCGTTCTGCAGGGATATACATGAAGCCGCCGAATTCGTCATTGATATAAGGCTGACCGGTATAGCCGCATTCCACATCGCTATTTTTGAAGCTGACGGGGCTGCCTTCGGGATAAAGTTTCTGTTTCAGTGTCACTGCATCGGGGCAATAGAGGTGAACGGTCCACAGATCGGTTTTGACATGATGGTAGCCGCTGGTTTCGTTGCAGGGTCTGGTGGGGTCGATGCTCTTGGTCAGATCATAGATCTCGGTCATGAATCTGCGGTACCGTGGAAGGTCCTGATAACTCCAGACTTCGTTGGAGGGAGACCAGGTGATGATGGACGGGTGGTTCAGGTCCCGTTCCATGATCTCGCGCCATTCGCTCTGGAAGTTCCATGCGGAGTTGTAGAATTTTTCCAGTTTCGTGCTGTCGGAGAAACAGGAGAGACCCCAGCTGGAACTTTCGCCCCACGTGAGATAACCGAGTTTATCTGCCCAGTAATGGAAGCGTTCTTCAAAGACTTTCTGATGGAGTCTGGCTCCATTGAACCCGGCTGCCATGGAAAGTTCGATATCTTTTTTCAGATCTTCGTCGCCCGGTGCCGTCCAGATGCCTTCGGGATAGAAGCCCTGATCCAGCACCAGACGCTGGAAAATGGGCTTGTTGTTCAGAAAGACTTTATTGCCTTCAATATGGATTTTACGGAGACCGGCGTAAGCGGTCACGGTATCGGACACTGTGCCGTCGGCATCGATCAATTCGTACACGATATCATAAAGGAACGGATCTTCCGGCGACCACGTCCGCACATCATCGCCCAGTTCCACGGTGAAGGGGGTGGCGCTGTTGGCGGGAACGGTCTTATCTGCCGTGATTTTGCCATCGGCGGAAATGATCACGCGGAACTTGCGGTTCTGTTTTTCGCCGAAGAAGAAGGGGGTGAAATGGAATGCTTTTGCGTCAAGATCCGGGAAGATCCTGCAGCGTTTGAGTCCGTCCTTTGCCACCGGTTCCATCCAGACTGTCTGCCAGATACCGGTGGTCCGGGTGTAGGAACAGCCTGCGGAATAGTAATAGGGGCATTGTTTGCCGCCTGCCTGCACAGCACTGCGCAGTTCATCGCGCACTGCGAGAACAAAATCGTATTCTTCGCCCGCCTTCACAAATTCTGTCAGATCAAAAAAGAAGGAACTTGTGCCGCCGTAATGAACACCGCAGGATGTCCCGTTGATAAAACCTTCGCACTGATAATCCACCGCACCGAAATGCAGCAGGATACGCTTTCCCGCCCATGCCGCAGGAATGGCAAGTTTCCGGTGATAGAACATGGATTCAATAAAATCCACATACCCCACGCCGGAAAGGCGGCTTTCCGGGCAGAACGGAACAAGAATGGTGTCTTTGAAACCTGTGGATTTCTGCAGTCCGCGGTCAAGTCCGCTCTTGCCGAAATCAAATTCATAGGTCCAGGGACCGTTCAGGTTCACCCAGTCGTTCCGTACAAATTGCGGGCGGGGATACTCACTTCTCGGGATCGTGTTTTCAGACATGGAAAAAACTCCTTCCTGATTGAAAGTTTTTGTGAAAAAAGATGTTTGATTTTTGCTGTCTGTTGTAATATATTATCGGAAAAATGAAATAAGAATAGATGATATTGACAAAAAACTGGATAATATTATCATGTTGGAAGAAAAAATACAATTTTTTGATCACGGTGCCTCCAGCGGACCGCTGAAACTGCATCTGGCTGGTGTGTCTTATTGCGACGGCAGCTACCGTATCAGCCGGGAACCGCCGGGGATCTCTGTGATCGAAGCCGTGGAAAAAGGACACGGATTTCTGATGGTTGACGGCGTCCGTTATCATCCCGGGGCAGGGGACGTTTATGTGGCACCCGGCTGGAAAACCCACGAATACGGCAGCGATGCGGTCGATCCGTGGGTGAAAACATGGATGAATTTTTCCGGAACCCTGATGGAACATCTGCTGAAAGCGTACCGGATCGATGACGTTTATCTTTTCCGCAACGCAGAAGAAGCCTCTGCTCTGATCGCGGAAAGCGTCCGGACTTTGCGTACACTCCCGGAAAATGAGGTGGAACAGTATGTTTCCATGCAGCTTTTCCGGATCATCCGCAGTCTCGGTGAACATCAGATGGCACAGCGGCATGGCGGAAAAAATAATGGACCGGATCCACTTGCAGACAAAGTCCGGCTGTTTCTGCGCAAACGGATCACCGCGCCGATGCCGAGCCTCAGTGAAATTGCGGCAGTCATCGGAAAATCTCCCGTGCAGACGATCCGTATTTTCAAACATGAAACCGGAATGACACCATACGATTTTCTGCTGGAAGAAAAAATCTCTGCCGCCGCTGAATTGTTGACCGGCAGCAATAAAGCCGTCAAGGAAATCGCGTTTATGCTCGGCTTCAATGACGAATACTATTTTTCCCGTCTGTTCAAACAGAAACGGGGTGTTTCCCCGCGCCGTTTCCGCATTCCGTCACGGGAAATCCTGAACATATCACAATAAGAACTTGAATTTTTGTGCCGGAACAGCTACATTAATGTAAGACAGATATACCACAAAAATCAACTGAAGGAACAGAAAATGGCTCTTTACATTTCACATCGGGGCGAATCATTCGATGCCCCCGAAAACACCCTTGCAGCATTCAATCTCTCCAACAGCCGTGATGTGGAAGGCATGGAAACAGATATCCATTTTACCGCCGATAAATTGCTGGTATGCGGACACGATAACAGCACAAAACGTATGTCCGGCGTCGATCGCATTATCGAAGAAACACCCTATGCCGAACTGAAAACACTGGATGTTTCCGGTAATCATGAAGCATATCGCGGCGAACGGATCCCCCTGTTCTCCGAATCCCTGAAAACATTGAAACCCGGCAGAAAATACTACGTGGAAGTCAAGGAAAATGACGAAAATGTTCTGCCCGCCATGCGCGCCGAAATCGAACGGTCCGGCATCCCCTTCAGCCAGATCGTCCTGATCTCGTTTAAGGCGGATATCGTCGGTCTCTGCAAAAAATATATGCCGGAGATCCCCGCACTCTGGCTGGCTTGGGTCGGCAGAAACAATGAGGGAAAACTTACCTATACATGGGACGAAGTCTTTGCGACACTGGAACGCACCGGCGCCACCGGTCTGGATCTGGGCGGAACACCCGAATGTCTTACTAAAGAAGCTCTGGCAGAAGTGAAAAAACGCGGCTATTATCTCGCCGTCTGGACTATCGATGACCCCGAAAGATGCCGGTTCTTTGAAGAAGCCGGCGTCGATGCCATCACCAGCAATAAAGCCGCAGAAATGAAAAAGATCCTCCACGGCTGAATGTAATATCTGCCAGCCGTATCTTACACGGCGGAGGGCGCGGCACCGCCCGCAAAAATATTTTTTGCGGGCAGACGGTTGAGTTTGCACGGTGTGCAAAACTCAACCGCCACGGCAGCGATGCTGCCGGGTGCCGCGCCCTCCGCCGTTTTACTTGTGTGCCGAAATTTTTCTTTTACATTTTGGGCGGTATGACTTCCAGCCAGTAGCCATCGGGATCGGTGATGAAATAGATGCCCATTTCTTTATTTTCGTATTTGATGCATCCCATCTGCTGATGTTTTTCGTATGCGGCGTTGAAGTCATCAACGCGGAATGCCAGATGGAATTCTTCATCGCCCAGATCGTATGAGCCTTCGTGATCGCGGAGCCAGGTCAGTTCGAGTTGGAAGGTATGGCTGTTATCTTCCAGATAAACGATGATGAAAGATCCGTCGGATGCATTGATCCGCCGTGCTTCTTTGAGACCGAGTGCTTCGTCGTAGAACCGGATACTTTTTTCCAGATCGGCGACATTGAAATTCAGGTGTACCATTGTAAACTGCATGATCGGTGATTCCTTTTTCTGTTTTCTGTTCAGTCTTTTTTATCAAGGATTTCCCGCAGTTTGAGTGCGAGTGTTTTGATCCGGTGCGGTTTTGCGAGGAATCCGCATGCGCCGTTCCGGAGCAGATCTTCCACGGATGCGGCATCGACGAACCCGCTGGAGAGCAGGATCTTGATATCGGGGGCGATGGCTTTGATCTGATAAAACGCACCGTGTCCACCCAGTTTCGGCATGATCATATCCAGCAGAACGAGGTCGATGGCACCGGGTGTTTCGCGGCAGATGGACACCGCGTCCTCCCCGTTTTCTGCGAGGACAACGGTATATCCCAGATTCTGCAATGCTTCGATCAGAAAATCCCATACTGTTTCCTGGTCATCAACGATCAGGATCGTTTCATTCCCGCCGGGCAATTTTTCCATATTCAGAGTTCTCCTTTATCTTTTTCCGGACCGGTTGTTTCCACAGCAGTATTTTTTGTGGATGGCTGCTGCTGCTGATTTTCCGGTTCAGCCGGTGTGTTATTTCCCGGAGTGATTATTTTTTCAGATTCAAATTTTCCAAATTCTGCCAGCAATTCATTGAGGAGCGTGCTGAAAGACGGCACTCCGGCGAATCTCTGACGGAAATCCTGAAAAACGGTATCGGCTTCTGATTTATTCTGGGGCAGGATCATCCGGATGCGCCATGCGTCATATTTTGCGCAAGCGTCGGCGAAAGATTGTATTTCTGCCGGAGCCAGACTGTATGCCACGCCGTAATTTCCCCGCAGGACTTCATACATGGCTTTTGTCAGGTGTTCGGATGGGAACAAGGTCTGTTTAACAGAGAGGATCTGCCAGACTTGTTCCGTGGTCAACTCGTTCCACGGGATCACCTTTGCGGCGCCGTTATCATCGGAAAAACAGTGTACAGCCCCGTTCTGAAGATGGGAGACCACCGCCTTGCCGAAATGCTGACGGGCATATTCCGTCTTGCCGTTCTGGAACGCTTCATAAATATTTTTTCCGAGTTGATTCAGGGCAACTGCCGGACGCAGGAACCCGTCCAGTCCCGGATGCCGCTGCAAACCGTCGTTCAGGATGGCTTCGCAGGATGCAAAACGGAATCTCCGCCAGTATTCGCTGATCATCCACGCATAGCGGAGCCGGACGATGCCATACAATTTTTCCGTATCCTGCATATTCTGTTCGCGGAGTGTTACCGTTTCCTGATCTTTCTGCTGCAGTTGTTCCAGCATGGTATTGATCTCCTGCTGAAGTCTTGCACATTCAGTGACGGCATCGGATGCTTCATCCAGTTTTTTACGCAGATCGGTATTTTCCTGCTGCAGCAATTTTTTTTCAGCGTCCCGTTCTGCAAGTTCAGCTTCCAGCATCGCGGATTTTGCCGCATCCCGGGCTGCTGTCTCCTGAGATGTGCGGCTGCGGATCATTTCCACGATATGGGATTGCAGTGCCCGGATCTGAAGTGAGGAATTGCCCTGCTGTTCCAGTTTTTTCATGATCCTGTCCGCCTCCAGTTCCAGTTCACCTGCGGGCAGACTGGTATCTGCAGAGAGGATCTCGAACATGGCAATATCTTTTTCCAGTGTACGCAGTTTCAGATCCACGTCACTGTTTTTTGCATTGTTCCGGAATACCATCAACGCCAACGCTGCCAGAAGGACCAGCAGGGGGATCCCCAGCACCCATGCGGCGATCACACCGCCGGAACTTGAGACCGGCGTTTGGGGCGGAGTATTCCGTGCCGACCGGTTGTGCGCGGCCGTCATTTCATCGGCGGCTTTGATCTGGATCTCGTAATCCAGACGCTTCATGGAGATGGTGTGAACATCCGGGATCGCATTTCTGTCGGGTGCTGTTTTCTGACGGAGATTCCAGATCGCGTGCAGCAGTTCATCCATATCCTTGAACCGTTTTTCCGGCATTTTCGCCATCATTTTCTGAACGAGCTGATTGACGCCCGCAGGCAGCCCGGGAACTTTTTTCTGGAGATTGGGAACGCTGACTTCAAAATGCTGTTTGGCGATGGAGCGGATCGTTTCCGCATCGAATGGCAGTTCCCCGCAAAGCATCTGGAACAGCGTGACGCCCAGACTGTAAATATCGCTGCGCGTATCGAGTTTTTCTCCGGCGAACTGTTCCGGACTCATATAGGAGGGGCTGCCGGATATATCCATATCCTCCCGCCATTCAGACTGGTTCATGGCAAGACCGAGGTCCGCCACTTTCACCACGCCGTGTTCCGAAAGCATAATGTTGTCAGGCTTGATGTCGCGGTGAATGATCCGGCTTTCCGTCCAGGCATAATGGAGCGCCTCCGCCACCTGCTGGACGATATGCAATGCTTCATCGCAGGGGATCGGTCCCTCCCGGCGGATCCTTGATTTCAGCGTCATGCCATCGATATAAGTCATTGCCATATAACAGATACCGTTTTCTTCGCCAACGGCATAACTCTGAACCAGATTGTTGTGTACCAGTGTTGCCGCCGCCCGTGCTTCCCGGAGAAAATCGGTCCGCCCCTTGACGGTCGTGCTGTATTTATCCGACAAAATCTTCAGGGCAACGACGCGCTCCAGCGAAAGCTGAAATGCTTTATATACCGCCCCGATGGAACCTTCCCCCAGTTTGCTGCGGATCGCAAAATCACCGATCACGCATCCTTCATCAAATGGATTTGCCGGTACAAGTACATTCTTGCCGCAACTGCCGCAGGTGGTGCGGTAGCCGCGGGTATCATCAGCCGCAGTAATGGCAAAATGACAGAATGGACAGAGAAAGCGCATATTCAGTACCGTTCCGGGATATGATCCCATTTGTTTATAATTACGATAATATGAACCGGCAGACAGCGTTTTTCAACCCCGTCAGCAATAAAAAATCCTGTTTTTTACAGGAGATTTCATGCAACGATACAAAACGGGCGCATCCGGTACATTTTTCCGGCTGCGCCCATGATGTTTTTTTACGGTACGGACCGATCAGGGATCGACAATGGCAAATGTCATATTGGTCTTGGAGATGACCTTGTCATCCACGTACATATAGCCTTCGCCCTTGCCGAAACGCTTGGTGTTGTCCGGGATATCGACTTCCAGACGCATCTGATCGCCCGGGTGTACAGCACCGTAGAATTCTGCCTGATCAATGCCCATGAAGAATGCCAGTTTGCCTTTGGATGCTTCATTGGAGAGCATGTAGATACAGCCCGCCTGAGCCACGATCTCCGGATGCACGGAACCGGTCATGACCGTATAGCCGTCTTTGTAAGTGCGGAATACGGGATCGGTGCAGGTGGCATTTTTGATCCCCGTGAAGTGACAGCCTTCGATCTTTGCCACATGGTCCACAAAGAGGAACGGGAAACGGTGGGGGATGTACTGCATGATCTGATTCACATCCATTGCCGTGGCAGAGGATTTGTCGTATTCATTGAACAGTTTGGGCATGGCGATGACCGTCTGTTTTTCACGGACGCCGAGGACCAGTTCCGCCTGACATGCCAAACCGGAATTGTTGGTGACGGTGGCGGTGATCGCCGCTTCTTCGCTGTTGATGGCGGTCACCTTGATGTCGATCAGCATACGGTCGCCGGGTTCATTGGGCTTGCGGAACTTCACTTTGCTCATGCTTTTGATGTAGATGTCATTTTTCCGTTCCGGATCAAGACGCTGCCAGACTGCCAGTTCGCCCAGCTGGGCGATCGCTTCCACTTCCAGTACGCCGGGCATAATGGGGTGATTGGGGAAGTGACCGATGAAATGCAGTTCGGTGATCGTTACTGCTTTGAGTGCGATATAATGGTTTTCATCCAGCATCTGGACCCTGTCAAGGAGCAGAAACGTCTCTTTGCAAGGCAGTACGTCCCGGATTTCCTGAAGGGTGATAAGGCGTTCTGACATGTCTCTTCTTCTTTCTTTTTTATCTGTAATTTCTGATTATGCGTTCTTCTTCGTCATTTCTTCCTGCTGACGCATGAGCTGCGCCAGTTTCACGTGTGTGGGATGTCCGGATTTGACGGACGCAATATGTGCACGCACGCGTTTGCCTACAAGATACAGGTCCCCCACCATATCCATCATTTTGTGACGGACAAGTTCGTTTTTGTAGCGCATGCCTTCTTTGCAGACGATCGCACCGTCATGCATGATAATGGCGTTGTCCAGGCTTCCGCCTTTCGCCAGACCTGCGGCAATGACCTGTTCCAGTTCGCGGTAGATCACAAACGTACGGGCGCGTGAGAGTTCTTTGGAGAAAGTTTCCGTGGTGACCGGCGTGGAGAAGAACTGGGTGTCCAGAGCCGTTGCACCGTATTCGATTGTGAAGGTGATCTTGAGGTCATCTGCCGGGATCAGGGAGAGCGTTGCGCCGCCTTCCTCCAGAACGATGGGCGCTGTACCTTCCCAGTATTGTGCCGGGGCATTCTGTTCACGGATCCCCGCCTGCTGGATCAGATCAAAGTAAGGACCCGCAGAACCATCGGCAATGGGGGGCTCGGCGCCGTCCATCTCCACAATGGCGTTGTCCACTTTGGAGGCATGGAGCGCCGCCATCACGTGTTCGATGGTCACGACAAATGCTCCGGTGGTGCGGGACGCGATGGTGGTGGCGCGGCGGACATCGATCACATTTTCAACAATGGCTTTGACTTCCGGTTTTCCCGGCATATCAACACGGCGGAAAACAATGCCTGTATTTTCAGGTGCGGGTAAAATGCTCAGCGTGGCTCTTGCACCGGTGTGCAGGGCAATACCGGTAATGGTGCCGGCTGAAGCAACTGTATTCTGCATTTCCATGAGTCTTTTGGCTTTCTTTTGTAAATTTTATGACATTTTTTCTATAATTTACTCCATTTCGGGATGATTACCAGTGAAAGTTGGTGTATATTTTAAAAAAATATCACAAAACAACATAAACAGGAACAGTTATGACACAGAAAATCATTATGGTCCTCGGTCCGACCGCGTCCGGAAAAACAAAATTCGGCGTCCATCTCGCCGCATCGGTCAACGGCGAGATCATCGGCGCAGATTCCCGTCAGGTCTATCGCGGACTCGATATCGGCAGCGGAAAAGATCTGGCGGAATATGATCTGCCGGACGGACAGCACATCCCTTATCACCTGATCGATGTCGCAGGACCCAACGACGAATATACCCTTGCCGACTTCCTGACAGATGCCGACCGGGCGATCGATGACATTATCAGCCGGGGAAAAACACCCGTGATCGTCGGCGGAACAGCACTCTATCTCCACGGTCTTCTCAGTACCTATCAGCTCCACGGCGGCGCACCCGATAAAAAAGTCCGCGCCGAACTGCGGACTATGGAAACGGAAGAGCTGCGGAAACTTCTGGATGAACTGGATCCCCGGAATAATATCACACGGAAAGAACCCGATAACCGTACCCGTATCATCCGGGCGATCGAACAGGCGCGCGGGGGCGTGCCCGAAAAAGAACCCGATCTGAAAAAAGACCGGGAATATCTCATCTTCGGCGTCTTGAGAGACCGGGAAGATGTCCGCGCACGCATCGAAGCACGGCTGCGGGAACGCATCGAAAAAGAAAACATGATCAGCGAAGCCGTCCGGCTCCACGATGTGGAAGGCGTTCCGTATGAACGGCTGGAATTTCTCGGTCTGGAATACAGGCAGATGGCACTCTTTCTGCAGGGAAAAATCTCCGGAGAAGAAATGTTCGATACCCTTCTGGCAAAGATCCGACAGTTTGCCAAAAGACAGGATTCCTGGTTCCGTAAACTGGAACGGGACGGATTCCCCATCTACTGGCTGAAACCGGAAGAAGTTCCGCAGGCGGCAGAACTGACCGGACTTTTTCTGAACAACGGAAAAGATGCACTGCCACCCGTTTCATTCCGCCTCAGTAATGTGAATTACGGCATCCGGTGAGACGGTGCGGCTCCAGCCCCCGCAGGGGGCATCATGCCGGGCGGCGGCGGACGCGCCGCCGCGCAGGCATGGAGCGCGGTCGGAGCGACCGCGCGGAGCCGCCCCTCCGCGTCAAATCTGTGAGCGTTTCTGCCATGCGGCGCAGAGGAGTCCCAGCGAGATGAACCCGGCATAGAAGAGCCAGTCGATGTATCTGAAATCGGGGACGAAGGCGAAGATATAATATGTGGAAATATATCCCAGTCCGGACAGGCTGACGGCGAGCGCGGCGTTTGCGCAGGCGATCCGGTTTTGCAGATCGCAGCCGGAGGCGTTTTTCCGGTAGAGTCTGATACATGTCGTTGCCGAAAGAACGACTACGGTGAGGCTCAGCCAGAACAGGTGCCACGCGTGCAAAAGCTTATTGATTCCGGTGCTGTACTGTCTCATCTGTTTGCAGAATGAATCATTTTTCTGCATGATCCACGCTTTTGGATTGTTCCAGACTTTTTTCCGCCAGAAGACTTTCAATTCTTCATAATTTTCCTGGGGCAGATTGCCGATCTTGAGTTGGTTGTGCAGATAAAAATCAGTTCCCCCGTTATTTTTCGGGTAACTGTACCGTGTTTCAAAAACCTTTGCCAGTTGCGGCGTGATGAAGGAAGGCCATTCCATTTTCTTCGTGATGTGATTGATGGCGAGGATCTCTTTCATCATGGGGTAACTCAAAGGATTCTGACGGCGCATATCCAGTACATGCCAGTTCAGTACATGGATCCCGGCAAGGATCACCACCATCAGACCGATGGAGCATCCCGCCAGTTTCGCCAGATTTTTCCATCCTTTCGGGGGGTAGAGCGGCGTGAAGAACAGGGGCGCGATCATGATCCCGCCGAGGACGGCATTTCCACGGACAGCCATCGCGAAAAAGAAGGGGAGCAGGGCGAGGAATCGCCAGTTGGATTTCCGGAACCGGAGCAGCAATCCCAGTGTCAGCATCAGGGACGAGACCAGCAGACAGTCCTTCCACGCAATGGCAAACATAAAATTGAAATCCGTAAAAAAGAACGGGACCGCCGCAATAAAATAAACGGGGATCTGTGCCGCAAAGCTCCGTCTTCCGATCCGGCTTGCGATCAATCCGATACCGGACCAGTACATCAGCAGATGGAGCAGCAGATACGGTTCCACCGGAGAAAATGTCCCGGTAAGAAAACGGAAAAATTCTGTGAGCCGTATCCATACCGCCGCCATAACAGGAGGATGCCATTCGGCATATCGTCCGGTGAGTCCCTGCAGGAACTGATTGATCGGATCCGGACTGTAATTCAAGGTGAAGTAGTACAGACTGCAGAAGAAGCCGGTAATGGGGATCAGCACAGCAAAAATACTGCCGGATTTTTCGGGTGCGTGAGCAATGATCCGTGCCGATCTGCGCAGAAACAGCGCTGCGGGCAGGGTGAGCAGCAGAATGCCGGGGATCGCCCGGAAAGGAAATGGCCTGGCGGGAACGGACGCTGTTTCAATGGAAACCGGGACCGGTACGAAATCGGTATATCGCGGAATATTCATTTCAAATGATCTGCCGTCCATTTCCACCGTGAAATTCTGATTCCGGTGTCTGAAGTAAAAAAACGCACCGCGTTTCAGCCGCTCCCGGTTGATTTCAACGATCAATTTTTCCTGGGGTGCTTTTGTGGTCGGGCTGATATAGGCAGACGAATGTTGCGGCAGACCGGCAACGACACGCTGAAGATTGACTCTGCCCGGATCATCCAGTGCGATCCCGCTCGTCTGGGCGATCATATAGGGATTGACCAGCGGCATGGCACGGCGGGAATAAAAATTGATCCATTCACGCGGATGGATCGAACCCAGAAGCAGATAATTTTTTTCCGGATCCTGACTTTTTACCGTGAATGTGACCGTATCCCGTTCAAAAGGATCGGCAAACAGCGTCAGAAGAGCGACAGACGGCACATATACTGCAAGTGTCAGCAGCAGCGGCACGATCCGGGTGCAGTACCGCTTCAGATCTTTCCGCATCCTGTACATGATGGCGGTCCAGATCAAGCCGAGTGGAACGGTCAGGAACGCGAGGAAGACCCAGCGCCGTTCCGTTCGCAACAGATCCGGCACCCGGAAAGATAAACTCAAAGTCAATGTCAGCAGAAAGCCGGAAACGAGTACGATCGCAGCAGGTACGAGCCATTTTAAAAGTTGTTTTTTGTTTACAGCCATTTCAGGATCCATGTTGAAGTGATAAGCCATACGAGCGACAACGCATTATGCGTCATGTGCATCAGGGTCGGGGTGAGAATGGTATCTGTTTCGTTGTATGCTTTCTGAAGCAGCTGCCCCATCGCAAACAGCGGCAGAAATTGCAACGTATTCCAGTGCATCGCAGCGAAACACAGACTTGTGATCAGCCCCGCCCATTCCCGGTCAAGTTTAATCGAGAGCGTCCGGAATATGGCACCGCGGAACAACAGTTCTTCCGCCAGCGGAGCAAGCAGGACCGCAGAGATCAGCACCATAACGATCACCTCGGAATTTCCCTTAAGCACGATCTGAACAAGCGGCTGGGGCGGAAGATGCAGATTGAACGTGACCTTGATGATATGTACCGCCCAGGTGACAAGCATCAGTATGACAAACATATTGCCGAAGCGGCTCGCGGTGTCGCGGATGGAAAAGCGTTCCGTTCTGCCGAGACGGAGAAACTGTATCCGTTCCCGCCAGTTTGAAACGGGGGGATCTTCCGCAAGGCCCGGTACGATCCGGAAAAACAGAAACAGGATCAGCAGATGGACCGGAAACTGGAACAGGATCAGGAGCAATGTCATACTTTCAATACAGAGATACCGGTTGATAAACTCAAAGATGACCGGAAGAAACAACAGGATGGAAAGACCTGCCACTGCCCCTGTCAGATCCGGCAGATGTTTCTGCTCCGTCATTGCTGTTTCCTTTCTGTTTTTCTGTCCTGTCTGATTGATGCTGTTCTATACAATGTATCACAGAAACGTTTTTTCAATAGGCAAAAAAACAAAATTCTGCATTTTCTGTCTATCCCACATAACAGAGTCCTCTTGACAAATGAAAAATCAGAGCTACATTTCATTGCTCAGATAAAAACCAGACCGGAGGTGTTAAAAATGAAACAGGAAGAATTGTTTGAACTGCAGGAAAAAATTTCCGGCGCATCTATCTTTGTGAAAGCGTTGCGTACCGAAGCCGGCCGCATTCTTGCCGGACAGGAAAAACTGATGAACCGTCTGCTGCTCGCATTGATCGCGGATGGTCATGTGCTGCTGGAAGGTGTGCCGGGTCTGGCGAAGACACTGATGGTCAAAACATTGGCGCAGACACTGAACGGAACGTTCTCCCGTATCCAGTTTACGCCCGATCTGCTCCCTGCAGACGTGGTCGGCACCAATATTTACAATCAGAACGATCATACTTTCAGCGTGCGGCGGGGACCTGTCTTCGCAAATCTTGTCCTTGCCGATGAGATCAACCGCGCGCCCGCCAAGGTCCAGAGCGCATTGCTGGAATGTATGCAGGAACGGCAGGCGACCATTGCCGGCGAAACCATCCCTATGCCTGAACCGTTTCTGGTGATGGCGACGCAGAATCCCATTGAACAGGAAGGGACTTATCCGCTGCCCGAAGCACAGGTGGACCGTTTCATGTTCAAACTCAAAGCCGATTATCCCACCCGCGATGCGGAACGCACCGTTATCGAGCGTATGGCGCACCCGGAACTGGAACTCAAAGCCATGCCCGTTGCAAAACTGGAAGATATTTCCGCCGCAAGACAATGGGTGGATAAAATCTACATCGATGAAAAAATCATTGAGTATATTCTGGATATCGTCATTGCCACACGCCCCCGCCGCCACGCCACGCTGTCGCCGCGGCAGAACGGTGTGAAACTTGCCGATCTGGGCGACCTGATCCAGACAGGAGCAAGTCCCCGTGCAGGTATCGCGCTCGCGCTCGCCGCGCGCGGTCTCGCCTTTATGGAAGGCAGAGCGTATGTCACTCCCGAAGATGTGAAAGAACTCGCCCCCGATGTGCTGCGTCACCGTCTGCTGCTCTCTTATGAGGCGGAAGCGGAGGAAATGAGCGCAGATGACATCATTGCACGCATTCTCAACGAACTCAAGACACCCTGATACCCGGAGCCGGATCATGCTTGCAAAAGATCTGCTTGCAAAAATACGCAGACTTGAGATCCGGACCCGCCGGTTGGTGGACGCTGTGACAGGGGGGGCTTATCACAGCGTTTTCAAAGGACAGGGGATCGAGTTCAGTGAAGTCCGGGAATATGCCCACGGCGATGACGTGCGGGATATTGACTGGAATGTGACTGCACGGACCGGTGTGCCTTATGTGAAGAAGTATGCCGAAGAACGGGAACTGAACGTGATCCTTGCCGTGGATGTCTCTGCGTCCACCGCGTTCGGTTCTGCCGGTGTGGAAAAAAAGGAGAAAATGGCGGAGGCAGCCGCAATGCTGGCATTGAGCGCTGTCCGCAATCATGACAAAGCCGGATTGATGCTGTTTACGGATCGGACCGAATTGTATCTGTCACCCCGGCAGGGGCGGACTCATGTGCTGCGGATCATCCGTGAATTGCTTGCGACGGATACGCAGAACCGCCATACGGGAACCGATCTGCGGTCTGCCATGTCGGTGCTGACACGGTCTCTGAAGAAAAAATCCATTATCTTTTTTATCAGTGACTTTGCCGGAGAGATGGACTACGAACAGGAACTCAAGATCCTTGCCGGAAAACACGATCTGGTGCTGATCCGCGTGACTGATCCCGTGGAACATCTTCTGCCCGATCTGCCCGGATTGAATCTGACCGATGCCGAAAGCGGTGCTTCCGCCCCGTGGCAGCCGGGGGGCAGGGCACGGCGGGAATATGAGATCCGGTCCGCTGAATGGCGCTTCGGATTGCAGTCTCTGGCACTCCGGGCAAAAGTCGATCTGATCGATCTGTCCACAACGGATGAAGATTCAGCAAGACCTCTGATGGTGTTTTTCCGTCGTCGCGGTAAACTTGGCAGGGGCAGGGGAGGGCGTGCCTGATGAATACTGAAAAACAGAATGTCAAAAAACGCTGGACATTTTTCCGGGTCATGATGCTTGTCACCGCATTGGTGATCATCGGCGTATTTGTGTTTGCCGGAGCTGCCTGGCATAAATACCGGCAGGTCTGCAAAAGTAATGCCCCGGTTGAAATGATCGGCACTGTAAGCCGTATCGATCCGGCGGAAAATCCCGGCGAAGCCGTTATCGGTGATCCGGTTATGTTCGCGCTCGATATGCGTGTGCCGTGGAGTCATACGCCGGATATGATCCGGTATGAGGCTCCGGAAGGGATCCAGATCACTGCCGGACCTGAATTTATTTTTGAAAAATACGGTTGGGGCGCCAATGTCTGGCGGGCGTTCGTGACCGTTCAGGCGTACCGGGACGGTGATCTCAAACTTGGTGAAATGGATATCATATTCGATAAGGGCGATGTGATCCGCTGTACGCTGCCCGGACTCAAAGCGGTGCTGTCGTCTGCTGTCGCTGCAACGGACAACACCCTCGCTGTTGCGGGAGAGATCCCCCCGCGGGAAGAAACGTCCCCTGCCGGAGCTGTCATCGGGTGTGTGATCGGGCTGCTGATCATTTTGCTGGTCATCCTGACACTGCGGGATTATTTCCGGCGCCGTTCCCTGCCTGCACCGCCTCTGCCGCCCTGGGAAAAAGCCGTCAATGCCGTGCGCAGACTGCGGGATGCTGTTCATGCAGGCGCGGTATCGGCGGAAAGTTCCGTGGCAATGCTGACCGATATCGTGCGGCATTATCTGGAAAAACGGTTCTCGCTCCGTGCGGAACGGCAGACCACTGCAGAGTTCCTGAAAGAACTGGATCAGGACGATTCCCCGCTGCACGACAACGACCGGCGGTTCCTGAAAAAATTTATGGTCGCCGCCGATATGGTCAAGTATGCCCGGATCCAATCCGATCCTGAAGCATTTGATGCTGCCGCAGACCGCGCCGAAAAACTGATCCTCGGCACTGTTCCCGGCACTGACAGCAAAAAAGAAAAGAAGGAGGTGGGTGAATGATCGACTTCGCATATCCGTTTCTTCTGCTTCTGCTGTTGGCGCTGCCGGCGGTCCTGCTGATCTCGTGGCGCAGAAAAGAACCGTCCCTGCGTGTGCCGTTTCTCCCGCTTTTTCAGCGGAAGGATGCAGATGGAAAGATCGTCCGCACTGTGGATCTGCGGCGGCTTGTACCGTTCCTCTGTTACACGCTCGCTGCCGTGCTGATCGTATTTGCACTGGCGCGTCCCCGCTCCGGCAGGGAGGTGTTGAGATCCGCTACGGAAGGGATCGATATCATCATCGCGCTGGACATTTCCGGCAGTATGCTCTCTTATGATGCACCGGCGGGTTATTCCCGGGACCGGATCGCACAGAAAATTTCCAACGGCGTGCTGCGCGACCGGATCAATACGGCAAAGACTGAGATCGCCGCCTTCATCCGGTCCAGACCCGGTGACAGGATCGGGCTGATCCAGTTTGCTGACGGACCGGATCTGGTTTGTCCGCCGACACTTGACCATGCGTGGCTGCTGTCAGTTCTGGCGTCACTGAAACCGGAACCGGAAATGCTCGGCACCCGTACCGGTATCGCCGCTCCCCTGGTGGAGGCGGCTGACAGCCTCAAGGCGTCACCCAATGCCATTATCGTTCTTTTTACGGACGGCAGGGACAATGTGGAAGCGCCCGTGACGCCGGACGGTGCGGCAAAACACGCGGCAGACCGGAAGATCCGTATCTATACCGTCGGGATCGGTTCCGGAAATACGTATGTGATCAACAACGGACTTTTCGGCGGCGCGTATCTGCAGCCGGTGGAGGATGAATTTGATGAACCGCTTCTCAAGCGTATCGCATCTGTTTCCGGCGGCAGATATTACACTGCTGCAGATCCCGCAGGTATGGCGGCTGCCATGAAAGAAATCGACACCATCGAAAAGGTGGAAGGGGAGCGGACCACCACCGTTTATGCAAAGGAATGGTATCCGGCGCTCGCTCTCGCCGCCGCCGCATGTCTGCTGCTGGGATTTGCACTGCAGCGGTGTTTCCTTTTGAAATTGCCGTAAAATATCCGGCAGACTGTAAAAACCTCCATATTTGATCCTTCTGTCCTGCGGCAGAGGGATTTTTTTTGAAAAATTTTTGATTTGATAACTAAAAATCACTTGAAATGATGATAACTGCTGTATATATTTATCTCCGATAACGAAAGGAGATTCAAAATGTTATTGGATGACAAATACGCAAAATCAATTCTTCATGCCCTTTATGAGCATGGTCCCATGACCCGTAAACAGGTCATGGAACTTTTGAAAATGCGCCTGAATTCTCTTATCGAAATCTGCAACCGTCTGGAAGAAGAAGATTATATACAAAGGAAAAATAGGGATCAGATCCGTAATGTTCCGGTGATGCTCAACCCGAAACGTTTTGCATTTGTGGGTGTGGAACATGCCAAGGACCATGTGCTGTGTGTGCTGCTGGATGTGAACGGGAAGCGTGTTTCCAGCGCAACATTTCCCCTTGATATTGAACTGGGCGGCAGAGAACGGATGAGTGAGATCGTCCGTATCATCCGCGATTTCAATTCGCTCCAGCGCGGCTGGGAAATTTCCGGGATCGGTTTTTCCGATATCGGTATTGTGAATACGGAATTGGGGACCGGCGTTTATTCTGTGCATGTTGCCGACTGGGAAAATATACCTGTCCGCAAGATCCTTGAGCAGGAACTGGGGTTGTTCGCCTGTGTGGTGGACCGTTCCGGAGCCAGTGCTCTGGATCAGCTCCGGACGATGCCGGACAGCCATATCGTCCGTAATTCTCTGCAGATATATGTGGGGAACGGTGTCGGCGCATCCATTCTTCAGAACGGCAAATACTGGGGCGCGGAAACGCCGTCGTCCTGTCAGCTCGGACATACCATTGCTGTACCGGACGGGGAACTGTGCCATTGCGGGAACCGCGGCTGTGTGGAAACACTGGCATCGATCCCGTCCATTGTGCGTCACGCGCGCGAATTGAGTAAAGGAAAGATCCGTGACGAAGAAGTCTTTTTCCGGAAAGCAGCCGAAGGTGACAGACTTTGTGAACTGGTTCTCCGTGAAGCCGGAGCTGCGCTGGGCGTTGCCATTGCCAATGTTGTGACATTCACCGCGATCACCAATGTGATGATCCGCAGTGTGTTGTGCAAAACGAATCCGGTTTATTTCGATGCTGTCCGCGAGGCGATCACAAAGAATGTGATCTACCCCTTCAGCCGCGAGATCACCGTGCAGGTGAACCGTCAGGAGGAGGATTGTTCTGCATTGGGTGCGGCATATTACGCCCAGAAGGAATATTTCTCCGTGGAACGCGGTTTCAGAAGTTACTGATTATCAATTGAGGAAAAAGTCAATGAACATTATCGACCGATTCAGACTTGACGGCAAAAAAGCGCTGGTGACCGGTTCCGGCAGAGGACTCGGCAGAGGTTTCGCCACCGCTCTGGCGGAAGCCGGAGCCGATGTAGCAGTGATCGATATCCTGCAGGAAAATGCGGAGCGCACAGCAGCAGAGATCGCAGCCGCGACCGGCAGAAAAACGATCTCCATTACCGCCGATATCAGCAAAGCGGACGATGTGAAACGGATGATCGATCAGGTTGTTGCCGCATTCGGCAGACTGGATATTGCTGTGAACAATGCGGGGATCTCCATTCCCATCAAAGGAATCAGCGATATTACGCCGGAGGACTGGGAGAAACAGATGAGCGTGAACCTGAACGGCACCTGGAACTGCATCCGGGAAGAGGGCAGGGTGATGATCCCCAACGGATATGGCAAGATCATCAACATCGGCTCTATCTGCGGACATGTGATCTGGCCTCATCCCCAGCCGCAGCTGCCGTACAGTGTGTCCAAAGCAGCCGTGATCCACATGACCCGGGCGGCAGCGGCGGAGTATATCCGCCACGGGATCCGCGTCAACAGCATCAGCCCCGGCGTGACCAAAGTGGATGATCTTTTCCCGGAAGTCGTGGAAATGTTTTTCAAGACTGCTCCCATCGACAGGACCGGTATTCCTGCCGATCATCAGGGAGCCGTGATCTTTCTGGCAAGTTCTGTTTCCGACTTTATGGTGGGACAGGACATTGTGATCGATGGCGGCTATTCCATTATGTGATACGATAAAGCAAGACGAGTAAATATGACCCCCACACAACCCAAAACAAGGAAAACAAGATGAAACACCGAAAGATGCTTCTTCTGAGTGCCATGCTTGCTTCAGCAGCCATAACCCCTGCAATGATCGCAGAGGCTGCTCCCACAGCAAAAATGACACAGGCACAAATCATTCCCGGTACTGTGTTTACGCTGGACCGCATGGAATTCAGTGCCGACAAAACCGCAACGCTCCCGTTTGCGAAAACCGAATGGCTCAAAGCCCTTCCGCCCGATATCGCTGTCGGGTTCACCATCTCCTTCAAGAATGGTGTGTTCAGCGGCTATGAACAGAATGAAAAAGCCTATACTCTGGGGCTTTTTGACTGTTCTCTGACGAAAGACAACCGTCTGCGCATCCGCCTCAAAACCCGTATGGGAGAAATCGGTGCCAGAGAATTCGAAATGGTCAGCAAAGATAAAATCGAATTCAACAAGGACTACCAGGTCTTCTTCAACTATTCCTGGAACCGCCACCGTGCCTGTTTGTATGTGAATGGAAAACATCAGCTCGACATTATCCAGAAACTGCCTCTTCAGTTGGCTTTTGCCTCGCTGGAAGCCGGTAAGTTTGACGGCGTCGTCTCCAATATGACCATCAGTGAAGGTATCCTGAACAGCGAAGATTTCCTTGCTGCCAACTGGAAACCGGAACAGATCAGTGCCTTCAACGCGCAGAAGAAAGCCGCTCTGGATGCAGCCGGAGCCAATGCTCCGTTCAAAGCATGGGTCGGTGCCATGGATCCTGCCAAAGCCAAGACCGTGAGTGCTGCCCGTCAGCTGAAAAACGATCTGGACAACGCATCTGTTCTTGCTCCGCTGATCGCGGGGAAAAACGGCATCAGCGGCAAGGCATTCACTGTGTACAGTGTCAACCCCACCAGTCAGGAAATGCTGACAGAACGCAAACTGCCCACGGAAGGCACATTCACCGATACGCTCCGCATCATCGCAGCGAAAAATGAATTTGAATCTGCTTCCTTCCTTATGTTTGCATTCCAGCCCTGCGATGTGACGTTCAAGATCTCCGATCTGCGTTGCGGTGCCAATGTGATCCCGGCATCCAATCTTGATCTGCGTCTTGTGAAACGCTGGTTCCGCAGCGGCGGCGCATGGATGAGTTATCATACGGATAAATATCAGCGTCTGCTGGTTCCCGATTTGCTCGTCAAAGACGAAAACATTATCCGCGTCAACGAAGTCAAACGCACCAACGAATTGCGCCTGACTTATCCGGAAAAGACCGTCTATGCCGACGTGAGTCAGTTCAGCATGACGAACGACCCCACATTCAGTGTTCTGGAACAGCCGCTTCACGACAGCCCCACGCTGCTGCCTGTGACCATTCCGGAAGGCGGCCGTACCCAGCAGATGTGGCTGACTTTCAATGCTCCGGCGAAAGCACCGGCAGGTCTTTATGAAGGTACCATCCGCATGTTCACCAACAAGGGCAAAACCGATGCCGGCACACTGAAAGTGCAGGTCCGTCTTCTTCCCTTTGATCTGCCTGATGCCAAGACCTATTACGACAGCAGCCGCAATTATCTCTCCTGGCTCACCGGCAATCTCATCGGCAGCGATGAACACAAGGAAAAACAGCTGAAGTTCATCAGTGAACACAGTGTCCGCAACTTCCAGGGCCTCGATTGGAAGACAGAGGAAGGTTTCCTCAAATCCATTGCGCTCCGCAAGAAATACAATATGGACAACAGCATTTTCCTCAACAACAGACTCGGCGCCGGCGACCGCGAATACCGCAGAATGTGGGATTTCGATAAGCGCGACGTGGCGTTTGTTGAGAAGTACAAAAACAAGAAAAAAGCTGAAGTCAAGCCCATGATCGACTGGGTGAAAAAACACCTCGGCCACAGCGAAGTCCATTTCTACGGCAACGATGAAGCTGCCGGTTATATGGGACTGCGTACCATGCAGGAACCCCTGTGGGAAGCGATCCATGAAGCGGGCGGAAAGATCAGTACCGCCGGCGGACCTTCCAGCTTTGAACGCGTTCCGGACCTGCTGAATGTTCATGCCATCACCGTGAACGAAATGCGCCATGCCAATAACTGGCACAGTGTCGGCGGCAGACTTTTGAACTATGCAAGCCCCTTCTCCGGTCCGGAAAATCCCCTGATCTTCCGCCGTCAGAGCGGACTGCTGATGTACAAACTCAACTATGACGGATGGTTCATTCTCAGCTTCGTCAATTCGCGTGTGCCCTGGAATGAATTTGCCGATGACCCGGGCGGAGACGGCAGCTACCGTCACTTTGGTATGGTTTACCTTTCCAAAGACGGTCCGATCGGTACGATGGCGATGTGCGGCTTGCGCGAAGCGATCGACGATGTCCGTTACGCCACTCTGTTGAAAGATCAGGCAACCAAAGCTGCGGCTTCTGCCGATCTTGAACTCCAGCGCGAAGGTAAACGCCAGCTCGCATGGCTCCACATGCTCAATGCCGAAACTTGCGATCTTGACTTTGCCCGTATGAGCATGATCGACCGCATTCTGACGCTCCGTCAGCTGATGCAGAAAGGAAAATAAGCACTATGAAAAAGTCTTTGCTTTTGATTGTCTTTCTCATGGGCATCAGCGTCGCTGCATCTGCATTCGAGAAAAATGTTCTCAATGTGGAATACCGCGCTGTTCCCGACAACTTTGAAACCCTTATCAAAACTGAGGCAGACAAGTGGAACTTCAACTTTATGCCTTACAGTGATGATGCTGAAATGCTCTGGAGCGACCCGGCTTTCCGTCGCGATGTTTCCACTACCGGCGGCAGCGTCAAACGCGTTACTGCAGTTTACGGCGCATGTAATGAACTCGGTCTCACGATCCTTGTTTACAGTGCCGAACCCGAACTCCAGAAAACGCTTGCCGAGGGCAAAGCCATGCCCCACAGCACCCTTGAGATGTTCTTCGCTCCCGGCGATGCTGACAACGACAGAATGCAGCACTGGTATCAGTTCATTTTCAGTCAGCACTGCAGTGCGGATCCCGTGATGGATTATCCCTGGCTGGAACATGACCGCAACTTCCGCCGTATCACCGGCGAAGTCAAAGTCGTTACCAAGATCCTGGATAACGCCTATATCACCCGTGTCTTCATCCCCTGGAGTCTGTTGGACAACCGGACGCCCTTCTCGGACAAAGCCGACAATTTCTGGCGTATCGGTATCTACCGCTGGTGTCCCGGTCTGAGTCAGACCTGGGGCGGCAGAGTTCAGGCAATGACCAGTACCGGTTACTTCCGTATGCCGGCATTCACGCCCGAACAGAAAGATGCCATCCGCAAAAATCTGTTGCTGCGCGCCTGGGGCGATTACACCGAAGCGTTCCAGCCCGTCCGCACTGCGGAAGGTAACCGCGAAGCATGGCGTAAAGTCAAGGAAGTTCCCGCGATCCGTTCCTATGCTCACATTTCTGAAGAACGTGAGTTTATGGCAAAGGCACTTCCGCCGGTCGTGGAACGCTGCAATGCGATCTGCGCAGAAATCGCCAAGTATGATACGCTCAGCGAAGCTGAAAAAGAATCTCTGTTCAAACGGGCAAAAGTGCTGATGCAGTTTACCCTGGACTATCAGACCGCTCACGCTGAAATGCTCAAAAACAAATTTTTCGCTCCGGAGGCAAAATGAAACACTGTAAATTGATCCTTGCGGCGGCAGCCATGCTGTTCACCGCGTTCGTCTCCGCCCAGCTGAAACAGTCCGATCTGATCGATGCTGTGAAAGCAAACAACCTGGAAGGTGTCCGTGCCTATCTGGATGCTGCGCTGGCGCAGAAAAATGCAAACAAAATGCATGTCAAGTACACGATTCTTACGATGATCATCCGTCATGGCGGAGTTGAAAAAGCCGCCATTCTGGATTTCGGCAGAAAACTTGCGGCAGAAATCCGCAAGGAGTCGAAAGTCAACAAGGATATCCTGACTGCGATCTCCTATCAGGCAAGTATTGAACTTCGCGCCAATAATGAAAAAGCCGCCGAAGTGTTTTTCAATGAGGCGATCAAACTGCCGAATCTGACCAAGCATGAACTGGCCCGCGCGTACAAAATGCCTTATGATGACTTCGGTCGCAGAGTCGCTGTTTCGCTGGAAACCCTTGAAGCCTATATGCGTAAAGCCATGGCTGCGGTGAATGATGCCGAAGCAAATGTCAGACTTTGGGAAGTTCTTGCCAGCCGTGCGCAGCACACGAACTACTATACGCCCCTGTCCCCCCGCGCCGTTCCGCTCCTGGAGGAAGCGATCAAACGGGAAGAACTGAAGGAAAACCGCTCCATCATTGATTCTCTTGCTTCAGTTTATACCAGTCTCCGTCAGGAGGACAAGGCGATCGCACTGTTCAAGGAAAAAGCAAAATATTTTGAAGACAAAGGTCAGAAGAACGCCGCTGCATCTTTGTATATGGTGCTTGCTGAAAGATGCATGAAAAAACGCTACTACATGCAGAACCCGGATGCCGCTATGGTGGACAAGGCCGTTGCATACATTGTCAAGGCGATGGAATTGCATCCGGAAGCCCAGTCGTACTGTCAGCGTCTGGCAACTCTCTGCGCTGAAAACGACAGGATCGATTCCGCCATCACCGCGTATGCCAAACTGATCGCCATGCCCAAATGTCAGGATCTCACAAAACAGGAAGTGGAACTTGCTCTGGCTGAAGCCTACATGAGAGCATGTGATCTGGAAAAAACAAAAGAATGGTTTGCCAAGACTGATTTCGCCGTCCTCGGCAAGAATGTCCGTCTCGGATTCCGTCATGATTTTCTTGCAATGCAGATCGCCTGTGCCGAAGGTGACTATGCCAAGGCACGCGCCTGTCTGGAACGACTCCAGAAAAGCGGAGCGCAGAATGTGTTCCGCAGCCGTTCCGTGCAGTTCAAAGTTTACAAAGCGCGTCTCGATGCGCTGAACAAAAAATAAAACCATAAAAGTCATAAGGATGTATTGAAAAGATGGAATTCAATGACTGTACAGCACTGGCAAATACAGTGCGTCTGGACTGCCTGAAAATGGTCCATGGAGGTAAAAGCGGCCATATCGGAAGTATGCTTTCATGCGCAGAGATCCTGGCGGTGCTTTACAAGAAAATTCTGAAAGTCAGTGCTGCCGATCCCAAAATGGCGGATCGCGACAGACTCCTTTTCAGCAAGGGACATGGCGGCGCGGCGCTTTTCGCAACGCTGGCAGAACTGGGATTCTTCCCCAAAGAATGGCTGGATACCTATTACAAGGATGAAGGCAAACTTTCCGGTCACATTTCACACCATGTGCCGGGCGTGGAATTTTCCACCGGTTCTCTGGGACACGGTCTGCCCGTAGCCTGCGGTATGGCGATGTACGCCAAAAACAGCGGAAAAAACTACCGTTACTTCTGCGTGGTCAGCGATGGCGACCTGGACGAAGGCTCCACCTGGGAAGCGATCATGCTCGCAGGTCAGCACAAATTCAACAATCTCTGCATGGTTGTGGACTACAACCGTCTGCAGGCATTGGGGCGTTCCAAAGACATCATCGACCTGGAAGACCTTGATGAAAAACTCCGTCT
Organism: Victivallales bacterium; assembly: GCA_045589595.1. Lineage (GTDB taxonomy): Bacteria > Verrucomicrobiota > Lentisphaeria > Victivallales > UBA1829 > SIG77. The sequence goes on from JAZNPK010000037.1 coordinate 71,793, forward strand.
TTTCCAATGGGATACCATCGTCGTTCAGGATGGACACGATTGTGCCGCCATTTATGAGGCACTCAAAGATTTCCCGAAATCTGAAAAACCTCTCGCGGTCATCTGCCGTACCACCAAGGGCAAAGGCGTGTCCTTCATGGAAGATGATTACCGCTGGCACTACGGTCCCCTGACCGATGAACTCTACGAAAAAGCCGTGAAAGAAGTTAAGGAGGCTGCACAATGAGAAAAGCATTCAACGAAGAACTGCTCAAGGCAGCACATGAGGATGAACGGATCCACATGATCCTTGCCGATATCGGTTACGGCGAAATCGAACCCTTTGCCAATGCATTCCCCAAACGCTTCATCAACTGCGGCGTGGCGGAACAGAACATGACAGGTGTTGCGTGCGGTGTTGCCATGGAAGGCAATATTTCCATTACCTACTCCATCGCAAACTTTCCCACACTGCGCTGTCTGGAACAGATCCGCAACGACGTGTGTTATCACAATGCCAATGTGAAGATCGTCATTATCGGCGGCGGTATGGCTTACGGTCCTCTGGGTGTGTCCCATCACTCCACGGAAGACCTTGCCATTATGCGCGCTCTGCCGAATATGAAAGTCATTGCGCCCTGCGATATCAATGAGGCTCGCGCGGCGGTCCATGCCATGCTGGCGTACAAAGGTCCCCTCTACTACCGTTGCGGTTACAAGGGTGAAAAAGACATTCACCCCGGACCTGTCAAATTCGAGATCGGTAAAGCCATCAAGGTGAAAGACGGCAAAGCCGCCACCATCATCTTCACGGGTACCATCGGTTACAACTGTAAACTGGCTGCGGAAGAACTGGCAAAGGAAGGGATCGATGTGTCCCTCGTTTCCATGCATACGGTCAAGCCCGTTGATAAAGACGCGGTGATTGAAGCTGCCACGCAGACCGGCGGTATTCTGACGGTGGAAGAACATAACATCTGCGGCGGTCTCGGCAGTGCTGTGGCGGAAGTGCTTATGGATGCCGGTGTCGGCAACTGCAAGTTCAGCCGTATTGCTCTGCCTGACGTGAATGTGTCGCTGATCGGCTCTCAGGATTGGCTTCGCGACCAGTACGGTATGGGCGTGAAAGACATCGTTGCTGCTGTTAAACAAATGATCGGGAAAGCATGATGAAACGTCTGGATAATAAAGTAGTTATTATTACAGGCGGTGCGGGCGGCATCGGCAGTGCCGCCTCCCGTATCTTTGCCGCTGAAGGCGCAAAGGTCGTGATCGCGGATCTGGATGAAAAAGCCGGGATCGCTCTCGCCGCAGAGATCAATGCCGCCGGCGGAAACTGCTGTTTCGTCAAGTGCGACGTTTCAGACAGTGCATCCGTCCGGAATGTTCTTGACATCTGTAAAACTCAGTTCGGCGGACTGGATGTGATCTACAACAACGCCGGTGTCTATCTGGCAAATAAAGATGGCAGGATCACCGATATTGAAGAAGATATCTGGGAAAAAGTCCTTGCCATCAATCTGCGCAGCGTATTTCTGTTCTGCAAGTACGGGATCCCCCTGCTTGCGGAACGGGGCGGCGGAAGCATCATCAACACTGCTTCCAGCGCCGGTATGATCGGGATCCCCAACTGCGACGCATACACCGCCACAAAAGGCGCCATCGTCCAGCTGACAAAATCTATGGCGGCAGAGTACGGCAGATACAATGTCCGTACAAACTGCATTTCTCCCGCCGCGATCATGACGCCGATGGTCAGGATCAGCAATCCGCCCGATTGCGATGCTTTCGATGAAAATGCGTTCCTCAATCTCCGGACACCTCTCCGCAGATACGGAACGCCGGAAGAGATCGGAAAGATCGCCGTCTTCCTCGCCAGCGATGATGCCGCCTACCTCAATGGTGCCATCATTGCCGCAGATGGCGGTATCACCATCAACGGGGATCTCTCCAAGGTCAAACCCGATGGAGGCGTTACGCCGCTCTGACGGTTGAAACTTCCCGGATCGACCGGGACAGTATGAATCACGGATACACTTTTCTGCAGCAATGCGGGGATGTGTATCTTTTTTTTGATTTTTGATGAAGCAGGTGATTGACATTCAGGCTTTTGAGATTATGTTTTACTGTTGCGCTTTTTCTTGAATAAAAAATACCAGCATCAGGAGTTTCTACAATGCTTCAGAAAAAATCTTTTTTCAACCGACAGAGTACGGCTGTCACTCTGTTGATCAACGGCACATCTATTGACGAAATGGCACGTCTCGCCCGCGCTGGTGAAGCGGATGGCGCAGACGGGATCGCCATTGAGATCGGGCAGCTTCCCCCGGAAGAACGGACGGAAGAAAATTTTGCCCGTCTGATCAATGCGGTGCATCTGCCCTTTATGTTCATTCTTTACCGGAACGACAAATGGGGATTGGGCGACGATGAACGGCAGCAGTACCTTCTCGCCGCCGCCCGCGCAGGTGCGGAAGTGATTGATGTGATGGGAGACCTGTATGCTCCGGCGGAATATGAACTTGCCACCGATCCCGCTGCCATTGAAAAGCAGAAAGCCCTGATCCGGGAGATCCACGAGATCGGCGCAAAAGTCATTATGTCCTCTCATATTTACACACAGGCGCGGACGGCGGAAGAAGTGCTTGCTCATCTGAAAGAACAGTCTTCGCGCGGTGCCGATATTCTGAAACTGGTGATCACGGTCAATACGGAAGAGGAATTTCAGGAAGTGATCCGTACCGCTATGATCCTGAACAAAGAGATCGAAAAACCTTTTGTATTTCTCAGCGGCGGCAAATACGGCAGGATCCACCGTTTTCTCGGTACGCTCATGGGGAACAGCATTACCTTCGCGGTCCACGATTACACTCCGCCCAGCCCGCCGTTCTCCCAGCCTACGATCAAGGCATTCAAAAATGTAATGAACAATATTCACTGGCATCTTGATGATGTTCAGGATAAATCTTAATTCCTAAATCTGAAGGGACACAAAATGATGCGGAAATCAATTCTCCTGTTGACAGCTCTGCTGGCATGCGGGTCACTCTGCGCACAAAAATTGACGCAGGATGGTACGCCGGTCGCAGGAATCGTTGTCGCAGAAAATGCAGATGCCACAGAACAATACGCGGCAAAGGAACTCCAGCTCTGGCTGAAACAGATCACCGGCGCTGAATTGCCCATCGCCGCAAAAGCGGAACCCGGAAAAACTGCGCTCGTTGTCGGCGGCGGTCTGAAAGATTTTCCGGAAGACGTGAAAGCCATCGGCGAAACGGACGGATTTGCCGTCCGGAAAAATGGTGACGTGATCCACATTTCCGGCAACCGCCCCAAAGGAACGCTCCACGCTGTATATGCGTTTCTGGAAGAAAATACAGACATCATCTGGCTGCGGCCCAATCCCGATGTGGGAACCATTTACAGCAATATCCCGACGCTGGAATTGAAAAATACGTCCTTCCGCTCCGTACCGAAATCCCGTCTGCGCGGAATCGGTTTTACCGTTCACGGACACCGTACTGAACCGTTCTGGGCAGCCCGGAACCGTATGAATTATCATGGCGGCTGGAATAAAAAAACTGATATCCTTGCCAGTGATTTTCCCATGGCAGGCGGCGGACACGGTCTGCGGATGCACATCAATCCGAAAAAATATTTTGAGACACACCCGGAATATTTTGTGATGCTGAACGGCGAACGCGTGCGGCAGGGACAACTCTGCTTCACCAATACGGATTTCTATCCCGAATATATGAAAAATCTCCGGGAACATCTGGACGAACGCCCCAAAGTCCGCGGCGTCAATATTTCCATTGAAGACTCCTGGACGGTCTGTTGCTGCCCGAAATGTCTTGCCCCGTTGAAACTGGCGGATGGAAAAGTCCTTGATTCCAAACATCCCCAGTTCCGGTCCGCTCAGTTCTTCCTGTTCCTGAACGAGATCGCCCGTCAGCTCCGCACGACCCATCCCCAGATCGTGATCCTGACTTATGCGTACTTTTTCACCATGGAACCCCCGCCGTTCCCTGTGGAAGACAATATCCGTATCATGTACTGTCCCTACGATAAAGACAATAAAGTTTCTTACGAAGACCTGAACCGGAACGGGACCGTGGCCCGGCGCCTTGTGTCATGGGGAAAAATGTCCGATAAAACATTGCTCCGGGAATATTACGGCTGCGCTGCCAAATTCCCCCGTCCTATTGAAGAAATCATGAAGGCAGACTTCCTTTTCTGCCTCAAAAATAACGTGATGGAACTGAACACGGAATGGCCCGTTGACCATTCCTCCGCTATCCCCGTGTGGGACGCTTCCGCCATTACCGCCTGGTGTATGGCGCGGCTCTGGTGGGATCCCACAGCTGATGTGGACGCACTGCGCGATCATTTCATTACCCGCACCTACCGCGAGGCGGCACCCGCGATGAAACGGTATTACAGCATCCTGCAGAAGAACTGGTATGCGAGCAGTTATCCCACTATCTATATGGATGAAGCCTCCACAATGGCGCAGATGTATATCTACGAAGCCGGCAGCGAAGATGCCTGCCGAGCAGCGCTGCAGGAAGCGGCAAAAACTGCAGTTCATCCCATTTCCAAAGAACTGATCAAACGCCACATCGAAACTTTTGAACAGTGGATGGAAAATGCCAAAAAAGGCAAACGGGTCACGCAGGGCGTTCCCCGGCTCGCCGGTGCGTCCATGGATCCTGATGCGGAATGTTGGAAATCCGCTGCGAAACTTTCCTCATTCCTCGTTCACGGCACAAAAGATAAACCCGCAAAATTCCGGACAGATGTCAGTGTGCTTCACGACAACGAAAGTATTTATTTCCTGTTCGACTGCTTTGCCGATGATATGAAAACGCTGGAGCCGTCCAAACTCCATGCCGGCGGAGGCGAAACCTTCCCCCGCGGCGATATTATGGAATTTTTCCTTGCGGATGCTGCCACCGGGATCTATTTCCAGTTCGCACTGGATGCCGGAAATAAAGCTGTTTACGATGGCAAGATCTTTGACGGAAAATGGAACAGCAGCGACTGGAAACGGAATGTACGCAGTCTGGATGACCGCTGGCAGGCTGTTGTCCGCATCCCTTTCCGTATGATCGAGCTGGATCCGGCAAAGAGCAGCAAACTTCTCTTCCTGCCTGTCCGCGGAAAATATTATGATACGGAAGTGATGGATAAAAAGACCAGGAAGATGGTTCCCCGCCGCGTGCGTGAAATGTCAAGCTGGGGCGGCGGAACGGTCCACGAAGCATCTTCTTTCGGTATCCTGACACTGAAATAAAAATACGATGATGATGAAAACACAGTTTGAAGCCTGTCTGAAACAATGTCCCGCCATTGCGATCCTCCGCGGCGTTCAGCCTGCGGAGATCACAGATGTCTGCGCTGTTCTGTGTAAAGCCGGGATCACCCTGCTGGAGATCCCGCTGAACTCGCCCGATGCCTTTGCAAGCATTGCCAAAGCCGCCTCATTCTGCGCGGAACACGGCATGATGGCAGGGGCGGGAACGGTCCTGACGCCGGAAGATGCGGAGCAGGTCCGTGAGGCGGGCGGGACATTCATCATCTCGCCGGATACCGATCCGGATGTGATCCGCAGGACCCGCGAACTGGGGATGGTCTCCATTCCCGGTTTCTTTACGGCGACAGAAGGTTTTACCGCCGTCAAAGCCGGTGCGGATTATCTGAAACTTTTTCCCGCCAAACTTGGTCCCGGCTACGTGAAAGATCTGAAAGCCGTCATCAAGACCCCGATCCTTGCGGTCGGCGGCGTGGATGCCGGAAATATTCCGGACTTTATGAAAGTCTGTGCCGGAGTCGGCGTGGGCAGTGCCTTGTACAAGCCGGGGAAGGCGTTGGACGCGATTGCCGCTGATGCCGCGGAAGTCGTCAGGGCAGTGCGGTCATAACAGGTCCGGATAAAACCGGAAACAACGATCGGAAGGCAGTCTGCGGACTGCCTTTTTTATTGCAGACGCATGGTGGGCGTCTGGCTGTCGTTCCGGTATGGATTCGGTACGCCGGAAGGGATATCCAGCGGCTCAAGATCGTCGATCCATCCCCAGCGGCGCGTAACGGGCCAGAACACATTGAATGCCCGCCCGATCACATTACGGCGGGGAACAGCGCCCCAATAACGGCTGTCCAGACTGTTCCGGGAGTTATCGCCCAGCGCATAATAGCAATCCGCCGGAACCGTGATCTCTGCGCCGTTGGCAAGTGCGCCGTCCGCCACATGACCGTGATAACCGCCTTTTCCGGAATAAAGTTTTTCAAACCGGGGTGAAAAATCTGTGGCAGGTCTGAAATCTTTTTCACCGGCGGGGCGGATCATCAGCATATTGCCGTCGATCCGCAGCGTATCGCCCGGCATACCGACCAGCCGTTTGATGTAGAAAAAGCCGGGCAGGGGAGCGTTGCGGTACATCAGCCCCTCCGTATTGAAGATCAGGATCTCGCCCCGTTCAAAGGGCTTGAAATGGAAACTGACTCTGTCCACAAACAGATGATCACCGGAACTCAGCACGCCATTACATTCCGTTGCGCCCGGATCAAGATAACGCTGAACATCCTGCGGCATCAGAGTGGCGTTGCCGGAAACTTCCGTTTCAAATATGTTCCGTGCCGCTTTGACCAGCGGGGATGTGAAGCGTTCCGATTCGGCTGCATCGATGTAATGAACGCCGAACAGGGTGGGCTGCATACTGCCTGTGGGGATCTGGAACGGCTGCAATGCCAGTGTCCGGACACCGAACGCAACGGTCAGGGCGACCAGCAGAACATCCAGCAGACCGCGCATGGTATGAGCGCCGTAGCACGCCTCAAAACGGCTGCTGATGTCGTCCGTATCGCTGTCCGGTTTTTCCGCTTCTGCCGCCAGAGATTCCAGTTGGCTGATTTTTCCCGGCGTCAGAATATCCCGGTCCAGATGAATGGATGCACGGATATTTTCCACAAGACTCTTGCGTGCCTTGCGTTTTTTGCGCTTTCTGTACCAGCCGATGAGGTCCATACTTATTTGTTCTCGTTTGATTTCAAAACTTCGATGAAGGCTTCCTGCGGGATGTTCACACGCCCGATCTCTTTCATGCGCTTCTTGCCTTCTTTCTGTTTTTCCAGCAGTTTGCGCTTACGGGTGATGTCACCGCCGTAACATTTCGCCAACACGTTTTTCCGCAGCTGCCGGACCGTTTCACGGGCAATGACTTTACCGCCCACAGCCGCCTGGATCGCGATCTGGAACATCTGCTGGGGAATGACTGACGCCAGCCGTTCCGCCAGTTGTCTGCCCCGGTGATAGGCAAAATCTGTATGGACGATACTGGCGAAAGCGTCCACCGGGTCACCATTGACCATAATGTCGAGTTTGACCAGTTTTTCCGCCTGATAGCCGTCCGGTTCATAATCCATGCTGCCGTAACCGCGAGTGATGGACTTGAGTTTGTCATGGAAGTCGATCAGAATCTCGTGCATCGGTAAACGCGCCGTGATCATAATATGTTTGCCGTCAACGCTTTCCGTGTTTGTGCAAATGCCGCGTTTCTGCATCACAAGGTTCATGATGTCGCCGATATATTCCGACGGAGCCATGATCTTTGCGGAGATCATCGGTTCTTCAATGCGGTCGATCTCGCTGGGATCCGGCAGGAAAACCGGGTTGTCCACTTCCACCATTTCGCCGCCTTTGAGATATACGCGGTAGATCACGCTGGGATATGTGGCAATGATGTCCATATTGTACTCCCGGCGCAGACGCTCCTGAATGATCTCCATGTGGAGCAGCCCGAGAAAACCGCAGCGGAACCCGAAACCGAGAGCGGCACTGGTCTCCGCCTGATAAACAAATGCCGCATCGTTCAACTGCAGTTTCGCCATACTGAACTTGAGCTGTTCATAGTCTGCCGTGTCGATGGGATAGATCCCGCTGAACACCATGGGTTTGATCTCCTGAAAACCGGGCAGGGGATCTTTGCAGGGATCTTTGACGGTCGTCACGGTATCGCCCATCTTTGCATCGGAAGGGCTTTTGATATTCGGGATGATGTACCCCACACAGCCCGCTTCAAGGGATTCCGTTGCCTTCATTTCCGGCTTGAACACGCCCACTTCCTTGATCTCGCTTTCCAGTCCCGTACTGACCAGACGGAGTTTGTCGCCGCGACGGAGAGAACCTTCAAACACGCGCACATAGATCACTACGCCGCGATAGGCGTCATAAATGGAGTCAAAGACCAGTGCGGCGGTCCCTTTCACTTCTTTTTTCACCGGAGGCGGAATACGCTTGACTATGGTTTCCAGCAGTTCGTGGATCCCTTCGCCGGTTTTGGCGGAAACTGCCAGCGATTCTTCCCGGGGAATGGCAAGAATCTCTTCCATCTGCTCGCCGCACATGGGAATATCTGCCGCGGGCAGGTCGATTTTGTTGATGATCGGAATGATCGTCAGATCATGTTTCATTGCCATGCCGATATTTGCAACTGTCTGTGCCTGAACGCCTTGCGTTGCATCGATCACCAGGATCGCCCCTTCACATGCCGCAAGAGACCGGCTGACTTCGTACGCAAAGTCCACGTGACCCGGGGTATCAATGAGGTTCAGTTCGTATTCTTCGCCGTCATCGGCGCGGTAGATCATGCGGACGGGATGGGACTTGATGGTGATCCCGCGCTCCTGTTCCAGATCCATGGCATCCAGCAGTTGATCGTGGACAAGGTCGCGCTTCTCAATGGTGTGGGTCTCTTCCAGCAATCGGTCTGCAAGAGTGGATTTCCCATGGTCGATATGGGCAATGATGGAAAAATTCCGGATATGTCTGATGGTCTCTGCCATTAAAGTTCCTTTTCGCTCTTTCTTTTGCTATGTCATTTACTCCGTAATATACAGCCGCCGGAGAGATTTTTCAATACACCGATACGATTTTTCTGAACAGAGCCGCCAGATATGGATACGAGAAATAAACCCCCGCCGCCAACAGCAGAAGAACAATGAGCCATGTCCAGAATTTTGCTTTTTTCGCACGGCTTTCCTCCTCCCCGCCGGGAATCAGCAGATGAAGCTGTTCCGCAAAGAGCCGGATATTGAAGGGAAGTTTGGGCGTGAATGTGAAAACTCTGCCCATTTTCAGAGACAGACGCATTTTCATATTGAGGGCGTAGCCGTTTGCTTCAAAAAATCTGGAGAGATTGCGGCTGAACAGTTTCACCAGTGATACTGCAATGATCGGTCCGCCGAAAATCAGCATGATCCCCAGAAAGACCCAGACGACTGTCCACGCGGAGATCCCCTGCAGGCTTTTTGCCATAAATGCGAATGCACTGCCGATGGCGGCAATACCGATCCCCCCGCCCATCAGCATCATGGAGCCGCTGACTGCCGGTGTCTGTTGCGCTGCCGGAGATGGTTTCGGGGCGGCATTGGTCTGGATGGCATTTGCCACATTGGTTTCGTAGGCTTTGCTTTTGGTCGCAAAGAATTTATCCGCCTGCTTCTGGAGAAATTCCGCAAACTTGTAGAACGGCTCCCGCATGGCTTCCGATATGGAGGCGGGTTGTTTGACAAAGTCAAAAACTTTCGCATCCCATGCCAAGCCGTCATCGGTGAAGAATACGCCGCTCTTGCCTACAAACAGATTGCGGACATGACCGGATGTTACTGCCACCGCCAGTTTCATGGCTTTTTTGTCGGCACCGACACCCCGGGTGATGTCAACATACATCACGCAGATATCGCTTTCCATAACGATCTTTTTGTGTTCCGCAAGATTCGGCACCAGCGTGCAGAGAGAGAAAATTCTGCCGTCCATGACCAGATGCCCCACCTGGATCATGGATTTTTTCAACGGATCAAAGAGGTCGTGCAGACTGACAAAGTTGTTCAGGAAACCCAGCATATATTTCTGGAGAATGATCAACTTCCGCACCGTCTGGCAGCGGGTCAGATCTTCGCTGACTGCCACATCGCTGGCGATAAGGTCACGGATGACGCCGTACACATTCTTCTCTGCGTAAGCTTTGAGTTTTTCCTGATCGAACGCATCGAAGATCGCTGTATTCTTTTTTGCGATCCATGTGCCGTACGGTTCCAGTTTGTTTTTCAGCGCGTCCCATTCCGCAGCCGTCAGGCTTGTTGCGCCGCTGCCGAGGACATTGAAAAATGCATCCACTTTACTGCGCCAGAGGGGGTTGATGTTTTCCCCGGCAGTCAGGGTCTGCCCCAGCGCCGGATTGGCAATGGGGGATTTTTCCAGAAAGTTTTTAACAGATTCCGGATCAAGCGGATCGTATGTATTGGCAGCGGTCGCCAGTTTGCTTTCGCCGAAACTGATGGTTGCCGCGCTGCGGAAAAAGGCATCGGTCTTTTCCCGGATGGCGGAAAATGCGTCAAAGATCGCTTTCGTCTGATCGCCGAAGGGAAGAAATTTTTCCGGATCGACATTGTACTCCGCGCGCCATGCAAGGAATCCGGCAGCCTGTTTTTCAAAGGAATCCAGATCATCTTTGTTCAGACCTTCCGCACCGCTCAGGTCTTTATGTTTGCCGATGAGCGCCATTACAGACCGGATGCAGTCGGCGGCAAGGGGATCGATGGCTTCCACCGGTTCCGGCGGGATGATGCCGTCACCGTTCTGCAAGGCGGCTGATACGATCTTTGTATGATCATTGATCTGACTGAAGGAGATCTCCTCTTTGTCCGCCAGACCGATATTTTCAAGCGCGATATGAATGGCATTGCAGAGTGCCGCACCATCCGGATTTTTCTGATCGATGGCGGAAATTTTCAGCACATCACTTCCGGTTTCTGCGCCGGAAAGATCTTTCAGCAGACCGAGCATCCATGTCAGGACAGTTTTGACTTCATCGCAGCGGATCCTGCCGCTTTTATCGGCGTCCATATACGCGAGAAATTCCGGATCACCGATCATGGAATCGGTCTGCGTGCCGGTCATCGCCCAGTGTGCCACATCCAGCTGCGCCACCCGGCGCATATCATCTCCGGTCTGGATCAACATCTGCCGTGATCCGCCCAGCAGACGGAAACGGATCGGATTCGTCGTTTTATTTTTACTCATTGCCGGAACTCCTTATGACGCGCTCTTTTTTGCGCCGGTTTGAATCAGACTCAACAGGGTAAGGAAGATCACACTCTGGATCAGCAGAATGATGCAGGTTTTCCAGTCGCCCCACAGAATTGGCAGTGAGCCAAGCCCGATGGTCAGACAGAGCAGATGCACCATCAGAACCGCTTTGCCGCGGCTGAAACCCATGTGCAGAAAACGGTGGGATATGTGGTTGTTGTCGCCCACATAGACCGGTTTATGGTTCCGCAGCCGGATCACCACCACCGCAAAGGCGTCGAAGACCGGCACAGCAAGGATCAGAAGCGGCAGCAGCACCGCAAAACGGGTCGTGGCGATCTCCGGATTGAAATACGAGACCCGGACACTGATCATTCCAAGCAGAAACGCGAGAAAATGACTTCCCGCATCTCCCATAAACATAGATGCCGGAGTCGTATTGAAACACCAGAACGCCAACGCCGCGCCGAAAGAACAGGCACACAACGATGCCACAAAATATTGCTGATTGAATCCGGCGGCAAACAGAAACATCCCGAAAGCGATCACCGCCATCCCCGCCGCCAAGCCGTCCATGTTGTCAAAAAAATTGACCGCATTGAAGATGAAGAGCAGCCACAGAACCGTAATGACACAGGAAAAAATTTCACTCGGCACAAACAGACTGATGCGCAGACCGCCGAACAGCACCGCGATCAGGGCGATCAGAAGTTGTCCGGCAAACTTTTTACCCGCTTTCATGGGGCGGATATCGTCCAGCAGCCCCAGGACCATTGCGCCCAATGCGCACAGGATCAGAACCGCCAGTTCAAGGGAGATCGTCCTGAACCCATCCGGCAGGATCCCCGCAAAATAAGCAAATACAAGCCCGGCAAGGATCGTCAGCAGCCATCCGGCTGCCATGGCGGCACCACCCAGAAGGGGCGTGGCGTTCCGGTGCTGTTTGTGTCCTTCGGATTTCGGCACATCCAGGATCCCGGTGCGGAAAGCCAGTTTTTTGCAGAGCAGGACCGACGGCACCGTCAGGGCGAAAGCGGCAGCTGCAACAGATAAATAAATCAGCAAAGACGGCATGGATCCGTGACTCCTGTGTGGTTGATTTCAGTCTTTAAATAATATAATACAACTTTCTGATTTTTACAGTACAAGAGACCTGTTTTCTGTAAAAAAGCGGCTTTTTTATCAATACCATTCCGCCGGATCAAATTCCTGCGGCTGCTCCGGAAGATCTTCCGTGCCGAAAAGTTTGAACATACCCCTGCCGCAAAGTATCGCCGGGATCACATAACCGTCCAGCAGCACTGTGCTGATCACGGATAGCGGCACATCCAGCGCAATGGCACCCGGCACCAGACAGATTGCCAGCCAGTGTTCCGGAGATCGCACCGTACCGCAGGGAATGGCATCGATCACAAGATCGGCTCCTTCTTCCACCTGCAGAACAACCGGCGGCGGCAGTGTCCTGCAGATCGGCAGCCGGATCGCGTTTTCCGGAATCCTGCTGTGACAGTATCGGATCCCGTCCAGATCCGGGGCCGGGGTCAGCATGGGCAGTTCTTTCACCGTGAGATAACGCGCCGCATCGTCCGGGAGCCTTACCGTAACACTGCTCTCGGGGAATGTGTCATCAAAGACAAGTGTTCTGCCGAAAATGTTCAGCACGCCGGTGAACAGTCCGAGAAACGCAGGATCTTCTTTGTAAGCAACTTTGCGGATCTTTGCAAAGTATTGTCCGTCAGCATGATAAATCACCTGATCGCAGATCTCGCTGCCATCTCCGTACAGGTCCCGGACGCCGATACTCAGCACCGTTTCCGTCAGGCGCGACACCACGCAGCCGGATGTTGTGAAAAGGATGGCGAACGCAGACAGAAAAAGAAGCAGATACCGGGCGTTTTTCATCATCGTTATCTGCTTCCGGAATATCATTTTTACTGCCGGTTTTATTTCGCCGCGCTGATTATTTTATCCAGATGTTCCGTATATTTTACGGCACCGCCGGGACGGTATCCGGTTCTGCCGATGGCTTCGCCTTTTGCGTTCAGCAGCAGGATCGTGGGAAATCCGCGGATGCCAAATTTCTGAGCAAGTTCGCGGTTCTGCTTCATGAGTTCCTGAGAAAGCTGTCTGTTGCGGGGGAAATCGATCTTCAGAAGAACCAGTTTTTCACCGGCGTATTTTTTGAAGTCTTCTGTGCTGAAAACTTCCTTATCCAGTTTGACACACCAGACGCACCAGTCGGAACCGGTGAAGTTGATGAGGATCGGGCGTTTGCTTTCGGCGGCAGCCTTCAACGCCTGTTCATAATTTTCGCTCCAGCCGGAAATCTTTTTTTCAGCCTGACTTGCGGCAGATTCCGCTGCCGTTACGCCAAAACCTGCAAAAAGCATACAGGCTGCCAGAAACATGATTTTGATCTTCATAAAACTTTACCTTTCTTTTTCTGATGTTTGCGGTATGCTGTCTGATCAAACGCCGGCAAGAGTTTTCTTGTAGTTGTCAACCAGTTCATCCAGAGCAATAGACACCGTGCCGGACGCACTGTTCAGACTCAGAACAGGATTTTCCGTAACGGTACCGATCTTTGCGAAATCAAATCCGGCAAGCGCTTTTTCCAGCGCGTCCGCCTTTTCCGGTTTGCAGGTCAGGACAAAACGGCTGTTGGATTCGCTGAACAGGATCTCAATATCGGAGAGACCCGCTTCCGCCGGGATCTTGCCGAGATCGATATCGAAGCCCAGTCTGCCGCCCATGGCACTCTTTGCAAAGGCAACAGCCAGACCGCCCAGAGACGGCGTGATGACGGAGGAGGGGATGTCCGCCTTGATCACATCTGCCAGAGCGTGATAGAGGGCGGAGGCTTTTTCCGCATCCACTTTCGGCACGTTGTTGCCGTGAGCATCGCCCAGCATGGCAAAGTATTCACTGCCGCCCAGTTCTTTTTTCGTCAGCCCGATGGCGTAAATCACATCACCGGCGAACTTGGCATCCGTGGACACCGCGTGGGCAATGTCATCGATCTTTGCAATAGTGCTGAAGAGAACGGTGGGCGGAATGGAGATCTTTCTGCCGCCGCGGGTACTGTCGTTCTTCATACTGTCCTTACCGGAAATACACGGAACCCGGAAGGCTTTCGTGTAATCGTACAGCGCCTGATTTGCGCGGACAAGCTGCGCCATTTTGTATTCGCCGTCCGGCGTTTTTTCGCTCTGGACCGGGTCGGGCCAACAGAAGTTGTCCAGACCGGCGATATGGTCGGGATCGGCACCGGCTGCAACGGAGCGGCGGACCGCAAGGTCAATGCTGGATGCCATCATGTGATAGGTGTCAATATCGCTGTAACGGGGCAGAATACCGCTGGAAAGGACGATCCCTTCTCTGCCGAGGGGTTCCGCCATAAAGACGGACGCATCGGATGCCACATCCCGTTTTTTGCCGGTATAGGGCTTGAGAACGGAAAGACCTTTCACTTCGTGATCGTACTGACGGGCTTTGTATTCGCCGGAGCAGATATTCAGTCTTGCCAGCATGGCGCAGACATCTTCCTTCACATCTCTGCCGTCGATGGCGGGTTCGTCGAAGACGGGGGGCTGCCATTTCGCTTTCAGGTGGAGTTTCGGCAGACCGTCGTGCATGAAATCGATATCCAGACAGCAGACGGTGCGGTCGCCGTACTTCATATGGAATTTGCCGTTGTTGGTGAATTCACCCAGCACGGTCGCTTCCACATCCCGGTCCGCCGCCAGTTTCAGAAATTCATCCAGACATTCGGGCGGGACGGCAAAACTCATACGTTCCTGCGCTTCGGAGATCAGGATCTCCCAGGGCTGCATCCCGGAATATTTCAGCGGGGCTTTCGCCAGATCCATACAGCAGCCGCCGCAGAGATCCGCCATTTCACCCACACTGGAGGAAAGACCGCCTGCACCGTTATCCGTCACGAAACGGTAAAGCTGACGGTCGCGGGCTTCGTAAATGAAATCGCTCATACGCTTCTGGGTGATCGGGTCGCCGATCTGCACTGCCTGAACGGGACTGTCTTTGTGCAGTTCTTCGCTGGAGAAGGTGGCACCGTGGATGCCGTCCTTGCCGATCCTGCCGCCGGTCATAACGATGACATCACCCGGTTCGATGGATTTTTCCCAGCCGTTGCGGTCGCCCACTTTGCGGGGCAGGGTGCCGACAGTACCGCAGTAAACAAGAGGTTTGCCGATGTAGCGGTCATCAAAATATTCCCAGCCGATCCCGTAAGGAATACCGCTCTGGTTGCCGCCGTCGATGACGCCCTTGTGGACGCCGTCGCGGAGTCTGCGGGGGTGGAGCAGACCTTCCGGCACATTTGCGGGTGCAGTGAACGGGGAACCGAGGCAGTAGCCCCAGACGTTCAGCAGCAGATTTGCACCCTGACCGGTCCCCATGGGGTCGCGGTTGACGCCCACGATCCCGGTCATGGCTCCGCCGTAGGGATCGAGTGCGGAGGGGCTGTTATGGGTTTCGACTTTGTACACAAGGTCGATTTTGTCGTTGAAACGGATCACACCTGCGTTGTCCGTAAAGACGGAAACGAGCCAATCCACTTTTTCGCCGATCTCTTTCGTGGATTTCTTGATGTAACTTTTGTAGAGATTGCTGATCTGTTCTTTTTTGCCGGTGGTGGTATCTTCGTAATCCACATCGGCGGCAAAGATTTTGTGTTTGCAGTGTTCGGACCATGTCTGGGCAAGCACTTCCAGTTCCACATCGGTGGGGTTCTGATCCAGACCGTAAGCTTCGCGGTCTTTGGCGTTGCGGAAGTAACTCTGGATGGATTTCATTTCCTCCAGACTCAATGCCAGTGTGCCTTTGTGGCTGATCTCAAGCAGCTGTTCATCGCTTACATTCAGGTCGAAGGTGCGGACGATCCCGCTGGTGACGCCGTCAATGACCGGCTTGTTCATGGGGATGGGTGCCGCTTCCAGTTCTTTGCGGTCGAAGACTCTGACCGTTTCGATCAGTTCGTTGGCGAGCAGATCTTTTCCGATCCGTTCCATATCGGTCCGGGTCAGGGTGGATGCCTTGATCAGATATTCCACAGCACTGAAAACCTGTTCCGCTTTGCTGAGTTTTCTGCCGATGATGTCGCCGATGGCTTCATGGGCTGTACGGGCAACGTTGTCGGTCACTCCGGGACGGAATCCGACAGCGATGATGAAATCGATCCCGTCTTCCAATGCGCTCTGTCCCACGGTCCACTGCTGGGTCACGGGGTTGGCAAGTTCTTTCGCGATCATTTCCGCCTGGGCATTATCAATGTCTGCCGCAATGGTGAATACATCACGGGTACGCAGAGATTCCACGCCTGTGATGCCGAGGATGTTGACGATGCCGCGCTTGACGGATTCCGCTCTTGCGTCTGTCCATTTCTGACGGACTGCGATCTCAATTCTGTAATCCATACCGATTCCTTTCCGGTGTTTTCAATTTATAGAAAAATACATACCCTATAAATTACTTCCGGTTTGGCATTTTTTCAACCCGGTAAAAGGAAAAACAGAAAAAAATCAGCAGATCGGAAAGACCAGCTCAAAAATGGCACCGCGTTCCGCCCCGTTCCGGCACTGGAGCCAACCTTTGTGGGACAGCATGGAACCGTATGCCATGGACAACCCCATACCGGTTCCTTTTCCCACTGGTTTCGTGGTGAAAAACGGTTCCAGAATACGGTGGCGGATCTCTTCCGGGATCCCCGTACCGCTGTCTGCCACACGGATGACGCAATATTTCGCAGCCGGATCGTATTCCGCTTCGCCGGGCGGATCGGCAGTGAAGTCCTGCTGTTCCGCCGCATCGAAAAGGGAAATGGTCATGATGCATTCCTGTTCCGGTACGTTATTCATGGCGTCCCGGGCATTGATGAAGAGATTGAGCAGCATCTGCTGGATCTGGATCATATCGCCATTGATCCGGAAGGGGGACGCGCCGGATGCACTGATGCCTTCCATTCTGACCTGGACTGCGGATGTATCCGGAAACATTTCCAGCGTTGTCCGGATCATATCGGCGGGATCGAACACATTTTTTTCGTAACTGCCTTTTCTGGCGAATCCCAGCATCTGTTTTGTCAGTAGCGATGCTTTTTCTGTAATGACATCGATTTTTTCCAGATGCCGTTTCGCATCTTCGTTTTCCACCGGATACATATACCGGATCAGATCCAGATGTCCCTGCACCGCATGAAGATAATTGTTGAAGTCGTGCGCAATGCCTCCGGCAAGTCTGCCGATGGATTCCAGACGCTGATTGTGTTCCGTCCGGATGCGCCATTCCTCCACTTCCTGTTCCAGTTTCGTCCGCTCTGTCACATCTCGCCCGAAGATGATATATTCCGTGGGGCCGTCCTCCCCTGCCGGTTGAAACGGCGTAAACGTCAGTTCCAGGATCTTTCCGGTGACGGGCATCGTGACGGTGATCTCCGTCGCCATCAGCCATATTTCCCGGTGGATACCGGAGATCTCCGGGAAAGATACATTTTTATCCGGCAGTCCGGTCAGCCGGAACGCCGCCCGGTTTGCATCGGTGATATTGCCGTCTTCATCGATCACGATCACCATATCTCCGGCATTTTCAAAGAGGAGTTTGAACCGCGCTTCACTCTGTTTCAGGTTTTCTTCCAACGCTTTGGTCTTGCCGTAATTGCCGAAAAACGCGATCAGGATGTCCAGCGCATTTCTGCCGGAACCGGGTCGTTCGACTGAAATACGGGAGAGATAAAAACTGCTCATGATACTCAGCCAGATAATGGCGATCATCTTGGTGAGATAGCCGTCCGCCAGCGGTTTCCACCAATCCGGTTTGCCGAGGTTGAGGATCATGCCATATACCGCGCAGTCGTAAAGCTGAACCAGAGCCAGAGAGCCGAGGACCGCATAAAACAACCGGCATTTCCAGTTGCGCAATCCCTGATAAACAATGGGGATCAGGAAAATATCCACCGCAAAAGAGAGGACTGTCGCCGCCATGGAACGCAATCCCGTATTGATGAGTTTGCCGAAAAACAGCGTATTTTCACCGGTCAGCGTCAATGCCGTGTTACCGGTCAGTTTCGCCAGATACAGATACAGCCCCAGCGCGGTCATCATCCCGATGATCAGACGCTGTGTTTCCAGTGTGCCGTCTGTGATATATATGATCAGGATCGCCGCCAGAAACGGCAGCAGAAGCCCCGTTGACATCAATTCGATGTTCAGTCCCGGCAGCCCCGTTACCACATGGAATCCAGCCGCGCCCACCAGCTGCATCAGCACAAACAGAAGTCCCAGCGCAATATAAAATCCAGCCACCCCGATCACTTTCCGCAAACCGTGAAGGATCAGCAATGCCGCATAGACAAAGGTGACTTCCAGAAAGATGAGGATGCAGCTGTAAAGTAAATTCATCTGGTCAGGGTCTCCCGGAGAAATCCTGCACGGACAGCCGCGCGTTTTTCTGCAAGGCGGCCGTCACTTCCGCCGCACCGTTCCGCCACATGACCGGGCATGACAGCAAGCAGCAGATCCGCCCAATCCATACCGGCAAGTTCATCACCGTAAGGCAGTTCCAGATCCCATGCCAGTTTCATGCCGGAGAGTGCATTCATTGCTTCCACTGTGGAGATCCTGTATGCGTTCTGAAGGACCGCCCGCGAACGGGAAACAAAGTCCAGCACCCGCAATGTCTGCTGTTCCATCAGCCGTTTACGGGCGTTCCGTTCCTGTTCCGCAATGGTGTTGATGCAGGATGTCATGCGGTTGAGGATCGTCCGTTCCGTTTCGCCCATTTTTGAGCGGTTGGAGATCTCAAACAGATTGCCGGGGAATTTATTTTTCTCCCCGAAAAATCCGCGGACTTCCACGCCCAGCGGGTCGGCGGCATTCAGGATCTGCTTCGTTTCTTCGGTCAATGTCAACGCCGGAAGATGGAGCAGAAAACTTACTTTCAGCCCCGTCCCGGCATCCGCCGGATCCGCCGCCAGATAACCGAACCGCGGGTGAAATGCAAACTTGAGATGATCTTCCAGCGCGTGTTCCAGTCTGTCAAGTTCCCCGTAAGCATCCGGCAGATCTTCCGTGCCGGAGACCGGGCGGACGATCTCAAGATGATGAGTTGTGTTGAGCAGAAAATAACAACGGCAGTCCGTATTCCCGTCAGATGTCAGCATCACCAGTTCGGGGCGGGATGCATTTTTCGGCAGATAATCACATTCTTCCAGCAGAGTCGTATCGTTCCTGGAAAGATCTTTCACCCCGGTCTCTTCCCATACACCGTCCGGCAGCGGTGCAGCCTCATTGATCGCGTCCGCAATGATCCGCTGTGCCGCCTGAAGCCGCTGCGGTGCCGCATTCGGCGGGAAGGGCAGATCTGCAAGATTCCGGAACAACCGGATCTGTCTGCCGATGATCACCTGATCCGGTCCGGCTCCGCAATACCATGCAAAACGGTCGTGATCTGTCATCGGTCCTCTCCTGTACGCTGTTTCAATGAGGCGATGCGGTCACGGATCTGCGCCGCAAGTTCATATTCCTCCCGGCGGATGGACTGCTGGAGATCCTGTTCCAGTTCATCCAGAAGAAAACGGATCTTCTTTTCCCGTTCGATTTCTCCGGCTGCCTGTTCCAGTTCTGAATTTTCCGCATTGGAAACATGGATCCTGCCCGTATGAACGGCGGATTTGTGCAGATTCAGACAGCGGTCCGTCAGTTCATCACTGAAGGTGACATAACATTCGGGGCATCCGGTGAGACCCGTTTTCCGCAGCTGTTCCGAGGTCCGGGAACAAACTGGACAGGTGATGGAGGGCAGGGGCGTTTCTGTTTCATCGGAAGCATCTCTTTTGAACAGGGAAAGACCGCTCTCACCGAGATTTTTTTCGAGGGATTCCAGCACGCCGGAAAGATCCATTCCACCGAGTACCGCGTGCCCGAATGCTTTTTTTCCGGCACATGAGAGACAGAGATGGACTTCTTTTTTTGTTCCGTTGACGTCTTCCAGTATATGAACAGTCGCTTCATTGACTTTGCACATTTCACACAGCATATTCCACTCCTGATGTTTCTGTTATCCTCTGCCAATGTAGCGTATCAAGCACGCTTTGTCAAGTCATCCAGTCCGGAAAATTGACGCAGATCCCGCAGGATCCCGGCGAATTGTTCCCCTTCCGCCATTGCCATGCGGTTCCGCAGAGAAAATGGCGCAAGAAGAACTGTTGATTTCAACGCCAGGAACGGCAGCCAGTTTTCCAGAAAATCCGTTTTGATCCGGTTGCCGCAGTCTGCATCGTAACGGAAGGTCAGGACCCGCGTTTCATATCCAAGCAGACCTGCCGCTTTGCGCGGATCGCTTTTGGGCGGCAGATTCCACGGATAAATATCCAGACGCAGTTTGATCCCCGGCAGCAGCGTATCACGGAGAAATTTTGCCGCCGGCATGGCAAGAGCCCCGTCAGCGGACTGGATCGTCAGAGGCAGCAGCAGCGTCATGGATTTTTCCTGAAGGACGGGTGCCGCTCCCAGCAGAATGGACCGCAGCGCCTGTTCCGCATCGGGATCGCCCAGAATATCGTTCAGCGGACATGCCAGTGTTGCCGTCCGGATATCTTTCTCTGCAAGAAAAGTCAGTGCATTGCGGAGCTGTCCGGCAAAATCCCGCTGCATTTTTTCTTCGGCGAACGCGATCATACGGGAAAGCTGGGGATCGGTGACACTGCCGCAGAGCAGATCCATTTTTTTCTTCTGCGCCGTCTTCAGCAGTTGGGGTGCGGATGTGAAAACTTCCCACGGCAGTTCCGCCGCATCAAATTCCGGAAAAAGAAGAAAATCCCTGATCTCACCCGGCGCCATGCCGATCTGGGAAAATGCCATGCCGAATGTGAATTGGTCCGGTGTCATCAGAAACCTGCCTTTACCAGATCGTCCATGGTCAGTTTCGGGCCCGTTTCCTGAAGAATGGATTCCAGCTGACACCGTATCTGTTTGCCGATCATATCCGCTTCCAGATTCAGAATGTCGCCGCAGGATTTGAAGGAAAGATTTGTTTCGCGCCATGTGGTGGGAATGATCCGGACTGCACAGGACTGTTTGGTGAGGTCTGCAATGGTCAGCGAGATCCCGTCAAGCGCAATACTCCCCTTCGGGACAAGAAATTTCGACACATTTTCCGGCAGTTCCACCCGCAGTTCCATATCGGAGCCGATCCGTTCAAAGGAAAGGATTCTGCCGGTCCCGTCCACATGCCCGCTGACAAAATGTCCGCCCAGTCTGTCGCCCGCGCGCAACGCCCGTTCCACATTGACGACTGCGCCTGTGGGGAGTGATCCGAGATTGGTGCGGCGGAATGTTTCCTCCATCACATGAAACACCAGTTCTGTTCCGTTCATTTCCTCCAAAGTCAGGCAGGTTCCGTTGATGGCGATACTTTCCCCCATTTCGGGCGCGGAAAGAGGCTGTTTCAGGCAGATGGTCAATTTCCCGGCATTGCCGTTCATTGATCTGGAACTGATTTTGCCAGTCTGTTGGATCAATCCGGTAAACATCAGCAGTTCTCCTTGTTTTTGACGGGGTAACCGGTGATCATCAGATCCGGTCCGAGTTTTGTGGCAGTCATCCCGTCCAGTTTGAAGGCTTCATCGATCCGGAGCGGATTCTCTCCGCCGACAGATGTGCGGCTGTTTCTGCCGCCGAGCAGTTTTGGCGCAATATGAAATTCGATTTTGTCAACGATCCCGGCTTTCAGCGCGGAGGCGGCAACTTCACCGCCGCCTTCGATCAGCAGCGATGTCACATTTTCTCCGCCGAGCCGATCCAACAAGCCGTCCCAATCATCATCGGAAAAGATTTCAAATCCTTCCGCTGCAACAAGTTCAGCTTGATGCGATGCAATGATACGCCGGGGCGTTTTCAGAATTTTTCCGTTCTTGTCCCGGGCTGTCAGTGCGGGCTGATCCAGACGGTATGTTTCTGCACCTGCCAGAATGGCATCGCACCACAGCCGCAATTCCAGGACCCGTTTTCTTGCTGCCGGGTCGCCGGTGATCCATTGGGATGAACCGGAGGCAGTGGCGATTTTTCCATCCAGTGTCTGTGCCATTTTCAGCAGAACGAAGGGGCGTTTTGTGATGATCCAGTGAAAGAACGCCTCGTTCAATGCGGCGCACGCTTTGTCTTCCACGCCGTACACCACATCGATCCCGGCTTCACGCAGACGGTCGATGCCCCGCCCCGCATGTTTCGGGTTGGGATCGATATTGCCGATGACCACCCGGCTGAATCCTGCGCGGATAATGGCATCGCAGCAGGGGGGCGTCCGCCCGAAAGTGCTGCACGGCTCAAGCGTCACATAAATCGCCGCACCTTCCGCCGCCGCAGGATCCGGCAGACTGTTGATGGCTTCGATCTCGGCATGAGGTCCGCCGCAGCGTTTGTGCCAGCCTTCACCGAGAACCGTTCTGCCGTCAGGCGTGGTGATGACCGCGCCCACAAGAGGATTGGGGCTGGTCATTCCCAATGCTTTCCGTGCCAGACGGACAGCCCGTTTCATATTGACGGCATCTGTTTTCTGCATATCCGTTTCTCTTTCCCGGTATCAGACTGAAGTTGTATTCTGTACTCGCCCGCGCACGGGCGTGATGAATGTTCCGTATTTTTATTCTCCGACGAGTGCCTGTGCGTAATCTTCCGCAGAGAAATCCTGCAGATCGTCCGGCGCTTCTCCCAGCCCCACATAGAGGACAGGCAGTTTGAATTCCTGTTGAACGGCACACGCGGCGCCGCCTTTTCCGGAACCATCCAGTTTCGTCAGGATCAATGCGCTCGCACCGCAGACGGCAAGAAATTCCCGCGCTTGCGACAATGCGTTGGTTCCGAGGCTGGCATCCACTGTCATCAGGGTTTCGTGAGGCGCACCCGGCAACTGTTTTTCGATGATCCGGCGCATTTTTGCCAGTTCATCCATCAGGTTTTTCCGGTTCTGCTGCCGTCCGGCGGTATCGATGATCAACAGATCCGCTTCCCGGGCAATGGCGGATTTGACAGCATCAAATGCCACAGCTGCCGGATCTGCACCCTGTTTGGAGGCAACGACCGTTGCGCCGGAGCGTTCTCCCCAGAGTTTGAGCTGTTCCACTGCAGCCGCCCGGAACGTATCGCACGCCGCCAGCATGACTTTTTTGCCTTCATCGCGGAATTTACAGGCGAGTTTGCCGATGCTTGTGGTTTTGCCGCTGCCGTTGACACCCACCACCAGAAGTACGGTGAGTTTACCGTCCGGATTGGTACGCAGGGGTCTGGCATCGACCGACAGGATCTTTTTGATGCTTTCCACGGTACAGGACCGGATATCATCACTGCCGTTCAGATGTCCCAGCGCATATTCCTCCCGGAGATCGGTGACGATCTGTTTCGCGTTTTTGACGCCGAGATCAGCGGCGATGAGCGCCTTTTCCATTTCATTGAACGCTTCATCGTCCCAGGTTTTGGCATCTGTGAAAATGCCGCTGACACTCCGTTTCAGTGCAACTGCAGTTTTCTGCAACCCGTTTTTGAATTTTGCAAAAAGCGACATGGATCAAGCCTTGCCTTTCGATGGTTTTTCCGAAAAGATCTCCGGATGAAGCTGATTTTTGACGCCGTTCAGTACCCCGTTGATGAACTGACCGGCATTGTCACCGCTGTAATCCTTGCCGATTTCAATGGCTTCATTGATACTGGCAAGGGGCGGGATCTCCGGAAAACAGAACTTGAGTTCAAAAATCGCGATCCGCATAATGTTGCGGTCCACTGCCGACATCCGGTGCAGATCCCATTTTTTCGAGACGCCTTCCATAATGTCGTTGATCTCAAATTCATTTCCCTGAACGCCCAGGATCAACCGTTCCGCATAAGCCCACGCCTTTCTGAAAAAGCGTTCGTCCGGATAATCGGCAAATTCTTTCGCCTGATCCTGAAAATTCAGCAGTTTCTCATCTGTATCATTTTCAGATGCCAGATCGCACTGGAAAAGATACTGCATCGCCAGTTCGCGTCCCAGCCGTTTGGGATTCATTGTTGCGGTATATTTCTTTGCGTGGGGCTTGGCGGGTTTCTGCGCCTTTTCCCCGGCGTCCGCAAGAGGATCGTTCTGCATGATGTTACCTCGTCTGACTTGCTTCGTAATTACAGTGAGGTTTTGTTCAGATTCGCCATTTCAACAGCTGCCATCATCACGTCCGCACCGCGGTTGCCCGCTTTGGTGCCGCTGCGTTCGATCGCCTGTTCAATGTTTTCGGTTGTGACCAGCCCGTAAAGGACCGGAATGCCGGATTCCAGACCGATCTGGGCAATGGCTTTGGAGACCTGACCGTTGATCTGGGCAGCGTGGGTGGTGGCACCCTGGATCACAACACCCAGACAGAGGATGGCATCGTATTTGCCGGAATTTGCCATTTTGGCGCAGACAAAGGGCAGTTCGTAGGAGCCGGGGACCCATGCTGCAGTCAGGTCATCCGCATTGCCGCCGTGACGCACGAATGCATCCACAGCACCTTCCAGCAGTTTTTCCACAAAGAACGCATTGAACCGGGCGCAGACGATCCCGATTTTCAGACCGGAAGCAACAAGGCTTCCTTCCAGAACATTTGCAAGTGTCTTGTTCATATTGATGATTCCTTTCATTAAGATTTTTTATCGTGTATCAGAGATGGAGCAGATGCCCCATTTTTGTGCGTTTTGTTTCCAGATAGCGGTGATCATGTTCATGGGGCGGCATTTCACAGGGGACCCGTTCCCCCAGTTTCAGTCCGTAACCATCGATCCCCACCAGTTTTTTGGGGTTGTTGGTGATGAGACGCACGCCCTTTACGCCGAGATCCAGCAGGATCTGTGCGCCCATTCCGTATTCGCGGAGATCCGGCGCAAAACCGAGCTGAATATTGGCTTCCACAGTATCCAGACCCTGTTCCTGCAGTTTGTAGGCCCGGATCTTGTTGGCAAGCCCGATCCCTCTGCCTTCCTGACGCATGTAAACGATGACGCCGCAGCCTTCTTCCGCGATCATCTGCATGGCATGATGAAGCTGTCCGCCGCAGTCGCAGCGGCGTGAGGCGAAAACATCGCCGGTGAGACATTCGCTGTGAACGCGGGTCAGGACATCTTCTTTACCGCGGACATCGCCCAGAGTCAGAGCGAGGTGAACCTGATCATCGATCTTCGATTCGTAGAGATGCAGTTGGAAATCGCCGTAATCTGTCGGCAGATTCACTGATTCCACACATTCAATGAGTTTTTCAGTTTTCCGGCGGTACGCAATGATGTCGGCAATCGTGCAGAGTTTGATGCCGAATTTCTTTTTGAAGACCATCAGATCGTCCATCCGCGCCATGGTCCCGTCATCTTTGGTGATCTCGCAGATCACACCTGCGGGCGTCAGACCTGCCATCCGGGCAAGATCCACTGCCGCTTCCGTATGACCGGTCCGCTGAAGCACTCCGCCCGGTTTGGCGGCAATGGGGAAAATGTGACCGGGAATCCCGAAATCTGAACGTTTCTTTGACGGATCGATCAGTGATTTTACCGTGTTCGCGCGGTCGAATGTACTGATGCCGGTGGATCCGGAAAGTGCATCAAGACTTTCAGTGAATGCCGTATTGAAATGGTCGGTGGAGGGGGCGCGGTAGATCCCCAGTTCCTTCGCCCGGGCCTGAGTGATGGGGGCGCAGACCAATCCTCTGGCATGAGTGATCATAAAGTTGATGATTTCGGGCGTGACTTTATCTGCGGCGCAGACAAGGTCCCCTTCGTTTTCTCTGTTTTCGTCATCCGTAACAATGACCAGTTTCCCGGCGCGTATATCTTCCAACACGCTTTCCACTGTGTCAAACACAAGTTCTTCCATAGCTTTCGCCTCCATGCGTTGTTTGTTCTGCTGTCTGCAGAGCAGTGACATTGTACGGTTTACGATTTCAAAGATGCCGCACGCAGCCGTTCTTTCATCCGGACTTTACCGTCGGTCATGGAATCTCACCATGTCAGTCCCCGGTGAAGGGGAGTCGCGGACTTTACCGCCGGTCGGGAATTGGTGCATCGCACCTCACCACGCCCTGAAAACTGCATATTTTTTTCTGTTATCAAACCATATAATATAGCGCGTCATACGCGTACTTGCAAGAGGTTTGATGCTGTTTCCTGCAAAAAAATCAATGGGTATAGATCAGAACCCCCAGCAGAAGCAGGAGCAGTTCGGACATATAACCGAAAATGTTCAGCGCGTTTCTGCTTGCGCCTTCCGCCGCATCCGCGCAGAGATGACTGCCGTAAGTACCGATGAGCCAGGAGACCGCATAAGCTGTCAGGATCGGTAAAATGTTCCATGTGAAAAAGATACAAGCCAACAGCATAAGGATCGCCGCGACGATCCAGTGATAATTTTTTACATGGACATCTGCAGGGAAAAATTCCACGCCGTCCCGCGTGCGGCAGGTGGCGACTTCCGCCCGGACAAGATAGCCGCCGACCAGTGCCACCACGATCCACCAGGCTGCAGACGACCAGCACAACGCACCGAGCATTGCGGACCGGAACAGGTATATGGAGATCTTGACAAAAAGACAGTTGCCTTTTTCATCGTCTGCAAATTCACCGGGCAGGGCTTCGTTCTGGGGCGCACCGGAACTGCGTGCATCCATGTAGCGCGACAATGCTGTCAGCCCCTGCCATCCGGTCAGCAGTTCCAGCACCAGCGGCGCAAGACATGCCCCGGCAATGAACGCCGGTGTCCGTCCCGCAAATCCCGCAAGAATGATAATGACGAGCGCGGGAACCGAAAGCAATCCGCCGAAGAGCGGCGTCAGGGGGCGCATCAGCGGCGGCAGTTCTTCATCTGTGTATTTCGTTTTGAAAAAATTTCCGGGGAGCGTGAAGGTGGAAAAATAGTTCCAGACGGCAGCAATCTGACTGATGAAGCCGTCTTCCTTCTGATTGATCTTTTTGTGCTGCATGGTGTTCCTTTGTTATGTTGATTTTTACTTTATGTTCATTTCTTCCGCCGCTGCCGACCGCGCCGGTTCCAGCACGCTGTATGACGCCTGAGCCAGCGATTTTCTGTCCATCTCCGGCGTCTTTGTGATCTCCGGCAGTATATGGACATCCACCGTGATCATTCTGTTGCCGAGGATCTTTCTCACGTGACAGATAAACGGGGTATCATCGTACCACGCCGGGTGATGATCTCCGGCGCAGGGCGTCCCGTAAACTGTCAACAGCGGGATCAGCGGGATATCCGTTCCGGCGACCGCCTCAAATGCAGTGGATTTGAATGGCAGAAGCGGTTCTCTGCCGGATGTGGTGGTCCCTTCCGGATAAATGATCAGGCAGATGCCGTTCCGCAGTGTGGTGCGGAATTCCTCCAGCGTTTTTTTTGCTTTGAGCGGCGAAGTCCTGTCGATCCAGACCGGATTGGAAAGTCCGATGTACCAGCCGAAAAAGAACCATTTGCGGATGCCGGTATTCGGTGTGAAACGCATCGGTGCCACGGCGGCATGGACAAGGATATCGAGGTAGCTCTGGTGATTGGATACCAGCAGACCGCCGCAGCGGCAGGGGAGGGCGGTATCACCGTGGATCTGCAGACGGATCCCCAGGATCTTCAACAGCCCCAGCGCCCATTTCTGCGTCTGTTCCGCCAGGAAATGTTCCCGGTCAGCCGCACGGCGCACCCGCCAACTTGTGACGATCGCCATTTTCAGTAGAAAAAACAGGATCGCAGGAACCCGCAGAAAACGCCGGAATCCACGGATGATGCAGTTGTTCATCGTGCGTTCCCTCCCGCCTTATTCCGTTTCAGCAGCAGACGGTACAGCGCCAGATAGGAGCGGATCATCCGGTCTACCGGCATAAGGACTTTGCCGCAGGTCGGCGTACATTTCGATGCCATGAGCAGCTTGGATGCCATATCCGATCCGGTCGTATCTGATTGAATGTCAAACAGAAATGCGTTTCCATCGTACATCCTGCACAGTTCCGGGACGGCGTCCGCCGCATTGCAGACCACCGGCAGCCCCAGGCACATGGCTTCCGCGACTGCCAGACCGTATCCTTCGCAGCGTGAAGTGGAGAGAAATACATCAAAAATCCCCATCAGGGCAGGGGCATCGGGGCGGTATCCGGCAAGTTTGACTGTGAGATTGCTGTACTGCGTTCCGTTTGCGAGACGCTGTTCCAGTTTTTTCTGAAGGGGACCGGAACCGAAAATCAGGATCGTCCATTTTTCCCCGTCCGGGATCACCGCATTGACGGCATCCAGCCGGTCCAAGAGAAGATCAAACCCTTTCATTCTGTCCAGTCTGCCAACACATCCGATAACGCGGGTCGTATCTTCCGGAACAAGACTTGAGCGTAATTTTCTGCGGATGTCCGGCGGCATCGGCGGTACCGGATCCGCACCGTTCCGGATCACGCGGATCGTGCCGGGGCGGAGATGAAGACGCTGTTCCTGAAAAACTGCCGCCGCCGGGGATACCGCCGTGATGCAGTCCGCCAGACAACAGGTCAGTCTGTCCAGCAGAAAGTAAAACCATTTGCCGAACCGTTTTTCCGCTGTGTGTACGGTGTTGATCAGGGGGATCCCCATACCGGTACAGGCGGGGCGCGACAGCAGATTGGGGTGGATCAGGTGGGTATGGATCAGATCCGGCTGCACAGCGCGGATCACGCTGCGGATGCGGAACGGAAGAAGCGGATCATATTTTCTGCCGTTCAGATAAATGATCTCTGCACCGCACGCCTGAAGTCTGTCCGGGATCGTCCTGTCTGCCGGTTTACCCAACAGGGAAAGGACCGTTGTCCGGTGTCCGGCACGGTGTAGTCCGCAGCAGAGATCGGCAAGGACTTTTTCCGCGCCGCCTCCGCCGAGTTCTGTTATGATTTGAAGGATCTTCATACAGCAGCAGTATCCGATTGGCAGTGATTCCGTAAAATGACATAAAATAAACCATTTTTCCAAAAAAACAAGAGAAATCAGCAGATTTTACTTGCCATTACCGCAAAAAGGTGCTAAATTGTATGGATAAGACTGTATAGAAAACTTTAACATCCGGAGAAAAAACGGAATATGCTGCATTTTAGAACACTGATACTGTTGACGGTATTGTTTTTCTGTACGGCGGGTCTTGTACATGCCGATGCCGAAGCCAATGACGGAGAAGCAATGATCGCATTGCAGAAAGCTCAGGTCTTCGAAAACGAAAAAGACTACTCCGCCGCCGCAAAAAAATATCTGGCTGTGGAACTTTACAGCGAAGATCCTGTGGTGCAGACCAATGCGCTGCTCGCCGCCGCCCGGAATTACCGCCTCGCCTCCCAGTACGGCGATGAACTGGATGCGCTGCTCCGTCTGGTGAACGAACATGTGAACCGGATCAATTTTCAGCAGGTCATCACCCGTATGTTCCAGATCGGCGATGCGTTTTTTGACGGACACAGAGATCTTGCCGTGAAGTGGCTGCCGTTCATCTACGGCAAGAACCGCATGGAGGACGCCTATACCGCCGCCATCAAGCACGCACCGAGCGCACCGGAAGCCCCCAATGCTCTGCTCCGTCTGGCAATGATCCACAAGGAAGATAACAAACTGACGGAGGCTGTGGAAGAACTCCGCGCCATTATGGAAATGCACCCCGAAAGTGATGCCGCACGGTACGCTTATGTGGAACTCGCCGCCCTTTACTGTCTGCTGGCGGAAAAAGGCGATGGCGACGGCGCATGGGCGAAACAGGCAGTGGAACAGCTGGATTCCTTTATCGCAAAATATCCCAACGATCCCGAGATCCCGTGGGCAAAACAGAAACGCGCTTATGTGGATACCCTGATCGCAAAACGCCTCTGCAATCTGGCGGAATTTTATCACCGGGAAGGCAAAGACGATGTGGCAAAAACATACCTGACGCAAGTCATTCGCGACTACGGGACAACGGAAAATGCCATCCCCGCAGAAAAACTTCTGGCGGAGATCGACTCCACCTATGTTCCCCCCGGACCCGGTGCGCCCCGTGAGAAAAATCCGGTGATCCAGCTGAAACGCAATACGATCCCGCTGGAAGATTCCCGTATTATCGAAGTGCCGGAAAACAGCAACGGCCGTTTCCTGCTGCCTGTTTACGATGTGAAGAAAAACAATGCCCGCGATTCACGCGACGCTTTACCCGAAAGTGTGGTTTCCGATGAAGACATTTAAATCATTTCTGATCCTTTGTGCGCTGGTCACCGGTGCGCTTTTTTCCACATCCTGCGGTTATCACATGGGATCCATGATGCATCCCCAGATCCAGACCATTGCCATCGCCGATATCCGGAATGATTCCAGAGAGCCGCTCCTGACTGCCTTTATGCGTCAGCAGCTCGCTGAACAGATCATGGTGGACGGCTCCCTCAAACTCGTCTCAAAGGAAAAAGCGGACTGCATCCTTTACTGCCACATTTCAAATGTCCAGAGCAGGACCGTCCGTGAAGACAGCGATGACGGGAAACAGGAAACATACCGTCCTTCGGAGATCAGCGTTACGGTCAACGGGGAATTTACGGTGCTTATTCCCGGCAGAAGTGAGCCGCTGATCCCCAAAAGAAAAATTTCCGGAAACTCCAATTATCAGTACGAATCCGACCCGCAGATCACCCGCATCAGCGGTTTGAAACAGGCCTGTTACAACTTTGCCCGGATGGCGGTCCAGTACACCACTGAAGCGTGGTAATATCAGCACGGATTTTTGTTTACATTATTTTTTCAAAAGTTCACTTGATATTTTTGGAAAGTGTGTTATATTGGCGTCTATCATCAGCGATGAACCCCGTTAACAACCGGTCGGCGGAGTGAAAAGAACTTACAGAAAACGGAACGCTAAATGGCCCAGTTACAGAAAAGAACTGCCTTGGATGTTGCAGCTGCTGCACTGAACCGTCGTGCATATACAAAAATGGAGTTGCGCAAGAAACTCTACCGGAAACCGGAGTTTGAACCGTCGGAGATCGAAGGCGCGCTGGCAAAACTTGAAGATATGAATTTTCTCTCTGACCGCCGTTATGCGGAGGACTTTATCCGTATTATGCGGGGGCGTTCCTATGGTGACAGACGGATCTTTGAAAAGTTGACGCTGAAAGGCATCGACCGCGAACTTGTCAAAGAAGTGATGAATGCGGCTCAGGGAGAAAGAGATCCCCTTGATGACGCTATGGCATTGCTGGAACGCCGGGCCAGACGCCTGGACAATGTGGATGATGTTCAGAAACGGAATCACAGGATCATGTGTATGCTTGCCGGACGGGGGTTCCCGCCGGATGTTATCTATAGAGCTATCGGACTTTGGAATAATCGCGAAAAATCATGAATCATTTGCGGCATTTGATCATCTGTCTGTCAGCCGTTATCGCAATTCTGACTGCGGGATGCAGCGGAGAAGACGGCACCGGAGAGGATCATGTGGTGATGAGTCTTGGTAAAAAAGTATCAACCATCGACCCCGCTCTTGCCGCCGATTTCCCCAGTCAGAGCCTCTGTGCCGCCTTTTACGATACGCTGA
Source organism: Victivallales bacterium (assembly GCA_045589595.1). GTDB lineage: Bacteria > Verrucomicrobiota > Lentisphaeria > Victivallales > UBA1829 > SIG77. The sequence continues at coordinate 103,415 of JAZNPK010000037.1, forward strand.
TCCAGTACGATTACGATGCTCCCGGCTACCGTCTGGAACCTGCCATGCTCAAAGAAATGCCCGTACTGTTGGATGACGGGCTGACGTACCGCTGCACATTGCGTGACGATCTTTATTTTCAGGATGGACCCTGGTTTTCCTGTCGTTCCGACCGTAAAGTCACCAGCCGGGATGTGGTGTTTTCTCTGCTCCGGCTTGCGGATGGCAGACTGAATTCACCCGGTTACTGGATCGTCCGCGATACCATCCGCGGGATTCCCGCCTTCCGGGAAAAAACTGTTGCCGCCGATCCCGGAGATATGAGTGTTTATGATGATCCGGTGGAGGGATTGGAAATCGTTGACGATCAGACATTTCTGATCAAATGCAGTAAGCGGGAGCCGCGCCTGTTTTATCTTCTTGCCATGCCCGGAAGTGCTGTTGTGTCCCGCCGCGCCGCGGATGCGGAGGGGAACGGTATTTTTTCGGAGCGCCCCTGCGGATCCGGTCCCTACTGCATGACGGAGTGGAAACGGGATTATTCTGTGGAGATGGCACGCTATCCGGAGTACCGGCACGAGGTCAGCGGCGGCAAACGGTTGCCAAGCGCCGACCGGATCACCTGTTATCTTGTCCGGCAGGATGTATCTTCATGGCTGATGTTTCTTCAGGGGGAACTTGATTTTTATGCGTTGGGCGGGGAGCAGTTTCAGGCGCTCGTGAATGAAAAAGGGGAACTGGCGGACGCTTTGAAGGAACGGGGAATCCGGCTTCTGCGTTCTCCGCTGCTGGAAACAAGTTATATCGGGATGCACTTCAATGATCCCGTTCTCGGAAAAAATGCGGATCTGCGTGCCGCCCTTTCTCTGGCATTTGATAAAGAGATGCGTTCCATTCAGTCCGGCGGAAGATTTATTCCCGCATACGGCGCGGTGCCGCCGGGGATCGACGGCGCGCTGGAGGATGAGACCGGATCTTTCGGCAGACGCAATGTGGAACTGGCAAAAAAATATCTGGCGAAAGCCGGTTATCCGGGCGGGATCGATCCGGAAACGGGCAAGCCTCTGGTGCTGACTTTCGATCAGGCGGGAACGGATACGGCTTTTCAGCAGTTGGCGGAACTGATGGCGAATGATATGCGTGCCATCGGCATTGAGATCCGTGCCAATCTGAATACGCGCCCCCGTTTTCAGGCGAAACTTTCCTCCGGCGATATGCAGTTGTTCCGTTATTCCTGGTGTGCGGATTACCCCGATGCGGAAAACTTTCTCCAGCTCTTTTATTCCGGCAACGCGGGCGGATGCAACCGGGTCTGCTTCAGTGATCCGGAATATGACAGAATGTATGAGACCGTCCGGATCATGGACGATTCCCCGGAACGGACGGAACTTTACCGGAAGATGGGGCGTTATCTCCAGACCCGTTGTCCGTGGATCTTTGAATCCCACACCATGTCTTTTGTGCTGCATCATTCGTGGTTGAAGCAGTACCGCATCCATGATTTTGCGTTCAACCGCTGGAAATATCTTTCTGCTCCGGCGGATGAAAGAACGCAGACCCGCCGCAGTTTCGAGCCGCTGCCCATGTCGGCACTGCGCTGACTTTTTAAAAAATACGGACTTTTGACTGCGCATTGCTTGAAAAAACTTCTGCGGCAAGGTATATTCCAAAGATTTTAAATAAACAGACAGGACCGTATTTGTGGATATTCTTTTTTGGAAAGCGTTGTTGCAGGGGATCGTGGAAGGCATCACGGAATTTCTGCCCGTCAGCAGTACCGGACACATGATCCTTGTGGATTCATTTTTGAAAATGGAAAAACCTTTTTCCGAGATGTTTGAAGTGGTGATCCAGCTCGGCGCGATCCTGTCGGTTGTGGTATATTTCCGGAAAAAGATCTTTGACGGTCTGTTCAGCAGTTTTCAGTCTCCGGCGTGGCAGTTGTGGAAAAAGGTGCTGGCAGCTCTTGTTCCGGCGCTGGTCCTCGGCGGTCTCTTCGGCAGCCTGATCCAGGAATTTCTGTTCAATCCCCTGACGGTTGCCGTGATGCTGGTCCTCGGCGGGATCGCACTTCTGATCGTGGAAGATCCCCGGGTCACGTCCCGGCAGAAATGCCATTTTGAAAATGTGGAACAACTGACTTACCGCCGTGCCGTCGGGATCGGGCTCGCCCAATGTCTTGCCATGATCCCGGGAACATCCCGCAGTGCCGCCACCATTATCGGCGGTATGGGATTCGGCTGCAACCGTGCGCTCGCAGCGGAATTTTCCTTTTTTCTGGCGATACCCACGATGGCTGCGGCTTCCGCGTACAGCCTGTTGAAACATGCCACAGTCATGGACCGGACGCAATGGATCGCGCTGGGGATCGGCTTCGTTACGGCGTTTTTTGTGGCGTGGGCAGTGATCGCGTTTTTTATGGCGTTTATCCGGAAACACGATTTCAGAGTGTTCGGGTATTACCGGATCCTGCTGGGCGGCGTGATCCTGATTTGGATGTGTCTGAAATAATGCGGGGAGTCTGTAAATATGGATAAGTTTCTGACAACAAATGATGCGGCAAAATATCTCGGTGTGTCCCGGTCGAGCCTTTCCAACTGGATCCGGCAGGGACTTCTCAAGGGCGGCGTGACGCCCGGCGGACATTACCGTTTTACACTGGAGGAACTGGATGATTTTGCCCGTCAGCGCGGTCTGACTCCGGCTGAAAATCCCGCCGCTGCCAATGAACCAGCAAAAATCCTGCTGGTGGATGATGACGAAGCGTTCCGCGAATTTGTGACGGATGCCCTCACCGTCTTTTCCGGATACGAGATCCGGGAGGCGGAAGACGGGATGAAAGGCGCACTGATGATCGGCTCATGGAAACCCGATCTTGTGATTTTGGATGTGCGTATGCCCCGTATGGACGGCAGAGAACTGCTCCGGTTGATCCGGGCGGAAACGACCGATATGCCCGTGATTATTGCAAGCGCACATCTTTCGGAGGAACTGACGACGGATCTCCAGACAATGCAGCCGGAGATCATTCTGGAAAAACCGGTTCATCTGGCAAAACTGATCGCTGCAATTCAGAAAATCCTGGACCTTCAGCTTGCATGAAAACGCCCAATGCCAGAACACTCCGCAGTATTTTTGCCGTGATCTGCCTGTTGGGGCTGGCGGCATTTCTGCTGATCGAGAGCCGACTTGTTCTGCGCTATTTCGCCGACCGGTCCGCTGAACTTGACCGGATGGAACTGCAGTTCGCTTATGTGCTGGACTGCCGTCACGCACTGGATCTGGTGATGACCGCAGCGCCGGAAGAACTGCCGCAGAAACTCAATGAACTGAAAACATCTGCCGCCGTACTGGAAAACGGCGATGCGTTCCGGCTTCAAATCGCCGCTCTGCAAAAAAATCCGACCCGTCAGCAGTTTCAGGCTGCGGCGGAGGCACTCCAACAGATCGAGTTCAATGCCGCCAATGTCATTTGCGGAGCAGGGCGGCAGAATGATGATATGCTGTACCGGACATTTCTCAAGGGAACCGTATTCCTGATCCTGTTTGCACTGCTGCTGCTTGCAGGTTATACATTTGTTTCCAGACATCTCCGCAAAGCCCTCCAGAGTCTGCGTGACGGTACTCGGGAATTGCGGAACGGCAATCTGGATTACCGATTCCGTGAGATCACGCCGGATGAGATCGGGGAGGTCAAGTACGATTTCAATATGATGTCACGCCGGATCGAACAGCAGTCTGCCGAACTCCTGAACGCCAATCAGGGACTGCGTGAACAGGCGGAAAAGTTGATTGAGGCGCATCAGCACAAGGACCGTTTTCTTTCCAATATGAGCCACGAACTGCGGACACCGCTGAATTCCATTATCGGTTTTTCCGAACTGATCGAAGCCCGGGCGGGGAAACTGACGCCCGAAAAAGAACTGGGATACGCCAAACGGATCCTTACCGCCGCCGGACATCTGCTCTCCCTGATCACTGCGTTGCTGGATCTGGCAAAATCAGGTGCCGGTACATTGAAAGCCGTACCCGCCGATATGGATCTCTCTTTCACCATCGCAGAAATGTGCGAAATGCTGTCGCCTCTTGCCGCAAAGAAAGGGCTTGAAGTGAAGTGTGATATTGAACCGGATCTGCATATTTGCGCCGATGCCCGTATGATCCGGCAGATCTTCATCAACCTGTTCGGCAATGCGGTCAAATATACATTTGAAGGTTTTGTGGCTGTCCGGCTGAAACGGACCGGAAATGTTTACCGGATGGAGATCGAAGACAGCGGCATCGGGATCCCTGAAAAGGAACAGAAAAATCTTTTCCGGGATTTCTACCGGGTGGAAAGCGCCGCCAATATTGCCGTGGATGGTGTGGGGATCGGTCTCGCGCTCAGCCGCAGACTCGCCGCACTGAACAACGGGACCATCAATTTTACCAGCGTGGAGGGAAAAGGCTCCACTTTTGTACTGGAACTTGAGGCGGAAAAGGCAGATCAGGCATCCGGATAAGTGATGCTGATAAGCCGTTCTTCCTCCCCTTTGTGTTCGATCCGCAGGACAATGGTCCGGGCAGGGAGAATATCTTCGAGCCGTTCGGGCCACTCCAACAGCGTCATGGCAGACTTGTCATAGAGAAATTCGTCGATCCCGAAAGCGTACGCCGCATCGGAGTTGTCAATGCGGTAAAGATCCAGATGATAAAACATCTTTCCGTTGTACGGATATTCCTGAACGATGGTGAATGTGGGGCTGCTGATGGGTTCTGTAATGCCCAGTCCCCGTGCGAAACCACGGGCAAAAACAGTTTTTCCTGCACCCAGATCTCCATAGAGAGCCAATACGGATCCCGGCGGCAGATTCTGTGCCAACCCGGAGGCGAAAGTTTCTGTTTCACCGGCGGAATGTGATTCAAATATTTCAGTTTTCATGATGGAAATGATCGTATCCTTTCTCCTGAAGATCCTGCGGACCGGCTTCAAAGATCCCTGCTTTTGTCAGCGGTACATCCGGAAAACACCATGCCTTTTCCAGCGCATCACATTTTTCCGGCGGTACTGCAATAAGCAGTTCATAATCTTCGCCGTCGTATAATTTTTCTTCGCCGGTGGCACCGTCGCGCCCCGGAATATGTGCCAGTTCTGTAATTTCTGCCGTAATGCCGGAGGCTGCTGCGAAACGGGCGAGATCCTTTGCCAATCCATCGGAAACATCCATCATGGCGCAGGTGTAAACTCCGGCAAGAAAACGGGCCTGTTCCAGACGCGGTCGGAACGTCAGGTGATGTCCGGTGGGGAAGGAGCGCCCGAAGGAACCGGTCACATAAAGAACATCTCCGGCTTTTGCGTTGCTCCGCAGACAGAGTTTCTCTTTTTCAACATACCCGAGAATGGTCAGGCTTGCAGTTTTGCCCGGTACCGGACTCCGGGCAACATCGCCGCCGATCACGGAGATCCCGTTCGCCGATGCAAGGTCTTCCAGCGCCCGGTTGAATGCATCCAGCCACGCTTCATCCAGCGGATTCAGTGCCAGTGTAACGAGTGCATGAGCGGGGCGTCCGCCCATAGCGGCAATATCGCTGATGTTCCGGTTCAGCAGTTTGACGGCGACTTTACCGGGATCGGTCCCCGGCAGAAAATGCACATCTTCCAGCACCTGATCCGCAGCCGCAAGCAGCCATGTTCCATCCTGTGATCCGGAGTCGAGAACTGCCGCGTCATCACCGATCCCGGTAATCACATCACTGCGGCGGCTGAACAATGCCGCCATATTCCGGGTCAGGAGTTCCTCATTCATCCGATCCGTTCTCCATAGAGTGTCATCGGGGTGGAACGGACGATCTTCACGCGCACAAGGTCTCCCGGCTGCATTTCACCTTCCGGCTCAAATACTGCCAGTTTGAATGTATCGGTCCTGCCGGACCACCGGGCGGGATTGCGTTTGCTCGGTCCTTCCAGCATCAGGACTTGTTCCGTGCCGACGAGTGACGCATTTTTTGCGCACTGGCGTACTTCAAGGTCCTGCAGAAGGATCTGGTTCCGTTCCTCCTTGACTGCCTGCGGAACATCGTCCGGCATCTCTGCCGATTTTGTTCCTTTCCGAGGGGAATACTTGAAAATGAACGCGTTATCAAAGCCGACCCATTCCATCAATTCTCTGGTCGCGGCAAAATCTTCATCGGTTTCCGTGGGGAACCCCACGATCACATCGGTGGAGAAGGCGATCCCCGGCACCTGTTCTTTCAGAGCGGAGATGATGGCTTTGTACCGTTCCACTGTGTACGGACGGTTCATCAGTTTGAGGACGCGGTCGGAGCCGGACTGCAGCGGCAGGTGAATACATTTGCAGATCTTTTCCTCCCGCGCGATGGTGTCGATGAGTTTTTTGTTGAAATAGGCGGGATGAGGCGAGGTGAACCGGATCCGTTCCAGACCGTCGATCTTTGTCATTTCCGTAAGCAGATCGGCAAAAGGTGAAAGATCGTCCGGCTGATTGGGCGCGTGGCGGTCCAGACCGTATGCCGCCACATTCTGACCGAGGAGCATGATCTCTTTTGCGCCGTTCCCGACCAGTTCCCGGGCTTCGGCAAGGATGCCATCCATATTTCTGCTGCGTTCATGTCCGCGGACATACGGCACGATGCAGTAACTGCAATAGCGGTCGCAGCCGCGCATAATGGAAATGAACGCGTTGTAATTCTGTTTTCCTGAACCGGTGCGATGCATATCGATCCCGGGCGTATCGGCACCGGTGCGTTCCCGCAGATCCGGTCTTGTCTGCCGGTCGGCGAGAACAGCCTTCACGGCATCGGGGATGCTGTGGATCTGATCGGTACCGATGACAAAGTTCAGGTGCGGGATCTTTTTCAGCAGTTCATCGCCCCGGCTCTGCGCCATACAGCCCATGATCCCGAAGATCACAGAAGGTTTTTCTTCCAGCAGCCGTTTCATGATCCCCAGTTTTCCGATGGCTTTCCGTTCCGCCTGATCACGCACACTGCAAGTGTTGAGGATGATGATGTCTGCATCCGTTTCGTCCTGAGCCTGCAGATACCCGTTTGCGGTAAGGAGTGCCGCGGCGGAATCGGAATCCCGCTCGTTCATCTGACAGCCGTAGGTCTTGATATAGAAGGAAAGGGGTGTCATTACAGCACCACCATATTATTGCGGTGTACGATTTCCTCTTCGGAATCGCAACCCAGGACTGCGCGGATCTCGGCAGTCTGTTTGCCGATGAGTTTCCGGCAGTCAGTGGATTTGAAGTTGGTTTTGCCTTTGCCGATGACTTTTCCGTCCGGCGCACACAGTTCCACAATATCGCCGCGCTGGAATGAACCTTTTACGCCCACAAGCCCCACGGGCAGCAGACTGCAGGGTGTTTTCCGGATGGCGCGTACTGCACCGTTGTCGATCACAAGTTTTCCTTTTGCGGTGGAGAAGGTGTTGATCCAACGTTTTTTTGCTTCCATTTTGTGGTGGGAATCATCCGCCGGGAGGAAGAGTGTGCCCACATCTTCACCGTTGAAGATCTTTTCCAGAACGGCGGGATCTCTGCCGTCGGCGATCCACAATGCTTCACCGGCACTGTTGAGGATCTCCGCCGCTTTGAGCTTGGATGCCATACCGCCGATGGAGAGATTGCCGTCATCGGTGCCGGTCGCCATATCCCGCTGTTCCTGTGTGACGCCCTTGACGAGAGAGATACGGTCTCCCAGCGAGCCGTCAGGATTTGGTTTCAGCAGACCATCCACCGTGGTGAGGATAATGGTCAGGTCGGCGCGGCACATGGATCCCATGAGAGATGCCAGAGAATCGTTATCGCCGAACTTGAGTTCATCCACCGATACGGGGTCGTTTTCATTCAGGATCGGCAGCACATTTCTGGAGAGAAGTGCCTCGATGCAGTTTTCAAGATTGAGATGCCGTTCCCGTGCGCGGAGATCGTCCGCAGTCAACAGCAGCTGCGCCGCATGGAATCCCCGTTTCTGACATTCCTCCTGATAAATGGACATGAGTTTGACTTGTCCCATGGCGGCAAGTGCCTGAACATCAGAAAGATGGGATGGGCGTTTTTTGATTTTGAGCATCTTCATGGCGGTACCGACAGCACCGGATGAAACAAAGATGACCTGATGACCGGACTCGCGCAGTTTTGCGATCTGATCGATCAGCAGGGGAATGGATTTGGGATCCGTCAGGAGCCGCGTACCGGCTTTGATCACGATCCGGTGACACCGGCTGATCAGTTTTTTCCGTTGGGAAGCATTCATATTTCTGTATCGCAGTCTGTTATTTGTTGTTATTCAGTGCGCCGAAGGGGATATGTACGCTCGGCGTGTAGGGGGAAGACGATTCCAGATTGGGGAAACGCTGATCATCGAAGAAAATATGTGGCTTCAGAATGGAAAGGGCGCGTCCCTTGTTGATGCCGCCCAGAAGGAATGTCTGATCCACAGTAATATCCCACTGACGCAGTGTTGCCACGATCCGCTGATCGGCAGGTGCGCTGCGCGCGGTCACGATGGCAGTTTTCAGATAGCGTTTGTATGCGGGATCCTGTTCGATGAGCCGGTCCTCCATGGAGCGGATGCCTGCCAGTTTGGAGAGCAGATCCGCCAGCGGACCCTGCGGCAGCGGATTGGCGGCATTGGCAGCTTCGATCTGCTGATAAAGTTCCAGACCACCGGCGCGGTAGATCATATCGGCAGAATCATCTGCGATCACGCCGTCGAAGTCGAATGCGATCCGCAGTTCGTTGTCGTCATTATCATCCGTCGCGGCACTGTCAAGGACCTGTCCGGCGGCATATCCCATAGCGGATGCCTGACGCACATCTTCTTCATTTGCAGAGAGAAAGAGCGAAACGTTGTATGCCGGGATATAAGCGTATGGCGATGCACCCGTTGTAAATGCCGCCAGTGAAATAGGCAGATCGTAATGGCGGATGCTGTGCATGACCCGTGCGCCGGTATCGGGATCGTTGTGGGAGAGCAGCACCACATCCACGGGATGCTGTTCCGGAAAGATATCGTTCAGACGCAGAAAACGCTTGATAAAAGGAAAGGCGATGCCGGTACGGAGAATATCCGTCTGATGGGTGCGTTGATATTCGCGGTAAGCGGAAAGCCCCTTGCTGCGGAAGATGTCATCCGCTTCGTCCAGACGGAACAGTGCACTTGAAGCGACACCGATCACCAGTTTTTCGTCGATATTGTATGCCATGAAACAATGATCTCCTGTTGTTTTGTTCTGTTATTCCAATAGTAAAATACACCATAACGCGGATTTTTCAACTGCCGCCCTTGAATAAAACGGAAAATCGTGTATCTTAATAGGAATCCGAAGTCTGTAAGAAAGAACCGCTTTTTATGTCTGCCCTTGCATTCGTATTGATCCTTGCGTCCGTTGTGCTTCATGCCGGATGGCATTTTATCAGCAAAAGTCAGCGTCCGCCGTTGGCATTTTTTCTGCTCATTTCCTTTGGCGGATTCTGTTCCACATTGCCGTTCACACTGGCGTCCGGGATCGATCTCTCCGCTCTGCCCGGAAAATTCTGGCTGATGGTCTCTCTCGGCGCCTTCTGCGGCGTGGTCTGCAACACCGGATTGTCTTTTGCATACCGGCTGGCAGATGTTTCTCTGGCGTATCCCCTTGCGCGGGCGCTGCCCGTTCTTCTGACTGCTTTTGTTACAGAATGTATTTATTTTTCAACGGGTTACGGTGCGCCCCTCGGCATTGCCGGAATCATCGGTATGATTGTGATTTTTGCCGGATGTATCATTATGCCGCTGAACGACTTCAGCTCCTTTCGTCTCTCCAGTTACACCCGGAACAGAGCCCTGCCGTGGATCCTGATCGCCGCGCTCGGGACTACGGGGTACACGGTCTTTGACAAAGCCGGTATCGATCTGATGCTGAAATACGGCAAAGCGTCCAGTGTGCTGACCGGGTCCTGTGCCTATTCATCCATCCGGGAAATGATCCTGTTCTTCTTTCTTTTTGTGATCGTTCTTACTCTGCCTCATGAGCGGGAAAATCTGAAATTTTCCATGTTCGGCAAATGGCAGGGATATGTTTCCGGATTGTTCGCCGCCGCCGCTTATGTGCTGGTTCTGCTTGCCATGCATTGGGTCACCAATGTCAGTTATGTTCAGGCGTTCCGGCAGATGAGTCTCCCGGTGGGCGTCTTCCTGGGGATCGTATTCCTGAAAGAAAAGACGACTGCCCCCAAACTTGCGGGGCTTGCTCTGATCGTTACCGGGCTCGTTCTCGCGGCGTTCAAATGATCCCGGAACGGGGATCGATCTGTTTTTGATTCTGCCTTGATTCTGTCTTTTTCTTCGCTTATTTCAAGTTGATGGGATGTTTTTTCTTTTTCAGACTTGAAAAACGCTCCCTGCCGTATTATAGTTATATGTTAAGAAATAGCATAATGCCCAATATTCAACAGAATAAATAACAGTAAGGAGAACGAAAAAATGCCTTCCAACGAGTGGCTGTTGATTACAGTCGGAGCGATCCTTGTGAACAACGTGGTGTTGTCCAGGATCCTCGGCATCTGCCCCTTTCTCGGTGTTTCCAAACGCCTTGAAACAGCGATGGGGATGTCAGGTGCCGTTATTTTTGTGATGACCATTGCGTCATTTGTCACTGCGATCCTTCACAAACTGCTTCTTGCGGTGAAACTCAATATTTTCGGATACACGGTGGATCTGTCGTTCACCCGTATTCTGGTATTTATTGTAGTGATCGCTTCACTGGTCCAGATCGTGGAGATCCTGCTGAAAAAGTTCAGTCCTGCGCTGTATGCGTCTCTCGGTATTTATCTGCCGCTGATCACCACCAACTGTGCGGTTCTCGGTGCGGCGGAATTGAATGCGGGGCAGGGGCGTGGAATTCTGGAATCCACCGTGTTCGGCTGTGCCACCGGTATCGGTTTCGGTGTTGCCATGCTGCTTTTTGCCAGTCTGCGTGAACGGCTGGAACTTTCCAAGATTCCGAAACCGTTTCAGGGAACAGCCATTGCGCTGATCACGGCAGGGATCCTTGCCATGGCGTTTATGGGCTTCTCCGGACTTGTCAAGTGATAGAACAGGAGAAAGACTGAATATGTTGGAAACGATTTTGATTTCGGCGGCGGTCGTTGCTCTGCTGGGACTTGTTCTCGGCTTGCTGATCGCTTTGACTGCCAAAAAATTTGAGGTGAAAGTTGACCCGCGGATCGAAGAGATCCAGGCGCTTCTTCCCGGCGCAAACTGCGGTGCCTGCGGTTTTGCCGGTTGTGCCGATCTGGCGGATGCCATCGTGACCCGCGGCGCTCCGCTGAACAGTTGTCCCGCCTGCTCGGATGAGATCCGTGCTGAAATGGCGAAGATCCTCGGTGTTGAAGCCGGTGAAGCTGCGGAGAAACAGGTGGCTGTGGTGTTCTGCGGCGGCTCTGTTACACGCGCTCACCGCAATGCGCATTACAACGGGATCCTGGATTGCCGCAGTGCATCCCAGATCGGCAATGGCGGCGGAAAAGCCTGCCGTTACGGCTGTCTGGGCTTCGGTTCCTGCGCCAGAGCGTGTCCCTTCGGCGCCATTGAAATGCGTGACGGTCTTGCGGTGGTCCATCCGGAACTCTGCCGCGGCTGCGGAAAATGTATTTCTGTCTGCCCCCGCAAACTGATCCGTCTTGTTCCTGCGACGGCGAAGGTCCATGTTTACTGCAACTCCCTTGACAAACCCCAGCAGAAACGGAAGAATTGTACCGTGACCTGCCTGACCTGCCGTAAATGTTTCCGTCTCGCTCCGGATTCCATGAGCGTTCAGGATCAGCTTGTCCGTGTGACTTACAGCAATCCCCCCGATGAATCTTTTGTGGAGCAGGTGAAATGTCCCACCGGAGCGCTTCAGACGGAAGAAGCGCACCGCCGTCTTGTGCCTTGCGCGCCTGCACCCGAAAAGAAGGAGAAATGATCCATGTACAGCAATAATCCCCGTCGTTTCCGTGGCGGTGTTCATCCGGCTGACGGCAAAGCGCTTTCCAATGCCAAAGCCATCCGGGTCGCGCCGCTGCTTGAAAAATATTTTGTGCCGCTTCAGCAGAACATCGGCAAACCGCCCCAGGCGGTCGTTGCCAAAGGCGATGTTGTCAAAAAAGGACAGCAGATCGCCGCTGCGGACGGTTTCGTCAGTGTCCCGCTTCATGCGCCCACCAGCGGTACGGTTGGTGATGTGGTGCTGGTGCCGGGTGCCCTCGGCGTGATGATCCCTGCCATTGAGATCATTTCCGACGGTAAAGATGAATGGGGCAGTGACCTTGCACCCATTCCCGACTGGCGCAATACGGACCGCGAGATCCTGAAGAAACGGATCTGTGAAGCCGGTATCGTCGGTATGGGCGGTGCGGCATTCCCCAGCCATGTGAAACTTTCCCCGCCGCCGGAAAAGACCATTGATACATTGATCCTGAACGGTGCCGAGTGTGAACCTTATCTGACAGCGGACCACCGGCTGATGCTGGAACGCGCCGAAACGGTGCTGGAAGGTGCAGCCATCGCAGCCAAGATCCTCCGTGTGACCCGTATTTTTGTGGGTGTTGAGGAGAACAAACCGGATGCGATCGAAGCGTTGAAGAGTCTTGCCGGAAAATATGGAGCAAAGATCATTCCCCTGCGTGTCCGTTATCCTCAGGGCGCTGAAAAACAGCTGATCTATGCCATTACGGGCCGTCAGGTCGTAGCCGGCGGTCTGCCGATGGACGTGGGCTGCGTGGTGCAGAATGTCGGCACCTGTGCTGCCATCCGCGATGCGGTGGTGGAAGGTCATCCGCTGATCGAACGCGCCACAACGGTCACCGGATCCCCGGTCAAAGATCCCTGCACATGGCTGCTGCGGATCGGTACGCCGGTCGCGGAAGCGTTGAAAATGGCGGGCGGTCTGGTGAAACCTGCTGCGAAACTGATCCTCGGCGGTCCCATGATGGGCTTCTCTCAGGCGACGACTGAAGTGACTGTTACGAAGAACACGTCCGGTATTCTCCTGCTTCAGCTTTCGGAAACGGGCTTGTACACATCTCATCCCTGTATCCGCTGCGGCAGATGTGTGGATGCGTGTCCCATGCGGCTGCTGCCCGGTCCCATCAGCGTGCTGGTGGAAAGTGAAAAATACGATATGGCTGAGCAGGCATTTGTGATGGACTGCCTTGAATGTGGTGTCTGCACCTATGTTTGTCCGGCAAAACGCCCATTGGTTCAGCATTTCAGACGGGCAAAAGCAGAAATCAATGCGCTGCGTCGTGCGGCGAAGAAATAATCGGAGAGATACGATCATGTCAGAAGAAAATAAAAATCAGAATCCTGCGGTCAATCCCGCGGGTGAAGAGATCGTTCTGCCGCCTGCCGGCAGTCTGATCCTCAGTACGTCCCCTCATGTGCATGACGGTGAATCGATCTCCGATATCATGCTGAAAGTTTTGATCTGTCTGGTGCCTGTTGTTGCGGCATCAGTCTGGGTATTCGGTCTGGATGCGATCCGCGTGCTGGTATATTGCGCGGTGTTCTGCATGGCGACGGAATATCTCTGGTGTGTCTGTACGCGTCAGCCGCAGGCGGTCACCGACTGGAGTGCGGCGGTCACGGGTGTGATCCTTGCCCTGAACCTGCCGTCCACTGCGCCCTGGTGGATGTGCCTTGTCGGTTCTCTGGTGGCGATCATTATTGCCAAGCAGGTCTTCGGCGGTCTGGGGCAGAATCCCTTCAATCCGGCGGCTGTTGCCCGTGTGGCTCTGCTGATCGGTTTTGCCCAGCCGATGACTCACTTTGTGAGCGTCAACACTGCGGATGTCACTTCCGGTGCCTCCGTTGCCATTCAGACCGGCACGGTAGCGGACATTGTTTCCAGTGCCACTCCGCTGACTGCGGCAAAGATGTCTGCCGGCACTGCCAATGCGCTGGCGGTGTTTGATAAGCTGGAATCCGGTGATCATCTCCTGAAATCCTTTATCGGAAATGTGGGCGGTTCTCTGGGTGAAACTTCCGCGCTTGCCATTATCATCGGCGGTATCATGCTGATCGCGTTCCGTTTGATCAAGTGGCAGATCCCGGTCGCCATGCTGGGTGCTGCCGCCATCTTCACATGGATCGTGAACCTGACTGCTCCCACCTTGACGCCCGGACCCGTGTTCCATCTGCTGTCCGGCGGTATGATGATCGGTGCTTTCTTTATGGCAACTGATATGGTGACCAGCCCCATGACGCAACTGGGTGCCGTGATCTTCGGTGCCATGACCGGTTTGATCGCCTGCGTGATCCGTATCTGGGGCGGTTATCCGGAAGGTGTCAGCTTTGCCATTGTCATTATGAATGCATTGGTTCCGCTGATCGACCGGTTCTGTTACAAACGGCCATTGGGTTGGACGCCTGCCAGTGTGTCTGCCCTGAATATGCGCAGAGGCGAGGTGAAATGATGAGCAGCAATGATCTGACAAAAAAATCCGGCGTCCTGTATCTGGGCGTGTTTCTTCTGATCGTCTGCGCTGTTGCCACTGCCATGATGGCGGGCGCAAAGCTGTTGACGGACCGTTCCATTGCCGCTGCTGATGCCGCCAAGACTCTCGCAGGTCTGGCTGTGGTGCTTGACGGCGTGGATTATGACAATGCCGATACCATCGCTTCGGAAGTGATCGACCTGAAAAACGGGACCGTCAAACTTTATGTTGCGAAGAAAAACGGTATCCCTGCCGCGTTTGCCATGCTGGCTCCGGGCAGCGGGTACGGCGGAGCCATTGAAGGGCTGATCGGTTTCGATGCCGATGGCGCCATCCGCTCTTTCATTATTACAAAACACAATGAAACGCCGGGGATCGGCACCAAAGTCACGGATCGTGTCCGGATCAAAACGATCACCGATGTGATCAAAGGCACGCCGGAAGATCCTTCTCTGCCCGGCAATATGACGCTGGATTCTTTCAAAGGCAAGAAACCCGGTGCGGTCAAATGGACTGCCGCCGACGGGATCCATTTTGTTTCCGGCGCCACCATTTCGTCCAATGCCGTGAACGAACTTGCCTGGAACGCGGCACAGACTCTGAATGAATATCTGCAGAAAAAGGAGACAAAATAATGGCTGCTTTCGGTTCTGTTTTGAAAAAAGGCATCTGGCAGGAGAACCCCGTGCTTGTTCTGGCGTTGGGGATGTGCCCCACGCTCGCCACAACTTCCAATGCGTCCAACGCTCTGGCGATGGGGATCGCCACCATGTTTGTGCTGTTGTGCAGCAATATGGTGATTTCTCTGATCCGCAACATCGTGCCGGGCAAGATCCGTATTCCTGTCTATATCGTTGTGATCGCCACTTTTGTTACGATCGTTGATATGCTGATGAAAGCCTATGCGCCTCCTGCGATTTACAATGCACTCGGGATTTTCCTGCCGCTGATCGTTGTGAACTGTATCGTGCTGGGCAGAGCGGAAGCATTCGCCTCCAAGAACAATCTGTTCCTGTCTGTTGCGGACGGTGTCGGTATGGGGATCGGTTTCACGCTGGCGCTTGTGCTGCTGGGTGCGATCCGTGAATTTCTGGCGGCGGGTACGCTTTTCAATGTGAGTCTCCAGTGCTGGGATTCCGGGTTCTCCGTTATGGGACAGGCGCCGGGCGGATTTATTCTTCTCGGTTTCATTCTTGCCGGTATGAACCTGCTGAATATCCGCAAAGCGAAAAAATCCGGTCTGCGTTATGAAACGCCGCAGGAACTGGATTGCCGCCATTGTGCCATTTGCAAATTCAGCGAGTAATTTATGGCTGATCTGCAATTCCGTCAGGGGACCGTGTATGAAAATGAGGCGGACGGAGCCCGCCTGCTGTTGATCCATCACGATCCCATGAACCTGCGTTCCATGGCAGTTCCCGGCAGTCCGGATGGAAATTTTGATTGTGCTGCACCTGCCATGATCGCCATTGACGACATCATAGCCCTGCGGAAAAGCGGTTCCTGGCGCGAACTTGGTGATGTTCCGCCGGAAGTTTTTGCGCAGATCCTGGATGCCGTGATCAATACTGCCGGCGACCGTTTGCCGGAAAATGATCTGCGTGCGCTCAAAGCCCTGAAAAAGTAATACAGAATAAAGGTTTTTACAATGTCTCTGATGAAATTTGATTACGATTTTGAGATCATTGACGCTCATATCCATCCCTTCATTGATCAGGCAAATTCCATTGCCCCCTACGGCGCCCCGACAACGCTGGAAGAATATACCGGCGAACTCAAAAAGATTGGTACGGATCGGGCTTGCGGTTCTCTGGTCGTTAAAAATCATGAATGTACATGGGACGACATCAAAGCCGCCAACCGTGAGACCCTTGCCATTGCGGACCGGTATCCGGGATTTTATATTCCCGGCATCCATGTTCACGGCGGATATCCTGCGGAATCCCGGCAGGAACTCCGTGAGATGTACGCCAAAGGTGTCCGTTGGATCGGTGAACTTGTCCCTTACATTATGGGGACTCAGAACCTGAACAGCGACGGCAATATGCAGATCTGGGAAACGGCATCCGAACTCGGTATGCCGGTCAATATGCACTGGGGAACGGAAGAGGAAATCGTGCCTGTGGCAAAAGCGTTTCCGGATCTGAATATCGTGATCGCCCATCCCGGCGATGTGAGCGATGCAAAGAAACGGATCGACTTCATTTCCGGTCTGCCCAATGTGTGTCTGGATTTTTCCGGAACCGGTCTCTTCCGCTGGAATCTGCTCCGGTACGCTGTGGATAAACTGGGTGCGGACCGCGTTCTTTACGGATCGGATTTCCCCGTCTGCAGTCCCGGTGTCAATCTCTACGGGGCAATGTGTGAGAATCTTTCCCGCACGGAATTTGAAAAATTCTTCGGCGGCAACTTCAAACGTTTGACCGGTCTTTAATGGAGAAGCAGACACGCAGAATCCTTTTTCTTGCCGGTGCGGTCCTGCTGCCGGTGATGTGGCTTTTTGTGTGCCGTCTGCTCGTTTTCGGCAGCGCTGAAAATTCGCTGGACGTTTTTTATCATATCCGGATTGCGTCTGAAGGTCCGGGTGTGTTCCTCGCACGGGAATTTCCCGCTCTGCAGCTTTCCGTCTGGTGTGATACTTTTGCCGACAAGGAGATGCTGTTTCATTTTCTTCTCTGGCTGCTGACCGGAGTGCGGAAGATTTTTTGTGGTGAAATCGCGCCGCCGTTCCATTTTGAATATCTGTTCTTTCTGCTGCTGATGTCCGGCGCTTTCGTGTTTGCCGCCAGACAGGGCGGTGTCCGGGCAAGGACCATCTTTGCCGGATGTCTGCTGCCGCTTCTGCTGACCGCAGGAGCCTGTACACGGTTGACGATGCTCCGTCCCCATCTGTTGTCGGTGGCTCTGCTGCTGATCGCTTTCGGGTTTCTGGCGAAAGGTACATGGAAACAGCGCAGTTTATGGATGCTGCTGCTCTCATTCATTTACGCATGGAGTTATTCCAATCCTCATTTTATCGCCATTCCGGCATTGGTCTATGCGGTATTTGAGTGGCGTGAACACAAATTCCAGGCATTTCTGCCGGTACTGACTGCTCTGTGCGGTGTGCTGCTGGGATTGCTGATCCATCCTCAGAGTCCCAACTCTTTTTTGATCTGGAAAGTACAGTCCCTTGATGCGCTTGCCGGACCGCTTTCGTCGTCGGCTGCGGATCCCAATCATATTCCCGCCGAACTTCTGCCCGCAAACGGCAGGGATTTTGTCACATCCATTCCTCTGTATCTGATGGCGTTTGCCAATCTGGTGCTGATCGCCCGGATCGTGGAAAGCCGGGGCAGGGCGCGTCTGCCGGTCCCGTCTGCCGCCGCCGCATTGTTCGGATTGCTGTTTACAGTGGCATTTTTCTGGATGAAACGCGCGATGGAGTATGCCGCCCCCTTTACTGCGCTGGGATTTATCGGGCTGATGGACAGCGTGATGCGTGACGATGTGCCGTTCCCGATCCTGAAACTTCATTGGAAAAAAGCGGCGTGGGGGCTTATGGCGTTGTCTGTGATCCTCGGCTGTATTTCCACTGCGTGTTACGCCGCCCGCGGAAACGGTTTCCGGGAGCGACCCCGTCTGCGTCAATATCTGGAGACAAATTTTGCGCCGGGGACTGCTGTTCTGAATGCGGATTGGAGTGATTTCCCCCAACTGTATTTTGAAGCGCCACAGCTCCGTTGGCAGTGGGGACTGGATCCGGCGTTTTCCCGGGCGGAAAATGAACGGAAAACAAAACTGCTGACAGCGACGATCCCGGCTGCGCGCCTTGCTGCAGAGACCGGATTGAAACATGTGGTGCTGCTGTACCCGCGTATTTCCCGTGCGAAACATCTGGAATTGTGCGGCTGGCGGCTGGTGGAAGATATCCCCGGCGAGGCATGGATCTTTTCCGCGCCGGAATGAGCCGGATCAGATGTTTCTGCTTTTTTCATTTTCCCGACTTGAAAAAATGGATTCACGGGGTATTGTATGACACATATTTTGCGGAGAGATGGTCGAGTGGTTTAAGGCAGCGGTCTTGAAAACCGCCGTGGGGCGACTCACCGCGGGTTCGAATCCCGCTCTCTCCGCCATTTTTATGCTCAAATTTCAACAAAATGTCCCCACTTTTCCCCACTTGGGGTTGCAAAATGCCCATTGTTGTGCTATAATCAGCCATAACCTGTTATTTTAGGTATTCGTATGGCAAAAGCAAAAAACAAGGTTGAGTCTGTGAAACTTGAATTCGGATC